>FR880004.1 GCA_000435175.1 Clostridium sp. CAG:245
ATTATATATCTAACCCATTCCCATATTTCATCCCAAGTCATCTTGCGTTCACCACCTATCTTTTTATTTATTACAATAAAAAGATACCACTCGAGTGCCTTGATACGAGTGGTTTTTAGAGGCGAACATCATGTGTAAATTTTGAAATTCTATAACATTTTATACAATTTCATTCGCACAAAATTTTCACTTTTTTCTTAAATTTTATGAGTTTTTTTACCAATAGATAAAACTTAATCTAAAAAAGAGTGTAATTTTAATATAAAGTCCTTATTGGAACACACACTTTTTTTCAGTGTCAACTCCACTTTGTACATTATATAAAAACTCACTCTTTTTTTTAGATCTCTTTCTTTATTTTATCTACATAATAGTAAATGAATTCTACAGGTGTTGGTACACCAGTATTATAATTTATGTGTGCTGTATAAAGTTTCTCTAAATCTTCAATAGCAGTTACTCTCCATGCACGCACTATCGCATTTTGCATAGCTCTATTTATAGTACTTGTAGGTCTTTTATGTTTTGATAACAAGTATTGATTTATAGAAACCTGACTATTCTCTCCTTCCTCAAATAACAAATATGTTATTGCATCAAATAAATATTTTCTGCCCTGCAAGTGTGATGCTATACCTATTAAATCTAATTCGTAATTTACCTTTTCCGCTATTAGTTTTTCTTGTTTTTCCTTTTCTTCTTCTATTTCTTTTATATCTGTAGATGCTGTATTTGTATAATTGTTAAGTAATAGTAACGTGTTTATTACATTTTCCACATTATAGTTTTCTTGCTTCTTATAGAAAATGAAGTCAACTTTATTTTGATGTAAATAATCATATACTGAATCTGAATATACATTTGTTGTTACAACAATTTTTGGAATTTTACTTAGCTTCGTAATTTTAAGCTTTTCTAAAAACTCAAATCCATTTCCAGTACCTGAATTTAGCTCTAAGTCTAAGATTACTCCATCAATATCATTTTCCTTTAGACATTTAATGCCTTCTTCTGTTGAGTTTGTTATCTTCACAAATGTCACATCATTCATTTTCTCGGCTAATTTTTTAAATTTATCTTGTTCCTTCTTTTCATCTTCAATTAATATCAATTTCATTTCTACATCACCTTCTACTTCTTATTTTCGACATATTCTATCATATATTGTCATGTTTTACCACATCTTCTATCTGCTTTTTGTCATCTATTTTTAATTTTTTCAAACTAAAATCTATTAAAATAGAGAAAGAAAGGATGTTTTATTATGTTAAGAAAAGAAATAGGATTAAGAGTAAAAAATATACGTTTAAATATGAATATGACGAAGCAAAAAATGGCAGATTTGCTCGGTATTTCTGGACAATATCTTGGCATGATTGAACGTGGTGAAGGCACCCTGTCTGTTGATAAACTGAAGATACTTTGTGATATGACTGGTTTATCTGCTGATTATATTCTATTTGGTAAAGATTTTAATTCTACTCTAAACCTTTCTAAAAAACTTTCAGGTTATTCTGATGAAGAAATAAAACTAGGTTGTGCAACGCTTGAAAATTTAGCCTTGTTTCTTAAACATATAGATTAATAATTAGCCTATAAATTTGAATTAACATTATTTCAAATTTATAGGCTTTATTAAAATTAGTTTTCTGATATAAACTTATAAATATTATTTCAAATATTTTATTTCAAACATTGTTCCTTTTCCCTCTTCCGACTCAACTTTGATATATCCGTTTGCTTTTTCTATTATTGTTTTTGCGAGCGAAAGTCCAATACCAATACTATTTTCAGAACTATTTTTTGATTTGTAAAATCTTTCAAATATATGATTTATGTCTTTCTTACTTATTCCTTCTCCTTCATCTTTAATCTGTATTTTTACAAACACACTCGTATTTTCCACATTTATATAAATGTTAGAATTATCACTACTATGTTCCACAGCATTTTTTATTATGTTTGTAATTGCTTCTAATTGCCAATTGTAGTCAGCATTTATTGTAGCCGCTTCGTCTATATTAGAAATTATTTTTATATTTTTTACATCTAATATTATTGCTAAATTTGATACGGCTTTATCTATTAAGTTCCTTACATTTATTTCTTCATTTTTCATTACAATAGCTCCTGCATCAAATTTTGCAAGTTTCAGTAATGAGACTACCAAAGAAGAAATCCAGTCAACCTGTTTACTTATCTCTTTTATGAACTCCTCTCTAGTTTTACTATCCATGTTTGGATTGTCTTCTATATTATCTAGCATTATTCTCATTGATGTAATTGGCGTTTTTATTTGGTGTGATATATCTGCCAAAGAATTACTTAGGCTCACTTTTTCTTTTTCACTATTTTCAGCAGTTTCTCTTAATAATATTGTAGTTTTATACAATTCATTTCTTAACCTTGATATTTCATCTTCTCCGTTTTCTTCTATTTTTAGCTTGTAGTTGCCTCTGTTTACTTCATTTAAATATCGATTTACTTCTCTTATTCTGATTTCTTTTTTATTATTGTAATATATTACAATTAATATAATTACAATTCCAAATATCGAAATATATAATATGTTTATTTTTCTGTCTACATTTTTTTCATCTTCTAATTTTTTTATATAATTTTCATTATCTAAATAACCATATTTTTTTAATATATTGGTTTTGTTATTTTTAGTGTTTCTTAATATATTCAATATTTCTTCTTCTCTTACATCTGGATATTTTTCTATTACTGTATCAACTATATTCGATATTGCTAAATTTACTATATATTCATATTTTTCATTCTGCTTTTCTGAAATATAACAATATCCCAATATTGCAACAATTACTAAACATGCTCCGCATATTGCAATTTTAACTTTTTCCATTTATTCTCACTCCCTGCTTACTTTTCAACTCTGTACCCGATTCCTTTAATAGTTTTAATTACATCATTTTCTCCGAGTTTTGCTCTTATTCTTTTTACATAAACAGTAAGCGTATTATCGTTTACAAAGTTTCCTGCCACATCCCAGATTTTATCTAAAATATTCTCTCTTGTTACAGTCTTTCCCATATTAGAGAACAACAGTACTAAAATTTTGTATTCGAGCGCTGTAAACACAATTTCTTCCTGTCCTACATATACTCTGGATGCATCTAAATCTATTATTACATTTCCTGCCTGTAGTTTATTGCTTTCTTCTTTTTCATATCTTCTTAAAATATTATTTATTCTTGATATTAACTCTCGTGGTCTAAAAGGTTTTACGACATAATCGTCTGCTCCTAAATCAAACCCATTTACAACATCTTGTTCTTCGTCTTTTGCTGTTAAAAATAATATCGGAGTCATCATATTTTTCTTAATATCTCTGCACAATTCAAAACCACTTCCATCTGGAAGCATTACATCTAATATTATTAGGTTAAACTCACTTTTGACAAGCTTGTCCTTAGCAGTCTTTACATCACTTGCAAGTTCTACTACAAATTTTTCTTGCTCTAATGAATATTTTAGCCCTTTCTGAATAGCCTCATTGTCTTCTACCAATAAAATTTTTTTCATTCATTTCCCCTTTTATAAATTTTAAGAAATAACTTATATTAAAATATAAATTATTTCTCTACTATTAATAATACGTATTTCTATTATATTTGCTCATTTGCAGATAATTTGCATATATTCCTGTTGTTGATATTGTGATAAATTTTATTGCATATATGTCACAATAAACTAAACTATCATTTTCAAATGAACGAAGCAAAATATAGCTTGCTCCAACATCTTCTAGTACACCAATTCTATCAACTAAATTATTTGTTCCAATTAAAAATTCAACACGCATCAATTTTCCTATTTGTTCACGTAAAAATGCCGGTGTATATATTGGATTTTTCAAGGTTTCTGGCCAATTATCTTGCTGGTTTGGATTTAGCAACTGTCTATTTTCTATTTCTTTATTTTCCATTTACCATTCCTCCATCAAGGTACTTTTGTCAGTTGAAAAAAATTGAATCCACATAATCTTTCAACAATACCTCTTTTTAAGTGTTATTATATAGAGGTGTTGGCTTGTAAAAGCAATGTTTGCCTAGCCTTGTATGCAAACTTCCTGAACCATTTGCTGGGAAAGTGCTGCCACACGTTGGTCTAAATGGATTTAAGTACCACAAACAGTTATCTATCTCATTTAGCCTGTTACCTGATAATGCCCAATCTGCAATGTTATAATGCACATCTGTCGGAGTCATGTTGTATATGTTTTGACGGTTATAGCTTCCACGTATAGTTTCTCTTGCACAGTCAAATTGTCCTTGTTGAAATAATATGTTTCTAATATTTCCCCCCTGCGAAATTCTTGCATATTCGCCGTTTGGGACATTTACTCTATTCATTATAACGCTTGCCACGGCCTTCATTCCATTGTCTCCTTCACCACCAGCTTCACATTGTATCATTCTTGCAATTAATTCTCTTTCCGAATACGCCATAAGTTTTACACCTCTTTTATATTATATGTGAATGTAAAGCTTATGTTCATTACTTTTCGCTTTTCTCTGTTAAAACTTCCGTTTCTTGCATTTGCTTTTTTTCAATTCTTTTCTCTCTAAATGTGCTTATCATAACAATTATCGCACTTATTATAATAAATAAATAGAAATTTGCTCCTCTTGTTAGAAGCATTGCACTGCTAATTATTGTCTCTGGAAATACATTTTTAAATATTCCTAAAAATCCACCCTCGCTTACTCCAACAGCCCCAGGCGATGGAATTCCGGACACTGTAGCATATAGCACTGCTTGCAATGTTAATATTTCAAATATGTTGTATTCTGTTAATCCAAATGCTAAGTAAATCCAATATGGCACACTATAATATGCTATCATTTGTACAACAGTTGTTATCACAGTTTTTAACATTAATATTTTGTGCTCTTTTATATATTTTGCACTTGTTTGATACGATTCTAATTCTTTTTCTAGTTTTTCTTGCTTTTTTTCCACATTAGGAATTCTAAAAAATTTTAGTAATTTCACTGCAAACTTTATTAATCCTTCTGACAGCCTCTTTGAAAAAATTGCAATTATCAGTAACATTAAAGCACTTGAATTCAATATGATTCCAAGTATTAGTAAATAAATTAGTCCACTTTTTAATACATCAAAATGTATTACAGCACTTATAATTCCTACTGTTAT
>FR880005.1 GCA_000435175.1 Clostridium sp. CAG:245
AGCTGTTTCTTGGAAAATTGCAGCTATTTGTTCATATCCTTCTTTTTTTGCTTTACTAGCAAAATATGTATATTTATTTCTTGCCTGTGATTCTCCGGCAAAAGCCGTCATTAAATTTTGCTCTGTTTTTGATCCTTTTAATTCCATAATTATTACCTCCTAATACTTTTTACCTATGCAAAATATCACATTATTGAATTAAAGTCAATATTTTTTTGATGTTAGAATAAAATTAAAAATACACCTTATAATTTGTCTATTCATTTATAGATATAATCTCTACCTTTTCATCATAGCACGTTGTCCTTTCAAGCTTATATTCATATCCATATTTATTTCCTATTGGATCAAATCCACCCTTGCCATAATATTCTTCTATTCTTTTCTGATTTCCAGCTACAAATATATTTTTATAATCATAGTAATTCACATTTTTCTTAATCTTTAAAAGTAATTGCATTATTCTAACAATAAAACCAAACATAATTATTATTGTAGATACTATATATATCCATTCTCTAAACATTAATTTGTAGAGATGATTTTAATAAATAAACAAAATAGTTGCAATTTGAATTTTTCAAATCACAACTACTTTTATTTTCTTATTTATTTTTTTCATTTGTATAATCACAAATAATATTTACTACCTTCTCATTTCCAATAGAACAGTCAAGACAAATATCATAGTTTTCTTTATCTCCCCATTTTTTGTTCGCAATTATTTCATAATACGAAGCTCTTGATTACAGCACTTATATATATAACTAAATATGATACTGATATTAAGAATCCTCCTAGTACATCACTTGTATAATGTACACCTAAATAAATTCTGCTTATTCCAATAGAACATATTAAAATACTTAATAATACTATAGAAATCCATTTTATGTATTTGTTTTTTACATATTTATAAATTAAGTATATTATATATCCATAGAAAGCCATACTTATCATAGAATGCCCTGAAGGAAAACTATATCCTGTTTCTTCAATTATTCTATATTCTGTTGGTCTTGGTCTTTGTAATATGTTTTTTAATAATTGATTTAGTGCTGTAATTATTACTAAATTAGAAAATATTGATAAACCAATTTTTTTATTTTTTATTAGTATGAACAAAATAATAGTCAATACAGTTAAAAATATTGCATCTCCAAAATTGGTAATAAATTTTGCTATTGGCGTTGCAAAGTCTGATATTAAAAATGTTGATATTAATTTATATCCTACTATGTCCCCGTTCATTATTTCTTTATTAAATACATTTTCTGCTATTGCTAAAAATCCTATCAAGCAAATGAATAATATAATCCATTTAAAATTTTTTACAATAAACTCTTTTACTTTCTCTTTCATTGTTGCTTCTATCATTTTTACTTTTATCCTTCTTTATTTTCAAAAATATCTATATCAACAAAGTATTTTTTTATATCATTTCTATTAATATATACTGGGAATTGTTTTATATTTCTTTCTATTATAGTATTTTCCGGATTTATCCAAATATTTTTACTTTTAAATATATATTTTTTACTATCTAATGGATTATTCCATTCGCAAATAATTCGGTACGGATGTCTTCCATTTACTCTATACGAACTATTTACGATTGTTTCTACATAATCCGCATATATTACATCGCCATTTTCTTTTAAAGATTTTTCTAATTTTTTATTTCTGTTTTTTAATAATAATCCTGTTCCTCCTATCGACAAAAATATTAATCCAAATCCAGGAAACATTAAAAATATAAAATCCAATGATTTCATTCCTATTTTATTGGGATTATTTTTATCATAATATATATTGATTTTTTTTCCTTCATAAAAGCTAGAAGAATATCCATTTAACTCTGATTCATACGTTCTTCCATCAACATTGTATGAAACATACACTCTATAATTTCTATCGTCGTTATTACCTCTATATGTTGATATTTCCGTAATTATTCCTACAGTGCTTTCTTTGTTTTCATAATTAAAAACATTTCCAACGATGATTAATCCTATTACAACAAATATTCCTCCTATAATTGTAAATATAATCCATAATAAATTTTCTGTTTTATTCTCTTTCATAAAACTCCCCCTCGCTTCTGATTATACAAAAAGAACTACTATATTTCAAGTAGTTTCTTCATAATTTATTTTTCCTTTTTCCAAAGTCCAAAGGCCTTCTATTAGTCTTTTAGCATTCCACCCATTTTCACTCATTTTATTCATAAATTTTTCTTTCGCACTCATTGCATGGTCTGATATACCTATTTTTCCTATAAATTTTCTATAATTGGAACAACACTATCTAAAGATGAAAATTTGTATTTCTAATTATTAAGTTTTTTTATTATTTCATTTAATTTTTCTGTTTGTTCACTAGACAATATGGCTTCACCTTTTTCATTTGATGTAATATGGTATTCACTATTAAATACTTCAATTCCATAGCTTATAAAATTTTCTTTTTCATTACTATTATAACTAATAATATAAGTTGGTATCCCATCACAAGTTTCATTTACAAAAGTTAAATTATCTATAATATTAAAAATTACATATATTTCCTCTTGATTTAAAGTGTATTTTCTAGCTGGTACTGCAGAACTTAAACCATTTTCTTGAATATCTATTGTAGTTACTTTATTATTAATATTGTTTTCCTTGTCTTCATTATTTTCTTGAAATTCTTCTCCGTATTTCATTTCATACTTTTGCATTTCTTCTTTAAAGTCATTGTACTTCATAAACCAATTTCCTATCTTTATATCATCGAATCCTGCCACTGTATGAAAATCTATTACTTTATAACCTAAACCAAAATATTCTATTGTACCTCCATCTGCTAGCATTCCAGCTGTATTTTGTATACAGAAAATAGGCTTTTCCTGATTTTTTACTCTATTATAATCTACTACAAAAAACACAATTCCTAAAACTACTATTATTCCCAAAATACCGCCAATTACTTTTAAAAATATTTTCATAAACATTACCTTTTACCTTTCTTTTTGTAATCATGACAATATAAAACAAGATTACTTATTTCTTAATAAATTAAATTTTGCATAGCTTCTATCAATTTTCTCTGAAATTCATTGTATATGTCCCTCCAGCTTGAACAAAAGCAACATCACATTTTACTTTTCTATTTTCTTCTTTTTCTAATGAGCTTATTCCTTTTTCTAATTCTTTGTATAAAATATGTTTATCTGTTAAAAGTTCGTATAATTCAATACTCATAACAGCTAAATCTCCTGCACCATTTTTTGTAATATATACTGGTCTATTTGTTTGATGACAAATTGTAGAAATTTCGTTATAATTGTTTCTTAAGTCAGAACTTGGTCTAATAACTGGCATAATAAACACCTCTATTAATATTATATACATATTTTTAATATCATTTCTAAAACAAAAATACTATTTATCACTATAATTATCACAAAAGTACCACTATTTTTCAAGCAGTCCTAAGTAATATTTAACTTTGTTTTTCTTTATATATTTTTATAATATCTTTAATGCTCATCTTTGTACCATAGTTCAGTATTGCATTTGAATATATTTTTATAGCAACATTGGCAATAATAATTATGGTAACAACTAAAATTGCGATTGAAATTATTACATCTGTAGAATTTGCAAGTCCCATCATAATTCTAAATGGCATACAAAATGGTGATGATATTGGAAATAATGATGCAAATAAATTAAGCTTGCTTGTTGGATTCATCATAGTGAAATATGATAAATAAAATCCGATTACTGCTAGTATTGCAACAGGCGAATTAGCAGATTGTATATCTTCTGGCTTGCTTACTGTAGAGCCAGTTAGTGCATATAGTAAAGCATAAGCCAAATAGCCTAATATAAAATAAATTGCAGTCATTATTCCTAAATATGGTGTAACATTAGACATATCCAAAACAGAATCTAGCACTCCTGGTTCTAAAAATGTTTTAGCACTTATTAAAGCTGTTGCAACTATTAATATCATCTGGGCTAAGCCAACTAGACCAATTCCTATTGTCTTTCCAAGCACTATTGTTTTAGGGCTTGTAGATGTTACAAGTGTTTCAATTATTTTTGAAGTTTTCTCTGTTGTTATCGAGCTTGATACTTGATATGCACAAAAGTATATCGCATAGAATAATACTATCGACATTAGCATCATTACCAAAATATTTCCACTCGCACTCTTTTCCTCTGTTTGTTCTATGTCAAACTCAAAGTTTGGAGTAATCGATTGTAATTGTTGTTCTGTCAATCCTAATTTAGATATTCTTAAATTAGAGTATAATGATGTTAGAGCATTCATACATCCTTCTGGCACTTCGCTCATCGTTGTTTTGTTTTCTACAATATATAATACTTTTATTTTTTCATTTTCTTGATTTATAATTATCGCTTCTTTTATTTCTTCATTTTCTATTTTTTTCTTTACATCTTCAAATTTCAAATCTTCATTTGTTATTTCAAACTCATAGCCTAAATCCATCTGTTTTAAGTTTTCTAATGTTCCTTCAAATACATTTTTACTGTCTATTATTAATAATTTATCTCCAGAATTATCTCCATTAAAACTTTTAATTAAATTTGGTACATTAAAACCAACTACTATAAAAGTCAAAATGATTAATGTTGATATTATGAACGATTTTCTTTTAACCATATCTTTCATTGTAAATTTCACTACTGTAAAAATATCTCTCATTATTATTCACCTACCTTTTCTATAAAAATATCGTTTAGTGTAGGTTTCTTAATTTCAAATTTGTCAATATTAATTCCATCTGCAACAAGTTTATTTAATAATTTATGTGCTTTTTCTTCATCTGATATTTTTATAATATAGTTATTGTTTGTTTCGGTTTCTATTTCTAAATTAAGCTCTTCAATGTATTTTTTAATATCTTGTTTTACATCTATTTCTACTCTATTTGCAGGATATTTTTCTTTTATTTCTTTCAGATTTCCTTGCAATACAGTTTTACCTTTATTCAATATTAAAATATCACTACAAAATTCTTCAATCGTCGCCATTTGGTGTGCTGACATTATTATGTATTTTCCATTCTTTATTAAATTAATAATAATATTTTTTAGTATTTCTGTATTAACTGGATCTAGTCCACTAAATGGCTCATCTAATACCACTAATTCTGGATCATGTATAATTGCAGTCATAAATTGTATTTTTTGTTGATTTCCTTTTGATAATTTTTCGGCTGGCATCTGCAAATATTCTTCCACCTTTAGCACTTTAGCCCATTTGTTTATTGAACTAATTGCTTCTTCTTTTTGCATTCCTTTTAATTCTGCAAAATACATTAGTTGGTCAAATATTTTTGTTTTTGGATATACACCTCTTTCTTCTGGTAGATATCCAAATTTGACAGATTTTCTATCTACAGTTTTTCCTTTCCAAGTAATTTCTCCGCTATCCTTTTTTATAATTCCAAGTAGCATTCTGATTGTCGTAGTCTTCCCTGCTCCATTAGTTCCAAGCAAACCATATACACCTGGTTTTGTTAAACTAAAGGAAATATTGTCTACAGCCTTTTTACCAGCAAATGATTTGGATACATTTTTTAATACTAAACTCATTTACTTTTCCCCTTTTCTCTATTTTTAATTATTTTCTTGATACCATTCTGCAAATTTTTCCATAGCAGAATAAGAACCATCTGTTTTCTTTCTATTCTCTCTTTCCTCAGTACTCATTTCAGCTAAAGTCTTATCAAAACCCTGAGGCTCGAAAATATACCATAAATCAGACCATTTTTCTCTTCTATCTTCACCTCGGATTTTATTTGATAGATTTCCAGGATGTTTTCCAAAGAAATAATGTATATTTTTTCCGTCATGATAAGCTAAACATTCATTAAATGCACATGCTCTATTATTTTTATTTTCCATCAATTTTAAAATTCCTTTTATTCCAATCGTTTCTAGTGAAAAATTAACAAAAGCTCTTGGAAAGCCATTTAATTCATCAATTCTAAAGTCCGTGTCTAATGCAATGCATGGCTTTTTTACCATTTCATAAGCTTGGCAGACTTTTGCTTTTGCAATTTCTTGTATATCATCACTTCTTGGCTCGTCTAATTCAAAATTAATTGTACTTAATTTTATATTTTTAAAATATTTTTCTGCTGATTTAACTTTTCCTTGATTATGTGTTACAAAAATTATTTCTTTCTCCATTTTACTTACTCCAATTTTCTCTTATATTAGAAATATCTATCACTCAGTTTTTCTCTGATTCTTCATTAAATTCCTTTGTTCTTGTATTAACACCATCAATAACTTTATATTCCCTTTTCGAGTTTTTATAAACTTTTTTTAGTATTTCATCTTCTAAATCAATATTTAAAATTTCTGATAATCCTAATAAATAGATTGCAACATCGGCTAATTCTTCGCCCAAATCATCTTTCTTTTTTCTCCAAGCTTCATATGCCTCTGCAACTTCTCCATATGTTAAGCAAAATTCTTTATTTATATCAGTTATATTAAATCCCTTATTTACTTTATTTTGATATATTTCTTTTTGTAATTTCTTTAAATCAGTCATTTAATTTTCTCCTTATTTTTATATTATCATAAATTAATTATTATCATATCGCTTATTTCCCCACCAATTAGGTAATACTTCTGATAATTTAATAGTTGTTCTTGTTTCATAATCTGTCAATATTTCCATGTTCTTATTAGCTTTATCTAATTGCATTAAAAATTCCCTGCAAGCCCCACATGGCATTCCACCATTATGTGGCGGATTATCCCTGAAAACTATTAACCTTTTGATTTTTGTTTTTCCTGTATTGATATACATATTTAATGCTGCAACTCTTTCCGCACATAAATTCATAACACCACTAGCACTTTCAATACAAAAGCCTGTAAAAATTTTACCATCTTCACTTTCAACTGCAGCTACAACATGATGTGCGACTATAAAAGGTGATACATCTTCTCTATGATATTCTTTCTTGGCTTTATTATACATATCTTCCCATATATCCATATAATTGTCTCCTCTCTAAGCATACTATTTAGCACATTATACTAATATCATCTTATTATTTTAATAATCCTTAATTCTTTCTTCTAAATCTTTAAAATCAATTAGTTTCCAAGACCAATTTTTATCACTTTCTATGCCCGGAATATTTATTCTTGAATTTTCATCTAATCCTAATATATCTTGAACCATAATGATTGGCATTTTAGCTTTGCATCTTGATAGATATTGCATAATTCCAATGTTTACGTTTATTTCATAGCATTCATTTTTCTTTAAGAATTCTTTCAATTTCCATTTATGATCATCGCTTAATGTCTTATACCACCCATAGATTGTGTTGCAGTCATGATTTCCTGGGAAAACAAGAACATTTTCCTCTTCATTGTCTCTATCATATAAGTTATCCAAATCGATTGAAAATTGCAATATTTTTTGTCTTGTAAATCCATATTTTTTACGTAGTGCAATGGTTTCTTCTCTAATTTCGCCTAAATCTTCAACTATCAATTTTTCTGGATTTACTGTTTTATCTTTGAAAAGTTCATCAAAAAATCCATAACTTACACCATCAGAGTATGAACCATCTCTCCCAGTTTTTCCAATTGGAATTTTGAAAAAAGAATCATATCCTCTAAAATAATCTATTCTTAACTTGTCAAACAAATTTAATTGATATTTGAACCTCTTTGTCAAATATTTGTATTTATCTTTCTTGATGTTTTCAACGTTATATACTGGGCTATTCCACTTTTGTCCATTTTGATTAAAATAATCCGGCGGTGTTCCAGCTTCAAAAGTGAATTTGCCATCTTTCATTTCAAAATATTCAGGATAATATCGTGTTTCAACAGAATCAAAAACAGGATACACTGGCATGTCTCCAATAATTTGAACATTTTTTTCGTTTGCATATTGTTTTAATTCCATCCATTGAGTATACAGAATATATTGTAAAAATAAATAGTATTCTTTACTTTTACCTTTTTTTATATGTGCAAACTCTGCATATTTATCTATTTCATCTATTTTAATAAACTTTTTGAATTTGTTGTCGGGTTTAAAATTTTCAAAAGCCTCTTTATAATATTTTTCCTTAAAGTCATCATATATTGCTCTGTCTTTATTTGGACGGGTCTCAGCTTCTTTTATTAGTCCTTGTTCAGCTAGTTTATCAAGCGAAATGTAATTCTCCTCAAGAGCGTAATAGCTTACAGGTGAATATGGATGATTATTACATTCGTTTATAGGCAAGATCTCCCAATATTTTATGTTATTTTTACTTAATATATCTATAAATTCATATGCTTCGTGTCCAAAATCTCCAATTTCATATTTACTTGGAAGTGAAAATATTGGAAGTAATACACCTTTCTCTTTCATATTCTTTTGTTTCCTTTCAAATTTATTTTCTGTAGAAATTGTTGTTCTATTTTCATGTCTATAACATCTCCAAAACTAGCACTCAATGTTTCTTCTTTTTTATATCATAAAAACAAGTTATTTACAATATGGGATTTTTATAGTCTACTAAATATTGCATAAAATATTAATATAAGAGAATATTTTACAAAATTCTCGGAAAAGATTTAAAATTAAATGAAAAAATTATTTATTATTTTTATACCTGCAATTTCACTGTTATTACTAGGCTTTGTTTCATCTTATGCTTTATAAATGCCTGTATATGATGAAACCTATAATAATCAAGGTGCAATTTATGCAAACGGTACTTCAATTGTAGTTTCAGAATCCGAAGATCAGACGCTTGTTAGCTGGAATGACGGAAGTCAGATTGTTCAAACATTGAGCTAAATGGTGGTAAAGTTTTCTCTATGCGAGGTGGAAGCATTGCAACAGTCAAAAATCTCTGGCGGAAATATTGCTGTATTTCAATCTGTAAACAGAGGTACTGTTGAAAAAGCCAATGTAAAAGTCGACGGTGGTAATATTGATAAATTTTATGTTGGTGGAGAAACCGAAGATTCAACTGTTACAGGAACAATAAACAATGTAGAAACTAACCTTATTGTTGGAAATATTAATACTTTAAATGTTGGAAGATGAAATTTCTTTTAATAGTCAAAATCCTGAAATCGCAACTGTGGATAGCAATGGCGTTATTACTGGTATTAGTAAAGGCTCTACTACTGTAGAAGTTACTGTTGGAAATAAAACAAAAATTGTTAATGTTGAAGTTAGAAAAAGTTCGTTCTTATTTATTCTAATTGGACTACTTTGAATTACAGTACTTGCCATATTAATTCTTTTATTATTATTCTTTATATAGAGGTTTAGTGGTTGTTGCAAATTTAGTAACAACCACTTCTGGTGTCTTATCTGATAATTCGAAAAATCCACATTTAGTCATTTTTTAAAAAATTCATTACTAAATCTATAATAATTTCCTTTTCTTTTGGATTTGATTCTGCTATCAATAAAGTAAGTGCAGCTAATGTATTATTATCAATTGTCTGTCTTCCGTTTTTATATAAAATTCCATAGAAATTTAAAAAATATATAAATAATGTTGCAGCAATTCTTTTATTTCCATCGACAAATACATGGTTCTTTACGATTAAATACAAGAAATTTGCTCCTTTTTCTTCAATACTCTTATAAATATCTTGTCCTCCAAAGCTTTGATAAATATTTCCAATAATTGCTTCAAGTCCTCTATTTCTTTCTATTGCAAATATTGAACTTTCTGAATTAAATCTAAGCTGATTTATTACATGAATACAATCGTCATACTTTATTTTTCTCTCATCTATATTACCCTTTACTTTTTCTAGCGTTCTATGGTCATAGTCATCTAGTAAATTTAATGCTTTAGAATAATCTCCTATAACTCTTAGTATTTCTTTTGCATCATTTCCTTCTAATCTTTCATCCATTCGGTTTGCAATATCTATTAGTTTTACTGTTTTTTCTAAATATTCTAATCTCTTTTGATTTACAGCATAGCCCCTTAGCATATAATCTTTTAAAACATTATTTGCCCATTTTCTAAATAAAATTCCCTTATCTGACTTGACCCTATATCCAACACTTAAAATCATATCTAGGTTATAATATTCTACTTCTCTTTTTACTTCTCTTTCGCCTTCTTTTTGAACTGTCGCAAATTTTGCGACAGTTGGAATATCTGCCAATTCCTCTGCAAGTGCATTATTAATGTGTTTACCTATAGTTTTTACATCTCTGTTAAATAATGTTGCCATTTGTTGTCTATTCAGCCATACCGTTTCATCTTTTAAGTTTACTTCTAATTTTACTCCTTGGTTTTCAAATAAAATAATTTCATTTTTTCTTTCTTCCATAAGAACCATCCTTTTCTTTATAATTTAAGTTCTAGATACATTTACTTCTACTTACAAAGCTTCAAATTTTCGTTCTTATAGAACTTATGTTCGTATTATACAATAGTTTCATTTGTATGTCAATTCTTTTTTGTAAATATCTCTAAAATAAAACATACTTTACATTACTATACATTAATCATGAGCTTCTCTAATTTTATATTTTAATTTTTAAAGCTGTAGAAAGTTACAAACTCTCTACAGCCATTTTTTAAGCTAGAATAATTATTCAATCTTATATTCTTTTCTCTGTATCTAACATTGCTTTCCAGTATGGGCGTTGATCAGCATTATTTTATTAAATTCTGACATCATCTAGAAAATCAAATATCTTATTATAATATGTTTCTGGCTCTTTATATCTTGATTCAGTATGTCCTGCACTATGTATTATAAGTTTATCTTTCTTGCAATTAACTGCTTCATATAATTGTTCACACATATACTCCGGAACAAAATCATCATTATCTCCATGAATAAACAATATTGGAACAGTTGCTTTTTTCACTTGCTCTAATGCTGATGCTTCTTTAATATCGTATTTTGCTCTGAAATTTGCAACTATTTCAAACATATTTAATACTGGAAAAGCTGGTAAATTAAACCTAGCCTTAGCCTCTGATGCAAATATATCCCATACTGATGTATAACCGCTGTCTTCTATTATTGCTTTAACATTGCTTGAAAGTTCATCTCCTGACGCCATGAGTACTGTTGCAGCACCCATTGACGAACCATGTAATATAATATTAGAATTATTATTTTGTTTTATAATTAAGTCTATCCAACATTTTAAATCATCTTTATCTAACCATCCCATTCCTATATATTCGCCTTCACTTTCGCCAGTGGCTCTCATATATGGAATTAGTACATTGTAGCCATTTTCTGAAAAGTGCCTTCCTATTGAAATTACTGATTCTGGATTTGAACGATAACCATGTAGAACAATTACCCAGTCATTAATTTGTTCATCTTTTATGTATTCGGTTCCTTTTAAGGTTATTCCATCATTTGCAGTAATCTCAACTTTTTCATTTTTTATAGTATTTGTCCATTGATTTGCAAATTGTTTTTCTTCTTCTCGATTTTCTTCTATAACTCTTTCAGTTTCATTATCTATACTAGCAACTTCTACCACTTCTTTATTTTTTACTTCTCTATCTCCACCATTTCCCGTTCTTAATATTGCATAATTAACAAAATAATTTCCTATTCCTATGGTTGCTATTACACTAATTATAACCACAATTCCCGTTGCAATTAGTAGCTTTTTTAAAATATTTAACCAATTATTTTTCTTTTCCATGTTTATAACACCTTTTTTCATTTTTCGTATATTTTAACATAAAATTCGTAGAATTACATAAATCTGACCCACTAGTACAAAAAAATTGCACCCCATTTCGAGTACAATTCTTGAATTTCACTTCTTTTGTATGTTCTAAAGCCTAAATGTTCATATGTTACACATCTTTTTTCTTATCATTTGTAATATCGCCATTACCACTTACTGGTATTGTTTCTCCTAAATAAGTTGGCTTTGGTTTGAATATACATTTTATAAAATCTTTATCTCTTGCTAATATTTCTCTTAATTCTCTATATGTTGCTCCTACATATTGTCTGGGATCTGCTCCGACTCCATAAG
This sequence comes from Clostridium sp. CAG:245, assembly GCA_000435175.1. Classification (GTDB taxonomy): domain Bacteria; phylum Bacillota; class Clostridia; order TANB77; family CAG-508; genus CAG-245. The sequence continues at coordinate 12,043 of FR880005.1, forward strand.
CTTCTAAGCCTAATTTATTAGCAATGTATAATGCTCTGTATAAATGATACTCTTGTGTGACTATTACAATTCTTTTAGCTTTAAATATTTCCTTTGCTCTATATATGCTCTCATATGTTGAAAAGCCTGCGTGATCCATAAAAATATTCTCCGAAGGCACTCCTTTTTCAATGGCATAGTTTTTCATTATGTTTACTTCGTCATAATCTTCCTTGCCATGGTCTCCGCTCATTATTATTTTACTAGACACATTATTTTCATACAATTTGATACCTTCTAATAGCCTATCTTCCAACATATGGCTAGGCTTGTCTCCCCATACGCCAGCACCTAGTACAATAATACAATCTATATCTGATAATTTATCATACTCATTTTCTCGAATTATCTGATCTTTTGTTGAAATTTTTACATAAGCATTTATTCCAAACACACATACTAAAATTACAACAATAATAATCATTAAATATACCATTACCTTTTTCATATACCTTCTCCTATTATTAGTTTAACTTCATCTAATTTGCATTATACCATACTTGTATATTTTTTCAACACCCGAATATGTATAAAAAATTTAAAAAATTATACATATTTTTTGAACATGTATAATTTTTTTGTTTATTTATTCATATTTTGAATTTTCTTATAATTCTGAATTGCTATTGCATATAGCACCATCAATATTACAATAACTATTCCATATTCTATCGGCAATCTTTGCAAATCGAAAATTATTGCTATGTTTGTGAAGCAAATAATAAGAGTTAAGACTATTATAGACATCGTTGAAATTATTAGTTGTTTTGATGGTTTGCTCTGGATAAATGGTATTTTCGAGGTTCTCATTAAATGAATTATTACTGTTTGAGATATTATTCCATATGCAAACCAACCAGTCTGGAATAATGTTGATTTTTCTGTTGTGTTAAATTTCATTATAAACCACAATGCTAAGAAGCACAGCAAATCGAATATAGTGCTAATCGTTCCAAATATAAACATGTTTTTCTTTATTTCGCTAGTATTCCATTTTTTCGGGTTTAGCAAATATTCTGTATCTACATTGTCAAACGGCATTCCTATTTGTGCAAAGTCGTTTAGTAAATTTTGTATTAATATGTGCACTGGAAGCATTGGCAAAAATGGAAGAGCTAAGCTGGCAATTATTATAGAAAGCATGTTTCCAAAGTTTCCACTCGTAGCCATTTTTATATATTTTAATATATTTGTAAATGTCTTTCTGCCTATTATAACTCCCTTTTCAAGTACATTTAAATCTTTTTCTAGTAGAATTATGTCTGCGGTTTCTTTAGCAATATCAACCGCCGTATCTACCGATATTCCAACATCTGACTGTTTTAATGGTGGGCTATCGTTTATTCCGTCTCCCATGTAACCTACTGTATTACCTTGTTCTTGATAAATTCTTACAATTCTTTGTTTCTGAAGTGGTGAAAGTTTAGAATATAGATGACAATTTACCGATTTTTCTTTTAGTTCTTCATCAGTCATTTCCTCTATTTCTTTTCCAGTTAATCTGTCTTCTGTTGATATATTTACCTTTTTGCAAACGTTTACCGCAACACCTTCGCTATCTCCTGTTAAAACAATTGTATCTACACCATGTTTTTTTAGAGCTTCGATTGCTTGTTTTGCACTTTCTTTTGGCGGGTCTAGAAATCCTACAAATCCTATCAACACCATGTCTTTTTCGTCATTTATTCCAAACGTTTCTACTCCATGTATATCATTTTTTTGAGCTACTGCAACTATTCTTAGCCCTTCTTTATTGTATTTTTCATATGTTTCATATGCTTTATTTTTTAATTTTTCTGTAAATTCTACTGCCTCTCCATTTATGTCGATATATGAACAAATACACATAATCTCGTCTACTGCACCTTTTGTTATTAGTTGCCTCTTTCCCATCTGATCTTTTAAAACCACGCTCATTCTTCTGCGTGAAAAGTCAAATGGAATTTCATCTTCACGTGTGTATGTTTCTTTGTAAATATTCATGTTTTCTTTTTCGGCTCTCGATATAATTGCTACATCTATCAAATTTTTTAGTCCAGTCTGAAAATAGCTGTTTAAAAAAGCATGCTTCAAAACTCTTTGACTCTCATTTCCTTCTAAGTCCATATATCTTTCTAGTACAATCTCGTCCTCTGTAAGAGTTCCAGTCTTGTCTGTACAAAGAATATTCATCTCTCCGAATGTTTGTATAGCACTCAATCTTTTTACAATGGTCTTATTCTTAGACATCTCTATTGCTCCATTTGCAAGCGTAGAAGTCATTATTACTGGCAGCATTTCTGGTGTAAGCCCTACCGCGATTGTTATTGCAAAAATTAAAGCCTCCCACCAGTTACCCTTTGTGAAAAAGTTTATTGCAAATATCACGGGTATCATTATTACCATAAATTTTATTAAAAGCTTGCTAACACTATCTACTCCTCTTTCGAAGCTATTCTGCTCACTCGTATTATATATAGACTTTGCCATATTTCCAAAATATGTGTTACATCCTATTGCAAGCACAACTGCCGTTGCACGTCCGCTAACAATATTTGTTCCAGTAAATCCAATATTAGATAAATGAGTTAATTCTGCGTCTTTTTCTCTTAACGCAGAAAACTTTTCTACAGGATTAGATTCTCCTGTTAATGAAGCTTGGTCAATAAACAAATCCTTGGTTTCTAGAAATCTCACATCTCCCGGAATCATGTCTCCAGAAGAAAGTTTTAGAATATCACCAGGCACAATATCCTCAACATCAACCGTATTGGGAAGTTCATCTCTTATTACATCTATTTTATTTGTAATAAGCCTTTTTAATTTTTGTGCCGCTTTATTCGAATTTGTCTGCTGAAAAAAAGATATCATCGCAGAAATAAAAACCGTACTAATAATCAGTGTAAAAGTTAGATAATCTTTATTTGTAGCAAATACTACATCTGTAAAAAAAGTAACTATTGCAACTATTATTAGCACGATATTAAATGGATTTATAAAGGCCTCTTTCAGCCTCTTAAATGTGGTATTGTTGTTATTTATATCAATTATATTTTTGCCATATTCTTCTTGTTTCTCATCTATTATTATACAGCTAAGTCCATTTTCTAATGTATCAAGTTCATGTAAAATTTCATCATTGTTCATCTGGCTGTATTTCTTTAAATTCTGTTCAATTGCATTAATTTTATCTGTATTCATTAGCTTTAAATGTGAATTCTCCTCATATAAAATACTAATAAATATTATGGTAATTTTAACGAAATTTATTACAATTTTAAAAACAGAATGAACCCTCATTTTTTGAGAGTTCATTTTTCTTTTTATTTAACAAATTCTTTTATTTCATTAAATAGGTTTTCAACTGACATTCCATTTTCGGCTAGTAATTCTTCTGCTACGAAGTCTGTATGGAATGCTTTTGAAATTCCATAATTTTTAACTAGCATCTCATCCATGCCATAGAAAGATGCAATGTTTTGGCCATATCCACCCATTACTTCTCCATCTTCGATAGTCATAACTAATATTTTACTAATCATGGGATTTCCTCCATTTTCAATGTGCCAAAATATAAATATACAACAACTTGTACCAATATATTATATCACTATTGTCAAATTATGTCAATTCAACAACTTTTATAGCTGATTCTACGCTACTTGTTATGCATAGTTTTCTATTAGAGTGGCAATATAGTACACCGTTTACTTTATATTCATTATAAAATTCTTTTTCCGACAAGTTTGTCCATTCTTTAGGAAATTCTTTGCGACCTAAGACCGTCCTTACTTCATATCCATTTCTCTTTGATGGATAAATTACAAATTTAATCTTCTCTTCACTATCATGTTTTATTATAAAATCATTATAAGGAACATACTTATCTAGAACAATATATTCACAATTTTTAATTTTCAAACTACTAAGATATATATCTGCATCAATTTCAGACAATATATTATTTATTTCATTATCAAATATTATTACAGCAAATTTAACCGCTTTTTTAAATCTTTCATCTGGATTATCTTCTGAATTCCATGTTGGATTAAATCCTTCTATTATATTTGATATTAAATAATTTTTTAGACAATCAGACTCAATTTGGAAATTATCTATTTTGTCAATTGTTTCTACAAGTAGCTGATCAAATTTTTTCCATGCAAATTCAATATTTTTGCAATGTATTTTTTCTAAATATTTCCTTCCGTATTCTTTCCAAAGCAACCCAAAAGAAGAATATTTCACGTTATCTTCTCGCGTAAGTGCATTGCTTTGATGATGATCAAATTTTCCTTTTCCTATATCATATATTATCTTATCTTCCATCTTCATGTTTTCTGGGACATCAGGAACTCTCGCTACTTTTATATTATCAAAAACCTTCATTAATAAAACCGTGGAAAACACTTCATCGACATGAAATTTACCATTATGTGTTATTGCATTTGCATTATTCATATTATTAACAATTTTTAATTTTTCCATTTTATTTGTTTCCTTTTATAAATCCATTATATAATCAAATTATTTATAACATAAAAATAGGTAATTATCAACTAATTACCTGCCTTTATTATTTAATGTTATAAAACTCTTCTATAAATTTTATAATGTCTCCATTGTTTTCTTTTACTTTTTCTTTTTGCAATAATTCATTTAAAGAAAAATATTCTCCATCTATCTCCTTATCTACTTCATAAAAATAATGATGATATGTCCTTGTTTCTTTATTTGGTATTGAATATTTTTCATGTACTTTATCAAACAAATATTTCACGTTATTCGTGTTATATTTGTTCTTTATTTCTTCAATGTCATTTCCTTTAATATTTGGAAATAAATACATTCCCCATCTTTCATCAAAATAATTTAAATATTTATCTCCTCTTTTTATCAATATAATTGAATGAACATGTTCCATTATCTTTCCTCCTACAAATTACCTTTCAAAATCTTCCTTTACTCTTCCAAATCTTTTTATTATTGTATCTATATCTTTTTGTGTTAATCCTTCTCCAAGTCCTCGTCCATTTGCATCTGATACCTTTACTAAATGTCTAAGCATTTCTTTATCAAATGAATCGTAAATTTCATCGTCCAATATGATATAATCTTCTACTCTATTATGCTCTAAAAGCCACTGTTTTATTTCGAGTCCCCTCTCCCAATTAATAAACGGTGTCACATCAAAGTAAATTTCATATTTTGCTAATAGCTCCCTTAGTGGCCCAATATCGTTTGAATTTCTCCATGAGGAAGTTAAAACAGTTTTTGCACCTGTTTCGTCAATCGCTTTTTTTAATAATTTAACCTTGTCTATATCTATGTGTCTTTCTATTCCTTGCGTATTTTTTGCTCTATCTATATATTCGTCTGAATTTAAGACTCCATCTATGTCTAAAAAAATAACTTTCAATATATTTCTCCAGTTTTAATATCTTAATTTTATGCCACAATTATATCGTAATTGATAATCAATTTCAATATTTATATATATAAAAAATTGACACCACACTTTCGTTCAAAAGTACGATGTCGATTTTGTTTTAAGCCTTTAGTATAAGGCTTATTGTTAGTCCACTAATGTTGCTGTACCAGTTTTATAAATTTTTACTTTAACAGTCTGCCCATTTTCAAGAGCATTCCATTTTTCAAAATTCACACTGATTTCAAGAGTCCTTTTTTCTTTTTCGTCAGATATGCCAGAAATTTTGTACTCTTCATTTCTTTTTGAAACTCTCTCATCATAATTAAGTTTCACTTCGCCCCAGTAAGGTTCCTTATCGTTCCCACTTGTGTTTACAGACCTTTCGTAAACGTATCTATCAATGTCGTAATAATATTTCATTGCATAAACAGGCTCGTCACGATATATGGGCTCTTGGTATTCTTCAGTTTCATAATAAGTCTCATATACAGGAGTACTTATTGTTTCTTCCTCAAAATAGCCGTTTCCCATGTCTATTAATGTAGTACTAGAG
>FR880006.1 GCA_000435175.1 Clostridium sp. CAG:245
CTAAAGTTTACACAAACTTTCCGATATACTCAACATACACCATTTTTGACATATGTTCTTTCAATTTTTATTACATGTTGTAATCTCTTATTTTCTTATAAGCATATATAGCTGATATAGCACATACTGTTACAAGTATAGCAACAACATAACCATCTGTTACACCTGTTTTTGGTAATGTTTCTGTATTTGTGTTTGTTCTATAAGATGTATTAGTGTTTGTATTAACATTTGTGTTTGTTGTAGTATTCATAACAACATTTGGAACGTTTGTAGCTGTATCATTTTGTGTATTAGTTGATCCTCCACCAATTATAATTTGTGTGTTGTCAGCCAAAACAACTGTTGATAAAGCGAATAATAATGAGATTATTATAACAATTTCCATAATTACTTTAGAATTTTTCATCAATTATTTCTCCTTTTCATTATCTTAATATTATTATCTACATTTTTAATTTTACTATTCTTTTTTTATGTAGTCAATAATTTTTATGTTACTTTTTTATTACATTATTATTACAAAACTATTCTTGTGTATATGGTAATATAGCAATTTGTCTTGCTCTTTTTACAGCTATTGTTATATCTCTTTGATGTTTTGCACAAGCTCCAGTAGCTCTTCTTGGTAATATTTTGCCTTTATCATTTATAAATTTCTTTAATTGATCAGCGTTTTTATAATCTAAAACTAATTCTTTATTTGCGCATAATGGGCAAACTTTCTTTCTCATTTTTCTGAATTTTGGATTATAATCTTCGTCTTTATTGCTATTGTTTCTTCTATTTTGTCTTCTATCTGCCATTATTATATCCCTCCCTATTTTTTATTCTACTTAAAATGGTAGGTCATCACCAGATGAAACTTCAAATTCTGAACCATTACCAGCTGGAATTGATGCATCTGCTCCAAAGCTTGAGTCCATGTCTGCAGCAGCTCCATCTCTTCTGCTATCTGCGAAGTATGTTTCCTCAACAATAACTTCTGTTATATAATGTTTCTGTCCTTTGTCATCATCCCAAGTTCTTGTTTGTAATCTTCCAATTACTCCAACTTGTTGACCTTTTTTAAAATACTTACTTACGAATTCTCCAGTTTTATTCCATGCAACACAATTTATAAAATCTGCTTGTCTTTCTTCACCTTGTCTAACAAATCTTCTATTTACTGCAAGTGAGAATGATGCTACCAAAGTGTTGCTTGTTTGGGTATATCTAACTTCTGGATCTCTTGTTAGTCTTCCCATTAAAATAACTTTGTTCATAAATGACCTCCATTTTTTCTAATTATTCGTTTACGTTGATTGTCATGAATTTAATAACATCATCAGTAATTCTGTAATTTCTTTCTAACTCTGCTATTATGCTTGGGTTTGCTGTAAAGTATAATACTACATAATATCCTTCTGCATTTTTCTTTACAGGGTAAGCTAATTTCTTTTTACCAAGATTATCAGCTTTTTCAACATTTCCGTCTTTATTAATCATATCTGTAAATTTTATTGTTAAAGCCTTTACTTGCTCTTCGTCTACAGATGGATTAATAATGATTACGCTCTCGTATTTATTCATTATTTTCACCTACCTTTCGGATAATATAACCTACACATCTCGTGTAAGTAAGGTCTTTTTAATTTCCTGTAAATTAAAAAGTAGTGTCTTTCACACTTTTTATATTTTACCATGATTGATGAGTAAATGCAAGCTTTTTTACTCTTATTTTCAATATTTTTTCTAGCAAAAGAGCCCCGCAACGCGAGGCTCCTTTGCATGCTAAATTTTAGAAATATTACGTCCTTTTTATATTTTTTAGTGCTTCATACACTCCTTCATTAATTTTAATAAGCCTATTACCATCATCCAATTCTTGAGAAAATTCTTCTTCTCCATCATAAAACTGAGCAAATTCACCATCAAGGCGATACTCTTTTTCCTCAGGATTCCAAAAATATTCCCAGTTGCGCCAAATATCCTGCGTCATGGGTTCGGTAATTGCAGTCTGTACTCCGGATTCATTTGCAATCATGTGAAATGTTGTATTGTACGCACATGCAAAGCTCGTAACAAACTTATCAATTCCATTGGGAAATATTCTAGCAATCAACTTGTTAGCAAATTCCTCTTCATACTCTCCTAACATAATGTCGTGCCTAAGAAGTTCCCTTTGTCTTTTCATTGCCTCAAAATAGTCCTCTTTATTCTTATACACCTGTAAAAAGCGAAAGAAAACTCGCTCATTAACTTCCTGCTTTATCCATTCATTAAGAGGTACATTGTTCACTTTTTGGTGCATTGCATAGCTTTCCGGCAATGTGTCCAAAGTTGCCTTCATGCCTCCAAGAAGATTTCCAATTTGCATATTAAACAAATCGTTATATTTTACGATAACCTCAGAAGCCATATACTTTGTCCGTGACAATCTGTTTGCCGCGTCTCGAACACTTGTTGCTGAGCGCATGCCTTCAACTTGAATCTCGGATGATGCAGCTTTACAATTTTCAAATTTCATAATTTTTCTCCTTTGTTTGTAAGTACGTTTAATTTCTAGAATTAGCATTTCTAATTAATCTTTAGCAAAAGATTAATTCAGAATGCAAAATCTGATAACAGAATTATAGCACAATTATTATTCAAAGGCAAGAAAATGTCTATTTTTAGCCTTTTATTAACGTAAAAATTATGTAATCTTCTAAAGTGTTGACACTCACCCATATTTGCTATATAATTCAATTTATGAAAACGATTAATATTAATGAAAAAAATAATGGAAAAAAATTGAATAATATTTTACAAAGAGAATTTCCAGCACTCAGTTTAAATACTATTTATAAGGCTTTGCGAAAAAAGGATATTCGAGTAAACGATATACGAATTAACGAAAATATAACATTACACACAGGTGATGTTGTAAAGGTTTTTATCGCAGATGAATTTTTATTTGCTAATAAATCTAACATTACTACATTTGAAAATTCCTCGTATAGTTCTGTTAATATTCCGGTAATCTATGAAGATGGTAACATTTTGATAGTTGATAAACCTGCTGAAATAGAAGTTACTGGAGATAATTCTCTAACCACTATTTTATCTGCTAAATATGGTTTTGCAGTATATCCTTGCCATAGATTAGATAGAAACACCACAGGACTCACCCTATTTGCAAAAAATAAACAATCAGAGCAAATTCTTTTTGATAAATTCAAAAATCATGAAATAGAAAAACATTATTTTTGTAGGGTTTATGGAATACCAACAAAAAAGCATGCTATTTTAAATGATTATTTGTTTAAAGATACTAAAAAATCCATGGTATATATTTGTAGTAGCCATAAGAAGGGCTACCAAAACATCAGCACAGAATATTTTGTATTATCTTCAAATAAGTCAGAAAACACAAGTATATTAGAAGTAATTCTACATACAGGTAGAACTCATCAAATACGCGCACATCTTGCTTATATTGGCTACCCAATTATAGGTGATGGAAAATATGGTCATAACGATATAAATAAAAAGTTCAAATGTAAAACTCAAAATTTATGCAGTTATAAAATGAAATTCAAATTTATACATCCATCTCAGCATTTAGAATATTTAAATGGTAAAGAATTTGAAAAGACTAATGTTCAATTTTAATTTGCATTAGTCTTTTCTATTTCTAACTCAAATTGATTATTTATTAATTAGCTAAATATTTCTACATTGCCATATTTATTGCTTTCGAAATTATCTTACTCATATTCTCTATCAACTTATCTATTTCTTTAGGAGTTACAATCATATTATAATCTTTTGGAACAAGTGCTTCTTTAATATCTTCATAATTATCCTTTTCTTTTAACTTATTCAGATAATCATTCGACATCGCCTTTTCTTGCAAATTTTCTATAAATATGTCTATACATTCATTTGTTACAGTTGCTAAATCTACAACAGTTGGAATTCCTATGGCTATTACTGGTATTCCAAGCGTTTTTTTGCTTATTTCTTTTCTTTTATTTTCTACCCCTGCTCCCGGAACAATTCCTGTATCTGCAATCTGAATACTACTACTTATTCTATCTATACTTCTTGAAGCTAAAGCATCTATAACAATTAAAAGTTTTGGTTTTACATTATCTACCACTCCTTTTAATATTTCCATTGTTTCTATTCCAGTTATTCCAAGTACCCCAGGAGATATTGCTGAAACAGGTCTTGTATCCTCCGGCATAGCTTTCGGCATATATTCTAAAATATGTCTTGTTACCTCAATTTCTGGAACAACCTTCGGTCCAAGCGCATCGGGAGTTACATATAAATTTCCAAGTCCTACTATCATTATGTCATCAGTATTTTTTGCATGTTCTCCTATTGTATCTCTAAGTTCATCTGCTACAATTTTCGCTATTTCTTCAAGTCTTTCCTCATCAGCAAGCTTTATTTTTTTTACATCTAATGTAATATAATTTCCAATTGGTTTATTTAAAGCTTTTTCTCCTGTTTCATTTAAAATTTTAATTCTAGAAATTTCAACATCATTTCTTCTATCATTTTCTATCTCTACACCATCTATTTGCTGAAGTTTATTTTGTTGCTTGTACATTTCATTTCTTTCTAAAGCCATGTCAGTTCTAAATTCCATAAAGTCACCTCTTTGATTATTTTGGGCATATTACAATTATTTTATACATTTTTGTACTTGATTTTCTAGTATCGGATTTTTTATCATATGCTTTTAAAATCTTCCAGTATGTCATTTGCATTTGTTACGATTTTAGCGCCTTGTTTTATTAATTCATTAGTTCCTTCCGTGTTTATTCTTGTTATGTCTCCCGGCACCGCATACACATTTTTTCCTTGGTCAAGTGCATAATCTACTGTTATTTGACTTCCACTGTTTTTTCTTGCTTCTATTACAAGTACGCCGTCAGAAACAGCACTTATGATTCTATTTCTTGCTGGAAAAGTATATTTACTTGGTTTTGTTCCCATATCATATTCTGAAATTATTAATCCATTATTATTTAAAATTTGTTCTTCCAGCTCTTTATTTTCTGGCGGATATATATAATTTAATCCGTTGCCTAATACTGCAATTGTACCTGTTTTTGTATTTAAAGTTGCCTTATGTGAAAATGAGTCTATGCCTCTCGCTGCACCACTTACTATAACAAACCCCATTCTAGCTAATTCATAAGCAAATTTTTGTGAAATCAACCTTCCATATTCGCTATAATCTCTACAACCAATAATTGCAATTTTTCTTTTTTTATTTAATAAATTAATATTTCCCATGCAATATAGTTTTGTAGGTGGTGTGTGAATATTTCGTAAACATTCTGGGTATTGTTCATCTTCGTATTTTAACAATTTAACATCATATTTTTTCATAAATTAACATTTCTCAACTTGCTATTTAATTGAGAAACAAGAAATCACATCCTTTTCTAACTTTATTTTTTCAAAAAAATAATAGGAAAATACGAGCAAAATTTATGCTCTATTTCCCTATTTACTTTATTTTATATTATATGGCTTATTTTCTTGTTTGTTCTTCTGTTGCTTTTATCACATTATTCATTAGCATTGCTATCGTCATTGGACCAACTCCACCAGGCACAGGTGTTATGTATGATACTTTTTGTTTTACATTTTCAAAATCAACATCTCCAACAAGTTTTCCTGCTTCATTTCTGTTCATTCCAACATCAATGACAACTGCTCCATCTTTTACCATATCTGCAGTTACCATGTTTGTCTTTCCAACTGCCGAAATTAATATATCCGCTGTTTTTGTTATTTCTGCTATATTTTTTGTTTTCGAATGACATATTGTTACAGTAGCATTTTTTTGTAACAAACATTGTGCTAATGGTTTACCTACTATATTGCTTCTCCCTATAACAACTGCGTGTTTTCCTTCTATTTCGATGTTATATGCTTCTAACATTTTAATTATTCCATATGGCGTACAAGATATAAATGTATCTTCTCCAATCATAAGTTTTCCAACATTTACAGGATTAAACCCATCAACATCTTTTTTACAGTGTATTTTTTCAAAAGCTTCTTGTATATTTAAGCCTTTTGGAATTGGACTTTGCAATAATATTCCATTAATATCTTCTCTATTATTTAATTTTTCTATTATTTCGAGTAATCTTTCCATAGGAGTCTTTTCGTCTAACAAAATTTCTTCAAATTCTACTCCAACATCTTTGCAAGCCTTACTTTTATTCTTAACATATACCTTTGATGCACTGTCATCCCCCACTAATATAACAGCCAGCTTCGGCACAATGCCATTTTCTTTAAGTTTATCTACTTTGAGCTTTAATTCTTCTCTTATTTTTCTAGCCAATTCTTTTCCATCAAGTATTTGATACATTTTTTATTCCTCTTTTATTATAATTCTTCTTCCATTGTTAATTTAGCATAATATTTTGGATTAAATTCTTTATCATATTCTATGTCTCCAAAAATTTCTGGCATTTGTTCTTTAAACAACAATAATAATGGAATTAAAACTTGTCTGATTGCTGGATGTACATGATTTGTTGTTCTTAATTCTAAGATATGTTTCCATTCTCTTATGTTTGCTGTCATCGTATATTCTGCAGCTGTAGAATGTGGCAATACCTCTCTACACATATCTGTGCTTGCTCCAAGCTCTTTCATCTTCATGTATGCTTTTTCCATATCTTCTATTGCTTTTTTCCAAGTTTCAAAAACTTCCTTATCTTCCATATACACTGGATTTACAACTGCTATCTCATTTCCATATTTATCTTTGTTATAGCTGCAATATCTTGTAGATTCAACAGAAAAGCTTGCAAATCTATGTCTTGTTAAATCTTTGTATGTACCTATATCACTATATATTCTAACAGTAATTTTTTCATGTTCTAATACAGATTCATGTCCTCTATTTAGACAATTTGTTAATAAATTTTTGTAGCTTTCTTCACTTATTTTATCTTCTGAACGATAACATGTTCTACATGCTCTTTCAATTCTTTTCATGATTTTTACACCATCAAAATTTTCTACTTTAATCCATGGTTCAACTAATCTCATTTTTATTTCCAATCCTTTCTCACCTTAAGACACCGTTTGGAAAAGAATTAAATTTTGGCAAGGAAAATAAAATTTAAAAGGCAAGGGCGCATACTCGTTGTATGTAACCGCGTTTTAAATGAAATTTAACGTAGCAAAAATCGTAATTATTTTTCAAACATATTCCTCAGTTTTTTGATAACTATATCAAAGTGAGTTATAAAATTCAACCCTTTACATTAAAATTTTATATATAGTGTTCAATAGTCACTGATAACTTGCCTTTTCTTGTTTCTCCATTTATTAATTTTACAATAAACTTTCCTTTGCCTCTTATTACTATAACGTCCCCCTCGCTTAGTAATTTTGAACTTCTAGACTCGTTTTCATAATTAATAAATACTCTCTGATTTTCTATTATCTCATTAGCGACATTTCTTGAACATTTTGCAAGTTCTGCCACTATTGCATCTAGTCTTAAAGAGGCAACAACAATTCTAATTTCTTCTTTTTTCACATTTGGTTCTCTTATCTCTTTAATATTTAATTCTATTATTGTTGCTTTAGAAAATCTAGTTAATTGTTGTAAATTGTTTACTACATATTCACATATTTCAAAGCTTGCAACTATATCTGCACCATCTTCAAAAACAAGAATGTCCCCCAACTTTTCTCGTTTTATTCCAAGCTTCATTATTCCACTTAAATAGTCTTTGTGCGAATATGTTCCTTTTAGTTCGTTTGGTAATTTAATTCTGATTAGTTTTACAAATTGAGAATAATTAAAACGTTCATTTTCGAATAAATCCATATATTTATCTGGATAAAAAATAAGCATGACTTTTTCTGCTTCTTCACAAGCATAATAAAATTTATAATTTTGTTCTTTTACTATGTTTATTACTTCTTGGGCAATTTTCTTTTGGTACATATCTAGAAAATCGGTTGCTACTATTTGATTTCTTGTCTTTGCAAAATTTATTTTGTCTATTATTTTTGCCACGAATAGTCTATCTTCTTCATTTGAATATTTATTTAAAATTGCTTCTCTGTTCATGTTTCACCCTTTTTGGAAAATTCCATAAAAAAATTTTATTTTTACTAGATTTTTATATTTTTTTGTGCTATTATATATTAGTCTTTCATATTGGGATGTCGCCAAGCGGTAAGGCCTCGGACTCTGACTCCGATATGCGTGTGTTCGAATCACACCATCCCAACCAAATATATCAGCAATTAAGTTGCTGGTATTTTTTCATGTGCTTATTATAAAACATATGTTCTCTAAAGTCAAGTACATTTTTTAAAATTTTGTATTTTTTTCCAAATCTTGTTAATACTATTACTATTGGAGGTATAGATTAATGAAAGATTATTTAGGAATTCAAAGTGTTCATGCTTTAGAAGTATTAGATTCTAGAGGAAATCCCACAGTTCAAGTAGAAGTTGTAACAGAAGGCGGTTTTTCTGGTTTAGCCATAGTTCCTTCTGGTGCATCAACTGGAAGTTTTGAGGCGGTTGAGCTTCGCGACCAAGACGAAAACAGATATTCAGGTAAAGGAGTTCTAGATGCAGTCGAAAATGTCAATTCAAAAATTGCTAAAAAAATGCTTGGAATGAATGTTTATGATCAACGAAAGATTGATAATTTCTTGATTGACTTAGACAAAACACCAAATAAGGCTAACCTTGGTGCAAACGCAATTTTAGGAGTTTCTTTAGCTTGTTGTAGAGCTGCCAGTAATTCTCTTGGTACTCCTCTTTATTCGTATATAGGTGGTGTAAATGCTCATGTTCTTCCTACTCCTATGATGAATATTTTAAATGGTGGAAAACATTCAGATAATAATTTGAGTATTCAAGAATTTATGATTGTTCCATCTGGTGGAAAAACTTTTGCTGAAAAGCTTGAAATGGGCGTCACCGTTTATCATAATTTAAAAAAATTATTAAAATCTAAAAATTTATCAACAGCTGTCGGCGACGAAGGAGGTTTTGCTCCTAACTTGCAGTCTCATGAAGAAGCTTTGGACTTAATTGTAAAAGCAATTGAGAAATCAAATTATAAAGTAAAACAAGACATTGGAATAGCTTTAGACGTTGCGGCAACCGAAATGTTTGATGAAGCAAAAAAACAAGGCAAAGATGGATACCTATTCTGGAAAACTGGCGAATTTAAAACCAAAGATGAAATAATAGATTATTTAGATAACCTTACAAATAATTATCCAATAGTTTCAATCGAAGATGGACTTGCAGAAGAAGATTGGGATGGTTGGAAAATTTTAACCGAAAAACTTGGTAATAAGGTTCAATTAGTAGGAGATGATTTATTTGTAACTAATGTTTCAAGGCTAAAGAAGGGCATCGACTTAGGAATAGCCAACTGCATTTTGATAAAGCCAAATCAAATAGGAACTCTATCAGAGGCACTTGATGCAATCGAACTTGCAAAATCAAATGGCTATAAGGCAATTATTTCTCACAGGTCAGGTGAAACCGAAGATACTACAATTGCTGATATTGCAGTTGCAACAAATATAGGGCAAATAAAGTCTGGGGCTCCATGCAGAACAGATAGAATTGCAAAATATAATAGGTTATTAAACATCGAGTACGAACTTTCAGAATAAAAATTTAGTAACCTTAGAGCAAATATGAAAATTTTCAGTCTTTACTTTACCCTTTATAGTTCTCTATAAAATTGAAATTTTCGGTAAATTTTCTGTATAAAAAACTAATTCATATTTTATAAAGCCTCGATACGTCATGTTTTGTCGAGGCTCTTTCAGACCACTCAATGCACATTTCCAGTCTTGTTTTAAAAATATGAATTAGATTCTTTAAACTCTTTGTATACTAATTAACGTTTCTTTATATATATTACTATTCCAACTGCTAAAACTACCATTCCAAGTACAACAAATGCAAGGTTATCTCCTGTTTGTGGTATTGGATTTGGAGCAATAGAATTGTCCTTAGGTTCTTCTGGTTTTGGTTCTGGAGTAACATCTTTTTTTAGCATTATTGATGGTGTTACATCTGATGTTGCCTTCTTATTTGTACCATCTGTTCCTGTATATTCCACATCAACTTTTTGATTTGTTGGGGTTTCAACATTTATTATTTTTTCATTAAATTTTTCTTTTAATTTTAATTTGTATTTAAAAGATGCTGTCTCTCCTGCCTTTAATGTAGTTATTTTCCATGTAATACTGTTATTTTTCGTATCAACAGTTGGTGTTACAGTTCCAATATTTGCTTCTTCAAATATTTCAAAATCGTAATTTTCTACTATATTTAGTGGAAAATAATCTACCACAGTAATATCTTTTATTTCATTCTCAATTACAACACTTACGTCTTGGTAAACGTCCTTTGTTATTGTGTTTTCAACAGATTCATCCAATACATAGTAGAATTTGCCATATGTTGGGCTTTCTTGAGTTCCAAATATTTCTTCGGCTAAATCTTTATATGTTTTTCCAGCCGCTTCTGCAGATGAAGTTCCATCTGGATCTGGTTGATATGTTGAATTTACACCAGTCATAACAGTTATTATGTTTATTCCACTATCTTGAATAGATTTTAATGTTGCTTTTGTATTTTTTGCAGTATTTCCTGAATATGTTAATGATGTTCCAACTGAGTTATTTGGAACTCCATCTGTTAATAATATCAAATACTTGTTTAATGTTGTTTCTGTGCTAAAATGAGCCTTGGCTGTTTGTAAACCGGCATCAATATTTGTTCTGCCACCAGTAGTTTGAATGTTATCTATTGCTGATGTAATTTCATCTATTTTATTACTTGGTTCAATTATAAGCTTTGCATCTTCTAATGTTCCTTCTTTTGATATTTCAGAGTTTGAAGAAAAACTTACAACACCTATTTTTGTGCTAGGTTGTTCTTTTAATATTTGTTCTGCCAAAGTTTTTGCAGCTGTAAAAACCGCTTCTTTTCTTGTTTTTCCACTAGTTAAAGTATTATCTGACATACTCTTAGAATCATCTACAACCAAAAACATTTCAGTTGGTTTAGTTTCTTCTTCCTTGCTTTTTAAGTTTTTTACATCAATTTGCAATGTTACTTCTTTCTTTTCATTATCTACAGAGATAAGTTGTTTTATAACCTCTCCATCTTCGCCTAATTTAATTGTACATACATTATCTTTTACTTTCACAAGTGTTACATCTTCATTTGCAGCTAACACGCTTGTTGCAAGTGTTACAATCATAATTAGTGCAATAATAATTGATACAAAAATTTTCTTATTCATATAAAATTCTTCCTTTCCTTTTGTTATAGAATTTCATCGTAAATATTTTAATACTAAATCCCATATTTTTCAACTAATTTTTTGAATATTCTTAAAATATTAATAAATAATTGCACCACCATAGTCATTTACTTCTAATCCTTTAAAATCTACTAATTCCAACTCATATTTTTTCAAATGTTCGATTATTTTTTCTTTGCCTTCTAAATTTTCTATGTCTCCAAATAAGATAAATTTATTGTCAAATACCAAACTTGCTCCACCAATAAATCCTTTCATATTTGAATATTTTCCATCTTTTTTTAATAATTTTATATTATTTTCTTCTATAAAAGCAGAATTTATTCCATTTTCTTTCAATATTTTATCTATTCCTCTATCTGATGTAATACACGAATTTTTGCTTGTTACACATATTGAACATTTTGTATATCCTTGTTTCACAGTTATGTTAGTACTTATCATTGAATCTGTATATTTGCTTCCAATTATAAAATCTCCAATTTGACAAGCATTATATGAAACATCATATGGATATGTTCTTCCAACTAAGTTTTTACCAACAAAAAATTCTTTTTCTATTATTGGGGCATTTGGTGCACATATTATTTTGTTCTGTAATTTACAATAAAAAATATCACTGTGTCCCGAAATTTCTTCATATACATCGTCAGATAATGGAATTTTTATCACATCAAAATATCTACTTAAATATTCATATTCTACTTTTCTAACTCTACTATCTATTAATAATTTTTTCATTTTTAATCGCATTCTTTCTTCGATTTAAGAAACTTAACCTTACATTTTTGCAACAATCTCTTGCAACTCTTCTCTTGTAAATACATATTTCGAATTGCAGAAATTGCACTCTATTTGTATCTTCTCTTCTTCCTTAATAATGTCTTCAAGCTCTTTTTTACCTATTGCAATTAATCCTTTTTCACATTTTTCTCTTGAGCAATTACATTCAAATTTAGGTTCTGTTCTTTCTAACACTTTTAGGTTTTCATCACCCGTAACTATTTTTGCAATCTCTTCTAGAGTCTTATTCTCATCTAACATTCTGCTTACAGGTTCTATGTTTTTTATTTGTTCTTCTATTTTAGATATCTCTTCCTCACCAGCATCTGGCATTAGAGAAAGTTTATATCCTCCTGCTGATTTTATTCCATTCTTATCTACTAATACCCCTAAAGCAATTACAGTAGGAGTTTGTTCTGAAGTTGCAAAATAATTTGTAAAATCTTCAGCAATCTCACCACTAACAATTGGAGTCATTCCAACATATGGCTTTCCAATTCCAAGGTCTTTAATAATATAAAGCATTCCTTGTTTTCCAACGGCTCCACCTACATCTAATTTTCCATCTGTTTCTCTTAGTGGTAAGTCAAGCTTGCTATTGCCAACATATCCTTTCACATTTCCATTACTGTCTGCAACTGCGGTTAATATTCCTATTGGTCCATTTCCTTTTATTTGATTAGTTATGCTTGCTTCTTCTGTTTTTAATTCATAACCCATTATACTAGTTATTGTAAGCAGTCTTCCTAATGCAGCCGATGCTGTTGGGCTTAAATCATGCAATTTTCTCGCTTTTTCCACTATTTCTCTAGATGATATGCATTTTATACTTACTTTTCCATTATAAGCTAAGCAATCTATTATTTCGTCTTTCATATTATTTCTTTCCTCTCTTTTTTATTTATATTTAAAAATCTAATAAGCAATTTCTATAGTCTAGATTTTAACCCTCATTCTCCTTTAATAAACTTTGATACAAAAAATCCCTCCATATTTTTCGAAGGCAATATTCTTATCGCTTTATTCAAATCTTTGCTCATTCCCTCATTAAAAGCATGAAGCGCTTCTTTTATTTCAATATTTATTGGTAATAATTTTACATTAAAATTATCTAGTGCCCATTGCAGAATTTCCTCATTTTCTTGTTTGTTTAATGTACAAGTAGAATATACTAACGTTCCATTTGGTTTTAAAGCATTAAATGCACTCTTGAATAATTTTCTTTGCATTTTTGTTAAATCATTAACAGTTTTTGGCGACCATGTTTTATAACTTTGAACATTATATATTGTAAATCTTCCTTCTCCACTACATGGTGTATCTAGTAAAACTTTATCAAATTGCTCTGGATATAAATCTCCAATTTTTTCTCCTCTTCCATTTATTACATCTACAATTTCTGCTCCTTGACTCTGTACATTGTATTTTAGTCTTTCACATCTTAGCTTATCCAATTCATTTGCCAAAATATGACCTTTTCCGTTCATTAAGCTTGCTATTTGGGTAGTTTTGCTACCTGGAGCTGCAGTTAAATCAAGTACATTTTCTCCCTCTTTAGGATTTAATACTAAAGGTGGCACCATACTAGATAAACTTTGCAAATAAATATATCCTTTTTGATATATTTCAAGCTTTTGAATGTCTTTTTCATTCGCATTTTTTATAATCAAAGCATCATTATACCATAATACTCTTTCAAATTTAATATTTATTTCTTTAAAATATTTCATTAAACTTTGTATATCATATTTTAGAGTATTTACTCTTAGCGTAGTTAGTCGCTTTTCCGCTATTCCTCTAAAAATATTATCTACCATTCCTGGTGTAAACATTTCATATAAATTATTTACAAATTCATTTGGTAGTCTATTTTTTGTTTCTGTAATTCCAGCCATTACAATTTCCTTCCTAAATTACAATTTTAGTATACTAATTAAAATCTCCATTAATATTCTAGCATATATCCTTACAATTTTAAAGATATAAAATTAAATCAATGGGAAATAGTCCGTTAGATAAGTGAAAAAGTAAAAGCAAGTTTTGA
>FR880007.1 GCA_000435175.1 Clostridium sp. CAG:245
GTCAAAACTTGCTTTTACTTTTTCACTTATCTTTTTTGTTAAATCTTGTAAAATACCAAAAAAGGCTTGAAAAAAATTACTGTTATATATATAATAAAAATTGTAAGACGAAAAAAGAATAAAATACATAGAAAATGACGAAAGAAAGAAGAAACATACAAATGAGTAACAAAAAATGAAAGAACATTCAAAATTATAAATTTAAAATATTACAAAAATAAAGGAAAGACAAGCAATATGGCAAAATAAAAAATGAAAGGATGTTCAAAACATGAAAAGAATTAGATTCGAGAGAAACAAGATAATACTAGCAATTATAGATATTTTAATAATTGCATTAGCTTGTATATTCTCTAAATTTTTATTATCAAACACATTTTATTTTAAAGCAGAAGAATGGAAACAAATTGGAATTACTATTGCTTTATCTATTGTAATATACCAAATCTTTTTTAGAATATTTAATTTATACAGAAGCATTACAAGATACGAAAATGGAAGAGATTATTTAATTTATATATTCGTATGTGCAATTTCTTGCATAACCACCTACATAATAAAAAATATATTTAAAATAGATACATTTACAACAAAAGAGTGCATTTTGTCGTGTGTACTAATAGCCGTTGGAACTGTTTCTTGTAGAGTTGTTATAAGAATGTTGCTAAATGAAACTTTGCCAGCAGAAAAAAAGAATGATGAACCAGTAATTGCAAAAAGATTACTTATAATAGGTGCTGGCAGATCTTCAAGAGATATTATTAAAGCTATTAGAGAAGGTTTAAAAAATACATATTATATAGTTGGACTAATTGATGATAATCCGGCAAAATGGAATTGCTCAATTTCTGGTGTTAAAATCTTAGGAAATAGGGATAAAATTCAAGAAGTATGCAAAAAATATAATGTTCAAGAAATATTTTTCTCAATTACAAATATTTCACCAGAGAATAAAAAAGAGTTATTGCATATTTGCCAAGAGACAAACGCAAAAATTAGAATACTTCCATCTACAGAAGATATTATTAAGAATAAAAATGTATTAGACAGTTTAAAAGATGTTGAGATAGAAGATTTACTAGGAAGAGATCCAATTAAGCTTGACAACAATAATATAGAAAGTTTAATAAAAGGACATGCTATACTAGTAACTGGTGGAGGAGGTTCAATAGGGTCTGAGTTATGCAGACAGATTGCATCTTTTAACCCGGAATTACTTATAATATTTGATATTTATGAGAACAATTTGTATAATATTGAATTAGAATTGAGAGCAAAATATCCAAACTTAAGTATAAAAGGAATAATTGGAAGTGTAAGAGATAAGAAAAAACTAGAAGATGTTTTCTCAAAATATAGACCATATTTAGTATTCCATGCAGCAGCACATAAACACGTTCCATTAATGGAAGTTAGCCCATTAGAAGCAATAAAAAATAATGTTTTAGGAACACAAAATGTTGCAGATTGTGCAGATAAATTTGGAACAAAGAGATTTATCTTAATATCAACAGATAAGGCTGTAAACCCTACAAATATAATGGGTGCAAGTAAGAGAATGTGTGAAATGGTAATTCAAGCAAAAAATAAAACTAGCAAAACAGAATACGCAGCAGTTAGATTTGGAAACGTTTTAGGAAGCAATGGCTCAGTTGTTCCATTATTTAAGAAACAAATAAAAGAAGGTGGACCAGTTACAGTTACACACAAAGACATAACAAGATTTTTTATGACAATACCAGAAGCGGTTGGACTTGTATTGCAAGCCATGACTTATGCAAAAGGTGGAGAAGTGTTTGTACTAGACATGGGAGAGCCTGTAAAAATATATGATTTAGCAGTAAGCTTAATAAAATTGTCAGGACTTCAACCAGATATAGACATTCCAATAGAAATAACAGGACTTCGTCCAGGTGAAAAACTATACGAAGAATTGCTAATGTCTGAAGAAGGCTTGGAACACACAAAACACAACAAAATATTTGTTGCAGAACCACTTGATATTCCAGCCGAAGAAGTAAATAAAAGAGTTGAAATGTTAAGAGAATTTGTACAAACAGAAAACCATACAATGGAAGAAATCAAGAAGGTAGTAAAAAAGGCGGTACCAACATTTGTTGAGGCAGAAGAAAAAAATAAAAAAATAATAAACTACAAACAAGAGCTTGAAAAAATAGAAGCAAGACAAATGCAAGAACATGAGTTAATGCCAAAAGAAGCTTAGAATTATGGATGAAAGAAGGAATTTGTTATGAATAAGAAAATTTATTTAGCTTCACCACATATGTCTGATGAAGGATATGAACAAGAATACGTAAAAGAGGCATTTGATACAAACTGGATTGCTCCACTTGGAGAAAATGTAAACAAGTTTGAAGAAGAACTTGCAAGCTATGTTGGAACAAAATATGCAGCTGCATTATCAGCAGGAACAGCAGCAATACATATGGCTTTTAAAGCACTAGACGTAAAAGAAGGAGACATAGTATTTTGCTCAAGCTTAACATTCTCTGCAACAGCAAACCCAATAACATATCAAAATGCAACACCAGTATTCATAGACAGTGAACCAGAAACATGGAACATGGATCCTAAAGCATTAGAAAAAGCATTTGAAAAATATCCACATCCCAAGGCTGTAATAGTAGTTCATTTATATGGAACACCAGCAAAAATAGAAGAAATAAAAGCAATTTGCGATAAACATGGAGTACCACTAGTAGAAGATGCAGCAGAAAGCTTAGGCTCAACATATAAAGGAAAAGAAACAGGAACATTTGGAAAATACGGAATTTATTCATTCAACGGAAATAAAATAATAACAACAAGTGGTGGCGGAATGTTAGTTTCAGAAGACGAAGAAAAAATTGCAAAAGTAAGATTTTGGTCAACACAAGCAAGAGAAAAAGCACGCCATTACGAGCATAAAGAAATAGGCTATAACTACAGAATGAGTAATATAGTAGCTGGAATTGGAAGAGGACAATTAAAAGTTATAGATTTAAGAATAAAACAAAAAACAGACATATACAACAGATACAAAGAAGCATTCAAACAAATACCAGATATAGAAATGCAACCAGTACCAGTAGATGCAGTACCAAACCACTGGTTATCTGTAATAACATTAAAAGCAAATTCAAAAGTAAAACCACTAGACATAATGGAAGCATTAGAAAAAGAAAACATAGAAACAAGACCAGTATGGAAACCAATGCACATGCAACCAGTATTTGCAAAATGTGACTTCATAAAAGTTGCAGACAAGGCAGTATCAGAAGACTTATTTACAAGAGGAGTATGCTTGCCATCTGATACAAAAATGACAGAAGAAGAACAAAACAGAGTTATTAAAACCATAATAGACTTATGGAAATAATAGAAAAGGAAATGTTATGTACGCAAAATATATAAAGAGAATATTAGATTTTATATTAAGCTTAATAGCACTAATAGTTTTATCTCCAGTGTTGCTAGTAGTAGCAATACTGGTTAGAATAAAACTAGGAAGCCCAATAATATTCAAACAACAACGTCCTGGAAAAGACGAAAAAATATTTACACTATACAAATTTAGAACAATGACAGATAAAAAAGACGAAAATGGAAACTTACTTCCAGACTCAGAAAGACTAACGAAGTTCGGTAAAGTGCTAAGAAGCACAAGTTTAGATGAATTACCAGAGCTTGTGAACATACTAAAAGGAGACATGAGCATAGTAGGGCCAAGACCATTGCTAATAAGAGATATGTTGTTTATGACAGACGAACAGAGAAAAAGACATACTGTTAGACAGGGATTAACAGGACTTGCTCAAATTAATGGAAGAAACAACATAAATTGGGAAGAAAAATTAGAATATGATTTGCAGTACATAAAAAATATAACTTTTGTAGGAGATGTGAAAATAATTTTTAAAACTGTATTGAAAGTTTTAAAAAGAGATGATATAAATACAGATGGTATGGACACAGCAGAAGATTTGTGTGATTATTTGTTAAGAACAAATAAAATAACAGAAAAAGAATATAAAGAAAAATTGAAAATTCATTAAGAGGAAGAAATGAAAGAAGATTTAGTATCAATTATAATGCCTTCATATAATACTGGAAAATTTATAAAAGAAACCATAAATTCAGTATTGAATCAAACCTACAATAATTGGGAACTAATAATTGTGGATGATTGTTCTACAGATGATACAGAAGAAATCGTAAATGCTATTAAGGATAATAGAATAAAATTCTTAAAAAATAGTACTAATAGTGGAGCAGCCATTAGTAGAAATAAAGCTATTAAAGAAGCTAAAGGAAAATGGATTGCCTTTTTAGATAGTGATGATTTATGGAAGAAGGAAAAACTTGAAAAGCAAATAAGGTTCATGGAAGAGAATCACTATGATTTTAGTTATACAAATTATACTGAAATAGATGAAGAAGGCAATGAAAAAGGTATTAAGATAACAGGACCAAAAAAAATTACAAAAACAGGCATGTATAATTATTGCTGGCCAGGTTGTTTAACTGTAATGTACAATGCTGAAAAAATTGGTTTGATTCAAATTGAAGATATAAGGAAAAACAATGATTATGCAATGTGGTTAAAAATATGTAAAAAAGCGGATTGCTATTTATTAGATGAAGAACTGGCAATGTATAGAAAAAGAAGTGGAAGCATAAGTAACCACAGCTATTGGAAATTAATAAAATGGCATTATAAATTGTATAGAGAAGCAGAACATCAAAATGTAGTAAGTAGTATATTTAATACGTGCAGAAATATGGTGTTTGGATTTTATAAAAAATTTAGATTTATTCAAGAAAAAAAAGAAGAATATTTAATCTCTATAGTAGGACACTTTGGCGGAAACAACAATTTTTTTGATGGACAAACTGTAAAGACTAAAAATATATATAATGCGTTATATGAATATTATGGGAAAGATAGAATAAAAAAAATAGATACATATAATTGGAAAAAGCGCCCATTGAAATTTCTTTTTCGATGTTTTGCTGGAATAAAAAAGTCTGAAAATGTAATTATCATGCCTGCACAAAATGGAGTAAAAATATTTATTCCTTTATTTGTATTTATAAATAAATTTTATAAAAGAAAAATATTTTATATTGTAATAGGTGGGTGGCTACCACATTTAATCAAAGATAAAACGTATCTGTTGAATAAGTTAAAAGAACTTGATAAAATTTTTGTTGAAACAAATAAAATGAAAGAACAATTGGAAAAAATAAATATAAAAAATGTAGAAATATTAGTTAATTTTAAAAATATTAAAATACTAAAAGAGAATGAATTGGAACACGAATACAGCAAACCATATAGATTATGTACATTTTCTAGAGTAATGTATGAAAAGGGAATTGAAGATGCAATACAGGTAGTAAAAAATATAAATCAAGAATTCAATGATACAATATATAAATTGGATATATATGGACCAGTAGAAGAAAACTATAAAAAAAAATTTACTACAATTATTAATGAAACACCAGATTATATAAGTTATAAAGGTTGTGTTGATCCGGAAAAGTCGGTAAATGTATTAAAAGACTATTATTTATTATTATTTCCTACAAAATTTGATTCAGAAGGAATACCTGGAACTGTTATTGATGCCTTGGCGTCAGGAGTACCAATAATAACTTCAAGGTGGTATAATGTAGATGAAGTAGTAAGTAATGAGAAAGATGGCTTGATATATGAATTTGATGATTTATTAGATTTTAATAAAAAATTAAAAAGAATGGTAGAAATACCAAGCATCTATAAAATGAAAGTAGAGTGTTTGAAAGAAGCTTATAAATTTAAAGGAGAAAATGCAATAAAGATACTAATTAGGGAGTTGAAAAATGGTTAAAACGATAGAGGTTAGAAAAGATTAATTTTTTGTGCAGATATTTTTACGATACAAAATAAATTGCAAAATGAGTGGAGATATAAAAATAGGAAAGGATATTTTGAAGGCATTGCAAAATGCTTTTATATTCAAAATTATGAGTTGGAAAATATAGAAGAGAAGGGTAAAAAGCTGAAAAGGCTGATTAACTGAAATGTAAATTCTTATATTAACAGGAGTTTTTAAAGAGAACAAGACAATTCAATTATAGAGGGAGCTATTATAATGAAAAGATTATTATGTATAACTGCAAATATGAATGCGCGGAGGGGCAGAGACCTTTTTAATGAAGATTTATAGAGTAATAGATAAAGAAAAATATCAAATGGACTTTATTGTGTCAACTAAGGAGGAAGGGTTTTATGATAATGAAATAAAAAGGTTAGGTGGGAGAATATATTATGTTCCAGCAAAATCAGAGAATTTTATAAAATCGTTTTTAGCAATAAAAAGTATAGTGAAAGAAAAGAAATATAAATATGTAATTAGAGTTAATGAACATTCTTTATCTGTACTGGATTTGATTGCAGCAAAATTAGGAGGTGCAGATAAACTTATTATGCGCTCTAGCAATGCTGGAACAGCAGGAAAAAAATTAAACAAAGTATTACATAAAATGTTTAAGTTTTTGCCCAAAATAGTTCCAAATGTGAAATTGGCTCCATCATCAGAAGCAGCATGTTATACATTTGGTAAGAAACAATTAAAAAACGGAAAAGTTAAAATATTACATAATGCAATACCATATAGAGATTTTATTTTTAATTGTGAAATAAGAGAAAAAGTGAGAAAAAATTTGAAAATAGAAGATAAATTAGTAATTGGACATATTGGAAGATTTGATGAGCAGAAAAACCATAAGTTTTTAATAGAAATATTTAAGGAAATAAAGAAAAATAATGAGAATGCTATATTGTTACTAGTTGGAAATGGAAGTCTCAAAGAAAAAGTTAGAAAGCAAGTTGAAGAATTAAAATTAGATGATAGTGTTATTTTTTTGGGAGTAAGGAAGGATATACCGCAGTTATTAATGGCTATGGACATATTTGTATTTCCGTCTTTATATGAAGGAATGCCAAATACAGTAATAGAAGCGCAGGCTACTGGACTAAAATGTATAATATCAGATACTATAACAAGAGAAGCTGATATTACGGGTTTGGTTAGTTATACAAGTTTAAATAATGGGATAGAGGAATGGAAAAGTAAGGTTCTTAATAATTGTCAGTATGAAAGAAAAGATACATCAGATAAATTCAAAGAAAAAGGATATGATATAGAGGATGTGTCTAATCAATTTATAAAAATGGTTTTTTAAAATATACTTTAATTAATGTATGATATTAAATACAAGAGAGGAAAGTAATGAAAAAAATAAATATAGACATAATTGGTAAAAATATAAAAATTGTTGCGTTTTTTATATATTTACTAATGTATTATATGTTTGGCGAAAATCCAGAAAAAATAAAATACTCAGAAATTGTACTATTATTTTTTTGTGGACTAGAATGTTTAGAAATTATAAAGATGAATAAGATAAAATATTGTGCTCCTATAATCATTTTTTTTGTATTTACATTTTATAGTTTTTTATCAAATTTTTGGGCAATAAATGCACAATTGGCAATTGATAGAGCCAAAACACTATTTGTCTTATCTATATTTTTATTGATAACATATAACTTTTTTTTAAATATTAAGAATGCAGAAGAAATATTGCTAAAAATAATAATGTATGCGGGAATCTTTTTTTCTATTTATGTTATCATGTATTATGGAATTGCTGAATATTTTTATAAACTCATTAATGGGGAACGAATTGGAGCTGAAATAAACAATGTTAATGCTATAGGCTTACAGACTTCGATTTCAGTAATTATTGCAATATTTTATGGATTATATAAAAATAAAAAATATTATTTTTTATTATCAATAATTCCGCTAATTGTATCATTAGGTACAGGAAGTAGAAAAGTAATAGTGTTAATAGCGGTGGGAGTTTTGCTACTATTTTTGCTAAAGAGGGAAGAAAAAATAAATATAGTACATATTTCAAAAAAAATAATACTTTTTTTTATTGTATGTTTTTTATTTGTATGTATTGCTAAAATGCCGATTTTTTCAACAGTATTTGAAAGATTTCAAATGTCTATAAACAGTATTACGGGGGATGGAAAAGTTGATCATTCTACAAGATTAAGAGAAAAATTTATAAAAATAGGAATTAAACAATTTTGTGAAACTCCAATTTTGGGAATTGGAATAGGAAATTCTGGATATATAACAGAACCATTAACAGGCTATTTTACTTATTTACATAATAATTATGTTGAATTGTTAGCAACAACAGGAGTAATAGGATTTAGCTTATATTATTCTGTGTATGTTTATATTATTATTAAATCCATAAAACTATTAAAAAGTAAAAATATGTATATAAATATAGCTTTAATTATAACAATACTAGATGCAATTTTAGAATATGGTATGGTATCTTATTATAGTAAGGCTACATATATATATATACTTTTAGGATTAATTGCAGTGAAAAAAGGAAGGAAAAATAAATGAATAAAATGATTAAATATATAAAAAATCCTTCAAATATTATAATATATCTAATGAATAAGAATTTCTTTAATTGGATGAGTGATGAACAGTATTTAAAAATAAAATATAGACTTATAATGAAAAAAAAGTTGGATTTAGAAAAACCACAAACTTATAATGAAAAATTGCAGTGGTTAAAATTGAATGATAGAAAAAACGGTTATACAAAAATGGTGGATAAATACGAAGCAAAAAAATATGTAGCTAGCGTTATTGGAGAACAATATATAATTCCTACATTAGGAGTATGGGAAAAATTTAAAGATATTAACTTTGAAATATTACCAAAACAATTTGTATTGAAACCAACTCATACTTCAGGGGATGTTTTTATTTGTAAAGATAAGAATAACATAGATTATAAAAAATTAAAAAAGAAAGTAAATAAATGGTTGAAACGAAAGTATTATTTTTTACACAGAGAATGGCCATATAAAAACGTTAAACCTAGGATTATAGCAGAAACATACATTGAAAATAAAGAAGAGATTGGATTGAAGGACTATAAATTTATGTGCTTTAATGGAAAAGTTAAATGTTCTTTTGTCTGTACAAATAGAAATTCAAAGCAAGGCTTAAGTGTAGACTTTTTTGATTTAAATTGGAAAAAAATGCCGTTTACAAGACATTATCCAAATTCAGGAGAACATATAAACAAGCCAATAAACTATAATCAGATGTTGCAGTTAGCAGAAAAACTTGCAAAAAATATTCCTTTTGTGAGGGTGGATTTCTACGAGGTTAATAGAAAAATTTATTTTGGGGAATTAACATTTTATCCAGGAGCTGGGTTTGAAGAATTTTCGCCTGAAAAATATGATAGAGTTTTGGGAGAATGGCTGGATTTACCTGAAATTTGCAATAATTAAGAGAAAGGAAAAATCAATAGAAAGACAATATATTGATTATGATAAGATATATGAAAGTTAGTATTATAGTACCAGTGTTTAATGCTGATAAATATTTAGATAAATGTTTGAATAGTTTAACTAATCAAACTTACAAAGATATAGAAATCATTTTAATAAATGACGGTTCTACTGATAAATCCGAAAAGATTATAAATGAATATAAAAAAATCGACAATAGAATTAAAGTAATAGAACAAAAAAATCAAGGGTGTATGATCTCAAGATTGAATGGAATAAAAAATGCAAATGGAGAATATTGTATGTTTGTTGACTCAGATGATTGGATTGAAGAAAATACAGTGGAGAGTTTAACTAGAATGATAATGTTAACCAAAGCAGATTTGATAAAATTTAGATTTATATACGAACCAAGTAAAAAAGAGCAAGAGACTTATATAGATGAAAAGGAAGTTTTATTTACAGGAGAAAGAAAACGAGAATTATATTATACTTTTATGACTACAGCTAGGCTAAATAATTTAGCCAATCAAATTGTAAAAACTAATTTGTTTGAAATAAATAATAATGACTTCAAGAAAAAAATTAATCAGGGAGAAGACTTCATGATTAATATTCAACTATTTTTTAAAGCAGAAAAAATTTTAATTACTAACGACATATATTATCATTATTTAAAAAATGAAGATAGTATTACTAATAACATGAATACAAGTAAAATAATAAAAAATATTGAAGATTTGATATATGTTTATAATATAAAAAGGCGTTATTTAGAAAAGTTTGAAATAGATAATAATAAAAACATAGTAAAGCTAATGGAATTACATACTTTAAATGGTATTTATAATCAATTATATAAGATAATGAGATGTAAGAAATTACATAAAAAAACACTATGTGAAATACAACAAATGCTGAATGAGCAGAATTTTTATATATTGATTAAAGACATAGAAGCAAAAGATGTAAAAGATAGAAATCCGCTTAAAAAAATTATGAAAATAAATATAATTAACAAAAAAACAGAAAGAAACTATAAATATAGACGCATAATTTCTTTATATTGTAAAATAAAAAATGGAGAATAGTATATGCAAGAATTGGTAAGTATAATAATTCCAGTTTATAATACTGAAATGTATTTAAGAAGATGTTTAGACTCTGTTTTAAGTCAAACATATAAGAATATAGAAATTATTTTAATAAATGATGGTTCGACAGATGACTGCAATGAAATTTGTGAGGAATATAAAAGAAAAGACAAAAGAATTATATATTTAAATAATTTTAATCAAGGGGTAAGTGAAAGTAGAAATATTGGAATAAGAATTGCTAAAGGAAATTACATCACATTTGTTGATTCTGATGATTACATTGATAAAGAACATATAGAGGTATTGATGAAAGATGTAAAAATATATAATGCTGATGTTGTTGTTGGTAATTATTGCATGAAAAATAAATGTAATGAAAAAATATTTGATGGAAATAATTATAATTATGGCAATGTGATAATTTCTAATGTAGAAAGCAGATTTAGATTATTTAAGGAATTTAATAGCGGTAAAATACCATGTTATATATGGAGAATCATTATAAGAAAGACTGCGTTAAAAAAGATTAATGAGTTTGATAAAGATATTAGATTTTGGGAGGATAAATTATTCTGTATTAGTTTATTATTAAACATAAATAATATTTATTTTGAAGAAAAAATTACATATAATTATTTTAGAGGAACTGATACTTGTACTACTAAAAAAAGCAACATAGCGGAAAAAATTTATGATATTCTAAAGGTAAATAATAAAATTTTAGAAATGATAAAAAGCAATTATGGAATAAATGAAAGACTAGAAAGTAACATTAGTGAAAAAAACTTAGAAGTTGTTTTTTATTTTATATTGAAAATGTATGAATATAATGTTGTCAAAAAAGAAAACTTAAAACAATTATTAGAAAATGCAGAACTTGAAAATCTTTTATTAAAGATTAATAGAAAAAAATTAACAATTCCACAAAAAATAAAATATCACTTAATAAGTGATGCAAATATGTTTATGATATACCTGTATTATATAATAGGATTTAAGTGTAAAAATAGAATAAAGGAAATGATAGGAAAAAAATGAGAGGAAAAAAATTATTAAAGAATATAACATTGTCTATAGCTGTTCAGATAATAACTGCTATCTGTGGTTTTATTATTCCTAAATTAATAATAGAACAGTATGGATCAGCAATAAATGGATTAGTCAGTTCAATAACACAATTCCTGGCATACATAACATTTTTAGAAGCAGGAATCGGACCAGTAATAAAAGCAGCTTTATATAAACCAATAGCTAAAAATGATAAGGCAACAGTACAAGAAATATTGAAAACTTCGGAAAATTTCTTTAAAAAAATTGGATATATATTTATAGGCTATTTAATAATATTATGCATATTATATCCTAATATAATAAATAATCAATTTGATTATCTATTCACTATTTCGTTAATAGTTATATTGTCATTAAGCACTTTTGCACAATATTTTTTGGGAATAACATATAGTTTGTTTTTGCAAGCTGAACAAGAAAACTATATTACTTATATTATACAAATATTAGCTACTATATTAAATGCAGTGCTTGTAATATTGTTGGTAAAGAGAGGCGAAAGTATACAAACTGTAAAGTTGGTGTCGTCTATTATTTTTGTAATGAGGCCAATTATTCAAAATTTATATGTTAAGAGAAAATATAAGATCAATTTGAAAAATGTTGATGGAAATTATGAATTAAAACAAAAGTGGGATGGATTATCTCAACATGTAGCATATATTATACACAATAATACTGATGTAGCAGTATTAACATTGATGAAAAATATTACAGAAGTTTCGGTATATTCAGTATATTTACTCGTAATAAACGGAATAAGAACAATTATACAATCATTTTCATCAGGAATAAGTGCCTTATTAGGGGATATGTTGGCAAGAGACGAAAAAGAAAAGCTAGAAAGAACATTTAATCTATATGAGCTTATGCATTTTACATTAATAACTATAATATTTTCGGTTACTTTAGTCATGATAATACCTTTTATAAAAGTATATACAAAAGGAATACAAGATGTTAACTATATAAGACCTGTATTTGCAGTAATAATGGTTTTTTCAGAAATTTTTTATGCTTGTAGACAACCATACTCTTCTGTTACATTTGCTGCCGGTCATTTTAAACAACTAAGTAAAGGAGCTTGGATTGAAGCAATTAGCAATTTGACAATTTCAATTGTTTTAACATTTTTTATAGGAATAGAAGGAGTTGCAATTGGGACATTGATATCTATTACAATAAGAACAATAGAATTCATATACTATACATCAAAACATTTGCTAAAAAGAAAAGTTAGTAATTCTGTAAAAAAAGTTGGCGTTATGCTGATTGAAATGGTTATATTGTTTTTTTTATGCGGAACTTTTGTAAATATATCACTTATTGAAAACTATATGGAATGGATAGAGTGTGCATGCATTACTACAGTGTTGTCATGTGTAATTGTGATTGGAAGTAACATATTAATATATAAAGAAGATGTAAGCCAATTGATAAAAATAATAAAGAATTTTAAGATTAGTCATTAATCAACAATGCAAAAATCATATGAAAGGGAGAAGTATTATGATATATTTTGTTACTGGGGTTTCTGGATTCATCGGATCTAACCTAGCAAAAAGAATTTTGACAGATGAAAAAGATGTTATGGTTATTGGTTTGGATAACATGAACAATTACTATGACGTTAAAATTAAAGAATGGAGATTAGCCAAATTAAATAAATATGATAACTTTAAATTTATCAAAGGAGATTTAGCAGATAAAGAAACAGTTGAGAATATATTTAAGGAGTATCATCCAAATATAGTTGTTAACTTAGCTGCTCAGGCTGGAGTACGCTATAGTATAACAAATCCAGATGCGTATATACAATCAAACTTGATAGGATTTTATAATATATTAGAATGTTGTAGAAATTATCCAGTAGAGCATTTAGTTTATGCATCAAGTTCATCAGTATATGGTTCTAATAAAAAAGTTCCATACTCAACAGATGATAAAGTTGACAATCCAGTTTCTTTGTATGCAGCAACAAAGAAATCAAATGAACTTATGGCTCATAGTTATTCTAAATTATATAATATACCATCAACAGGGCTGAGATTTTTTACAGTTTATGGACCAGCAGGTCGCCCAGATATGGCATACTTTGGATTTACAAATAAATTAATAAATGGTGAAACTATAAAAATATTCAATTATGGAAATTGTAAACGAGATTTTACGTATATAGATGATATAGTTGAGGGGATAATAAGAGTGATGAAAAAGGCTCCAGAAAAGAAAAATGGAGAAGATGGTTTACCTATACCACCATACAAAATTTATAATATTGGAAATAGTCACCCAGAAAATCTATTGGATTTTGTTCAAATATTACAAGAAGAATTAATAAGAGCAGGAGTACTTCCTAAGGATTATGATTTTGAAGCACACAAAGAATTGGTTCCAATGCAAGCAGGAGATGTTCCAATAACTTTTGCGGATACTACACCTCTTGAAAGAGATTTTGGATTTAAACCAAGTACTGCTTTGAGAGATGGATTAAGAAAATTTGTAGAATGGTATAAAAAATTTTATATGGATAAAAGAGAGGAAGCGTAATTAACATGAAAATCGCAGTTGCAGGAACGGGTTATGTTGGATTGTCTATTGCAACTTTATTAAGTCAAAATAATGAAGTTGTTGCATTAGATATTATTCCGGAAAAAGTTGAAATGATAAATAAAGGAATAAGTCCAATAAAAGATGAATATATAGAAGATTATTTGAAAAATAAAAAATTAAACTTAAGAGCAACTCTTGATTACAAAGATGCTTTTAAAGATGCGGAGTTTATTGTAATTAGCACACCAACTAATTATGACGATGAAAAGAACTTTTTTGATACTTCAAGTGTAGAAGATATTATACAAAAAGTTATTAGTATGAATATAGAAACAACAATGGTTGTAAAATCTACAATTCCAGTTGGATTCATAGAAGAAATGAAGAAAAAATATAATATTGACAATATTATGTTTTCACCAGAGTTTTTAAGAGAAGGACGAGCTCTTTATGATAATTTATATCCTTCGAGAATAATTGTTGGAGAAAAATCACAAAGGGCAGAGAAATTTGCAGAGCTTTTAAAAGAAGCAGCAATAAAAAAAGATATTCCTATAAAATTTATGCATAGTACAGAAGCGGAAGCTGTTAAGTTATTTGCAAATACTTATTTGGCTCTAAGAGTTTCGTATTTTAATGAATTAGATACTTATGCTGAATTAAAAGGACTAAATACAAAAGATATTATTGATGGTGTATGTTTAGATCCTAGAATAGGAGATTACTATAATAATCCTTCTTTTGGATATGGCGGATATTGTTTGCCCAAAGATACAAAACAATTGTTAGCAAATTATAATAAAGTACCACAAAATTTAATAGAGGCAATAGTAAAATCTAATGATACTAGAAAAGACCATATTACAAAAATGATTTTGAAAAAGAATCCAAAAACAGTTGGAATTTATAGGCTCACTATGAAAACAAATTCAGATAATTTTAGAGCAAGTGCTATACAAGGAATAATTCAAAGATTAAAAGCTAATAATATAAATGTTATTATACATGAACCAACATTAAAAGCAGAAGAATTTAATGAATGTCATGTCGTAAATGATTTTGATGAATTTGTCAATAAGTCAGATATAGTTTTATGTAATAGAATTGATGATAAAATAAAGAAGCATAGTGATAAAATATATACTAGAGACTTATTTAATGAAAATTAGAAAAAAGTTTTAAATTTGATAATAAAAACTATTGAAATTTATATCGATTAATGATATATTATAAAAAAAATCTTAGGAGGAATTTAAAATGAAACTTAACAAAACAGTTTTAATAGTTGCTTTAATAGCAATGGTATTAGTAGCATTAACAACAGTAGTAAATGCTGCAGCAAATGATGATTTATATTCTTATATGGAAGGAGTATCAGTAACAGTAGGTGGCAAAACATACAAAGCAAATGAGAGCCAATTACTAGCTTTAAAACAATACTTAAACTCACATGAATTAACAAATGAGCAAGTATCTGTTGTTAAAACAAATGTTGCTGAAATAGTAAAAACAGTTGAAAGCCAAAATACAGCTGATGTATCAAAGTTTTCTTCAGATGCTATAAACAAAATAAGTGCAAATATAGATAAAATTGAAGCAGCTACAAATGTTAAA
Source organism: Clostridium sp. CAG:245 (assembly GCA_000435175.1). Classification (GTDB taxonomy): domain Bacteria; phylum Bacillota; class Clostridia; order TANB77; family CAG-508; genus CAG-245. The sequence goes on from FR880007.1 coordinate 15,733, forward strand.
ATTAACTACATTTCTGCTGATAATACACTTCAAATAAAGGATGCTAATGGAACATCTTTAATTGAAGCAAAAGTTGGACAAAGTACAAACTTAGTACAAACAGGAACATCATATGTTCCATATATAGTAGTTTCTGGAATAGCATTAATTGCCGTTGCTGTACTAGTTGCAAAAAAAGTAACATCCAAATAATATGAAAAAAATAAAGAATATATTAGGAGCAACTATTAGTAATATAATAGTTGCTTTTATATTTATTGTTATTATATGTGTTACCATTAGATTTACTATTGGCGACCAGCTTATGCAGGCAATTGCACTAATTAATTTGGTGTCAGTAAGCGATAAGAACAATAATACGGAAAACGAAGCTATTAAGATTGACTTAGAAAATAAAAATTTGACTCATTACCCTGCATGGGGTGAAAAGTATGGAACTTTATCTATTGATTCTATTAATGTGAAATTGGGACTTTATTATGGAGATTCTCTTTCAATATTAAGAAAAGGTGTAGGACAATCTGTGTCTTATTTTCCAGGTGAAGGTGGCTCTATAATTTGCATGGCACATGATACTGGTGGATTTTTAAAGTATTTGTATACGGTTAATGTGGGAGATAAAATAAAAATAAAAACTGACTATGGAAATTTTACATATGAAATTTATGAAACAAAAATAGTTGACCAATCAGACACAAGTGCCGTATATCTACAGGAAGATGAAGAAATACTAATGTTATATACATGTTATCCTTCAAACAGTATAGGGCATGCGACTCACAGATTTGTAACATATTCAAAATTAATAGAAGGAGACATATTTTAATGGTAAAAAATATAATATCGTACATACTATCATTTATAATGGTTGCATTAATTATAGCAATTGTGGCTGTTTCTTTTTTACAAAATAAAGTCCTAAATGAGGATTATTGGAAAATGCAAATGGAACAAAATAATTATTATGAAAAGCTAGAAGATACTGTAAATGATGGTTTTGAAAATTATATAATGCAATCTGGAATGAATAGCAGTGTGTTTGAAGGAATATATGATTTAGATAAAGTAAAAGAGGATACAAATTTTATAGTTCATGCAATATTGAATAATGAAGAATTTAAAATTGATACAAGTACTATAAGAGAAAAATTGGATAATAATATAAGAAAATATATTAAAGATAATAAGGTTTTGGTAAATAAGACTACTGAGAATCAAATACAAAATTTTGAAAATGCAATAATTAACTCATACTTAAATTCAGTTTCGTATTCAAATTCAATTGTTAAGACAGTTTCAAGTATTACTAGGAAAGTAAAAAATGTAATACCTAAAATATTTATAATGGTAGTAATACTATTAATTGTAAACATAGTTGCATTAATTATCTTAAATATAAAGAATATAAGAAATGTTTTAAAATTTATTGCAATTATATCGTTTACCATTGCAGGGTTAAATATATTAGGAATAATACTTGAAAAACATTTTTTAGGAATACAAAGTTTAACTGTTTTAAATGAAAATATATCTGTAATAGTTCAAATTTTTGTAAAAGAAATTTATAGAGTTTTATATACTTCAACTGCAAGTGGGACAGTATTAGGATTGTTATTTTCTATACTTTGCAGTAACGGGAGTAAAATTATTGCAAAATAAGTCGAAAAACTATTGAAACTATTCGTTATTTTATTATATAATATTTTAGACAGAATTAATTCAAAAGAAAAAACAAAAAAAGGAAAAAGGAGTATATATGGAAGAGCTAGATTTAAGCCAAATGATTTCTTTGTTTTGGCATAGAAAAGTACAAATAATATTAATTGTATTAATATTCATGGTAATAGGAGTAGCATATACAACATGTTTTGTTACACCAAAATATACATCATCAACAACACTTGTTTTGGCAGCAGGAAAGGATTCAACATTGCCGACATCAATAACAGCGACAGATGTAAATTTAAACTCAAAACTTATTTCTACTTACAGAGAAATTGCAACTAGTGATAAAGTTGTTAGAAAGGTTATTAATAATCTTGGACTTGATATATCTGACCAGGCCCTTAAAAATAGTATTACTGTAAAAGTTGTGTCAGATTCAGAGGTTATTAAAATTTCTGTAACTAATGGAGATTCAGAAATAGCAGCTAGTATTGCAAATGAACTTGCAAATGTATTTTCTGAGCAAGTAAAGGAAATTTATAACATAGATAACGTACATGTAGTTGATACTGCTGAAAAGAGTGATTCACCATCAAATGTTAACCATACTAAAGATATAATGATATTTGCACTTATAGGTATTGTTGTTTCTGTAATATATGTATTATTAGATAATATGCTAGATACAACTGTTAAAACAACTGAAGATATAGAAAAGACTTGTAGAGTACCTGTTCTTGCTTCAATACCTTTTGATAATTCTGAAAGCAGAAAGGGAGGTAGAAAATAATGAAAAAAGAGTTAATAACTTTTAGAAATCCAAAGTCTCCTATATCAGAAACTTTTAGAACTTTGAGAACAAATATACAATTTATGAATGTTAATAAAAGGCTAAAATCTATACTTATAACATCAACATTACCAGGTGAAGGCAAGAGTTGGGTTGCTTCAAATTTAGCAATTACATTTGCACAAGCTGGAAAGCAAGTTATTTTAATAGATGCAGATATGAGAAAAGGTAGACAATATTCTATATTTGGAGTAGCTCCTCGACCAGGACTTGCTAATTATCTAGCTGAAAATGATAAAAATGCAGAATTATCTGACATGGAAAAGTATGTACAGAGGACTGAAATTGAAGGTTTATATGTTATTTCTGCAGGAAATGTACCACCAAATCCATCAGAACTTCTTATAACACCCCAAATGCAAAGATTATTGGATAAACTTTCGTCACAATGTGACATAATAATAGTAGATGCTCCACCATGTGAACTTGTAACAGATGCTGTAATTTTATCTAGAATTGTTGATTCTACTATTGTTGTAACAGCACATAAGTTTACTAAAAAAGCAAATTTGCAAAAAACAATTAAAAGCATAAAAAATGTTGGTGGAAGAATAGCAGGTGTTGTTTTAAACAAGGTACCAATAGATGCCAAAAAATATGAAAAATCTTATTACTATGGCTCGCAGTTAACAACTACAAGAGGAAAACGTGAAGCTGGACGTGCTGTTTCTAAAAAAGACTTCTTTGAAGAAGAACATAAAAAGCCAGTTGAAGATAAGGTTAAAATAGAAAAAGAAGTTGTGAAAAATGAAAAAACAGAAGAGCCTAAGCAAAATGAAAAAGTTGAAAATGATATGCCTGATAAGACACAAGAGATTTTAAGACAAGTAAATGAATATTTGCAACAAGAAAGAAATAATTTAAATGATACCAAAAGAGACAACTAAATTGGTGAAATGAGAAAGGAATTTATAAAATCATGATTGATTTTCACTCTCATATAATTCCAGAAATTGACGATGGTGCACGAGAACTAAAGGAATCTTTAGAAATGCTTGAAGAAGCAAGTAGTGCCGGTTTTGATGGAGTTATATCTACATCACATTATATGGAAAATTATTATGAGGTAAGCCAAGCTGATAGAAAAGCTTGGCTAAATGGTCTTCAATACGGATTAGAAGAAAAAAAGATTGGTCTTAGTTTGTATTTAGGAAGTGAAATTTATTTTACTGATAAAATAATAAGCTTAATAAAAGAAGCCAAAGCTTCAACAATAAATGGTTCAAGATATGTGTTATTTGAGTTTCCGATGAATGCTAAGCCAATTAATATTGAGGATTTTGTGTATTCAATTCTTTCTGCAAATTACGTTCCAGTTCTTGCACATCCAGAAAGATATACATTTACACAAGAAGAGCCGGAAATTATATATCAATTAGCAAATCAAGGTGTGTTAATGCAGTCTAATTATGGAAGCATAATAGGGCAATATGGGAAGAAAGCACAAGTGATAGTTGAAAAAATGTTAGAAAATAATTTAGTGCATTTTTTAGGATCTGATGTGCATAGGCCTAATTCAATATATACCAAAATTGAGCCAGCTATACATAAAATAAAAGCTATTGTTGGTCAAAGTGAGTTTGATAAAATTTCTCATTTTAATGCAATGAATGTAATTAGGAATGAAAGAGTTGAGGTTGAAGAACCAGAACCGATTAAATTAACGTTAGCAGATAAAATGAGAATGAGTTTAAAATAGAAAGGAAAATAACATTGAGAGTTTTAGCGATTGGAGATTTAGTTGGAGAGAATGGAGTAAAGAAATTAAAAGAAACTTTACCTAAAATAAGAGAACAAGAAAAGATTGATTTTGTAATAGTAAATGCAGAAAATTCGGCTGGGGGAATGGGAATTACAACTAAAATATTTAATGAGTTGAAAGAAATGAAAGTTGATGCAATTACAATGGGAAACCATACTTGGGGCAAAAAGGATATATTCTCTTTTGCTGATGACCCTAAACTTTTGCGCCCTGCAAACTATGCACCAAATGTTCCAGGACACGGATATGGAATTTTTGATTGTAAAGGCAAAAAAATATGTGTTGTAAATTTAATTGGTAGAACAGATATGAATGTATTATCTGAGAATCCATTTTTGAAGATGAATGATGTTTTAAATGCTGTAAAAGGAAAGGCTGATATTATAATTTTGGACTTTCATGCAGAAGCAACCGCCGAAAAAATTGCAATGGGATACTATTTAGATGGCAGAATAACGGCTATGTTTGGAACACATACACATGTTCAAACAGCAGATGAAACAATATTAGAAAAAGGAACAGGATACATAACAGACATAGGAATGACTGGACCAAAAAAATCTGTAATAGGAATGGATGTATCGGCATCTTTAAAGAGATTTGAAACAACGCTTCCAGAAAAATACAAACTGGCAGATGGTAACTGCATGCTAAATGGTTGCATTTTCGAGATAAATGACGAAAGCTGTCGAGTTGAGAAAATTACGAGAGTTGTAAGAAAATAAATGACGAAAAATGCAAAAATAACACGATGAAAACTGTAAAAAAATACCAAAAATATATAGACAATTACTCCGAAATATTATATAAATATAACTGTACTTAAACATACAAAAAAATAAAATATTAGGAGGATAAAAATGGAAGTTTTAAAAATCTCATCAAAATCAAATCCAAATTCAGTAGCAGGTGCTATAGCAGGGTTGGTAAAGGAATCTAACAAGGCAGAGATGCAAGCAATTGGTGCAGGTGCATTAAACCAAGCCGTGAAGGCAGTAGCTATTGCAAGAGGGTTCGTTGCTCCAGCAGGTGTCGATTTAATATGTATACCAGCATTTGCAGAAGTGGAAGTAGAAGGCGAAGAAAGAACTGGTATAAAGCTTATTGTAGAGTCTAGAAAATAGAGTATTTTTAAGTTGATAAATAATAGGGCATGGATAATAAACATGTCCTTTTTGTGTGCTTTTTATATATGTAATTATTTTGTTAAAAATAATTACATTAAGAAAAAATAATACAATAAAGGTATTGAAATTGACATTATTTTAATGTATTATTAGCATGGAGAAAGGATTACGAATAATGAAAGTTAGTAGTATATTTAAGTATATTTTTATAATATTTGCAGTTGGAATTATAGCATATGCTGGTTACAGAATTTATAATAATCAAAATAAAGAAGAAGAAAATAATCAAGATTCTACCACTGTGGTTGAAGAAAATATTATTCGAGATTTGCGTATGGGAATTACAAATTACGATACTATGAATCCATTAATTACTCAAAATAAAGACATTATTAATATTGATACTCTTATTTATGAACCACTTTTTAATTTGACAAAAGATTATCAATTGGAGCCTTGCCTTGCAAAGGAATGTTCAAAAACGGGTGATAAAATTTATGTTGTAAAAACTGTTTCTAATGCTGTATGGCATGATAATACACCGCTTACTGCTAAAGATATAGCATTTACAATAGATTTGCTAAAGAAGGAAAACTCAGTATATAGCTATAATGTGGCACACATTGCAGAGACTGAGGTAATTGATGCAACTACTTTAAAAATAACATTAGACAGTGATATTCCGTTTTTCGAGTATAATTTGATTTTTCCGATAATGTCTAGCAATTATTATTATGGAGAAGATTTTTTTACAAGTAGTAAAATGCCAATTGGAACAGGAAGATACAAGATTACAAATATTAGTAGTAATAATGTAACACTTGCAAAGTTTGATAAATGGAAGAGCACTACAGGCGTAACAGAATTAAAATTAGACAATATAAAAATAAATTTATATTCATCTATGGGTGAAGTGTACAACAGTTTTAAAATAGGAAATATTGACTTAATAAACACATCAAATCCAAATTTCCAAGAGTACATTGGTACAATTGGATTTAACAAGACAGAATATCCAGGAAGACAGTTTGATTTTTTAAGTTTTAATTGCGCGGACGAACTTATGCAGTTTAAAGAAGTAAGACAGGCTATAAGTTATGCGATTGACAAAAGTAATATAGTTTCATCAGTATACAATAATCAAAATTCAGTAGCAGATTATCCTTTAGATTATGGCAACTTTTTATATACCGAAAACACTGCAAGCTCTGGTTATAATGCAGAGCAAGCAAAGAAAGTACTAGAAGATGGAGGCTGGACTTATATTAATAACAGATGGAAGAAAAATATTGGAGGGCGTACAAAAACTTTAAGACTAAAAATATCGGTAGATAAAACAAACGAATCACGCGTTGCTGTTGCAGAGTTAATAGAAAAACAACTAGAAGAAATAGGAATAGATGTTAAATTGGATAAAGTTTCTAACGAAAAATATAATAAATATGTTGACGATAGAAACTACCAAATACTATTAACTGGAGTGTATACTAGTTATAGTCCAGATTTAACGTACTATTTCTCTGCAGGAAATATATCAAATTATAGTGGTGATTCTATGTCTGAATTAATGCATAATGCAAGTATAACTAAAGAAAACAAACAATTGAAAGAAATATATCAAAAAATATATAGTTTGTATAAAGAAGATGTTCCTTTTGTAGGTTTATATAGAAGCAAAAATATAACAATATCAACACAATCAATGGTTGGAACAGTGGAGCCAAACAATTATTCAACTTTTTATGGAATAGAAGGCTGGTACAGAAGATAAATTTTGAAAATATTGCTAGGAAAAATTTAAAAATTTATTTTGAAGGTATTATTCTAGTAATGGTAAAAAGGTATAATCAAAAGTAACAATATTAAAAAATAGAAAAGATTGATTAAAATATTTTATTAAAAATAAAACAAATGTTTGAAAAAAACTATTGACAAATTTTAAATTTGATATATAATAGTCACATAGAAAACGCAAACATATGTTTAATAGTTGTTGGGGGATAACTAAAACATTATTATTTCAAAATTTAGGAGGAAAAATTTATGAGTTTAGAAAACAGTGAAAAGAAAAAAGCACTAGAATCAGCATTAGGTCAAATAGAAAAACAATTTGGAAAAGGCTCTGTAATGAAGCTTGGAGATTTTACAGCAATGAATGTAGAATCTATACCAACAGGAGCTTTAAGCCTTGACGTTGCTTTAGGAATTGGTGGAATTCCAAAGGGAAGAATAATAGAAATATTTGGACCTGAATCTTCAGGAAAAACAACTCTTGCATTACATATGATTGCAGAATGCCAAAAGAGAGGCGGAGAAGCAGCATTTATAGATGCTGAGCATGCATTAGATCCAGTTTATGCAAAACACTTAGGTGTTGATATAGATAATTTGATAGTTTCACAACCAGATACAGGAGAGCAAGCACTTGAAATAGCAGAGGCTCTTGTTAGAAGTGGTGCCATAGATATTATAGTAGTAGACTCTGTTGCAGCACTTGTTCCAAAGGCTGAAATAGATGGAGACATGGGAGATGCACATGTTGGTCTTCAAGCTAGATTAATGTCACAAGCTTTAAGAAAATTAGCTGGTGTATTAAATAAATCAAATACTGCAATAGTATTTATAAACCAATTAAGAGAAAAAGTTGGAATAATGTTTGGAAATCCAGAAACAACTCCAGGAGGAAGAGCTTTAAAATTCTATGCTTCTGTTAGATTAGACATAAGAAAAACAGAAAACTTAAAACAAGATGGAGAGGTATTTGGAAACAGAGTAAGAGTAAAAGTTGTAAAGAACAAAGTCGCTCCTCCATTCAGAGAGGCTGAATTCGATATCATATATGGAAAAGGAATATCAAAATCTGGAAACATACTAGATTTAGGTGTAAACTTAGAAATAGTTGAAAAGAGTGGCTCTTGGTTTGCTTATGACGGAACAAGAATTGGACAAGGTAGAGAAAATGCTAAAAAATACTTTGAAGAAAACCCTGAAATAATGGCAGAAGTTGAGAAGAAAGTAAGAGCAAAATTTAACGAAGCATTCGAAAAGAGCCTAAGCGACGAAATGGAAGTAGATGCTGAACAGGAAACAGAACCAACTGAAGAAGAGTAAAAGTAAATATAGATGATGGTAAGTAATAACTAAGGATAGGGAAAATATTCTAAAAAATATAATTTAGAATTCTTTTTCCCTATTTTTGAATTTAGAGAATAACACAGGAAAATATATTGTATTGATTTTTGTACCGAAATATTGTATAATATCGGTAAGAAAATCAAGGCGGTGATATTTATGAGTAATGTTGAGCTGATAAAAAAGATAATAGAAGAAAATAATGGAATATTACTTTCAAGAGAACTAAGGAAAAAAAATATTCATTTACAGTATATAAATCAATTAGAAAAGAGTGGTTATATAGAAAAAGTTGCTCGAGGAATTTATGTTAAGAAAGAAAGAAATGTTAATGAGTTTTTTGTAATTGGTGAGAGATATAAAAAAGGTATTTTTTCATATAATACAGCTTTATATTTTCATAATTTAACGGATAGAACTCCGTTGAAACTTGATTTAACTTTTCCAAGGAATATAACCGTGCATGATGAACTAATAAATGTACATTATATAGAAAATAAATACTATATGATTGGAATCGAAATAAAAGAATTACAAGATGGTACTAAGATAAGAATATATAATAAAGAAAGAACAATATGTGATATTATAAAATCTAGAAATAAAATGGATCCACAAATACTAAACATGGCAGTAAAAGAATACTTTTCACAAAAAGATAGTAATTATATACTTCTAATGAAATATGCTAAAATTTTTAGGATTGAAAAGATTATTAGATATTATTCGGAGGTTTTATAGTGGAACGAAATACAAATAGTTTTAAGGCAATTATAAATAATATTGCTAAGAAAGATAAAATTGCAGCACAAGCAGTTTTACAAACATATATGCTGGAGAGGCTGTTAGAAAGAATTTCTATATCAAAATACAGAGATAATTTTATATTAAAGGGTGGATTATTAATATCAGCAATGCTGGGGATAGACAGTAGAACTACAATGGATATGGATACCACGATTAAAGGCTTTAATCTAGATGAAGAAAATATAACATGTATATTAAAAGAAATATGCGAATTAGATATAAAGGATAATGTTATTTTAAATTTGAAAAAAGTTGAGAAAATAAGGGAAAAGGATGAATATGGTGGATATAGAGCTTCAATAGAAGCAAAATATAATAATGAATTGCCTGTAATTATGAGAATTGATATTACAACTGGTGACAAGATAACATATAAGGAAGTAAGATATAGTTTTGAATTAATGTTAGAAGATAGAAAGATTCAAATATGGTCATATAATTTAGAAACGATAATTGCAGAAAAATTTGAAACAATTATAAGAAGAAATATATTAACGACAAGAATAAGAGACTTTTATGATGTTTATATGCTTATAAATACACAATATAAAAATATAAATTCAATTATATTGAGACAGGCTATAAGAGAGACAGCAATGCATAGAGAAACTTTAAATATAGTAAATGATTGCGAAAATATTATAAAAGAAATGCAACATGATGATGGACTGCAGCAAATGTGGGAAAAATATAGAAAACAAAATTTTTATGCGGAAGATATCCAATTTAACGATTTAATTTTAGCTTTGTTCAAGGTTGCAGAGATATATAAAGAAAAAAATATTGAATAGAACTTGCGACTGTCAAATGTTTATAGTAAAATGCTAATGAAAGAGGAATAATATGTATACGATTGAAGAATATGATAAAGAAAAATCAAAAGTTTTAAAGTATGTTTTATATAAGAAAAGAAGTAAAAAAGAAGTACAAAATAAATTTTACAATGCTATTGAAAATGAAATGTTACATGATATAATAGAAGAGCTAGAAGAAAACGGGTATATTGATGATAACAATTACATAGAAAGAGCTATTAATGAATTTATGGCTCTAAACAATCTTTCTTTAAAAGAAGTGAGATATAAGCTTATGTCAAAAGGAATCCCAAATGATTTGATTGAGGATTATATAAATAGTCATGATGAAGAAATGGAAAATTACGAGACAAAATCAGCAAAAACGATAATAATGAAAAAGCAAAATCAAATGGATGAAGAGGCTATTATTCAATATTTATTAAAAAAAGGTTATAAGACTAGCAATATTAGACAAGCTATTGAGCTATTAGATGATTAAAGGAAATAGTTGAAAAAGAATTACAATTTTGGCTACGTCAAATTTTGTTTCAAACGCGGTTACATACAACACGTATGCGCCCTTGCCTTTGAACCTTTATTTTCCTTGCCAAAATTGTAATTCTTTTCCAACTCGGATTTGCACAATGAGAAAGGATGCAACAGAAAATGCCAAATATATTAACATTAGAAACAAATAAATATGCTATTAAGATAGAAAATTTTGAAGGACCACTAGATTTATTGTGCCACTTAATAGATAAGAATAAAATGAATATAAATGATATTAAATTAAGCGAGATTACAGACCAATATATTGAGTACATAAACAAAATGGAAGAGATGAATTTGGAAGTAACAAGTGAATTTCTAGTTATGGCTTCGACTCTAATATATTTAAAATCAAAGAGTTTATTACCGAGTGATAATGAAGAGAGTGAAGAAATTTCGGAAGAGGAATTGTTAAGAAGAATTATTGAGTATAAGAAATATAAAGAAATTACAAAAACTTTGAAGTTTATGTACGAAGAAAATTCTGTTAGATTTTATAAAACTCCAGACGAAATTAAATTACCTAAACAGAAACTTGAAAGAGATTATGATAAGCAACTGATTATAGATGCGTATTCAAATGTTGTTCGAGTAAATCAAGAAAAGGTAAATCAAAATGCAAGTAATATTGAAAAGATAGCGATAACAGATAAATATACTGTTGCAAGCAAGGTAAAAGAAATGCTTAGAGAACTTGTAAATAGACCTAAGTTTGTTTTTAATGCACTCTTCTCTTTAAAAAAATGTGAAAAAGAAGAAGTTGTAACAGCTTTTTCTGGATTATTAGAATTATCAAGAAGAAGCAAAGTAATTACAAGCCAAGAAAACCTATTTGGAGATATTTCTGTAGAAAAAAATAAAAATGGACAAGTCTAGATGCGGTTATAGATGAAAAAAATAATAGAAATACTAAGAATGAATTGAATCAAATAATTGTAATGATTAAAATAGTAATAAATGGAAAAACTAATACAAAATACTCTAATAGATAGGAGTGGTTTATTTTGATATTAGTTTTTTATATTTTATTAGGAACAATTGTATTGATATTGTTATTATTGATAATGATTATAATATCAAAAATAGAAGTTGAGATACAAAACTTAGACATGAGTAATATAGACAAGAAACAGAATAATAAGAAATTAAAAGTGAGTATTTCTTTAAGAATAGGAAAGCTACACTGGATAAATGTATGCTTAAATAAAAAGAAGATTTTAAAATTAAATAACAAAATAAAAAGTTATGAACAAAATAATAAAGCAGAAGCGGAAAAGATGAAAAAGACTGCAAAAAAAGAAGTGGTAATTATACTAAAAAATACAGAAATACGAAGATTAATAATGAATACAAAAGTCGAATTAAATGAATTTAAGGCAAACATTTCTATTGGCACAGAAGATTATGTGATTACATCGTATTTGATAGGGATAATATCTGCAATAATTCCCAATATATTAGCGAGAGCAAAGTTTGGCAAGAAGCAAAAAATATCTAAAACAGTAATATATAGTGTACAACCTATTTATCAACCAAAAAATATTTATTCGGTAAAAATGAATATAAAAGTGGCTACGAAAATATCTCATCTACTTTATATTGCACTAATGCTGGCAAAAACAACTAAACAATATGAAAGTTTTAATGAAAATAGTAAAGCAAAAAAAGATAAAAATATTATGAAAAATATAGAAAAAAGAAATGCACAAGCTGTATAAAAAAGAAAAAATTGGTACATATTAGTTATATACTAAAAATAAAAAAGTTGAAAGAATAATCTTAATTTTATGTATTCAGAACTTATGAGTAGTATAGAGATTATGACAATATGTGCTTTTAGTTTTGATGATAAAGTTTGATTTTTCAACATGATTAGTGCCTTACGTAAATAAAGAAATAACTAAGGCAAGGAAGGAATGTGATTAATATGGGAGAACATCCAATAGAAAACCTTATGAATACGGCTATGAATAGCATTAAAGACATGATTGATGTAAATACGATAATTGGAGAACCGATACAGGCTTCAAACAACACGGTGATTATACCAATTTCAAAAGTTGGATTTGGCTTTGCTGCAGGAGGAAGTGAATTTAGAGGAGAAACAATAGACGAATATACAAAGAAGGAGAAAGAAGAACAAGTTCAATATAGATTGCCTTTCGGAGGTGGATCTGGGGCAGGAGTAAATATAACACCAGTTGCTTTCTTAGTGGTACAACCAAACACTGTGAAACTATTGCCAGTAGACCATAGTTCATGTTTAGATAGATTGTTAGATTATGTACCTGATTTAATTGAAAAAGTAAATTCTATGTTAAATAAACAGATGCAGAATAAAAAAGAAGAGAAAGCGCAAGATGATAGAAGGAAAGAAAGAGAAAGACAAGAAGAAAGAGAAGATAGAAAACAAGAAATGCAAATGAATGAAAATAAAACGATAGAAGCAACAATTCAACCGCAACAAGTAAAACCAAAGAAAAACATAAAATACCATAAGCCAACTGAAACATACGAATTTGAATATGATGAGACAGAAGAGAATGATGATAATTACTATAATAGATAAAAATAATAGTTAAATAAAACATTGATAAAATTAATATAATATAAATATTATTATAATAAGCTATGTAATACATAGTTTATTTTTTATGATGTAAAACGTAAAAATAAATAACATGAAAAGTAAAGACGCATATAAGGAGGTTTTGGAATTTATGACTAGCAAAATTTATGGAGATAACGATGAAAGCTGTTTAAATAAAATTAGCTTGAATGAAAAAAACAATAAAGGAATTGGAAACACACCGATGATAAAGATAAATTATAGGTACAATAACAAAGAAAAATCAGTGTTTGCTAAGCTTGAATATTACAATTTAACTGGAAGTATAAAAGATAGAGTTGCATTTTATATTATAAATAATGCAATAGAAAGAGGCAATTTAAAAGATGGTATGCCAATAATTGAGGCGACTAGCGGAAATACTGGAATATCACTTTCAGCTTTAGGTGCACGTTATAAACACCCGGTATACATATTTATGCCAGATTGGGCAAGTGCTGAGAGAGTAAAATTAATGCAAGGATATGGAGCAAATGTAATATTAATTTCTAAAGAAGAGGGAGGCTTTATACAGTGCGTGAAAGAGGCTAAGAAAATGGCTGATGAAAAAAACGGATTTTTAGCAAATCAGTTTGAAAACTATGATAATTTTTTAGCTCATTATGAGACGACTGGAAAAGAAATATTAGAACAAAGTAATTGTGAGATAGGAGGCTTCGTATCTGGTGTTGGAACCGGTGGAACTCTTATGGGAACAGGGAAAAGAATTAAAGAAAAATTTCCGAACATGCAAATTACGGCAATAGAACCGGAAAAAATGCCACTTCTATCTGGCGAAAAAATACAGGGACAACATAAAATAGAGGGAATTGGAGATGATTTTATTCCGAAGTTAGTTGACTTGAAAAACATAGATGGAATAATAAAAATAAATGATGATGATGCAGTAAATATGTCTCGTAGGCTTGCAAAAGAGTTGGGGATGGGAGTTGGAATATCTTCTGGTGCGAATTTTATAGGAAGTGTTCTGCTAGGAGAAGAAACAAAGAATATTGTTGTTACAGTATTCGCAGATGACAATAAAAAATATTTGTCTACAGAATTATTTAAACCGATTGATGAAGATAAAGAATTTATATCTAATAAAATAGAGCTAATAAGTTATGAAAATATATAAAAATAATGTAAAACTACTTGACAAATTGCTTGAAATGTTGTAAAGTATATAAGCATTACAAATTAGCAATTATACTAATAAGGTCATGCAAGGAGAAAGTGATAATATGGAAAAGAAAGTTCAAATTGGAATGCTATGCGAAATATATGGCAATCTTTTAACAAAAAGACAATTGAATATATTGAACGATTATTGCAATGAGGATCTTTCTTTGACCGAAATTGCTGAAAATAACAAGATAACAAGGCAAGCTGTTAACGACATTGTTAAGAAAGGAGAAAGTAAGCTTTTGGAATATGAGCAAAAGCTAGGAATTATGAAAAAAACAATTGACCAAGAAAAGCAAATTCAAAACATTCTTTTAGAGCTAAGTAAGATTACAGACAACTCATCAGATAAGAAAGTTGAAAAAATCCTAAACAGCGTAAGAAAAGAATTAATTAGCTTAAATGCATAATCAACGATAAAAGACAAAAAAACGGAGGGTTAAAAATATGGCTTTTGAAGGACTATCTTCTAAATTACAAGAATTTACAAAGAAATTAAGAGGAAAAACAAGAATTACTGAATCGGATTTAAAAGAAATGCTAAGAGAGGTAAAACTTGCCCTACTTGATGCTGACGTAAACTACAAAATTGTTAAAGAATTTACGGCAAGTATCCAAGAAAAAGCCTTAGGCCAAGACGTTTTAAAATCTTTAACTCCAGGACAACAGGTTGTTAAGATTGTAAAAGATGAATTAGTAGAACTACTTGGAGGAACAGAGGCTAATATAAATTTTAGCTCGAATCCACCAACAATAATAATGTTAGTTGGTCTTCAAGGTTCTGGTAAAACAACCACAGCTGGTAAGCTTGCAAATTTACTTAGAAAACAAGGCAAGAAACCATTACTAGTTGCGTGTGATGTTTACAGACCAGCTGCAATTAAGCAGTTACAAGTAGTTGGAGCACAATTAAATATTCCGGTGTTTGCAAATGAAAATTCGAAAGATGTTGTTCATATTGCAAAACAGGCAATGAGTGTTGCATATTCAAAATTGAATGATGTTGTAATATTAGATACAGCAGGACGTTTACAGATAGATGAAGAATTGATGAACGAGCTTAAAAATGTAAAGGCAAGTGTTCATCCACATGAAATATTACTAGTTGTAGATTCTATGACTGGTCAAGAGGCTGTAAATGTTGCAACAGGATTCAATGATGCTTTAGGAATAGATGGAGTAATACTTACAAAATTAGATGGTGATACACGTGGTGGTGCTGCGTTATCAGTAAAAAAGGTAACTGGCAAGCCAATAAAATTTGTGGGTATGGGAGAAAAGCTAAGTGAGCTAGAGGTATTCCACCCAGACAGAATGGCGTCAAGAATACTTGGAATGGGCGATGTTCTATCAATAATAGAAAAAGCAGAAGAATCATTTGACCAAGAGGAGGCAGAAAAGCTTACAAAACAATTAGCTAAAAAAGAATTCGATTTGAATGATTATTTACTTCAATTAAGACAAGTAAAGAAAATGGGATCATTCTCATCAATACTTAAAATGATACCAGGAATGGCAAATATTAAGGATTTAAAAGTAGATGAAAAAGAGTTTACAAGAATAGAAGCAATAATATGCTCTATGACCGATAAGGAAAGAAAAAATCCTAAATTATTAAATGGTTCGAGAAGGATTCGTATAGCAAATGGTAGTGGAACAAGCGTGCAGGAAATAAATAAATTTATGAAATCTTTTGAGATGACACAGAAAATGATGAAACAAATGAAGGATAAGAAATCTTTAAAAAAGATGATGAAGGAAATGAATTTAAACCAATAATATAGATATTAAGTTTTATAAATAAGTTATTAATTTTTATGTACATTATACGAACCCAACAGTTTGTAGGTACAGAAATTTATATAAAAAGTTGTTCTAAAAGAGCAGTTTCTAAAAATGCGGAGGTGAAAATAAATGGTAAAAATCAGATTACAAAGAGCAGGTGCAAAAAAAGCTCCATTCTATCACATCGTTGTTGCAGATTCAAGATCTCCAAGAGATGGAAGAATAGTAGAAAAAATTGGAACATATGATCCAATGACAAATCCAGCTACAATCAACTTAGACAAAGAGAAGGTTGCAACATGGATTAAAAATGGTGCAAAGCCAACAGATACAGTAAAAGCTTTAATAGAGAAAGCACAATAATTTATGTGTGAATGCTTTTAGAAAGGCGAAGTTGTATGGAAGAAATATTAAAAACAATAATTGAAAGTCTTGTAGATAACAAAGAACAAGTTCAAATTACTAGAACTGACGATGAGAAGGGTGTACTTCTTAAAGTTAAAGTTGCTGATGAGGACATGGGAAAAGTTATTGGAAAGCAGGGCAAAAATGCAAAAGCAATAAGAACTGTTATGAAAGCTATTACAGCTAAAGAACATAAAAAAGTTGGAATTATATTTGAGGAATAGGTAATGGAAAAATATTTAGAACTAGGTCAAATAGTAAACACATTTGGTATAAGAGGTCAAGTAAAAGTAAAGCCTTTTACAGATGATATAAAAAAATTTGATACTTTTAAAGAAATTTTTGTTGAAAAGAAAAATCAATTACAATTATTCCAAATAGAAAAAGTTAATTACAGCAAAGGTATGGTAATCCTAAAGCTAAAGGGAATAGAGACTCCAGAACAAGCAGAAACATTGCGTAATTGTTACATAAAAATGGACAGGAAAAATGCAAAAAAGCTTCCTGAGGGTACTTATTACATAGCAGATTTAATAGGATTAGATGTATATAGTGATGAAGAAGAATTACTTGGAAAAGTAGATTACATATATAATACTGGTAGCAGTGATATATATGTTGTAAAAAATGATGAAGGCAAAGAAATTTTACTGCCAGCAATCAAAGATGTACTAAAACAAGTTGATTTAGAAAATAAAAAAATAATAGTTCACATTATTGAAGGTTTAATTTAAGAGGAGTAAATATGAAATTTGATGTACTAACATTATTTCCAGAAATGTTTGAACCATTAAAACACAGTATTATTGAAAGAGCGTCTAAGCAAAATTTAATAAATATTAATCTAATTAATATACGAGATTTTTCGAAAGACAAGCATAAAAAAGTAGATGATACTCCATATGGTGGTGGAGCAGGAATGGTAATGAGAGCAGATGTTGTGTATGATGCATATAAATCTGTAAAAGATGAAAAATCAAAAGTAATATTCTTATCGCCTCAAGGAAAAAAGTTGAACCAAGCCAAAGTTCAAGAATTATCTAAGGAAGAACATTTAATTCTACTTTGTGGTCACTACGAAGGAGTTGACCAACGTGTATTAGATGAAATTGTTGATGAAGAAATATCGATTGGAGATTATGTGCTAACTGGAGGAGAGCTACCAGCAATGGTGCTTATAGACTCGGTAAGTAGATATGTAGAAGGTGTACTAAGTACAGATTCTACAAAAGAAGAATCATTCTCTCAAGGATATTTAGAATACAGTCAATACACAAGACCAGAAGAATTTCATGGAAAAAAAGTTCCAGAAATACTAGCTTCTGGGAATCATCAGAAAATAGACGAGTGGAGAAGAAAAAGTTCTTTAATAAATACATTTT
Source organism: Clostridium sp. CAG:245 (assembly GCA_000435175.1). Lineage (GTDB taxonomy): Bacteria > Bacillota > Clostridia > TANB77 > CAG-508 > CAG-245. Next base: position 33,787 of record FR880007.1, read on the forward strand.
TGAAAAGACCAGAGCTTCTTAATGAAAAAGATTTAAAAGAAGCAGAAAAAATAATTTCGGAAGAACATGAAAATTAAGATATGTTATTATAAACTATCAAGATTGTGTAATAAAATAGCCGAAATATAAATTAGAAAATTAAGAAAGGAGAATATCGATGGATATAATAAAATCAATAGAACATGAACAATTGAAAAATAAAATTCCAGACCTTAAAGTTGGTGACACAGTAAGAGTACACCAAAGAATTAAGGAAGGAAACAGAGAAAGAATCCAAGTATTCGAAGGAATAATAATAAAGAAACAAGGTGGCGGAGTTAACGCTACATTTACAGTAAGAAGAATTGCTTATGGAGTAGGAACAGAAAAAACATTCTTAGTACACTCTCCATTAGTAGAGAAAGTTGAAGTAGTTAGAGTAGGAAAAGCTAGAAGAGCTAAATTATACTACCTAAGAAACAGAACTGGTAAAGCTGCTAAGACAAAGGAAAATGTTGGAGCAAAAATTGAATCTAAATATATAGATGTAAAAGAAGATTTAACAGAAGCTGTTGAAGAAACAGTAGTTGAAACTCCTGCAGAAGCTCCAGTTGAAGAAGTTGCACCAGCAACTGAAGCACCAAAAGCTGAATAATAAAAATTAAACGAAATAAAAAACGCAGAAAAACAAGTAATTTTGATATAGTTTTATATGAAATTACTTGTTTTTGTTGATCAAAATGTAAAAACTATTGACAAATAAGTAGAAAATAATATAAAATACAAACATAAGTTTGAAGATTTTTTTTGTTGACGTTACTATAATTGAGATAACTTAATATAAAAAACGATATAAAATGAAAAGAGGAAAATATGTCTAAAGATTTAATTATTAGAAGTAGTAGTGCAGAGTTTCTGATTTTTGAAAGGCAAACTCATGATAAAGGAATCCAAGTTAGATTTGAAGATGGAGACTTGTGGCTGACTCAAAAATCGATAGGTGAGCTATTTGACACAACCAGAAATAATATTACAATGCATATTAATGAAATCTATAAAAACTTTGAACTTGATGAAAAATCAACTAGTAAGGATTTCTTACTAGTTCAAAAAGAAGGAAATAGAGATGTAAAAAGAAAAGTTTTATATTATAATTTAGATATGGTTATTTCTGTTGGATATAGAGTCAATTCAGATAGAGCAATACAGTTTAGAAGATGGGCTACTTATGTATTAAAGGAATTTTCAAAGAAAGGATATATAATTGACAAAAAGAGAATGGCTAATGGGGCATTCTTTGATGAAGATTATTATGACTCTTTACTTGCTGAAATAAGAGAAATAAGATTATCTGAAAGAAGATTTTATCAAAAAATTACTGATATATATGCTACTAGTGTTGATTATGACAAAAAATCTCCGACAACTATTAAATTTTTTAAGAAAGTTCAAAATAAGATGCACTATGCAGTGTTGCACCAAACTGCTGCGGAAATCATATATAATAGAGCTGATTCGGAAAAAAAACATATGGGACTTACTACTTGGAAAAATTCTCCTAACGGAAAAATTTTAGAAACGGATGTTGTAATTGCAAAAAATTATTTAAATACGAAAGAACTAGAGAGTTTAGAACTTATTGTTTCCGCATTTTTAGATTTGGCAGAAAATAGAGCTAAAAGACATATACCTATGACTATGGAAGATTGGGCAACACGAATTGATAAGTTTTTACTGGCAGACGATTTAGATGTTTTAAATGATGCTGGAAAAATATCACATGAAATTGCCTGTGATAAAGCATTAACAGAGTTTGAAAAATATAGAGTAAAACAAGATAAATTATATAAATCTGATTTTGATTTGCTAATAGAACAGGTAAATAGCACAAAGAAATAAATTGTAATGTAGTTTAAAACATAAATCTATATAAAGATATATATTAAAAATTCCTTGTAAAAGTTTATTTAACAAATCATAATGACGAAAATCGTCAAGTGAAAAGTTAAATGCAATTCTGTA
>FR880008.1 GCA_000435175.1 Clostridium sp. CAG:245
AATAATATCATGTTTTTCCACATTTATTAAAAATACTATTGGAATCATAAAAATCATAATTTTAATTAGTAATTTACTTATACTTTCAATTCCTTTTTGAAATGCTGTTTTTTCTTTTCCAGAAGTTACAGTATTTGCTATTTTTCCAAAATATGTTGAATCTCCAACTTTTATTACAACACCTTTTGCTGAACCAGATACAACATTTGTACCCATAAAACAGATATTATCAAAATCCGATATACTGTCTAATTCTTCTTGATTTTTTTCTAATTCAACCGTTTTCTTTATATTATCAGATTCTCCAGTTAATGAAGCCTGTCCTACATATAAGTCTTTTGATTCGATTATTCTTAAATCAGCTGGTATAATACTTCCAGCAGACAATAAAACAATGTCTCCTAAGGTTACATTTTTAACTGGTATATTTATTTCTTTGTTATCTCTAATAACTGTAGTAGTTGTTTCAACTATTTCCCTTAATTTTTCTGCTGCCTTATTAGATCTATATGACTCAAAAAAATCTAATAAAGTACTTGCAGTAACTAAAATTGCTATGACTATTATATTTGCATAGCTTGGTTCTATTGCTAAATATATATCTGTATATATTAAGATAATTGAAATACCAATTAAAATGCAGTTAAAAGGTGTTAGTAAACTTTGTAGTAAATAATTATACCACTTCTTAGGTTTAGCCTTTTTTGTTTCGTTAAGACCAAATTTCTTAATATTAATTTCAGCTTGTTTACTAGTAAGCCCCTTTTCATTTAAGTTATGCTTTTTTAAAAATTCATCTCTTTGTGTAGTACTGTCTTCTCCATACATTTTTAATACATCAACATTTTCTTTTGAATCACTCATATTCACACCTCTTTACAAAAAAATATATAAGCTAAATATAATAAGTTTCCTAATATAATTAATAATATTC
>FR880009.1 GCA_000435175.1 Clostridium sp. CAG:245
TTTTCAAATTATTTTTTATACTGTTTTTTAGGATAAAAAAGTGTAAAATAAAAAACTAGTAATGCTTAATTTTGTTGTAATTTGAAGTGTTTTATTACTAATTTATTTAATATTTTTATCCGTTGTTCGGCACTTCAAATATAATACCACAGACCTTATTTAATGTCAACACCTTTTTAAAATTTTTTCAATTTTTTTCTTGAGTATTTTTAAATATTCTTTTTTTCCATTTTACTCTTCACATATTCCATTGCAATATTAAATATTTCGTTATATCTTTCCATTGTTTTTGCATCATTAAATTTATGTCTTTTATATATTTTTTCTATGTAATTATTTATATATATTATTTGTAAGCTATATTTATAATTAAAATCAAATACATATGCGAAGTGGCTCACCAATGTATCTGCTGCAGTTTTCCTATTTTTATAATTAATTTTTCTATCCTCTTTAAATTCCCTGTATATTTCGTCACTTATTGTATCATTTGACAAATCTTTGCTTTCCCAAACCGCTTCTTTCGAATATATTGTTAAAGAATAATATATATCAACCTTGTCTGCATCTCTTATTATTTTACTATGCATCATTTCTCTTTCTGTTAATTCTTTATCTATTTGTAGTTTATTATGATTTAATATTGCCTTCTTTATTATTTCGTCATACTGCTCGTCCTCTATAAATTCACGTATTAACCCATCTTCAAATAATATTTTTACACCAATTTCTGCATGATTCACACTTTTTCCATCATTAAATGTATGATAAAGTCTTACTTGTTCGAATCTTCCTATATCATGTAATAAGCCTATTAGCCATGCAAGATCTATATCTTCTTTTGATAGGTTTAAATTTTCGGCTATATCATTTGCATTTTTTGCAACTCTTTGTATGTGTTCTATCTTTAATTTTATTTTTTCATCTTCTGTATTATATTTACTAACATATGTATTAAATGTTTTTAATGCTTTTTCTCTATCAATCATTTTTCATCAGCCTTTTTTCTAAATTTACTACCCTTAATTTCTTAAGGGTAGCATTTCCTTGATACATTAATCACAATATTTTCTTGGTTTCTTGCAACATATTATTAGAATTATCGTTAATACTAACAATAGCCCTAATACAACTGCTAAAACTATTATTGCACTAATTGCTTCTAATATAGTTCCAACCATTTCAGCTCCTACTATTATTCCTATTACAACACCTAACGCAACGGCAAGTATTGTAGCAATTAATCCGAAGCAATTTTTCTTTTCTTTCTTCTTTGTATCACAACAGCAATTATAATCATGTGGCTCCATAAAAGTCACCTCCATACAACATCTTTTTTGTTTGATGTTATACTATATTGTATGCTGTTTTCTATTTTTTGACACAATTAGTCATTTTTCACTTATTCTTATATTTAAATAATTTATTCTATCTAGTATTTTTCAATCTCACTTTATGCCCATTTATTTCATTCTTTGTTTTACCGCTTCATACATTACTATTCCAGCTGAAACTGATGCATTTAAAGATGTGATTTTTCCTTTCATAGGAATTTTTATTAAAAAATCACAATTTTCCTTTACGAGTCTGCTCATTCCGAAGCCTTCGCTTCCAATTACAATTGCAACATTTCCTGTCAAATCTTCATCATAGTACATTTTCTCTGTTTCCATATCTGTACCATAAATCCATACATTATTTTCTTTTAGATATTTTATAGTTTCATTTATATTGTTTACTCGTGCAACTTTCATAAAACTTGTTGCTCCAGCAGATGTTTTTACAACCGTGCTATTTACAGCCGCAGCTCTTCTCTTTGGTATGATTATTCCATGGACACCTGCTGTTTCTGCAGTTCTTATAATCGAGCCCAAATTATGTGGGTCTTCTATTCCATCTAATATTAGTATGAAGGCTTTTTCATTTTTAGATTTTGCTTCATTTAAAATATCTTCTACTTCACAGTAATCAAATGGTGGAACTATTGCAATTACACCTTGTGCATTTTCAGTTTGAGCCATTTGATTTATCTTTTCTCTTTCGACTTCTACTGTTACAATTTTTCTTTCTTTAGCTTTTGCTATTATCTTTGTAATAGAACCATGCTTCTCGCCTTTAGTAATATAAATTTTGTTTATATCTTTTCCACTCTCCAATAATTCTAAAACTGCATTTCTTCCTTCAATTTGATCATCAAATTCTTTTTGTTCATTGTCTTTTGAAAATTTATTATTTCTAAAATTCTTACCCATTTAAAATATCCTTTCTTCGCCCAAAAAAGGGCGTCCCTATTGGGCGATTATTTTTCATCATCTAATTTTAATACTGACAAGAATGCTTCTTGTGGTATTTCTACGTTTCCGATTTCACGCATCTTTTTCTTTCCACGTTTTTGCTTTTCTAGTAGTTTTTTCTTTCTTGTTACGTCTCCACCATAGCATTTGGCTAAAACGTCTTTTCTCATAGCAGATATTGTTTCTCTTGCAATTATCTTGCCTCCGATTGCTGCTTGTAGTGGTATTGTGAATAATTGCCTTGGTATTACTTCTTTAAGCTTTTCTATCATCTTTTTGCCTCTTTCGTAAGCAGAGTCTTTGTGTACTATGAATGATAGGGCATCTACGTTCTCGCCGTTTACTAGTATGTCTAGTTTTACTAGCGATGATGGTCTGTATTCTTTTATTTCATAGTCAAATGATGCATATCCTTTTGTTTTTGATTTTAGTTTATCAAAAAAGTCGTATATTATCTCGTTTAGAGGCAACTCGTATATTAATGTTACTCTTGTCGTGTCTAAATATTTCATGTCTATATAAATTCCACGTCTATTTTGGCATATTTCCATTATGTTTCCGACAAATTCTTTTGGTGTTAGTATTTCCGCTTGTACAAATGGTTCCTCTATTCTTGATATTTCGTCTGCTGGTGGCAAATCTGCTGGATTGTAGATTTCTACCATCGTCCCATCTGTTTTATATACTTTATAGATTACAGATGGAGATGTTGTGATTAGACTTAAATCAAATTCTCTATCTAATCTTTCTTCTATTATTTCCAAATGTAATAATCCTAAGAATCCACATCTAAAACCAAAGCCTAATGCTGCAGATGTTTCTGGTTCATATTCTAAGGCCGCATCATTTAGTTGTAATTTTTCAAGGGCAACTTTCAAGTTTTCGTAATCACTTCCGTCGACTGGATATAATCCACAATACACCATTGGATTTACTTTTTTGTATCCAGGAAGTGGCTTTTCTGCTGGTCTATCATCTACCGTAATTGTATCTCCAACACGTATATCTGATAAGCTCTTTATGCTTGCAGCAATGTATCCAACTTCTCCTGCTGTTAAGCTTTCAGCTGGTGAATATGAGCCTGGTTCAAAATATCCTACTTCTGTTACTGTAAATGTTTTGCCAGATGCCATTAATCTTATCTTGTCTCCAACTTTTACAGTGCCGTTTTTTATTCTGCAATATGCAATAGCACCTTGGTAGTTATCATAAATAGAATCAAATATCAAGGCTTGCAATGGCGCATTTTCATCTCCTGTTGGAGCCGGAATATCTGTAACAATTCTTTCTAGCACTTCGTCTACATTTAATCCTGTTTTTGCAGAAATGCAAGGTGCATCTTGTGCGGGTATTCCAATTATATCTTCAATCTCATTTTTTACTTCGTCAGGTCTTGCATTTGGCAAGTCGACTTTATTTATAACTGGAAGTATTTCAAGATTATTGTCTATGGCTAAATAAACATTTGCTAAAGTCTGTGCTTCTACGCCTTGGCTTGCATCTACTACCAATATTGCACCATCACATGCTGCTAAGCTTCTAGAAACTTCGTAATTAAAATCAACATGTCCTGGAGTATCTATTAAATTAAGTTCATATGTATGACCGTCTTTTGCTTTATATTTCATTCTAACAGCTTGAGACTTTATCGTAATTCCACGTTCTCTCTCGATATCCATGTTATCTAGAACTTGTTCTTCCATCTCTCTTTTAGAAAGAACTCCCGTCATCTCAATAAGTCTATCTGCTAATGTAGATTTGCCGTGGTCTATATGTGCAATTATGCTAAAATTCCTAATGTATTTTTTCTTATCTTCCATTAATTGTATTCCCTTCTTAAGGTTTAATTTTAGGCTCATTCAAATACGTTTTAAAGAGCCTGTTGTCCGCTTTTTGTACATTCCAATTATACTTTTTATACGCAAAATTGTCAATGCAGAATTTTCCATATTTGTCTCATTCATTTTCTTTCATTTCATAAAAGAAAAAGAGCATTGTTTATTTTACTAAACTTTGCTCTTTGCTAAATTAATCTTCTTTACTTATTTTTGCATATTTTTTTAATTTTGCATATGCCAAGCTATTTACACTACCAGATGTAAATCTTCCTGATTCATCTCGTTTTCCAGCTGGTACTCCAGTTAAAATTTCTATTCCTTGTTCTATTGTTGAGATTGCATAGATATGGAACAATCCTTGTTTTACCGCTTCTACGACTTCATCTGATAAGTTTAAATTTTTCTCGTTTAATTTTGGTATCATTACTCCGTGTAAGCCTTTAAGTCCACGTGTCTTGCAGATTTTGAAGAATCCTTCTATTTTTTCATTTACTCCACCTATTGGTTGTATTTCACCTTTTTGGTTTACAGATCCAGTAACTGCAATTGATTGGTTTATTGGTATTCCAGAAAGGCTTGAAAGTATTGCATATAACTCTGTTGAAGATGCACTATCTCCGTCAACACCGTTATATAATTGTTCAAAGCACAAACTTGCAGTTAAAGATAATGGCATATCTTGTGCAAACATCTCACCTAAGTATCCACTCAATATTAAAATTCCTTTTGAATGAGATGAGCCAGACATTTCTACTTCACGCTCTATGTCTATTATTCCATTTTTTCCAACATAAGTATTAGCCGTTATTCTTGCTGGTAATCCAAATGAATAATCTCCTATACTCATTACTGTTAATCCGTTTATTTGCCCAACTTTGAAACCTTCTGTGTCTATTAGAAGTGTGCTATTGTTTATCATGTCAAGATATTTTTGATTATATTTTTGTACTCTTTCAATTCTTTGAGCAAGTGCTTCGTCTACAATTTTTCCTGTAATAACTTTTTCTCTTCTTAATCTTGCAAGTGTAGCCGCTTCTCCAACAATCTGAGTAATCTCGCTAAATCTTGTAGATAGCTTCGTTTGGTCATTTGCAAGTCTAGATGCAAATTCTATAACTTTTGCCATTCCAGATCTATCAAGTGGAGGAAGTTCTTCTGTTTGGCAGAATCCTTCTACTACTCTTGCTAATTTATTCATATTTTCCAATGTTAAAGGTGCATCATCTTCAAATTCAACCTTTATCTTAAATAGCTTTCTAAAATCAGTATCAACAGATATTAAAGTTTGATATAATGCTTCGTTTCCGATTAATATTACCTTTAAATTAAGTGGAATAGGCTCTGGTTTTAGAGAAACCATTACCATAGACGAATGTTGGTCAACCGGATTTTCTATTCCTAATTCTTTTGTTCTTAATACTTTCTTCAATGTTTCATAACAATATTGATTAGAAACTATGTCTGTAGCCTGCATTATTAAATATCCACCATTTGCAATGTGTAATAATCCTGGTTTTAACATTGTATAATCTGTTTTCAAGCTTCCATAATAATTTTCATATTCCAACTTTCCAAATATATTTGGATATGAATAGTTAGAATCCATTATTACTGGAGCACCTTCTAAGTTGCTATTATCTATAAATAAATTTACTCTGTAATTAAGCCATGGTCTTAGAACTTCCTGCCTTTGTGGCTGAGGTTGTACTGGTTTCTTGCTATCATCATCAACAACTAAGAATGCATTTACATTCTTTAAAATATCTTTTTTTACATCATCTAAGAATTTTGTAATTTTCTTATTTCTCTTGAAATTAGATTTAATGTAATTTACATGTGCATTTACAGTAAGAAGTGCAACATTTGATTGCCATTCACTAATCCTCTTATCAGACTCAGATTGGATGTTCTTTATCTGCGAAATAGCTTCCATTACATGCTGCTGAACAATTGCAGATTTATCTTCAAAATCTTTTTTTGTCTCAGAATCTAATTTTTCAAATTCTTCTTCTTCAATAGTTTTTCCATTTATAACAGGCATCATATAAATTCCATTGTTAGCAGATTTAACTTGGAAGCCATATTGTGAAGATGTGGCATTAAGCTTATCCATTAAAGCTGATCTTTTTGCTTCATATTCTTGCTTAATAAGTGCCTTCTCTTTCTCAAAATCCTCGTTATTAAATGTGTCTTTTATATCATGTTTTATATCTTTAATAAATCTATCCATTGCATCTCTAAATTCTTTACCTTGACCTGCTGCAAGTGGAATAGCAATTGGCTCATTTGGATTGTCAAAGTTGTAAACATAACACCAATCTTGTGGAAGCTTTTTCTTCTTAGAAATGCTCTCCAAATAATGCTTAGTGTACATGGTTTTGCCAACTCCACTAGGCCCTTCTATATATAGATTATAACCATTAATATCAACATTAAGTCCAAATTCTAACGCTTTTATCCCTCTGTCTTGGCCAATTCCACTTGCTATTGGTTCCAAACTTTCGGTAGTTTCAAATTTGAATATGTTTGGGTTACAAGTTGATTTTAAATCCTTGTAAGAAAGTTCAAATTGATTTTTCATTAGTAATTCCTCCTATAAATTTTTCTAGTCTTTTAGTATATTTTTATTTATGCTTTACTTTGAATGTTCATTAAAATTCTAATTTCATAAGTATTGCATCATATGTATTATCATAATATTTTTTTCTTAGTCCAACTTCTTTGAAATTATACTTTTTATAAAAATTAATTGCAATAGAATTTTGAATATTTACCTCTAAATTTATACATTTTATTTTTTCTTGCTTGCAATACTCTATTAGTTTATCCATAATATTTGATGCTATTCCCTCATGTCTGCAACATTTTTTCGTAACAATATTCATTAAATCCGCTTCATCTAAAATTATTTTTAAACCTGCGAACCCAACTATGTTATCATTTTGCTTTGCAATAAAATATTTTGAAAAATTAGATTCTAATTCTTCTTTTAGAGTCTCGTAATTCCAAAATTCATCAAAATCGGTTTCAAGTATATCCTTTATGTTTTCTAAATCTTCGATTTTCATTTCAGAAATTAGATAATTATTTTTCTCCATTTTTATTTTCCTCCAACATATCAGTTGCTTGGGCAAGAATTAAATTTTGGCAAGGAAAATGAAATTTCAAAGGCAAGGGCGCATACTTTGTGTATGTAACCGCGTTTGGAATAAGATTTGACGAAGCCAAAATTCTAATTATTGTTCAAGCATAGCCCTTTCAGCTTGAGATTTTCGTAAATACAAAGGTGAAATATTGCTCGAATCTCCGTATTCACCTTTTAGATATTTATCATATGCACATCTTGCTAAAGATACACTTGATTGTATGTTTTTATCTGAAAATCTTATATCTTTATTTGCAAATTTTTCTAATATTAAATCTTTATATAAAACGCTTCCATCTCCAATAAAAACAATTGGATTTTCTGAATGTAATTTGCAATTTTCTAAAGCCACTTCAATAGTATCTGCTATATTATCTCCAATTTGAACATATGTATTATCCTTTAATTCAAACATTGCAGAATACACATTATTGTTTTTACAATCTATGATAGGACAAATTGTCGCATTTTCTTCTATATTGTAAGCCAGGCTTTCAAGTGAAGTTACTCCTACTGTAGGAATGTTTTTTACATCTGCAAATGCCTTCATTGTTGCAATTCCAATTCTTATTCCTGTAAAAGAGCCAGGACCTAAGCAACATGCTAGCAAATCTATATTGTCCAAGCTCAAATTAGAAGTCTTAAACATATTATCAATCATAGGCATTAACTTTACAGAATGAGTTCTTTCATCATCATTGTTGCCTTGTGCAATTACATTAATATTTTTATTTTTATCAACTTCCACAATAGAAACAGAACAGTTTCTAGAAGAAGTATCAACTGCAAGAATTTTCATTTTTTTATTTCCTCTATTCTTAATTTTCTTAAATCCAAATTATCGGCATCATTATCTCTAGAAAATGTAATCCTTATATAGTCATCTTGAATAATATTCTCAATCATCTCTCCCCATTCAAAAATGCAAAGTCCAGTTTGCAAATACTCTTCTCCACCAATTGCATAAAACTCATCAGCATCTTCTAATCTATATAAATCGAAATGATAAATCTTAAATTTTGGAGCATCATACTCATTCACAATGGTAAAAGTAGGGCTAGAAATTTCATCTTCTAATCCAAAATGTCTAAGAAGTCCTTCTGTGAACTTAGTCTTTCCAGATCCCAAATCACCAGATAAAACAATCTTAGAATGTCCATTCAATTTTGATGCAAACTCATCTGCAAACCTAATTGTTTCTTCTTCCGAATGCGAAATAAATTCGTAACTATGCATTATTACATTTCCTTTCTTTTTGCTTCTATTTTACTAGTTGTATTCTACATTAAAACATATAAATTTTCAAGTTTTTATTTAAATCTGCTAACAAAAATCTATTAACATTATAAGAGACGAAGCCTTAACTTTTCTTCGTCTCACAAATAACTTAAACATCTGATTTATTAACCCTAGTTTCGCCCAAAAAGGGGCGTCCCTATTGGGCGATTTTTATTTTTCTAGTACTTCTTTACATCTTGGGCATAATCCATCTTCTATGTGGTCATTGTACATCCAACATCTCTCGCATTTCTCGCCTGTTGCATGCTCTACTTTTACTCCTAGTTTTTCTTCTTGTTTTCTGTTATTTTCTTGTATTTCTAGTCCAGATACTATTAATACAAGTTTTATTAGTTCTTCATTTTCTTTTAAGAATTTGTATTCTTCTCCTTCTGCATATATTGTAACTTTTGCGTCTAGAGAGTTTCCTATTGTTTTTTCTGCTCTTGCAAGTTCTAGGTCTTTTGCAACTATGTTTTTAACTTTGATTATTTTCTCCCATTTTTCTGCTATTTCTTTGTTATCCCATTCGTCATTTGAAACTGGATAATCTGCAAGCATTGGGCTTTCTACATTTTCTTTTTCTGTGTGATTCATTGCTGACCAAATTTCTTCGGCTGTGAATGAAATCATTGGTGTTAATATTTTTACTAGTGCATCTAGTATGTAATACATAGTTGTTTGTGCTGCACGCCTTGCTACTGAATCTGCTTTTTCTGTGTATAATCTATCTTTTATTATGTCTAGATAGAAGCTACTCATATCTACAACGCAGAATTGGTTTACATCGTGGTAGCAGTTTCCGAAACTGTATGTGTCGTAATCATTTGTACAGTCTTTAATCAATTTATTTAATCTTGTTAACGCCCATTTATCTATTTCTTGTAAATCTTCATAAGCAACTGGCTTTTCAGGGTCATAGTCATAAGTATTTCCTAAGATATATCTTGCTGTATTTCTTATTTTTCTATAAACATCTGAAATTCCTTTTAATATGTCATCTGATAAGTTTACATCCATAGAATAGTCTGACGATAATGCCCAAAGCCTTAATATATCTGCTCCAAATTTGTTTGAAACATCTATTGGAGATACTCCGTTTCCTAAGCTCTTAGACATTTTTCTTCCTTGACCATCTACAACGAATCCACAACATAGAACTTCTTTGTATGGGGCTATTCCATTTACTGCAACTGATGTTAATAATGAAGATTGGAACCATCCTCTGTATTGGTCATTTCCTTCTAGATATAAGTCTGCTGGGTAGTCTAATCCTCTTTCAACAAGAACGCTTTGATGTGTAGAACCTGAATCAAACCAAACATCCATTATATCTGTTTCTTTCTTGAATTCTGTGCATCCACACTTTGGACATTTTGCACCTTCTGGTACTAAATCTTTTGCTTCTTTTGCCCACCATGCGTTTGTTCCTTCTGTTCTTACAACATCTTGAATCTTTTTTATAGATTCTTCTGTAACATAAGGCTCTCCACAGTCTTTGCAATAGAATATTGGAAGTGGAACACCCCAAGTACGTTGTCTTGAAATACACCAATCGTTTCTTCCTTTAATCATTTCGCTCATTCTGTCCTCGCCCCAGTCTGGGTGCCATGTAACTGTCTTAATAGCCTTTAAAACATCATCTCTAAATCCATCAACAGATGCAAACCATTGTGGTGTAGCTCTAAAGATTATTGGCTTTTTGCATCTCCAGCAATGTGGATAAGAGTGCTCTATTTTTACGGCTTTTAGTAAATATCCATTTTCATCTAACCACGCTGTTATTGTCTTGTTAGATTTTGCATAAAATTGACCTGCAAATTCGCCAGCCTCAGCTGTTTGTTTTCCTTTATCATCAACTGCAACAACCATTCCAAGTTTATCTTTTAATCCTTGTAAATAATCTTCTTTACCATAAGCAGGTGCTGTATGAACTGCTCCAGTACCTTCATCAAGAGTAACATTCACAGTTGTCTCGCTTCCAAGAACAACTCTAGACATTCTGTCCAAGAATGGATGCTTGCATAGAACTCCTTCTAGTTCTGAACCTTTGAAAGTTTGAACTGTTTTGTAATCTTCTACTTCAGCAAGCTTCATAACTTTTTCTACAAGCTCTGTTGCAATTATTAGTCTTTCAAGTTTTGAATTCTCCTTGTTTTCTTTTAACTCAACCATGCTGTACTCATAATCTGCACCAATTGTAATTCCCATATTTCCTGGTAAAGTCCAAGGTGTAGTTGTCCAAATTACCATATAAGTATCTTTTTTATCAAACAAGCCCTTAGAATCTTCAACAGGAAATTTTACATATATAGACTCTCCTGTTACATCTTTATATTCAATTTCAGCTTCTGCTAGTGCTGTTTCACAATCAGTACACCAGTAAACTGGTTTTAATCCTTTATAGATATATCCTTTTTTGTACATATCTCCGAATACACCAATTTGTCTTGCTTCTGTTGCATGGTCATAAGTTATATAAGGATGAGCCCAGTCTCCAAGAACACCAAGACGTTTGAAGCCCTCTGTTTGAATATCTTTGTAATTTGTTGTAAATTCTCTACAAGTATCTCTAAACTTTGTAACAGGAATCTTGCTTCTATCTAGTCCAAGCTTCTCAATAGCCTTCTTCTCAGTTGGCATTCCATGTGTATCATATCCAGGAATAAAAGGTGCATAAAAGCCTTTCATGGCCTTATATCTTACGATTGTATCCTTCAAAATTTTATTTAGAGCATGTCCAGCATGAATTTCTCCATTAGCATATGGAGGTCCGTCATGTAAAACAAAATGCTTGTGTCCTTCATTTTTCTTTAAAATTTTCTCATATAATCCATTCTCAAAAACAGCCTTTAATGTTTCTGGCTCTTTAGTTGGCAAATTTCCTCTCATCGGAAAATCTGTCTTTGGCAAATTAAGTGTGCATGAATAATCTTTCTTTTCTTCACTCATATAAATTACTCCTTTCATTTTTGCCCAATAGGGCCGCCCTTTTTGGGGCGATTTTTGGCTTAGTCTTTGGCAACAAAAATTCGTCCTATTAACATAGGACGAATTTTACTCCGTGGTACCACCTAATTTAAAAGTTTATATTCTTGTTTGAATAGTATAATCTTCTATAATTTAGATTTTTTTCAACACAAGATGTATTTAGCTTTTCTCTTATTTTATCTTAACGCAATATTACGATTTATATTACTCAAATATTAACATTGGATTTTTCACAATATTCTTTCACATAAACAACTCCAAGGTGATAATAAATAATCTTTAATTTATCAAAATCTCAGCATGCATTTGACTCTCTGTTAATTAGTTTTATTTATCTTGTCCTCTTCATAGTTTTTACTTTATTAAATTCTACATAATAATTTACCACAAATAAAAGATGAATGCAAGTAAAATTCGATTTTTTTGATATTTTCGTCATTAAGATAAGTGAAAAAGTAAAAGCAAGTTTTGA
>FR880010.1 GCA_000435175.1 Clostridium sp. CAG:245
TGCTCCGTGTTTGTTTTAGATATATCTCTTTTTTGGTTTCTTACAGAACTAATATATAATGTTAGTGTTACAATAAACATGCTGATATTTCCAAGCATTAGTTTCAAGCTATTTAACGCCTTGTAATATCTCCATTGAACGGTTCCGATTGGTTCATTCAGGATTCTTGCTATCTCTTTAAAAGATAATTCGCCAACTATTTTTAGCGATACAATCTCTTTTTCTTTAAGTGATAATCCAGTTATTATTTTGTTGTATTTTTCTGTATCTACAATATCTTGAAGTTCTTTGCATTCTTTGCCTGTGTCTATATTGTAGGCTTCCTCTAATGAAATATTCGTCATTTCTTTTCTTAGAAATGTAAGTGCTTCATTCTTCGTAACAGCATATAACCAAGTTGCTTCTTTTAAACTTGGTAACTGTTCTGTCTTTAAATTACATATCTTAGCAAAAACAGTTTGCATCACATCTTCACTATTTTCTTTGTTTTTCAATATAGAAAATGCAATTTTATAAACCAATTGATTATAATTTTTATATAGAATTTCAAATTGTGAATTATTACCTTTTCGCATTTCTGAAAATATTTTGTGTAACTCTTGCTTATCTATCATAATTTTTCCTTTTTTTATTCTATTATAATTATAGCTTTTGCAAGTTGTCAATAACTTGACAATAGTATTTTCCATTGTTATTTATTCTTTGATAATTCATAATAATTATAGAAATATGGTACTACAGTAAATGAACACAAACTTAATAAAATTTCTCCTGATGAAAAGAATGATGGTTGTATCATTTTGAAAGCAAAACCAACTATTACTGTAATTGAATACACCTTATTATTTATAAAGTGCGACTTTTTTAGTAATATGTTGAAAAAGTACATTATCAAAATAACATTTACGATAATTCCAATAAACTCATCTGTATTACCAATTCCATAATCTAATCTTGCAATAGCCATTATCATATCAAAAACTGTTTGTATTATTAGCATTATAATTAATACATAATTTGCAACCTTAATATTAACATTCTCTTTGTACATTTTTAATAGTGCCATCGTAAAATATATTGCAAATCCAATTACACTTGTTTGGTACAAGATTATTGAAATAAAGGCACCTCCAAAATAAAAAATTAAGTAATAATCTAATAATATTACACTTCCAACAAATGCTAATATTGTTGTTTTTTTGTCATCTTGCAAAAATTCTTTTACTTTTCCCATTATTTATCTCCATCTATTTTTTTATTTAATTTATCACAATATTGCTCATTTATCAATGTAATTGTGGAAATTAATAGCAGGCACTATATAAATTTTTCCATGTATTCTATTAAAAACAATGGTTTTCTATATTTACTTTCTTTCCATTCTTTTAGTTTTTCTATTATAAACCTCTCCAAAATAATCATCTCCTATTAATAATATACTGCTCTATATTAATCATACTCTAAAATCACATTTTTCAAGGTTTTTGAGAGATTTCATCACACTTTTGCAAGTTTTTTGAGGGTTATATCACATTTTTGTATTCTATTCTATCTTATTCAATATGTTTTTCCAATATTTTCTACTTTATTTGACATTATAAAAAATCTATTGTATTATATATACTGTTCATAGGGGGATTAAACATGAGTAAAGGAAGACATTCTGCTAATAATTCTTCAAATAATAGCAGTCACAAATTTAATATTTTACCTGTATTTATTTTTTTGATTATTGTAATTATTTTGTTATCATTATATCATTTTAGAGATTCTATATATACTTTTTTTAATAGCCAAAATAGTAAAAACATCTCGTCAAAAGTTGAAAATACCATATTTTCAAATGAAACTCTTAATGAAGTTAATATTGAGAATTTAGAAGTTGTTGAGAAAACTACAAATACTGTAGAAAATTTAGAGTACTTAGAAATAAAAAATTTTCAAATAGACACATCCAATCAAAACCAAACCAAGGTATCTGTATTTTTAGATAATACTTCTGCAGAAGATATCTCTGATTTGCATTTAACTGTAACATTACTTGATGAAAACCATTCTGACATTGTATCATTTGATACTTATGTAAACAAAGTTCTTTCTAATAGTACTAAAAAAATAA
>FR880011.1:0-6225 GCA_000435175.1 Clostridium sp. CAG:245
TTAAACTTTACACAATTTTTTCTATATACTCATATTTATTTATAACATGTAATTCTTTTTTAGATTATTTATTATTTTTCTCTAAATTATCTTTAGCAACTGCCATTAATAATTTTATTCTATTTGTCTGGTTTGCTTCACTTGCACCCGGGTCATAGTCTATTGGTGAAATATTAGCGTAAGGATATTTTTCTCTTATTGTTTTTATTACACCTTTTCCAACAACATGGTTTGGCAAACATGCGAAAGGCTGTACACATACTATGTTAGAAATTCCATGTTCTATGTATTCTACCATTTCTGCTGTTAGGAACCAACCTTCACCAGTCTGATTTCCAATCGAAAGAATATCTTTTACTTTGTCTTCTAGTTCCCAAATATCGCAAGGTTGTAAATAACCTTTTTTAGAATTTGCTAGAGCAATTCTTTCATCTTTCTCAAGAATGTCTATTAATTTTATTGCAAGTTTAAATATTTTGGCTTTATATTTATCTGTCTTTATAAGTGTGTTAAAAGTTATTTTGTGTGTTGCCATGAATTTTACAAATCCCATAAAATCTGGAAGTATAACTTCTGCACCTTCTTGTTCTAATTTTTCTGCTATGAAATTGTTGCCGAATGGATGATATTTTATTAAAACTTCACCAACTATTCCAACTTTTGGTTTCTTAATAGAAGTATCTAATTCAATTTTTTCAAAGTCGTTAACCATAGCATAAATGCTTTTCTTAAATTCCGATAAAGAAGAGTGTACAACTAATTCTTTGCATTTTTGCATCCATTCATCATATAGTTTTTGCGTTTCACCTTTGTTTACCTCATAGACTCTATTTTTAGTAAGCATTTTTTGAAGTAAGTCTCCGTAAACAACAACCTTAAGAAGTTTTTCTACCATGTCTGGAGTTATTTTAAATCCTGGCATCTTTTCCATTCCAACAACATTAAATGAGATAACAGGAATATTAGCAAATCCAGCATCTTTTAATGCTTTACGAATGAATCCTATGTAGTTTGTAGCTCTACATCCACCACCAGTTTGAGACATTATTAAAGCAGTCTTGTTTAAATTATATTTTCCAGATTCAAGAGCTTCAATCATCTGACCTGTAACTAAAATTGATGGATAGCAAGCATCATTATTTACGTACTTTAATCCAGTTTCTACTGTATGTTGTGTACAGTTACGTAGTAGCTCAAGATTGTATCCGCAAGACCTTATAGCCGTTTCGATTAGCTCGAAATGTATTGGAGCCATTTGAGGGCATAGTATTGTATAGTCTTTCATGTCTTTAGTAAACATAACTTTTTTTACGGTATAATCTGCGTCGCAATTTGTGCATACATTATCTTTTTCACGTTTGTTCATACTTGCAAGAAGTGAACGGATACGAATTCTAACTGCACCTAAATTATTTACTTCATCAATTTTTATTAATGTGTACATTTTATTATAACTTGACAATATTTCTTCAACCTGATCTGTTGTTACAGCATCTACGCCACAACCAAATGAGTTTAATTGCACAAGTTCTAAATTATCATGCTTTCCAACAAAATCAGCTGCTGAATATAGTCTTGCGTGGTATACCCATTGATTTACAACCCTTAATGGAGCTTTAGGTTCTGTTTGGTTTGCAATACTGTCTCCAGTAATAACGCCAAGCCCGAGGCTTGTAATTAATGTATCGATACCATGATTAATTTCTGGATCTACATGATATGGACGCCCAGCAAGAACAATACCTTTTAGATGATTTTTCTCTAAATATTCTACGGCCTTGGCACCTTCAGCATGTATATCTGCTCTGCAATGTTGATATTCTTCTTCTGCGAGTTTAGCAGCATTTAATAATTCTTTCTTCGTGAAATTGTACTTTTTAAATTCAGGCAAACCTAGAATTGTTTCTGCTAAAGTTTTTGCATCAAAAGGTAAGAATGGATTCAAAAAAGTAATGTCCTTGTCTTTTAATTCTTCGACATTGTTTTTCAAAACCTCTGAATACGAAATTACAATAGGGCAGTTATAATGATTATCTGCTGATTTATATTCTTTTCTAGAATATGGTACACATGGATAAAATATCGTTTTTATTCCTTGTTTTACTAAACTAATTATATGACCATGTGATAATTTGGCCGGGTAACAAACAGATTCAGAAGGCATTGATTCCATACCTTTTTCGTATGTTTTTCTGTTACTTTTTTCAGAGATTATAACTCTAAATCCAAGTTTGGTTAAAAATGTAAACCAGAAAGGATAATCTTCATACATATTTAAAACTCTAGGAATTCCTATAACACCACGAGGTGCATTTTTTTCCTCAAGAGGAGTGTAGTCAAAAATTCTCTTATATTTATATTTTACTAAGTTTGGTAATTCTTTATTTTCCGAAACGATTCCAGCTCCTTTTTCACATCTATTACCAGAAATATGCTTTGTACCATTGCTAAATTTGTTTATTGTGAGTAAGCAGTGGTTTTCACAACCATTACAACGCACATGTGATGCTTCAACTTTTAAGTTATTTATAGCATCCAAGTTAGAGATAGTAGAGACATATTCCATATCTTTATTTGCTTCGTACTGTTCTTGAGCTAAAAGTGCAACACCATAAGCACCCATAAGCCCAGCAATGTCAGGTCTTACAACATTTTTTCCAACTAACAATTCAAATGCACGCAAAACAGCATCATTATAAAATGTTCCACCCTGAACTACAATATGAGAGCCTAAAACCTTCATATCTCTAATCTTCATAACTTTTTGAATGGCATTTTTTATTACAGAATAAGAAAGCCCTGCTGAAATATCTCCCACACTATAGCCTTCTTTTTGAGCCTGTTTAATTTTGGAATTCATGAATACAGTACATCTTGAACCTAAATCGACAGGATTTCTTGCGGAAATAGCAGAATTTACAAATTCGCTAATTGTTAGTCCAAGACTCTTTGCAAAAGTTTCTATAAATGAACCACATCCAGAAGAACAAGCTTCATTTAGCATTATATTATCTATGGAGTTATTTTTCAGCTTAATGTATTTCATGTCTTGACCGCCAATGTCTACTATACTAGTAACATTAGGCATAAACTTCTTAGCAGCTGTATAATGTGCAATTGTTTCAATTTCGTTCAAATCAACATTTAATGCTGTTTTAATAAGTGCTTCTCCGTAACCGGTAACACCACTGTATCTAATAGTTACTCCTTCAGGAAGTACTTTATATAATTCTTTTAGCATATTTGTTACACTTTTTAGAGGATTTCCTTCATTTCCTGCATATAAAGAGTACAACAAAGCGCCTTCTGTATCGGTTACAACGAGTTTGGTGGTTGTAGAGCCTGCATCAATACCTATAAAGCAATCTCCTTTATAGGTTGATAAATCCCCCTTTTTTACAACATCTTTGCTGTGACGTGCTTTAAATTCATCGTATTCTGAATCTGTTACAAATAAAGGCTTTAGAGGATTTGTTGTAGAGTCATGTGAGCTTCTTAGAACTTGAATTTTTGCCATTAATTTCTGAGTAGAAATTGGAGTTGTTTCCATAGAATCTAATGCTGCACCTTTTGCAACTAATAAATGTGCTTCATCTGGAACTATTATTTGTTCATCGGTCAAATGAAGCGTTTCTATGAATCTATTTCTTAACTCTGAAAGATAGTTAAGAGGGCCTCCTAAAAATGCAACATTTCCACGTATTGGTCTTCCGCATGCAAGTCCACTAATAGTCTGATTAACAACAGCTTGAAATATAGAAGCTGCAATATCTTCTCTTGCTGCACCTTCGTTTATAAGTGGTTGAACATCAGTTTTAGCAAATACTCCACAACGTGAAGCTATTGGGTAGATAATTGAGTGCTTTTTGGCAAGTTCATTTAAGCCAGAAGAATCGGTGTTTAACAATGATGCCATCTGGTCAATAAATGCACCAGTACCACCAGCACAAGTTCCGTTCATACGTTGTTCAATAGACTTTCCAAAATATATAATCTTAGCATCCTCACCACCAAGTTCAATTACGACATCAGTTTTTGGAATGTATTTTTCTACGGCTCTTTTACAAGCAACAACTTCTTGAATAAAAGGTACATTCAAAAATGTAGCTGCAGACATTGCGCCAGATCCTGTAAGAGCGATAGTAAATTCAGCATCAGGGTAACGATTGGCTAAATCATCTAAAACTGCACATACTGTATTTTTTGTATCTGAATTATGACGTTGGTAGCTTGTATAAATTGTGTTAAGATTATTATCCATAACGGCAATCTTTACTGTAGTAGATCCAACATCAAGTCCTACATGCAATAAATTGTTCATATTAAATCTCCTTATGTTTTAAATAAAAACTACCCTAATTTTATACGGAAAAGCGGATTTTGTCAAATGAAACTGACTAACTGTCAGAAAACATAAAAAACCTACAAATAGCTTATTTGTAAGCTTTTTTGTCGAAAAATGCAGGATTGTGTATTTTATGTGAAAAATTATTTTTTGGACAATTATAGGTTCTAATTAGAAAATTAAGAGAATAGACATGTTATCAAAGATAAAATTAGAGGAGGATTACATAATGAAAACAAATTTTAAAAAAATAGTAATAGTATTGGTGATTATCGCAATAATTGCAGGCATAATAACATATTTTATAAATAAAAATAAAAAACCTGAATATGTAGAATATGAACCACAAGAAGAAATATCAGATGAACAAGAGCGTAAAACAATGATTTCACTATATTTTGTAAATAAAACTACAAGAAATGTAGAACCTGAAGCCAGAATGTTAGACGTAAAAACACTGATAAAAGCCCCATACACTGTTATAATAAACATGTTGATAGATGGTCCAAAAAATGAAAATCACGACAAAGTAATACCAGAAGGAACAACATTAATAGGAACAAGTTTAGAAGGAGATACTCTAAAAATAAATTTTTCATCAGAATTTGTAGAAAATCATATTGGCGGAAAAGAAGAAGAGCAAAAGACTATAGAATGCTTAGTAAATTCGCTTACAGAATTAACAGAAGTAAATTCCATAAAAATATTAATAAATGGAGAAGAGAATGCAAAATTTAAAGATGGAGAAATAGACTTTTCTCAAAACTTTATAAGAAATGAATAGAATAAAAAACTCTTATATAATGAAAAATTATACAAGAGTTTTTATTTGAAGAAATTTATAAATTTACATATTGTGCATGCTTTTTGAGTGCAACAAAGAAAATTTTCTACGCAAAACAGTGAATTTAGAATATTATTTTGTGGCCTACAACATTTATTACAATATGGCTTACAACAAGGTTTATAGGAATAACAATTACAAGGAGGCTTTGGATTACACATAAACTTATTATAACTATTCATTTTTTACTTCCTCTATTTACATAATTTGATATTTAATATATAATATTAACGTATTAAAAATATGTGAATTCAACAAAAATGGAAAGTGAAAATTATGAATTTAAAAGAAAATGAGAGAATAGATGATTTGCAATATAAAGGATTAAAAATTATTCAGGATAAAACAGCATTTTGCTTTGGAATAGATAGTGTGTTATTATCAGACTTTGCAAAGGAAATAAAAAATAATAGTAAAGTTGCGGATTTAGGAACAGGAAACGGTATTGTTGGTCTTTTATTATGTAAAAAAACAAAGTTAAATCAAATTATAGGGGTTGAAATTCAAGAAGAAATTGCTGAAATGGCAGAAAGAAGTATTAAGTTAAATGATTTGGAAGAACAATTTAAAATTGTTAATGTTGACATAAATGATATTTTTAAGAAAAATGTACTGCAAAAAAATACATATGATGCGGTTGTAATGAATCCACCTTATAAAGAGGTGGGAAAGGGAAAAACAAACGAAAACTCTAGTAAATTAATAGCAAGACACGAAGTAAAGGCTACACTTTCCGACTTTATAAAGGTAGCAGCCGGATTGCTAAAAGATAAAGGAGAAGTATATGTAGTACATAAACCAGAACGAATTGTAGACATAATGCAAGAAATGAGAGCAAATAAAATAGAACCAAAAAAAATGAGATTAGTTTATCCATACGAAAATGAGACTCCATCTATTGTATTAATAAAAGGAGTAAAAGGCGGAAAAAAATTTTTTAGTGTAGACAAACCATTAGTAATATATCAAAATAACGGGGAGTATACACAAGATATAAAAAATATTTATATAAAAAATAATTAACAAAAATACTAAT
>FR880011.1:6286-33352 GCA_000435175.1 Clostridium sp. CAG:245
AAAAATAATAAAATAGAAAATAAATTAATTTAAATAATAAAAAAGGAAGATAAATATGTTTGGAAAATTATATTTAATTGCAACACCAATTGGAAATTTAGGAGATATTACATATAGAGCTGTTGAAATATTAAAAAAAGTAGACATAATTGCTGCTGAAGACACAAGACACTCATTAAAATTATTAAATTATTTAGATATATCAAAACCGATGATTAGTTATCACAGACATAATGAAGATACTAAAACTGAAACATTAATAAATTTATTGAAAGATGGTAAAAATATAGGATTAATAACAGATGCGGGAACTCCAGGAATATCTGATCCTGGTGAAGAAGTAGTAAAGCAAGCAATAAAAGAAAAAATAGAAATAATACCGATTCCTGGTGCATGTGCTCTAATAAATGCATTAATTGCATCTGGACTAAATACAAAAGAGTTTGCTTTTTATGGATTTTTGCCATTAGATAAAAAACTTAGAAATGAAAAAATGGAAGACATACAAAAACAAAATAAAACAATAATTTTTTATGAAGCTCCACATAGATTAGAAAAAACACTTGCAGAATTATTAGATAGATTTGGAAATATTGAAATTGTGATTGCAAAAGAACTTACTAAAATACATGAGAGTTTTATTAGAGGAAGAATAGAAGATATTTTGCCAACCTTAAAAGATGTAAAAGGGGAATATATAATTCTATTTGAGATGCATAGCAAAACAGAAAAACAAATTGAAGTAGAAACATTAAATCAAATGACATTGGAAGAACAGTATAAATATTATGAAAACCAAGGAATGAATAAAAAAGATATAATAAAAAGAATTGCGAAAAATAATAAAGTGCCAAAAGATGAAATATACAAAAAATTTATATAAAAAAGACGGGGCCAATAAACCTCGTATTTTTTATTTATTATTTATTATTTTTTTAAATTATCAGAAATATTTGATATATTTTGAGCACATTTTTCACAAACTAATTTTCCTTTGTAATCTACTACATTTTTAGTTCCTCCACAGAAAACGCAAGTCTCTTCGTATTTTTTTAATATTATAGAAGAACCTTCTACGTATATTTCTATAGGATCTTTCTCAGCAATTTTTAGCTTGTTACGTAGTTCTATAGGAATAACGATTCTTCCTAATTCATCTACACGTCTAACAATTCCAGTTGACTTCATGTCTATAATACCTCCTACAACAAAATTCGACATCAATCTACAATAATGATAACACATTCATTTGTAAAAAACAAGTAAAATTTGGAAATTTCATGAAATAGTTTCAAAAATAAAGTAGAAATTGAAAAAATTTACTGTAAAATTTAGTAATTGTAATAAAAGTTTACTGATGAATAAAAAACAATATAATGAATATTAAAGACTGGTTTGAATAAAATTAAATAGATGGAGGTACATATGCTAAATAAAATATGGCCATTTTTTATAATTATTTCGTTTATATTTGCTTTATTAACTGGAAATATAAATAATTTTAATAATTCGATTTTTAATTCATGCACTCAAGCAGTGGATCTTATAATAAAATTATTTGGTACCATGTGTTTATGGAATGGATTGATGAAAATTGTACAAAAATCTTCATTAATTAATAAGCTTAGTAATATGATTAGCCCACTAATGAAATTTTTATTTCCAAAAATGAATAAAGAAGATAAGGAATATAAAGAAATTACAATAAATATAATTGCAAATCTTCTTGGAATCGGTAATGCGGCAACACCACTAGGCTTGCAAGCAATGAAAACTATGCAGGAAAAAAATCCTAATAAAGATACTATAACTGACTCAATGGCTATGTTCATAGTTTTAAATACGGCTTCTTTACAATTAATACCAACAACCGTTATTGCCGTAAGAGCATCAATGGGGTCGACAAATGCTGCTCAAATAATTCTACCAGTATGGATCGTTACACTGGTGGCAGATACGGCAGGAATAATTGCAAGTAAGCTTCTGATGAAAAAATTTTAAATGGTTGAAAAATAATTACAGCTTTTGCTACGTCAAACTTCATTTAAAACGCGGTTACATACAGAAAGTATGCGCCCTTGCATTTAAAATTTGTTTCTCTTGCCAAAATTTAATTCTTTCGCAACCTAATTTATGTAAAGGAAATGTGATTTTAGTATGAAAATAGTTAATTATATATCAACAATTGCTGTTCCAGTTGTAATAATTATAATAGTTATTTATGGAATTGCAGATAAGAAAAAAGTATATGACATTTTTGTTGAAGGTGCTACAGAAGGAATGAGCATAGTTATTAAAATTTTTCCTACATTATTAGGAATATTTTTAGCTGTAGGAGTACTTAGGAGTTCAGGATTATTAGAAATAATTACAAGAGCAGTATCTGTTTTTACAAACAAAGTTGGATTTCCGAGTGAAGTAATGCCACTTGCAATGTTAAGACCAATATCTGGAAGTGCATCACTTGCTGTTGCAACAGACATAATGAAAACATATGGTGTTGACAGTAAAATTGGTTTAATTACATCTACAATAATGGGTTCAACAGAAACTACATTTTACACAATAGCAATATATACAGGAAGTATTGGAGTGAAGAAGATAAGGTTCGTATTAGTTGCAGCATTAATTGCAGATTTCGTAGGAATGTTAACATCTGCAATAGTTTGGAATATTATACTCTAAAAAATGACCTAAAATTAAGGAGAAATTTTGCAATTTTTAAAAATCAAACTGGAGCTCGCCTTGAGGGGGACGAATGGAGCCCCGACCAAGAGCGTAATGTTTAGATTTTTATAAAATTACCAAATTTCTCTTTAAGCGTTATTTATGATATGTCTCATTATTTGCAATTTTGAATGCTCTATAAATTTGTTCTAATAAAAATATTCGTATTAATTGATGCGGAAATGTCATTTTTGAAAAACATAGTTTTTCATTGCAATAATTTAAAACTTGCTTCGAAAGGCCAAGACTTCCACCAATAATAAATGTAATTGAACTATTACTAATCGATAAGTTTTCTATTTTTTGAGAAAGAGCAACAGAGTCGAGTTCTTTTCCCGTTAAATCTAATGCAATTACATAAGAATCTTTTTTTATATGAGAAATTATATTTTGCCCTTCTTTTTCTTTTATTTCCTGTTCTATTTTTTCACTAGCCTTTTCTGAAATTTTCTCATCTTGAAGTTCAGTAATGGTTAAATTGCAAAACCTAGATAATCTTTTAGAATATTCCAAAATTGCATCTCTAAAAAAACTTTCCTTAATTTTTCCGACACAAATAACATTAATATGTAACATAAATTTTTATATAGTCAAGGTAAATCGACTAAATCCTTTCTTTTTAAGCAATATCTATAAGTCCACTTGGACCATCTCTTTTAGCAATTCCAACTTTTATATCATTTTCATCATGATGATTGCTAATAATTTCTTCAACAACAGTTTTGTAAGCAAGTTCTGGAAAGTTATTTTCCTTGCTTAAATGCCCAAGCATTACAGAACTTAATCCGGTTTTCATAAGTTTAGAAACCAAATCACCAGAATTATAGTTAGATAAATGCCCATCTGGACCGGCAATTCTTTGCTTTAATTGATATGGATATTTTGAATATTTCAAAATATCTGGGTCATAATTAGATTCCAATAATACAAAAGAACTCTTTGATAACTTATCAAAAATCTCTGGTGTAACATGACCTAAATCTGTTGCAATGCTGATTTTATTTTTTTTATGTAATATATTAAAACCACATGGGTCAGCGGCATCATGAGGAATGCTAAAAGGCTGAAATGTTAAATCCTTTATTTCAAATTCTTTGTTAACACTAAACTTTTTTTGGTTTTCTTCTAAAATTTTTGCTTGCTGTTCTGGCATGGCATTCCAAGTATTTTCGTTTGCATAAACCGGAATATTATATTTTTTAGAAAGAGTTCCTAAACTCTTAACATGGTCAATATGCTCATGAGTAACAAGTATTGCATCAATATCAGTCACTTCAATGCCAATAAGAGAAAGTGCAGAAACAATTTTCTTAGCACTTTCTCCAGCGTCAACTAATATTTTTGAATTTTCAGTTTCTACAAATAAACTATTACCAGTACTTCCACTAAATAAACTACAAAATTTAAACATATTAATTCCTATTCTTCATTAACTCTTGTAATATTTGCTCCGAGTTTTCTAAATTTTTCTTCTATACATTCATAGCCTCTATCAATATGATCAAGGTTATATAAATCTGTTTCGCCGTTTGCAATTATTCCAGCAATTATCAAGGCTGCTCCTGCTCTTAAATCTGATGCATAAACTGGTGCACCAGATAAGAAATCGACTCCTTCAAAAACAGCGCTTTTCCCTTGTGCTGTAATGTTTGCTCCCATTTTATTTAATTCAGCTGTATATTGAAAACGAGATTCCCAAATGCTTTCATTAATAATACTTGTACCATCTGCAACAGATAACACAACACCCATTTGAGGTTGTAAATCAGTTGGAAAACCTGGATATGGTAATGTTTTTATCGTAGCCTTAGAAGGACGTGTATCACACCAAACATGAATTGAATCATCACCTTCTTCAACGTTTCCACCTATTTCAAGTATTTTGGCAGTTAAACATTCTAAGTGCTTAGGAATACAATTATGAATAACAACATCACCTTTTGATGCGATTGCTGCAAGCATAAATGTTCCTGCTTCAATCTGATCTGGAACTATTGAATATGTTGCATTTCCATGTAATTTTTTTACACCAGTAACCTTAATAACGTCAGTTCCTGCACCGTGAATATCTGCCCCCATAGTATTTAGAAAGTTTGCAACATCAACAACATGAGGTTCTTTTGCTGCATTATCAATTGTTGTAATTCCCTCTGCAAGCACTGCTGCAAGCATAACATTAATAGTTGCTCCAACAGAAACTGTATCCATGTAAATTGATGTACCCACTAATCTATCTGCTTCTGCAATAATCTTACCTTGAGCAACTGTTGTATTTGCTCCAAGTGCCTCAAAACCTTTAATATGTTGGTCAATTGGACGGGCACCCAATTTACATCCGCCAGGAAGTCCAACTTCAGCTTTGCCACAACGGCTAAGAAGTGACCCTATTAGATAATAAGAAGCTCTGAACTTGCTTGTAATATCTAAAGGAGCCCTAGTTGAAGTTATTTTTCTTGTATCTATTTTTAATGAATTTTCTGTAAGCCATGTGATTTTTGCACCTAATTTCTCTAATATTGTGCATGAAAGCTTTACATCACTTATATTTGGTACATTTTCTAATGTACATTCTCCATCTATTAATAAAGTTGCAGGAATTATTGCAACTGCTGCATTTTTTGCTCCGCTTATATTTACATCGCCTTTAAGCCTTGTTGGTCCATTTATTACTAATTTCTCCAAAGTAAAATCCCCTTTCTAATGTGTATAACCTAATAAACTACCTATATATATAACATAAAAAAGAAATATTTACAATAAAAATGTGTAAAAAAGATAAGTTAGCTGTTTGCCAACTTAACTTTGATATTCTCAAATAATTCTACGATTTTAAACTTAAAAGTTAGACTAGAATTATCATTAGAATTTGTTATTAAATCATATTCTTCATCAGACATATTATCTTGCAATAAATCTTTTGAATCATCTGGGACAATACCAGAAGATACATCTACAAAGCAAAGAGGAGGAAACATTACACACCACCAATTTTGACCAGAAGCCGTTCCAATTTTTACTCTAAGGGCATCATAAATACCAGAAGGAAGAGAGACGTCTCCATAGTGTTTAGTTGGAAAATTGTACTGACCAATTTCCACAGTAACAGGGTAATTATAATCATTATCGTAAACAACTTTTTGAGCAATTTCTCTAAAGTTGTCAAGATGCTCAGAAGCAATATTCATCGCATCTTCCTTTGAAGAGGCATCTGCACAGATAGAATTCATATATTCTAATAAAGCATCTCTAACTTTATACTTTAAATTTTGATCCTCTACAGAGTCACTATTTGCTATAACGTGAAGTCTAAATATTCCATCTGCAATATCGGAAGAAACGGCATTAACGTATGAAATTGCAGAAAATAATGTAAAAATAGTGAAAAGTAAAATAAGAATTATAGCTCTAAAAATTTTTTCTTTACAAAACATAAATAAATCACCTCTAAAAATTTTATACTAAATTATTAATAAAATTATTTACTAAATTGCTAAAAAATATACAAAATTGGTAAATAAATATTTAAAATAAAATGTAACAATTGTGTAATAAAACTGCAAAAATTCTACAAAACAAAAAATGAAAACTCGATAAATAAGGCGAAAAATAAATGCTTTGTCGAATTATGACACACGAAACATTTGTAATAATATTGACACAAATATGCAAAAATGTTAAAATTTACCATAGATAGAAAATAAAAGTGGAGGTAAATATGGCTGATATTAATAAAAATTTAAAGTCAATTTGTAGTTTCTATGCAAGTGAGTGGCACCTAGTCACAATGTTACTACCAAACCTAGACCAAAAAATTAATAAAGGAGTTAAAGTTACCACAATTCTAGAAAAGGATTTAACAAAAGAAATGGAAACATTATTAACAAAATTACATTTAGAAGATAAAAAAGAAATAATAAATATTGGGTGGCAAAAAAGTAATTTAGAAGACATAAAGCAAGCAGTACAAAACAATGATTGTATTATAATAAATGGAACAAAAGAATTTATAGAAAAAGCAAGAGAAGAAATAGAAAATAATTTATTAGAAAATAAAATTATAGAAATAATAGATTGTTATGATATTGAAGATTGCAAATATGGAATTAAAGATATATTAGACAAGCATGATAAAATATTAAATACTTCAGGAGAGAAAAATAAAGAAGAATATATTACAACAATAAAAGTTGCAAATTAGTTTTTACTTAAAAAATAATGCTGATCTGATGAATTAAAGGTGAAATTTTACTAAAATAATTGACTATTTCCCAATATTAGTATAATATAAGGTTGCAATCAATATTTTGATTCGAAAGGAGAAATAACATGGACGAAAAATATATGGCAGCAGAGGAAGTTCTAAAAAAATATGGACAAGAACATCTTTTGAGTCAGTATGAAAAACTAAGTGAGGAGAATAAGTCAAAATTATTAGATGAAATATTAACATTAGACTTTAATCAAATTGAGGAATTATACAAAAGAATAAATCAAACAGTAGACTTTGCAAATTCTAAAATTGAACCAATCGATTATACAGATAAGAGTGCAATGTCTGATAATGAATTAAAACATTATGAAGAAATTGGATTAAAAGCAATAAAAGAGGGAAAACTTGCAGCAGTTACAATGGCTGGTGGTCAAGGTACTAGATTAGGACATAATGGACCAAAAGGTACATATGACATTGGATTAGATTCGCATAAACCTATATTCGAAATTTTATGTGATACATTAAAAACTGCAGAGAAAAAGTATGGAGTTTTTGTTACTTGGTACATAATGACAAGTAAAGAAAACAATGATGCAACAGTTAAGTTCTTTGAAGACCATGACTATTTTGGATATCCAAAGGATAAAGTTGTGTTCTTTAAGCAAGGACAATTACCAATGATTGATACAAAGGGAAAAGTATTAATCGGTGAAGATGGTTTAATAAAACAAGCAGCAGATGGACATGGTGGAATATTCCTATCAATGAAGAAAAATGGAATAATATACGATATGAAGTCAAGAGGAATTGAATGGGCTTTTATCGGTGGTGTTGATAATGTTTTAGTAAATATGGTAGATCCAGTACTATTAGGCTTAGCAATAGATAAAAAAGTTCTAGCAGCAGGAAAGAGTGTTGTAAAAGCTGGACCTCATGAGAAAGTTGGAGTATTCTGCAAGAGAAATGGAAAACCAAGTGTTGTAGAATATAGCGAAATATCAGAAGAAATGGCAGAAGCAACAAACGAAAATGGCGGACTAATATATGGAGAATCTCATATATTATGTAATTTATTTAGCGTAAAAGCTATAGAAGAAATAAGCAAAAATACATTACCATATCATAGTGCATTTAAAAAGGCTAAGTATTTAGATAAAGATGGAAACTTAATAACAAGTGATAAACCAAATGCATATAAATTTGAAGCATTCTTATTTGATGCGTTTGAATCACTAGATGATATGGCCATTTTAAGAGTAAAAAGGGAAGAGGAATTTGCACCAGTTAAGAATGCAGAAGGTGTAGATAGCCCTGAAACAGCTAGAAAATTATACAAAGAATTTCATAAAATAAAATAATTGTATAATTAAAATATAGGAGTTTGAATTTTTTGTTATACAAAAGGTTCAAGCTTCTTTTGCTTAAATATAAAAAAGTGTTTTCAAGAAAGGAATTTTTTATGAGTTATTTAGAAAAATATAATGAATGGTTAAATGATCCAGCAATTGATGAAGAAACAAAGAAAGAATTAAGAAGTATTAAAGATGATGAGTCTGAAATTCAAGACAGATTTTATAAAGACTTAGAGTTTGGAACAGCAGGATTAAGAGGAGTAATAGGAAATGGTAGCAACAGAATGAATAAATATACTGTAACTAAAGCTACACAAGGACTTGCAAACTACATAAAAATGCATAACCCAGAGAATAAAGGTGTTGCAATTTCTTATGATTCAAGACATATGTCTAAAGAATTTAGTGAATTTACAGCATTATGCTTAAATGCAAATGGAATAAAAACATATGTATTCGAAAGTTTAAGACCAGTTCCAGAGCTATCTTTTGCAGTAAGACAATTGAAATGTATAGCAGGGGTCATGATTACAGCAAGTCATAATCCTCCAAAGTACAACGGATATAAGGTTTACTGGGAAGATGGAGCACAAATCGTTGCACCACATGATAAAGGAATTATAACAGAAGTAAACAACATAAAAGAATTTTCTGAGATAAAAACAATGTCAAAAGACGAAGCCGAAAAAGCTGATTTATACCACGTTATTGGAAAAGAAATAGACGATGAGTATATAAAGACTCTAAAAAATTTAGTACTTAATCTAGATACAATAAAGAGAGTTCAAAAAGATGTAAAAATAGTATACACACCATTACATGGAGCTGGAAATATGCCAGTACAAAGAATACTAAAAGAAATAGGATTTGAAAATGTATATGTTGTACCAGAGCAAGAAAAACCAAATGGAGATTTCCCAACAGTAAGCTATCCAAACCCAGAAGATGCAAATGCATTCAAGTTAGCACTAGAATTGGCAGAAAAAGTTGATGCAGATGTTGTACTTGCAAATGACCCAGACGCAGATAGATTAGGTGTATATGCAAAAGACTCGAAAACAGGAGAATATCATTCATTTACAGGAAATATGTCTGGACTTCTAATTGCCGAATACGAATTATCTCAAAAGAAAGAAAGAAGAGAAATTCCAGTAAATGGTGCATTAATTAAAACAATAGTATCATCAAACTTAGCCGATGCAATAGCAAAAGAGTATAATCTAAAATTAATAGAAGTTTTAACAGGCTTCAAATACATTGGTGAGCAAATGAGATTGTTTGAACAAAGTAATGAATATACATATATGTTTGGATTCGAAGAAAGCTACGGATGCCTAATTGGAACACATGCAAGAGATAAAGATGGAATTGCAGCAGTAATGGCATTATGTGAAGCAGCAGCTTATTATAAAGAAAAAGGTTACACATTATGGGATCAAATGATAAACATATATAAGAAATATGGATTCTACAAAGAACTTACAATATCAATTACAAGAGAAGGTGTGACTGGTGCAGAAGAAATTAAACAAATGATGGAAAAAATGAGAGAAAATCCAGCTACAACACTTGGAAAATATAAGGTAGTTGAATTTAGAGATTATAAGAAAGACATTATAAAGAATAATGCAACAGGAGAAACAACAAAAACAGGATTACCAAATTCAAATGTTTTATATTATGGACTTGAAAACGATGCTTGGTGCTGTGTACGTCCTTCTGGAACAGAGCCAAAGATTAAATTCTATATGGGTGTAAAAGGAAAAACAGAGGAAGAAGCAGAACAAGAATTAAAAGAACTAACAAAAGTAATGGAAGAACAAGCAAAAATGTAAGCAAATATAACTAAAAATAACAACAGAGATAATTTTTATTTTTATAAAAATTATCTCTGTTGTTATTTAATCTGTTTAATTAAGTTAATTAGATTGTTTGCGTTGAGTCGTATTTTTCCAGCCATCTATATTATTTCTTTTTATTGCACCCATGATATTGGCTTTTACATGTGGATTTTTTATAGATAATGTAACAATTAAATTCTTAACATATTCTCTTGTTGAATGACCATCCATAGGGCAAACTTTAGGCATTATTTGTTTGCCATTTTTTTTAACATATCGTTTTGTTTCTTTTTCAGACGCATAAATTAATGGTCTAATTAAAGTAATTCCAGACCTATCCATATAACTTACAGGAGAAAAAGTGGAAATACTTCCTGCAAAAAGCAAATTCATCAAAAAAGTTTCCAAAACATCATCTAAATTATGACCTAATGCAATCTTGTTGCAATGCTCACGTTTTGCAGCAGTGTTAAGAATACCCCTACGCAAATTAGCACATAGAGAACATGGATTTTGTTCTTGTCTGTCCTCAAAAACGATCTTGCTAATATCGTATTTCTCCTCAAAGAAAGGTACCCCTAAGTCATCACATGTTTTCTTTAAAAATTCAGAATCGAAATATTCAAAGCCAGGATTTACACTTATAGCAATTAATTCAAATTTCTTGGGATAAAAGTACTGTAAACTTTTTAGCCCATTTAACAAAGTAATAGAATCCTTTCCACCAGACAATGCAACGGCAATTTTATCTCCATCCTCAATCATATCATAATCTTCAATTGCTCTTCTCATATAACTTAAAATATGTTTCATATATTTGCATAATTACCAAATTGATAAAAATAATTGGCAAAATCCTTTCATAAAAATAAAAACTAAAAATAATTATAGCACAAAATTTACATGGAATAAAGAGTAAATAAAAAAGAAACATCAACTACATAGTTGGCTTCTTCAATGTTTAATAATAATGAATAAAAAGTAAATTAAGACTACATATAATCTCTTTTCCCATAGTACATATGAGAAATATAAACTGTATGGTTTGCTTCGCTTACTAAATATAATATTACATAATTATTTACTACAATTCTTCTAAAATTATTATGGCTATTGTTACTTGTATCAATTCGCATATATAAATAAGGTTCTTCAGATAAATGCATTATTGACGTCTTTATTTTTTTCATTAATTTTTTTGCTGCTTCTGTTGACGCTAAATTTTGTGAGATATATTCATAGACTTCAAGTATTTCATTTTTACAGTCATCAGTGAATTCTAGATTGTATTTAAAATCCATATTTTTCTTCTAATTCTCTAAATACTGTAGTAGCCTTAACTGTTTTTCCATCTTTTATTTGTTGTTCTGCTTTTTCAAGTTTTTTACTTAGTTCATTATCTTTTAACTTTCTTTTATACTCCGAGATACTCATTATAATAACATCGTTTTTGGAATTTTTAGTTAATACAATATCACCATATTTATTTAATGCATTTTCAAGTTCTTGAATATTAATGGTTTGTTGCATAATATCACCCCACTTTTTATAAGAATATTATACCATAGATATTAAGAGAATAAAACAATTTTTAAAAATTTATATAATAGAATAAAGAGAAAAATAATTGACATACCTATTCCAAAATGCTATTATATTAACTAGAAATGTATCAGTAGCTCAGTTGGATAGAGCAACAGTTTCCTAAACTGTGTGTCGGGGGTTCAATTCCCTTCTGGTACACCATTTTTTTTATAAATTTTTAATTGGAGTAAATAGTGGAAGAATTTTTTATGAAGGAAGCTATAAAAGAAGCTAGAAAAGCCTATAAAAAGGACGAGGTTCCAGTGGGGGCGGTTATTGTAAAAGACGGTGAAATAATAGCTAGGGCACACAATGTAAAAGAACAGAAAAAAGACACAACAAAACATGCTGAAATTATTGCGATTCAAAAGGCTAGTAAAAAACTAGAGTCTTGGAGACTAGAAAATTGTACAATGTATGTTACTTTAGAACCATGTGCAATGTGTACGGGAGCAATGATTCAGGCAAGGTTGAAAAAGGTTGTTATTGGAACCATGGATGAAAAAACTGGTGCATGTGGTTCTGTATTAAATTTACTCGAAGATTATAAATTTAATCATGTTGTAGAAATTGAAAAAGGTGTTATGGAAACAGAATGCAAAAAAATATTACAACAGTTTTTTAAAGAATTAAGAGAAAAAAAGAAAAAATAATGGATTCAATTTATTTTGAATCCATTATAATGGTCACAGGGCCGTCATTTAAAAGATCAACTTTCATGTCTGCACCAAATATTCCAGTTTCAACTACTGGAATTATTTTTTTACATTCAGAAACAAAATATTCGTATAAAGGTATAGCAATATCTGGTTTGGCAGCTTCTACAAAAGAGGGTCTGTTTCCTTCTTTGCAATTTGCATATAATGTAAATTGAGAAACAATTAAAAGTTCTCCATTAACATCTTTTAAAGATAAATTCATTTTATCATTTTCATCAGAAAAAATTCTTAAATTTGTTACTTTTTTCACTAAGTAATCCACATCTTGTTCGTTATCTGTGGATTGTACGCCAAGTAAAACTAAAAAACCGTTATTTATTTTTCCATTAACAGTTCCATTTATAGTAACACTTGCGTGTTTTACACGTTGAACAACCACTCTCATACATAATCCTCCTAAATTTGTAATAAATATAATATAAAATAGAACAAAAAGCAACAGCTATAATAAAATTGGACATAATGTTAGTTCACAAAATTTTTACGAAAATAATTTGACTTTTTCTATTGTTTTGATATAATTAGTAGGTACAATAGGAGACGTATCGAAGTGGTCATAACGAGGCTGACTCGAAATCAGTTAGCCGGGCAACCGGCCCGTGGGTTCGAATCCCACCGTCTCCGCCAAATAAAGCGTGGGGGAAAAAATGAATACCAGTATGAAGGATAGAATAAAAATGAGTATAGCAATCAGTGTACTTATGGTTGTAATAATTGTTGTAATACTGATTATTATTCAATATCAAATTGAGGGTGAAAAGAATATGCCGTATCAGTTATCTAAAATAACCATAATAAGCACGGCAGAAGGAGAACAAAACACAGAAAATCCAGAAGAGAACTCAAAATGGAATTTGTCTGTAAATCAAAATAATGATGTTTATTTCTTTATAGATAAAAATACAGATAAAGATGAACTT
Source organism: Clostridium sp. CAG:245 (assembly GCA_000435175.1). Taxonomy (GTDB): domain Bacteria; phylum Bacillota; class Clostridia; order TANB77; family CAG-508; genus CAG-245. The sequence goes on from FR880011.1 coordinate 19,643, forward strand.
TTAGACAGTATTACAATCGATAACATTAAAGTTACAAAACAGCCTACTAAGGGTGTTGTAAAAGTTTTTATGCCCAATAGCTTAGAAGGCAGAACTTTTACATATGATGAGTCATATTTAGTAGAAAATGGATTGGAATACAAAGGCGGAAAAACGAGTAACCCTAAAACATTAGAAATTTGCAATCAGGGTGGTTCAGCTGTAATCAGATTTGCAAACATAAATGTAGGAAATTTTGTTTCAAATGATGATACCGAAGTACAACACAATGGTACTTTGCTTACTAAAATAGGCACTACGGAAGAAGAAACTAAATTTCAAGTGAATTTCGATTTTATAATTCAAGCAAATAAAATAAAATATAAAACAAATATCACATTAAGTTTGCCATGTGAAAATCTCTTAACAGAAGGTACAAGCAACAAAGAAATAACAGACATGAGTGGAATTGTTTTTAAAAGAATAAAATAGCAAATTTTTACTTGCTAAACTAAACAAAATAGTATATAATGCAAAAGGTATGAGATATAACTTTTGTATGGAGAGTATCTTGATAAAGAACTGTGAACCTTGTCAGGTCCGGAAGGAAGCAGCAATAAGCAGACCTCTTTATGTAGGGTGCTTTCCATAGAGAAGTTAAAAATCTCATACCTTTTAACCAATATAATAAAATTATGGAGGTAAAAAAATTGGAATATACAGCGTTATATAGAAAATTTAGACCTTTAAAATTTGACGAAATAGTTGGGCAAGAACATATTGTAAGAACATTGAAAAATGAGCTTATTAATGATAGGGTTGGCCATGCTTATTTATTTAATGGAGGTAGAGGAACTGGAAAGACTTCTGCTGCCAAAATTTTAGCAAGAGCCGTAAACTGCTTAAACCCTAAGGATGGAGAGCCTTGTAACGAGTGCGCAGTTTGTAAAGCAGCACTTGAAGGTTCACTTACAGATATAGTAGAAATGGATGCTGCATCTAACAATAGTGTTGAGGATGTTAGAGCCATTAGAGACGAAGTAAATTTCTTACCAACAGTCGCAAAATATAGGGTATATATTATAGATGAAGTTCATATGCTTTCTACGGGAGCTTTCAATGCATTACTTAAAACTTTGGAAGAGCCACCAGCACATGTAAAGTTTATTTTGGCTACAACGGAACCTCAAAAATTGCCAGCAACAATATTATCAAGATGTCAAAGATTTGATTTTAAGAAAATATCAAATGACAACATAGAAAAAAGATTGAATTTTGTATGTGAGCAAAGCAATATAGATATTACTCCAGAAGCAAAAAAACTAATAGCAATATTAGCAGAAGGAGCAATGAGAGACGCTCTTAGCATATTAGAAAGATGTATGCAAGAAGAAGGAAAAATAACCGAAGATTTAGTAAAAGAATTGGTTGGAATTCCAAAAACAGAAAGTGTAAATAAAATTACAAAAAGTATTTTGCAAAAAAATACTGAAGATGCACTTGGTGCAATAAACGAGATTATTTCAGAAGGAAAAGACATAAGTAATTTCTTATGGGAAATAATAAAATATGTAAAAGATATTCTTGTGTTTAAAACAAATACTAAGCTTGAAATTTACAGTGAAGCTGAGAAAAATCAAATTAAAGAATTAGCAGATAGCACGACGAAAGAAAGATTAATTTCTATGATATATGAATTATCAAATTTGCAAAACGATATGAAATGGTCATCACAGAAATTGATAATGTTTCAAGTTACAATAATAAAGCTGTGCAACGAAGCTAGCACGAGTAGTACAGTAAGTTCCGGAGATTCAGGGGCTAGTTCAAAAGAGGTTGAAGATTTAAAATACAAAATAAATAGATTAGAAAAACAAATTACACAATTACAAAATGCACCACGTGCAGTAGCTTCAAGCTCTACGAGTCAAGAAAGCAAGACTCAATATGCAATTAAACCAGAAGTAAAGAAATCAACAAATGTTAAATTGGGCGACAAGGTACAAAATTGGCCAAAAATAATAGATAATATCAAACAAGAAGGCAGAATATCATTATCATCAATATTAATGACATCTTCTGCAAATGAAATAAACGACATGACAGTCGGAATTAATTTTGAAAATGGACTCACACCATTTAGAAAAGATATTCTTGAAAAGCCAGAAAACATGAGTGAGATTGTAAAACAAGTATCAATGGAACTTGGGAAGCCAATGAGAGTTGTACTTGTAGATAATAATGAAGAAATAGTGTCTAAGACAGATACTTTCAGCGATATATCGAATGGATTGGATATACCGATTAATATAATTGATTAATAGGAGAAAGTTTGAAAAATAATTACAATTTTCCAAACTAAGAAAGGAAGGATTAAAATGTCAAAAAGAGGTGGATTCCCAGGAATGGGTGGATTTGGAGGAATGAATCTAAATCAATTAATGAAAGAAGCAAAAAAAATGCAATCAGATGTTGAAAAATCACAAGAAGAATTAGCTGCAAAAGAATTCGAGGCATCTGCAGGCGGAGAAGCCGTAAAAGTAAAGGTTTCTGGAAGCAAACAAATAAAAGAAATAAAAATAAAACCAGAGGTATTAGACCCAGATGATGTAGAAATGTTAGAAGATTTAATTGCAACATGTATAAATAATGCATTGAAACAAGTAGACGACGCACAAGCTGCATCACTTGGAAAATACAACATACCAGGATTAATGTAAAATAACAGGAGAAACATATGTCATACTATTCACCATCAATAGAAAAGCTAATAGAAAGTTTTGAAAAACTTCCTAGCATAGGAAACAAAACTGCGGCAAGGCTTGCGTTTTATATATTAGATGCTAGCGAAGAAGAAACAAATGAATTTATAGAAAGCATACAAAATGCAAAGAAAAATTTAAAATATTGTTCACAATGCTACAACATAACAGATACAGATCCTTGCCCAATATGCGCAAACACAGGAAGAGACCACTCTTTAATTTGTGTTGTAGAAGATGTAAGAGATGTTGTGGCAATGGAAAAAACACACGAATTTAAGGGAGTATATCATGTACTACATGGGTCAATATCTCCGATGAATGGCGTTGGACCAGATGACATAAAAGTAAAAGAGCTTCTTGCACGTTTGATGGATGGTAGTGTAAAAGAAGTAATACTTGCAACAAACCCAAGAGTTGAAGGAGAGGCAACCGCAATGTATTTATCAAAATTGATAAAGCCATTGGGAATAAAAGTAACAAGAATAGCGCACGGAGTTCCAGTTGGTGGAGACTTAGAATATACTGATGAAGTAACATTAAGTAGAGCGTTGGAAGGAAGAGTGCAATTATAAAAATATAAAACCCGAAAATTATCCGGGTTTTTGTTGTATAAGTATTGTTCTACAAATATCCATTGTTGAGTTCTTTTTTGCAAGCAATTCAGTGTTTTTTCTCATTTGATTTAATTTATCCTCATTATTTAAAAGTTCTGTAATTATTTCATCACAATTTTCTTTTTGTTTTAACCAAATTCCAACACCTGAATTTTCTAAAAATTTTGCATTTTCTTCTTCTTGACCGGGAATTGGGTTAATAAGAACCATTGGAAGTCCAGAGGCCAAACTTTCCGTAGATGTTAAACCACCGGGTTTTGTTACAACAAAATCAGCAATACTCATTAATTCTGGAATTTGTGTTGTATATGGTAATACTTTAACTATATTTTCGGCCTGTAATTCTTCTACTAATTTTTCAAATGATTCCTTCATTTTTTCGTTTTTGCCAGAAATTGCAACAATTTGATGATTGTTTGAATGTGTAATAAATGATTTTAATATTTTTATTGTTTGCTCACGTCCTAAACCGAATTCACCACCGCCGAAAAATAGAATTACTTTTTTATCTAAATTAAGATTAAACGAATTCATAATTTCTTCTCTATTATAAGTCATCAAAAATCTCTTAGAAATTGGAATTCCAGTTGCAAATACTTTTTCAGCAGAAATGTTATCATTTATTAATTCTTGTCTCATTTTCTCGTGAGAAACAAAGAAGTAATCCACTTGTTCTTTTCCAACTAACCATTGCTCATGTGGAGCAAAATCTGTCATTATTGTGGCTAGCTTGCAATCTATTAAGGCCTTTCTCTTTAAATAGCTTACCATTTGGCTCCCAAATGGGTGAGTAGAAATTATTATGTCTGGCGAATATTCTCTTAGTAATTTTAGTAATTTTTTAGCCATTAGATTATTAGCAGTAGAGCTAATGTGTGCCATAGGTCCTCTCTGCGAGTGGCTATAAACCTCGCCCCAAGCCCAAGGAAACTTCTTAGCCATTTCCTTATAAGCAATAGTAGAAATTTTATTAATAGGCTTATTTACATATAATAAACAATCAACCAAACTTGTTTCATATCCTTCAAAATTCTCATCAATGCATTGTTTTATTGAATTAGCAGCAGATAAATGACCGCCACCAAATGATGCATAAAATATTAAAATTTTTTTCATTGTTTAAATTCCCCTTATAAATTTTTTATAAAAATGTAAAATAAATTATAAACATTTTTATGAAGATTTTTTGCAATTTGATTTTATCATAATAAAACAAAAAACAAAAGTAAAATGCATAAAATTTGAAAAATTACCAATAATATAGCTAGAGTTACGACTAACTCAAATACCCTTTTTATTCTAATCATAATTTTTTAGTGAAACGATTACTATTTTATGAAAAAATTTCTTAAAATAGTAATTGTTTCAAAAATTAAAATGAAGGAGTAAGTATGAAAATTAAAAAGTTTTTTATTATACCAATTTTGCTTTTGATGGTTACAGGCTTGTATGTACTTATAAATTTATTGCCGAAAAATGTAGAAGCATCAAGTGATTCATCGTCTACGTCAGACTTGCAATTAATGGCTAGGGCAATAAATGGAGAGGCAAGAGGTGAACCATATGAAGGACAAGTTGCCGTTGGAGCAGTTATACTAAATAGAGTAAAATCTTCTCAATTTCCAAATACAATAGCCGGAGTAATTTACGAAAAAGGTGCATTTACAGCAGTATCTGACGGACAGATAAATGTACCAATAAAAGAAGGTTCTACAGTTTTAAAAGCAGCAAGAGACGCTATGAATGGCTGGGACCCAACGGGTGGAGCAATATATTATTTTAATCCAAGCACAGCTACAAACAAGTGGATTTGGTCAAGACCACTTATTAAGACAATTGGAAAACATAGATTTTGTAAATAAGGAGGAAATTTAAGTGAGTAAAAAATTAAAAACCACAACATCGTATATAATAATAGGAATAATCTTTGCAGTTGTGATTGCAGGGGCAGCAATTTATTATGCTTATCAAGAAGGAAGAAAATACGTAACAGCATCGGAAAATGGTTACAATATGGCCTTTTTCGAGTTGGTAGACTATGTACAAAATGTAGAAACATACCTTGCAAAAGCTTTAATATCAACAACTCCAGAGCATGGAGCAGAAACATTAACTAATGTTTGGAGAGAAGCAAGCGTTGCGCAAAGTTGTCTAGCACAATTACCAATAAACAGTAATGAATTAGAAAATACATCTAAATTTTTAAACCAAGTAAGTGATTACAGTTATTCACTTTCTAGAAAAACAATTGGTGGAGAAAATTTATCACAAGAAGATTTTAACAATATAAAACAATTGCACACTTATAGCCTAGATTTAGAAAATACATTAAATCAACTATCAACAGATTTAAATAGCGGAAGAATAAAGTGGAATGAGCTGAGAGATGAAGGAACAAGAGCATTTGCAACACAAGTAAGTAGCATAACCAAGGACAGTTTCTCTAATCTTGAAGAAAATTTTCACGAATATGCAGGCTTAATATATGATGGAGCTTTTTCGGAGCACATTTCATCAGCAGAGAAAAAAGGCTTAACTGGTGAAGATATAGATGAAGAAAAGGCGAAAGAAATAGTAAATCAATTTTATGGAACAGATAAAATAGACAATATAGAATCACATGGATATTCGGAAAATGCAGAAATTCCTTCATTCGATTTTAATGTAAAAATGAAAGAAAGTGATATCAATGCAACAATATCAATATCAAAAAAAGGCGGACACGTAATATTTGCAAACTGCAACAGAGCAGTGAGCGCAGAAACATTAACACAAGAACGTGCAGACGAAATAGCAAAAGAATTTCTAAATAATCACGGATACTCAAACATGAAAGAAACATATTATTTAAAACAAAATGGAATTGTAACAATAAATTATGCATACACGCAAACAAATAGCAACAACGAGACGGTAACAATATATCCAGATTTAATAAAGGTAAAAGTTGCACTAGATGATGGAAGTATACTAGGAATAGAAACCTCTGGATATTTGAATTCACACACAGAGAGAACATTTGAAACAAATATAATTTCAAAAGAAAAAGCAAAAGAAGTATTAAACAAAGACTTAGAAATTATGAGCGAAGGATTAGCATTAATTCCAACAAAATGGAACACAGAAGTATACTGTTGGGAATTTAAAGGAAAAGTAGAAGACAATGAATTTTTAGTATATATAAATGCACAAACCGGAAAAGAAGAAGACATACTATTAATAGTAAACACGCCAGACGGAACATTAACACATTGATCATTTTTTCCTCCGTCCCCAGAATGCTCCTGTATTTTAAATAAAAAATTACGCAAAATAGTAATGTAAAAATATAAATCATTAATAAATAGAGGAGGATTCTGCAATGACAAAAAGAAACATTATGACTGAAAATCTTAGAGAAGAAATAGCAAAAGAATTAGGTGTTTATGAGCAAGTAAAAAAAGACGGAGGTTGGGAAAACATACCTTCAAAAACTTGTGGAAACATGGTAACAAAAGCAATAGAAATAGCAAACAGAAATACAAAATAGCAAAATAAAAAAATTCAAATTGTTAAATTTTTATCTAACAATTTGAACTTTTTTCATGCTTTTAGTAATTAAAAAAAGAAATATAAATAAATTATTCATCATAAGACTGCATTCTACTTTTTTATGTAATCAACTATATTTATATACTTTGCAAGTATGTTTGAGTAAACATCATAGTCTTTAATGAAATATCTTGTTCCATTTACTTTAAATATGGAATAAGGATAATCTATTGATGAAAAATTTGTGGTTGAGAATTGTGAGTTACTTAAGCGTATTAATTCTGACTTTAGTTTTTTTTGTTCACTGTGATTAAGCTTTTTTATAAATGAAAATTTTTGAAGATTTTTAGGATAAATGTCTGGGGGAGCATAGGAAAGTGTATAATAAATTGTACCATCTTTATATATTGAATAGTATGAATCAAGTACCATTTTATCCGAAATGATTTTATGTATTTGTTTTGAAACATACATTGTAGGTTCTTGAGAAAGATAAAATTTATCTTTAATTGTTCCATTAATTGTTTCATCTTTCATTAATATCAATATCTTGAATAATATCAATAAGACTATACATTCAATTATTGCGATAAATATTAAACTTAAAATTACAATTTTTTTTTTATTTTTCTTTTTCATATGATTAACTCCTTTTATTTTCTTAATTTTATTATAAATGAAGAAATTTGAATTAGCAAGTAAAGTTAAAAAAGAAATTATACTTTAATAAAGTAGCGAAATTTTCGACCAAAAGTAAAAAAGCTTCGACCAATAGGGACGTCCCTCTTTCGATGAAATACAGAATACTATCTTGATCTTCCCAGCTTTCAACACTTTGCTTTATTTTTCCACCAACGATAGTGTTAGTTGATCCACTTGCAGTCTCTATAACTACTTTGCAATCTTCATTTTCTGTGTCTTTGCAATATACAAAAATTGCAGGAGAATTTTTGCAGGTGATATTTACATTATTTAAAACAATTCTAACTTCGCCAACGATGTTATTCGCATTAACAGAAATTTGTCCATCAGTTAAAGTTCCAGAAAATTCATAAGTTCCGGCACTGTTTATATTGATGATATTAGAAATCTCTATGTTACTATTTGTAGCATCAGTGCTCGTGCCACCATTATCCATTTGACTTGATAAATAGACACTACTACTTGTATCTGTGCTAATTGTTTCACCGTTTACTGTAATTTTTGAGTCACTTAGTGAAATGACCGTGGTGCTTGATGCATATGCAAATGGAATACTTGATAATATGCATAGCAACACTAGAATTAAAATAATAAAAAACTTTTTCATACTTTCCTCCTTGTATTTTTTATTAATTTAAAAGAAGAACATTAAATGAATATTAAATGTAAATTGTTGCAAAAAAAATTCCTCTGGAATATAATAGTAAAAAATAATTGGAGGCCATTGTTACGGTAAAGTTACCTTAAGCCTCTCGAAAGGATTGTGATAAATTTTGAATAAAAATATAACTGTTGAAGAGATTTTAAAAGCCACAAATGGAACTCTTATATATGGGAATAAATTAGAAGAATGTGAGAGTTTTTCTAAGAATACAAAAGAAATTAAAGATGGAGACGTGTACATAGGCTTTAAAGGAGAGCGTTTTGATGGTGGAAAGTTTTATGAAGACGCTCTGAAAAATGGAGCGAAAGGAGCAATCATAAACAAAATTGATGGCTTAGAGATAAAGCGTTTAGAAAATAAGTTTGTTATCCAGGTTGATGATACTGTTGAAGCTGTTGGACAAATTGCAAAATTGAAGAGAGAAAAATACAATATTCCAGTAATTGCAATTACCGGAAGTGTTGGTAAAACTAGCACAAAGGATATCATATACAGTGTTGTTTCACAAAAATATAATGCACTAAAAACACAAGGCAATATGAATAATCATATAGGAATGCCAATGACGATTTTGGGGCTAAGAGAACACGAGGCGCTTGTAGTAGAAATGGGAATGAACCATTTTGGAGAACTTAGTAAATTGACGGCCATTGCAAAGCCAACTATTGCTGTTATTACAAATGTTGGTACAGCTCATATTGGAAATTTAGGTTCAAGAGAAAACATTTTAAAGGCTAAATTAGAAATACTTGAAGGCTTACAACAAGGCGGAACAGCTGTAATAAATAATGATAACGATTTATTACATAAATGGTATTTAGAAAATAAGCAATATCAAATTGTTACATATGGAATAAATAATGATAGTTCGAATATGGCTGAAAATATAGAATATAATGAAACAGGTAGTAAATTTGTGTTAAAACCAGATAATGAGAAAATTGATGTACCTGTTGGAGGAGAAGCTTTTGTATACAATAGCTTGGCTGCTATTAGTGTGGGTAAATTATTAAACATTCCACTTGCTGAAATTAAAGAAGGAATAAAAAAGTTTGAGCTTAGCAAAATGAGACTGGATATTCAAAAAACAGAGCAAGGTTATACAATAATAAATGACTGTTATAATGCAAATTATGATTCGATGAAATCTGCAATAGAATATTTAAAAAACATAGAAGGAAAAAGAAAAATTGCCGTGTTAGGAGATATGCTTGAACTTGGAGAATACTCAAAAGAGTTGCATGAAAAAGTTGGACTCGAAGTTGCAAAAAATAAAATCGATATAGTAGTCACTGTTGGAAAAGAAGCTGAAAATATTGCAAGAATTGCAAAAGACAATGGAATAGAACATGTATATACTTTTGACAATAACAAGGATGCAACAGAAAAGTTGAAAAAAATAATAGCGGTTGATGATGTGGCACTTATAAAAGCATCAAATTCAATGAATTTTAAAGAAATTGTAGCAAGTTTACTACAACATTAAAAACGAGGAGAGAAAACTATGGAAAAAATAAAAGTTGGAGTAATATTTGGAGGACAATCTACAGAACATGATGTATCTGTTGTGTCTGGAAGCTCTGTAATAAAAAATTTAAACAAAGAAAAATATGAAATATATCCTATTTATATATCAAAAGATGGAGAATGGTTCCATTACATGAAACCAGTGCAAGACATTGAGATATTTGAAATAGGAGAGCAACCTAAAGAACTAGAGAAAATATCAAATGAGTTTGAAACGTTGAAGAAGCAAGATATAATATTTCCAGTTCTACATGGCTTGTATGGAGAAGACGGAACTATTCAAGGTTTATTAGAATTGCTAAAAGTTCCATATGTTGGATGTAAAGTACTAGCTTCTGGAATTTGCATGGATAAGGTATATGCAAAAATGATATTCGAAAAGGCAAATATAAATCAAGCAAAAGCAGTTGTTGTAAACACTAAGAATGGCTATACATATGTAGATGAAGAGCTAAATCATATTTCCACCACAATAGAGGAAATATGCAAAATTGTAAATGAGAAATTAAAATATCCAGTATTCGTAAAACCATCAAATTCTGGCTCGTCAGTAGGTGTAAGTAAAGCAGAAAATGATGAAGAACTAAAAAATAGTATACAAGAAGCAGCAAAATACGACAAAGAAATATTAATTGAACAAGGAATAAATGGAAAAGAGATTGAATGTGCTGTGCTTGGAATGGACGATGTAAAAGCAAGTTGTGTTGGTCAAATTTTATCAGCAGACGAATTTTATGATTACGATTCAAAATACAAAAATGCAGAGTCTAAGACAATAATTCCGGCAGACGTTTCAAAAGAAATTTCGGAAAAAATAAGAAAAACTGCAATAAAAGCGTTTAAAGCAGTTAAAGGAAGTGGCTTGGCAAGGGTCGATTTCTTTGTAGATAAAGAAACAGATGAAATTTACTTAAATGAAATAAACACAATGCCAGGTTTCACAAACATAAGCATGTATCCAAAATTGTGGGAAAATTGTGGATTAACATACTCAAAATTGCTAGATAGATTGATTGAACAAGAACTATAAAATTTGTTCTTGTTCAACTGGATTGGTGCTGAAAAGAAGGGAACAGAAAATGGAACTAATTGAAAGAATAAAAAATGATCTAAAAGAAAATTTAACTGAATACAGGTACATACATTCGTTAGGAGTAATGGAAATGGCAGAAGAGCTTGCTAAAGTATACAATGTGGATGTTGAGAGTGCCAGAATTGCAGGTTTACTTCATGATATAGCAAAGGAAATGACAAAAGAGGAAAGTTTAGAATATGTTGAAAAAAATAATATAGCAATTGATGAGGTGGAAAAAATTAATGTTTCATTATTGCATGGAAAAATAGGCGCACACATTGCAAAAACGCTATATGATGTAAGCGAGCAAATACAAAAAGCAATAGAATATCACACAGAAACAAGTCCGAACATGGACGAGCTAGCAAAAATAATATACGTGTCAGATAAAATAGAAAGAAACAGAAAATCGGAAAAATTTGATTTAGATGCTGAACGTGAACTTGCAAGAAAAGATTTAGATGGAGCTGTTTTGTTTATAATAGATGCAAGTATTGAAAAGTTAGTAAAAAAAGAAAAGCTAATGCATCCAACAATAGTCAAAACAAGAAATAAATTACTAATGGAAAGAATGTAAAATAATTTTGAAACAAATCAGAAACTTTTGTAAAAAAACTGTAATAAATGTTGCTAAAAACCTTTTAAACCTCAGCAAAGTATGATATAATGCAAACACCATGAGGCGGGGGGATATCAGATGATTTTCAAGGACTATTACAAAATACTAGGATTAGAAACAAATAAAGTTAGCGTAGAAGAAATAAAAATAGCATATAGAGAACAAGCAAAAAAATATCATCCAGACTTGAATGCTGGGGACAACAGATATGAAGAACGTTTAAAAGATATAAATGAAGCGTATAAGAATTTGTCTGATGCAAATACAAGAAGAAAATATGATAGAATGTGGTATTCTCGTATAGGAAGAAAAAAGAACAAAGCCACAAAACAACAAGAAGCAAAAAAGACAGCCACAAGAAGCGAGATTTTAAATGTGTTATTTGGCATAGACCGTAATAATGATGAAAAAGAACCAGCAAAACAAAGAAAATCAAAAGTACCAGTTCAAGGTGAAGACGTTGAAACCGAAATACCAATAACAATATATGAAGGTTTTTTTGGTCAAACCAAGAAAATTTCTTTACGTACAATTAATGGTAAAATGAAAAACTTTGAAATAAATATCCCTGCTGGAATCAGAAACGGAGAAAAAGTTAGATTAATAGGTCAAGGAAAACCCGGTGAAAATGGCGGAAAAAATGGAGATTTATTAATAAGAATAAATGTTGCAGAGGACAAACAATACAAATTAGTTGGCTCTGACATTTATACAGAGCTAAACATAAGCCCTTGGGAAGCAGTTTTAGGTGCAAAAGTAGAAGTTAACGCAATAGATGAAACCATTGGAGTTTATATACCACAAGGAATGGAGACAGGCGAAGAAATCTGTATAGAAAATAAAGGATATAAAGACAATAAAGGTGGAAGAGGAAAATTTATTATAAAAATAAAAATAATGATACCTAAGAACATAACCGAAAAAGAAAAGGAAATTTATAGGCAATTAAAGAAAGTTTCAAAATTTAATCCACGTGAAATATAAAACAGCACATAAAAAGGTAACATAAAAATATTGACATATTCTTGAAAACAAGTTATAATATAAGAGTATGCAGAAGAAAAAATATGGAAGAAGTTTCATATAGAAAGAGGTGTAATATATGGACCAAGTACAGGGAAAACATTTTAGTATAACAGATCCACAAAATGTAAACACAGTAATTTATCAAATTAATAAAACAGAAGGTTTGATGGAAGAAAATACACCAAAGTTTACATTGGAGAGGCTAAAATGTAGAGAAGAATTAGTAGGGCTAAATAAAAGAAAAACTTTTTTTGTTGATGCACCTAAAGATGAAGGAAACCAATTAATAATTCTATCTTTTGGACAAGATAGAGTTGTTGTTAACATGGGATTACTAAATAAAGATGAAGTTAAAATTTCGAAAAGACCTGTTCCTGTAAAGTTTAATACATTATATTCTGAACAAGAAACTGAATATAAAGATGTAAGATATACGCCAAACTTTCAAAGACCTATTACAATAATAGATCCTGAAACAACAGAAGAAGTAAAACCAGTAGTTTATTTTGATAAAGATACAAATGAAGTTAGAGGAAAATGCAAATTAAAACCATATAAATCTTATTTCGCTTTTGAAGTAAGAGAAGATAATAATTAAGGGGGATCTTAAATGAGTAAAGATGCAAACGGACCTACAAATGGAGGTTCAAAATTTAAAGTTGTTGGTGGAACAGTAATAGCTGATGAAAAAGAAAAAACATATAAAATACCACCAGAAGAATCAATGTCTATTTCTTTACCAGAGAATGAAAATGATTATATAACTATACCATTAGTACCAAATAAAGAAATTGAACATGAAATGTAATATAACATAAGAAAAGGTGATAAATATATGAGCAAAATGCAAAAAGCTTTTGAAAAGAATAAAAAATATTTAATACTATTTCTAGTACTTTGGATTGTACTAGAGATAGTATTAATTGCGCCTATGTCGGTTGCAATAGCAGAAAGTTCTGTGCAGGGCAAATTCGACTTGGCTTTTTTTATAGAAAATTTAGGAAAAGAAGTTTCAAGCTTTACAGCAATAACTAGAATTGGAAGTGCTGGAGCAGGAAGTGCCTTCGGAAAAGGAACATTATGGCTTACAATTTTGTGTTTAGTTGTTACTGCAATTGGAATCATTAAGTCAAAACCAAAGAACAATTATGAAGATATAGAAAATGGTTCTAGTGACTGGTGTGAAGGTGGAGAACAATACAGGATTT
>FR880012.1 GCA_000435175.1 Clostridium sp. CAG:245
CATTACTACCATGGAAAGCTTTTTAGTATGTGATTATATTAGAAAATGTCATAAAATACGCTAAAACTGCCCATTGAAATTTCCTTAAATTTAATGTATAATAGAAGGGTATGAATACATTAAATGAAAGGATTTTTTTATGGGATTTTTTGATAAATTAAAAAATGGATTAAATAAAACAAAAACATCTTTTGACGAGAAGATGAATGATATATTTAGTAACTTTAGAAAAGTTGATGAAGATTTATTAGAAGAATTAGAAGAAGCATTAATTATGTCTGATGTTGGTGCTAATACTTCTGCTACAATTATAAATAATTTAAGAGAAAGAGTTAAGAAAGAAAATATTAAAGACGAGCAAGGTGTTAGAGAGGCTCTAAGAAAAGAAATTCAAGAGATTTTTGATGCTACAGATAACACTCTAAAGCTAGAAACTAAGCCAGCAGTTATCTTAGTAGTTGGAGTAAACGGAGTTGGAAAGACAACTTCTATTGGAAAAATTGCCAACAGATTAAAGAAAGATGGTAAAAAAGTTGTTGTTGCAGCAGCAGATACATTTAGAGCAGCAGCTGTTGAACAACTTGAAATTTGGGCAAATAGAGTTGGATGCGATATAGTAAAAAGAGAAGAGGGAGTTGACCCTGCATCGGTTGTATATGACGCAATTAAAATTACTAAAGAAAAGAATGCAGATGTTTTAATTTGCGATACGGCAGGAAGACTTCACAATAAGAAATATTTGATGGACGAGTTAATTAAAATAAAAAAGGTAATAGACAAAGAATTGCCAGATTCATCAGAAGAAGTACTTATGGTGCTTGATGCAACTACTGGTCAAAATGCAATTTCACAGGTTCAGGCTTTTAAAGAAACAGTAGATATTACAGGAATAGTTCTTACAAAGCTTGATGGAACTGCAAAAGGTGGAGCTGTAATAGGAATTGTAAATGAAAACAAAGTGCCTGTAAAATTTATAGGCGTCGGAGAACAAGTTGGCGACATGGAAATATTTAATAGCGAAGATTTTGTAAAGGCTTTAATTTAAGGATTGGAGGAATATAGCTTGGAAGAGAAAAAGAAAGAAGTAAAACAAGCAGAAGAAAAAATACCAAAAACTGAAGAAATTAAAGAGAATAAAAAAGAAGAGGCTAAAGAAAAAAAGAACGATAAAAAGCAAGAAAGTAATGAACAAGAAAAATCTAATAATGAAGTAAAAGCAGAGCAACAAGAAGAAACAAAAACAGCACAACAAGCAAAGTCTGCAAATACTGAAACAGAGAGTACTACTAAAAAAAGAAAAACAAGAAAGAAACTTGTTCTAGCTGTTTTAGCAATTGCTTTATTAATTATTTATATAGTTGAAAGAGGCGAATTCTTAGAAATAAAAGAGATTGGCGAAAACTACATCTCTATGTTCTGGCAGAACATGAAGTATAGAGGAATAGCTGCTGTAGTTAATTTCTTGGCAATATTTACATTAACATATACAACAACAACTAAGGTAAAAAGAGGTCTAAAGGTATTTTTTGAAGACGAAAAGAAAGAAATGCCAAAGCTTCCACAAAAATCAATTTCATTTATATTTGCAACATTAGTAACAATTGGAACTACTGGAATGATAGTAGAAAAAGCATTACCATGTTTCTTTAATACACAATTTGTTACAACTGACCCTGCACTAGGCTTAGATATAGGATTTTTCGTGTTTATATTGCCATTCTTAAAATTTATAACTATATATGCATTAGTTGCAATGATTGCAGCAGTAGTATATGCAACTTTGTACTATTTAATAGTGTTTAATATTTGTTTTGATGGAATATCGAGAGAATCGGTAAAAAAGAGTGGACTATTAAATAATGCACTTGGTTATTTAAAAGTAATTATAGTTTTATTTGCAATATTGATGCTTATTGGAACACTTGATATTGGGGTACAAAAATTTATAGTATTAAATAATGATGAATCAGAGAATTATTCAATATTCGGAGCCGGAATTACAGAAACAACAATCGGGTTCTGGGGATATATTGCATTATCTGTAATTATGATAGTTTCAGCATTTAAAGCAATAAAAGAATTCAAAAAAGGAAAAACTAAGAAAGTAATAGGCTCAATACTAGTTGTTCCAGGTTATTTAGTTTCTTTACTTTTAGTAATGCTTGGATTTAATTTAATATTTGTAAATTCAAATGAACTTGATAAGGAAAAGAAATATATCGAAAATAATATAAATAATACAAAAATTGCATATGGAATAAATATAGATGAAGTTACTGTTCAAGATGGTGGAACAATTACTCAAAATGATATTACTGAAAATATTGAAACAATTCAAAATATTCCGATTGCAAATGCGTCAACAGTGCTAAAAGACCTAGAAGGTTCTCAAAAAAATAAAGGATATTATAATTTTAGGTCAACTCAAATTGGATTGTACAATATTTCTGGAAAAGAGAAGTTAGTATATGTAACTCCAAGAGAAATTGCAAGCTCGAAGGGAACATATAATAATAAAACATATGAATATACACATGGATTCGGAGCAATAATAACATCTGCAACATCAACAACAGATTCTGGAAATATAAACCATATTCAAAAAGCATTTGACCAAACTGATGAAGTGCTAAATATAAATGAACCAAGAATTTATTTTGGATTGGAGACAAACGATACAGTTGTAACCAATAGCAATAGCAAGAAAGAGTTTGATTATCCAACAGAAGATGCTTTGAAAAATACAGAGAATGTATATGACGGAGATGCTGGATTAAAGGCAAATTTCTTAGATAGATTAGTTTTAGCAATAAGAGAAAAAGACGCAAAGCTAGTATTTTCAGGAAATGTAAAGAGCGATAGTAAAATTTTAACAAACAGAAATATAATTCAAAGAGCAAAGACAATAATGCCATATTTAACATATGATGATGACCCATATATGGTTGTTACAAACGATGGAGAACTTGTTTGGGTGCTTGATGCATATACAACGAGTAACGAATATCCATATTCACAAAGAACAGTTCTAGAGGAAAATGGTATATCGAAAGATGAAATTAATTACATACGAAATTCTGTAAAAGTAATAATAGATGCATATACTGGTGATGTAACATTCTATAGAACAGATAAAACAGATCCGATTGCAATGGTATATGAAAAAATATATCCAGATTTATTCTCTAAAGAAGAGATACCAGAACAAATATCAGACCATTTTGTATACCCAGAATATTTGTATAACATTCAAGCAAAAGTGTTAAAAAGATACCACAATATTCAACCAGATGTATTATACAGGGGAGATGATGTATGGGATATTGCAACACATAATGCAAGTAGCAAAGTTTCATCTACAAAAGGAACTGAAATAAACCCATATTATACAATGGTAAAAACAACAGACAGTACAACATCAAGATTAGGCTTAGTAATACCATTTACACCATATGAAAAACAGAATGTAACAGCATATTTAGTTGGTTCGACTGATGAAAATGGAAACAATGTATTAAAGTTATACAACTATCCAACAGATAGCAATGTTTTAGGACCAATGCAATTAGATACACAATTAGGACAAGACGAGACAATTGCAAAGGAAATAGAAAACTTAAATGTTTCAGGAACAAAGCTTTCTAAAGATATAATAATAGTGCCAATAAACAATACTTTATTATATGTAGAACCAATATATCAACAATTTGTGAATGAAACAGACTCATTGCCAGTGCTAAAGAAAGTGGTAGTTGCATCTGGAAATAAAGTTGCAATAGGAAATACGTTTAGCGAAGCACTTTCAAATTTAGTTTCACAATATGCAGTCGATATTGAAATAGAGAACACAGATAGTTTAGATGAGCTTGCAGATTTAATAATAAAAGCAAACAACAATTTAAAAACATCAACACAAAGCAATGACTGGGAACAAATAGGAAAAGACACAAAAAGATTGCAAAATTTGATAAACAGATTAGAAGAAGTGAAAAAAGAAATAGACAAAAAATCAAGAGAAAACGGAAAAAATAATACAACTGCAATAAATGAATTAGTTGATGAAAATGTTACAAATGTAACTGAATAAATAATAGTAAAAAGAGTCATCATAATAGAAAGGTGGCTCTTTTATTATGAAAAAAATAAGATTAAAAGAAAATAAAAAAATAGAAAGATTTAAATGTGATAATTCAAAAATGATGCAACTAGCTACAAATTCTAAAAATTATCACAAGAAAAAATTAGAGGAAAAACTATTAATACAATTAAATAATTTAAACAATACATTAAATAAAAACAAGGTACTGGAATTAATCGAAATTGCAGGTGATTCAAGAAAATATCTTGTTAGAAATTTTATGTCTGGAATATCAAAAGGAATTGGAATAGGAATTGGTTTTTCGATAATTACAGCATTAATAATATATGTAATGCAAAAAATAATAAGGCTAAATATACCGGTGCTAAGCCAGTATATATCAGATATAGTAGAAATAGTGGAGAGGACGAAATAATATAAAAATTTGTTTTCATTTCTTGATTTATGCACTTTTTTGTGTTATAACAAAAGTCATGAAAACAAATTAATACATATATAAGGAGAAGGTAAAATGGAAGTAAACGAAGAAAAAAGAGCTAAATTTATGGAGAACGCAGGAAAAAGAGTAAATAAAGTAATGCATGACATTCAAATATTAGAGCCAATGGCAAGAAGTAGCGTTTATGATTTTACAAAAGAAGATGTTGAAGAAATGTTTACTGCAATGCAAGATGCATTAGATAGTGCAAAAGAGGAATTCAACAAAAAGTTTGAAGGAAGAGCTAAAGCAGAAAGAAAGATGTTTTCATTTGGAACTAACCCTGTAAGCAAAGAAACAGAAGAAGCAAAGCAAGAAGAAAATAATGTTGCAACTGAAATAGAAAATGTTTAAGCTAATAAAATAATTAAAAATTGATAAAAGCAGAGATGATTTTTAATAAATTATTTCTGTTTTTTACTGTTAAATTAGCGTTTACAAAAAACGGCAGATTGTAACAAAAATGTAACAAAGCATATTCTATTAGAGCCTAAAGGATAACAAAAAAATAAAAAATAAAAAAGCAAAATTGTTGCTTTTGCAACAGAAAAAGTAAAAAGTTGAGGTATAATAATAGTCATAAATTGCAAAGCAATAGATTGAAAAATAATTATAATTTTCAAATCTAGGAAATATTTTTTGGGAAGGAATGTGTGTTAACAATGAAAGTAATAAAAAGAGATGGAACAATAGTTGAGTACAATGCTGAAAAGATTAGAACTGCAATAAAAAAAGCAAATAATGAAGTTTCAAAAAAACAAAAAGCTACAGACGAAGAAATTGATGAAATAATAAAATATATAGAGGATTTAAGAAAATCTAGAATATTAGTTGAAGACATTCAAGATATAATCGAGCAAAAGCTTATGGAAATAGGAAGATATGAGCTTGCTAAACAATATATTACATATCGTTATACAAGAGCTCTTGTTAGAAAAGCTAACACAACAGATCAAACTATTAAAGAGCTAATCGATGGAGAGAGTGAATACTGGAATAATGAAAATGCCAACAAAAATGCGAGAGTAGTCACAACACAAAGAGATTATCTAGCAGGAATAACAAGTACAGATATAACAAGAAGATTCTTGCTTCCAGATGATGTTGTAAAAGCTCATGATGAAGGAATTATACATTTCCACGATGCTGATTATTTTGCACAAAATGCTTTAACAAACTGCGAATTAATAAACCTAGAGGATATGCTTCAAAATGGTACTATAATGAATGGTGTTATGATTGAAAAGCCTCACAGATTTATTACAGCTTGTACAATTGCAACACAAATAATACTTGCCGTTACATCTTCTACATATGGTGGTGCTACTGTTTCACTTGCACATTTGGCTCCATTTGTAAGAAGTAGCTATGAAAAATATTACAAAAAATATAAAGAAAATGGATTAAGCAAAGAACAATGCGAGAAGTTTGCAAAAGAAGATACTAAAAAAGAAGTTGCTGATGGTGTTCAAACATTCAACTATCAAGTAAACTCAATGACCAATACAAATGGCCAGGCTCCATTCTTATCTGTTTGTATGTATTTAGGAGAAACAGACGAGTATAAAGAAGAATTAGCAATGATAATAGAAGAATTCCTAAACCAAAGAATATTAGGATTCAAAAATGAAAAAGGTGTATATATTACACCAGCTTTCCCAAAACTTCTTTATGTGTTAGAGGAAGATAATATACATGAGAACAGCAAATACTGGTATTTGACAGAACTTGCAGCAAAATGTACAGCAAAAAGAATGGTTCCAGATTATATATCAGAGAAAATAATGAAGCAAATGAAAGTAGATGCAAATGGAGATGGACAATGTTATCCATGTATGGGTTGCCGTTCATTCTTAACTCCTTATATAGACCCAGTTACAAAGAAGCCAAAATATTATGGTAGATTTAATCAAGGTGTTGTAACAATTAACTTAGTTGATGTTGCTTTATCATCAGGAAAAGATTTGAAGAAATTCTGGAAAATATATGATGAAAGACTTGAACTTTGCCACAAAGCTTTACAAGTAAGACACGAAAGACTAGCAAAAGCAACAAGTGATATTGCCCCAATATTATGGCAACATGGAGCATTTGCGAGATTACCAAAGGGTGCAAGCATTCATCCATTATTACATGGTGGATATTCTACAATATCTTTAGGATATGCAGGATTATACGAATGTGTTAAATACATGACAGGCAAGAGCCATACAGATAATGGTAATGGCAAAGATTTTGCCATAGAAGTAATGAAGAAAATGAATGAAAAATGCGCAGAATGGAAAGAAGCAGAAGACATAGATTACAGTGTTTATGGTACGCCAATTGAGTCTACAACATATAAATTTGCAAAGTGTCTACAAAAGAGATTCGGAAAAATAAAGGGAATAACAGACAAAAACTATATAACAAATTCATACCATGTTCCAGTATTTGAAGAAATAGATGCGTTCTCTAAGTTAAAACTAGAGAGTGAATTCCAAAGACTAAGCCCAGGAGGAGCTATATCTTATGTAGAAACTCCAAACTTACAAAACAACTTAGAAGTAGTACTTCAAATAATGAAATTTATTTATGACAACATCATGTATGCAGAGTTAAACACAAAATCTGATTACTGCCAAAAATGTGGATATACAGGAGAAATACTAATAGATGACAATCTAGAATGGTATTGCCCAAACTGTGGAAACAGAGACCACAACACATTAAATGTTGCAAGAAGAACTTGTGGATATATAGGAAGCAACTTCTGGAATAAAGGAAGAACTCAAGAAATAAAAGAAAGAGTACTTCACATAGATAATAAAGATTATGTTGAAGAAGATGAATGCAAATGTGGATGCGAAAAACATGAGCATAGTGAAGAAAAAGAAACTGTAACGTCAAAATAGATAATATTAGAATAGGTTGTGCGTAGAAATTTAAGCTACGCATAACCATTCTTAAGAATAATGGTTACTGACATATAAATACTATAATTTTTTAATATTTTCATTTTGAAAATTACGAATATGGGGGAATAAAAATGAGATATAACAAAATAAGAAAAATGGATATAGCAGATGGACCAGGTGTAAGAGTATCAATATTTATGCAAGGCTGTGCATTTAATTGCCCAAAATGTTTCAACCAAGAAACACACGACTTTGCAGGTGGAAAAGAATTTACACAAAATACAATAAACAAAGTACTAGAATTATGTGATAATCCAAACATAGAAGGCTTATCAATTTTAGGCGGAGAACCAATGCATCCAAAGAACATAGAAGGAACAAAAGAACTTGCAAAAGCATTCAAAGAAAAATATCCAGAAAAAAACGTATGGGTATGGTCAGGTTACACATTTGAAAAAGACCTAAAAGACAAAGAGGCTTTGAAATACGTAGATGTTTTAGTAGACGGACAATATGTAGATGCATTACACAATCCAACATTAGAATGGAGAGGCTCTTCTAACCAAAGAGTAATAAACGTACCAGAAAGCTTAAAAGAAAACAAAACAGTATTAAGAAAAATCGCCCAATAGGGACGCCCCTTTTTGGGCGATTTTTATAGAAAAAATATAACATTCATCAATAAAGGAGTATATAGAAAAAATTGTGTAAAGTTTAAA
>FR880013.1:0-15903 GCA_000435175.1 Clostridium sp. CAG:245
ATTTATAATTTTTATTTATTATTTTTCTTTAGTATCTCTCCTTTTCTTATTTATATAAATTATTTTGCAGAATTTTAAAATGATATTTATCAATTATAATTTTATCAAAACAGCAAATTATTGTAAATAGTTTTTCAATTTTATTTTTGACTTTTATCAAATATAAAGTCATTCTCAAAAATGACATAAAATATTATATTATAAATAAAAAAGTAAGATTATGGTTAATACTTGTTAACCTTACTTATACCCTAAGAGAGGAGCTCATCAAAATATGAATGCCGATAATATAAGTAAACATATTGGTCAAGTTTGCCAACAGTATAGAATTAAGAATAATTTAACTCAAAATCAGGTTGCAGAATTAACAGGATTGGAGCCAAGGCATATAAGTCAAATAGAAAGAGGTCTATCAAAAGGAAGTATTGATACTCTGTTAAAATTATGTAATGCGTATTCAATTACTCCAGATATTATTTTATATGATTTGCTTGATAATGATGTAAAAAAATCTGTTTCAATTTATGATGAAAGTTTTAAGAAATTAAGTAAAAGAGATAAAGATAGTATATTACATTTTATTGATTATTTTTTAACAAAATAAATTAAAAACTTATAAACATAGCAAATGGCTAAATTTATAAGTTCTTTTTTATATCCTTTTCAAGTCTTCTCCATATTTTACACCTAACGAATAGCTAAATGCAAAATAATATTCTTCGGTCTTATAAAATAGCTGTACTATTTCATTAAACTGTTCTTTTTGTTGTTTTGACAAAGTTTGTTCGAGTTCTTCCATTGCATCAGTCAGCCTAAGATATTCTGCTTTGAAATTTTGATTTTCTTTTAAAATTGGTAATTTTTGCTCTACATAATCACTAATAAATTTATAGTTATCATTATTAAATATTTCCATGTTATTCTCCCTCCTATGGCATAAATTTATTTTTTATTAACTTATTATTTATTGGCCATTTATATATATTAAGAGTATTTCCTTATATTACGTTTTTAGACATCTTAATATATTTTTAATAATAATAACTTTACTATACCACATAAGTTTAAATTAACGTACTGTTATTTTATCTTTTATGTTATCGAATTTGCTTTCTCCTATCCCAGATACATTTTTCAAGTCTTCTATTGCTTTGAATTTTCCATTTTGTCTTCTATAATCTATTATTTTTTGAGCTGTTGACTCACCTATTCCTGGAAGTGATGTTAGTTCTTCTAGTGTTGCTGTGTTTAAATTTACAGTACTGCTTTCTCCAGTTGTGTCTTTATAATCTTCTATCTCATCTGTTTTATTTGGCACATAAATTTTATCTCCATCATTTAATATTTGTGCCAAGTTTAATTTATTTAAATCTGCTTCTTCTGTTTCACCCCCAGCAGCCTCTATGGCATCTACTATTCTCTGCCCGCTTTTTAGTATAACAATTCCTGGATATTTTACCTCTCCAATTATATGTATTGTTATTTCTTCTTTTTCTTCATCTTTCGTTTCTTCTTCATTTTCCGTTGTAACAGCCAATGTATCATCATATGTATAATCGTTTTTCGATTCTTTATAAAAGTATAACCCAATTACAACAATAGCAATAACTATGGCTATACCTATAATTATTTTTGTTTTTAAATTTAAGCTTTCCATGTTGCTTCCTTTCTTTAGAAAATTTTGGTTGAAAAGAAATTAAATTTTGGCAAGGAAAATAACTTTTAAAAGGCAAGGGCGCATACTTTGTGTATGTAACCGCGTTTTAAAAGTAGTTTGACGTAGACAAAATTGTAATTTCTTTTTAACCATTACTTTAAAATTTAATTTTACCTATATACCCATTGAAAAATCATGTATTTTAATGTATTATATACATACATTTTACAAAGGAGATATCATGCAATTTTTTCATAAGTTTAAGAAGATTACTTTTTTATTTTTTATTTTATTAACATTAAATACCAATTTAATATATGCTGAAAGTATAAATGGTTCTGCCACTGGTGCTAATGCAAATATTTCTAGCACTAGTACTAATATAAATTCAGCCACAGACGCAGATTCTTCAGATGCCTCTAGTAATAACAGCTCTACTGACGTTTCAGTTCCTAGTACATATTCGCCTGCATGTATTTTGATGGATCAAAACTCTGGTAAGATTTTATATAGCAAGAATGCAAATACAAAAATGTATCCAGCAAGTACCACTAAGATTATGACCGCAATTTTAACTCTTGAGAATTGTAAACTAGATGAAGTTGCGACAGCTAGCCACAACGCAGTATATTCTATTCCATATAGTTATTCAGTTGCTACTATTCAAGAAGGTGAAGAACTTACTATTGAACAGCTTTTGAATGTTTTGCTTATTCCTTCTGCAAATGATGCTGCAGTTGTTTTGGCTGAACACATTGCAGGTTCTGTTGAAGCTTTTGCAGAGATGATGAATAATAAAGCCGTAGAAATTGGTTGTAAGAATACTCATTTCGTAAATCCTAATGGAATTCATAATGAAGACCATTATTCAACTGCTTACGACTTAGCTTTAATGGGCCAATATGCAATGAAGTTCGATGTTTTTAGAAGCATTGTTTCTAAAACTTCATACGCATTACCTGCTACTGCCAAATATGATAAGGAAGATAGATTATTTAACACAACAAATGATTTAATTAAGAAGAATTACAGTTCTTCTCCAAGAAATTACTATTATGAATATGCTACTGGTGCTAAGACTGGTTACACAGATGCAGCAAAGAGTTGTATAGTTGCCACGGCCACAAAAAATGATGTTTCTTTAATTGCTGTTGTTTTACATGACAGTACAACTGATGCAGGTTTGAGCCAAAGAGCTTTAGACTGCAAGGCATTGTTTGAATATGGTTTTAACAATTATTCTGAAAAAACTATTGTAAATAAGACTGATGTTGCTAAACAGATTACTGTTGAAAATGCTACTAAAGAAACTGAAAATTTGGATTTATTATATGAAAATAGTTTGGAAGGATTAATACCAAATAATGTTGATATTTCAACATATACGCCAAACATAAAACTTTCTGATAATATATCTGCTCCTATTTTTGAGGGCACAAAACTTGGAACTGCTACATTTGACATAGATGGTTTTAGTTATACCTGTGACTTGGTTGCATCTCATACTGTATATAAATCTAATTACACAAAAACATTAATGGAACTCGCATTATTAATAATTTTCTTATTTATATTGGCGAAATTCTTACATTTTATAAATAATAGAAAAAATAATAACAGGACCAATAATTATAAAAAATCTAAAAACTCTAAAAATATTAGAAGCAAAAATTCAAGAAATTCTAAAAATAGAAAATATGCTAGTGACACTAGAAGCTCAAAAGCCGTAGTCAAAGCTAAAAATTCAAAACCTGCAAAAAGAACTTCTACTAAAACTCTTTTTAAACATCTTGGCATCTTTAATCATAAAGACTATGAAAAAAGTTATATTGATGACTTTTATCCAAAATATTAAAGCACAGAAAAATAGGGCTATGTACCCTATTTTTTCTATGCTTTTATAAAACTTATTCTATATTATTTGGTTGTATTTGTTGTAGCTTCATCTTCACCGCTTGTTGTTGATGGAAATAACTCATTAACTAGAGCTTTTGTTTTTCTTTCGTTTGCAATGTATAATGAAACTCCATTGCACATTTCTACATCTCCTGGAACCATTCCAGTTTTTATGTTATCTGCATCAAACTTAACTGCATATGGAACATATGCTTTAATTTCATTGAAGTCTAGGTTTGTTTTTACGTTTTCTGACATTATATCTATTACCTGTTTTAGCTTGAATATATTCTGTGGTTTTAATGTTTGCTTTAATGTTGCAATTATAAACTCTCTTTGAGTTCTCATTCTTCCCAAATCTTGTTGTCCGTAAGAACTTGGGTATGTAGAGCCATCATTGTTATGTCTAAAACGCAATAATTGTTCTGCTTTTGCTCCGTCAATTAACTGTTCCCCAGCCTTTAAATCTATATATAAATTTTGGTCTGTATCTTCAGTGTAATGCATGTCTATTGGTACATTAAATGTAACCCCTCCAATAGCATCAACTAATTTTATTAATGCTTTTGTATCTATAATTACATAATTTTCTAGATTTAAACCTGTTAGTGCATTTATTCTATCTATTGCCTCTGGTATGTTTGTACCACTTCTAAATACAGTATTTATCTTGTAACTTGCAAGATAATTTTGCGTTGCCGTATTTCTATTTCTCCTTCCAACATATGTATCTCTTGGAATTGACATTAGTGAGGCTTTCTGCGTCTTTGGATTGTATGAAGCTACCATTATTGTATCTGCTAACTTATAATCGTCTACACCGCTCTCCCCCATTATTAGAAGTTGTATAGGCTCTAAGTTTTGCAATTTTTCAGTATCTTCGCCAAGTATAGTTGCCAATGCTCCAGTTAAGCCACCACCATTTTGATATATTTTATATCCGAAAAGTGTTCCGGCTAATATTATTGCTACTAATAAAATTGTTACTACAACTCTTTTTACTTTTCTAACAGTTTTTACTTTTTTCTTAGCCTTAACTGGCTCTTGTTTTTTTATTCTCATATTTGGTTGTTTTTGCTTAACTTGTTTATCGTTATTTTTCTTATTGTTCTCTTCTGGCATGGCATGTCTGCCACGAGACTTTTCATCAGTCTTTTTATTTCTACTCAATAGTATCACTCCCACATAACTTTATGATTAACAGTATAACAAATATACGGAAAAATAGCAATAGAAAAATACCACTTAGAGCATAAATCTAACCACTTATTTTTTAATTATTGAATTTATCTATCTTGCTTGCTATAATACAAACAAGAATATATTAATAGGAGCATAGGAAATGGATATCGAAATTAAATTGGATTCAAATTATAATATACCCAAAGTAATTATTTATACAAATAAAGTTACAGACGAAGTAAATAATATTTTAAATAATATATCAATGATAAATTCTAAAAAGCTTACTGCTTTTAAAGACGAAAAAATGTATATATTAAATTCTGATGATATAGAATCTGTATATTCAGAGGGTGGAAAAGTGTACATAAAATGCAATGGTGTAATATATAGTATAAAATATAGACTTTACGAATTGGAAGATATTTTAGATTCAAATACATTTATACGCATCTCAAACTCTGAAATTGTTAATTTTGATAGAGTAAAAAATATCGATTTCAAATTTATTGGAACTATATTACTAAACTTTAAAAATGGAGACGTTTCTTATGTTTCCAGAAGATATATACCAAAGATAAAGAAATTTTTAGGAATATAAAAAGGAGTGATTAATATGAATACAAAAAATTTTATTAAGAAAATTTTAACAAAATCAATTATAGGCTTTCCGATTGGAGTAACTATTCTTATGTTATTGTATGTTATTGTAAATCCATTTTTCGGTGAAGTAGCATTTAGTTATGAATTAAATCGATTACATAATATACAGACATTCATTTTACAGCTTTTATTATCTGGATTATCTGGTTTTATGTTACTCATTGCATTTTATAGCATATTATTTTTGCAAGATGCAGAACTAGAAAATAGATTTGCAACAGAGCATCCATATAGAGCCATATTTTATGCCATTGTAAGTGTATTAATAACTTTTATAATTATTATGGTAATTTCAAGAGCAAACATATTTAGTACAACAATTAGTATCTTAATTGAAATTGTTTATCCTGTACTTTATGCCGTATTAGGATTTGTGTTACTTATAAAAGATTCAATAATGAAATATACAATAAATAAAATAAACAAGAAATTACAATAATCTTTAGAAAAAGTAGATGTTAGTTTAAGATTAACATCTACTTTTTTATGTTTTATTTAAATAGTAAGTTTAATATTATGTTATTATTGTACAGCATTTCTCCTAAGCTTGATTTTGCTATTGCTGTAACTACTGCATTGTTTGCCCAAATTACGCTTGTTAGTGATATTACGGCAAGAACTGCATATACAATAACTATTCCCTCTATTGCTCCATATGCTAATCCACCTAGTTTATCTACTTGCTTTATTACTGGAAGGTCTGTTAGTATTTTTGCAAATAGACTTATTAATACTAGTATTACTCTTACTGCTAAAAATATTACAATGCCTGAGCCTATATTTACTATTGTTATTGTTGTGTGGTCTATTACATTGGCTTTTACTTCGTCTGTTGCATTTTCTATTTCTTTATTTATGTTATCCATTATTGTTGATGGAACGTTTTCTTCTGTATTTTCTGTTTTATCTTCAACACCTAATGTTGCACTTAATGTTGTTCTTATGTTATCGTCTATTACTGTATTCTCTATTACTGCATTTGCAACTGGTTTATATAAAACAAATGCTACAACTATTGCTATTATAAATGAAAGTAACTTTATTAAACTTCCTGTTAGTCCTTTTTTATATCCTAAAAATATGAATAGTAAAACTACTGCTATTATTATTAAATCTACTATTATCCCCATACTTTCCCCTCCTTTTATAACTTAATAAGTTCAATCTTATTTCTATAAATTATTCCTGCCACTTCATTTGAAATGACTATTTTTCTAACCTCTTGATTTGATGTGTATTTTTTTATTAGCCATCCATTTGTATCTACAAAGTGTATTTCAGAACCTAGATTTAAAGCAATTTTGCTACCACTGCAATACATTTCTTTAATTACACCCTCAAATTTATATGTATTTTCTTTTTGAGTTGTAGAATTTATTATTTTTATTGCTGTGTTTGTTGTAAATAAACTAGCGTTTTCTTCCACATTTTTTACAATATTGTTATCTAGCTCAATGCTGTAATATGTAATTTTTTCTTGGTCTGTATTTATGTCTGTAAGTTTTGTATCTACATTATCTTTTATAACATGAATTTCGTTATCATATTCACACACCAGCTTGTTTTTATTTTGATATTTTATGTTTAATACTAGGCTATTTAATGGTGCATTATATGTATACACTATTGCCTCTGTTGGATTTTCTTTTGCTTTAGCAATTGATAATATTTTTATGTTAGATTGTATAAGTGTTCCACTCGTATTTACTTCTGCAATTCCAACATATTTGTTGTCTTCTGAAATACTTGCATCAACCGCAATAGTACTTGACATATAATATTTAAACATTTCATTTCCAGAATCATCTAGTAATAACACAACAGATTTGTAAGCTGTACCTTTTAATATTATAGTAGAATATCCACTAGAGTTTACACTTATTCGAGAAATATTACCCTCTAAAGTTTTCTCCCATCTTATATTGTTATCTTTTAATAGATATATTTTTGAAGAGTCTTGCTCTGCTATTATTAAATATTTTCCGTTACTAGTCGTAATTGGATTTGTAATTTGTATATTATTTTCTGCCTCAATTTTGCCAGATGAATTGTAAGTTGTTAATGTATTATCTTTTAAGATTGCAATGTATTTTGAATATGCAAATATGTTGCTATTATCATAGTTTTCTAATGTTATGCTTTTTAAATTATCTTGTTCTATAGATTTATTTAAAATATTTGCGTCCATAAATGCCCTAAAATTTTCGTTTGCAGCATACACTAGATATATTACTAATATCAAACAAATAATTACTAGTAGAATTCCTACTCCTATTATTTTTTTCTTATTTATTGTTTTAACTTCATCTTGGTTAAAATATAATAAATTTATATCTTTTTTACTGTCTCCAGAATCTTTCGTTTTAGGTTTCATTCTTTGAATTCCTTCCTTCATTTTTCCTATATAATTTATATCAGTTTTTAGCATTTTTTGCAATACTATTGACCTTTTTTAGTATTGTTATTATTTGAATTATTCCTATAACTCCAAATAATGGATACAGTATTTCTACTAATTTTCCAAAACCTATGTATGCTATTGGAATTTCTGCCAAACACATGGCAAAAGTTATTGTTTTGTATTTTCTTCTGTCTTTTATGTTTTCAGCTACTCCATAACCAGATGAAATTGCAGATGTTAAAATTGCAGTTATTATCGCAATCGAATATACCATTTTTTCTACTGGATGGCACTCGTCTAATATTGTAAGTACTGGTATTTCTACCTTTGAAATATTTACGGCTGATAGAGTTAACATTTGATATATTGCTATAATTAATACGAAAAATATTACTACCGACACCAATGTTATTATTTTATTTTCTCTTTTATTTTTTATATTTGTTGTAAGCAATACTATTATTGGGATTAGTGTTATACTGTTATAACTAGTATATAAAATAGCGCTAAGTATTGATTTTCCAGGATTTTGCGTATTTGTATTTAGATTATTTATTACATTTATTATTGGATAATTTTTTATACTTATTGCTATAATTATTACAACCATTATTGGTACAACTATTAAATTTAATTTTATAATTCCATCCATATTTTTCATTAGCAAAAAATATGTAATAATTGCATTTATGCTTGCAGTGATAATTATTGGAATTTTAAACTCTTGTTTAAAAAATGTGCAAAACCCTGCACACATTATCCAAAATGAGACTAATAAAAATGCATTTATAACATTTTCTAATATTATTTTCACCTTACTACTATTACTTATTTTTTCTAAAAATTCATTGTTACTTTTTATTTGTAATCTTTTTGTTATTGCTATAGTGCTGTATATTATTACTCCTGTAAGTGTTGCCGAAACTATTGCTCCAATAATTCCAAATTTTCCATATTGTCCGAAAAAAATATATATTTCTTTACCTGACGCAAATCCAGCACCGATTATGGTACCTATTATAACAGAAACAGCTTTTACAATATTCATAAATTTAATCCTTTATTAATTATTCAAAGTAATATGAGATTTAAAGCAAGCCTAATTATTGAAAAATTTACATTATTCTATCCACAAGTTACACACATTACTTCTCTTTAAATTTATGAAAGGATTTTTGTTTTATTACTTGTCTAAAAAAATGACGGATAAGTTTTTACCTACCCGCCTAATATATTTTATTTTCTTCTTCTTATTTGCCATACAACAATTCCTAAAATGATTATTGCAACTGGAACTGCAATTATTATTGTTCTAATAATTTTATCTTGTTGTACTGTTGCTGTATATGTTGCAACTCCTGTATCTTTTCTAATTGTAATATTATCTTCTCTATCTGTTAAATAAGATACTGAATTTATTACTAAATCTCTGTTGTTATAGAAGTTTATTGCAACTACTTGACTACTGTTTCCAGAGCTACTATTTAATGTAACATACCAGTCACTTGCAAACATACTGTTTGCAACTAATATTAATTTTGATGTTTTTTCATCATTTATTTTCTTTGTAATAGCTGATGCAATTGGCTCCCCGCCACTCAATAATTTGTCATTTTGTGTTACCGATGACGATGTTATTGATGAGTCTGTTCTTAAGAATGCTGTGCTAGATGCTGTTACTAAATTTTCTACTGTAACGCCTAGGTTTTCTAGCTCTTCACTATCTTTAAAGTTTATAATTCCACCACCTAATATTGCAACATTTCCGCTTGATGCAATGTCTTTTGTAATTTTAGATGAACTGCTTACAGTTGGTAATACTAAGTTTGTGTAACCTACTATTTTACTTGTGTTTTGCTCAAACATTGTACCATTAGAAATTGATGCACCATATACATCTAATATTGCTTGGAAATTTGTTAAGTCTTTATTATCTTTATTTGGATCTTCCAAAATCATTAAGTTTCCGCCATTGTTAATGTATTCTAATATTAAGTCTTTTTCAAATTCTGTAAAATCTTCCTTTAAAGATGTAATTACTAAAACATTACAATCATCTGGCACTTTTGCATTTACTAATAAATCTAAGTCTTCAACATCATTTGCTTCATTTTTTAACAATTCTCTTGCTACTTGATAATAATTTGAATCTTGTGCATGTGTTGTAGAAAAATATATCTTTGGATTTGTTTCTAAATTTACATCCAAAATTGCATTTGTCATTTTTTGCTCTGTTACATCATATTGTTGATATGTTGTATTATCATATGCATAAAAATCATTTGCTGAAACTATTTTGTCTCTGTTATTTGCTTCTACAATTACAACCGCACTTGTTATAGAAGTTCCTAAGCTATATTTTTCTTGCAAATCTGGTCTTTGTGAAGCATCTGTTAATTCTTCGTAAGTTATATTTGAATTTTTTTGGCAATATAATTTAGCATAGTTTATTGCTTCTGGGTAATTTGACATTTGATATAATGTAATTTTTGTTGGTGATTTTACACTGCTAATTTTATCAATTGATTCTTGTGATAAAGAAAACAATTTATTTCCTGTTAAATCTATATCTGCAATGTCTTGCTTTTCTACAATAATATTTATAGCAACAACTACAGCAATTATTATGATTATTAATAATAATGTAAGCGTTGTATTAGCTAGCCAACTTGCTTTTTTTCTTGGCTTTTTTTGTTTTGTATCTTTTTTGTTTTCATCTTTTATTTTTTCTTTCACAACAAATTCCTCCTTACTTTACTAATTTTCTTCTTTTGATAACAACCATTGTTAATGCTACAAACATGGCTGTTATTGAAATTAAACTAATTGTTTCTGTTATTGGGAACACTCCTGTTGCAAAAGGATAGAATTTTTCTATTAATGATATTGCTGTTAATTTAGTTGAAATACTTGGTGCAAGCCATGCAAGTACAAATATTGCTATTGTTGAAACAGCTGCTATTATTTGGTTTTCTGTCAAACTAGAAATAAACATTCCTAAGCTTATGTATGCCATTGATGTTATTAAAAATCCAAACATTGTAACAAGTACTGTTGGAATATCTGGTGTTTTAAAATAGCATATAATTCCAAAATAAATTAATGTAAATAATTCTGTAATTGCAATTACAACAAGAGCTGCTAAAAATTTACCAAGCACAATTGCTACTGCACTTCTTGGTGCTGTCATTAATATTTGCTCTGTTCCATTTTTTCTTTCCTCTGCGAAGGTCCTCATTGTAAGAAGTGGTATTAAGAATATTACAATATACATTACTGAATAGAAAAATACATATTGATATGTTACAGCACCTTGGCTTATTGTTGTTATGTAAAATATAAAACTGAATATCGCTAAAAATAGTCCTATAAACACATATCCAATTGGTGAATAGAAATAGCTTTTAAGCTCTTTTTTCATTACTGCCCACATTATTTTTCTCCTCCTTTTTTAGTTTCTTTTGTCTTTTCTTTTTTATTCTCTGCTTTTGGTTGTTTTTTTATTTTAGATTGCTCTTTTTCTTGTTTATTATCTACTTTTTCTGCTTTTGCTTTACTCTTTTCTTCTTTTTTTGCTTCTTTCTTAGCTTTTTTATTCTCTGCCTTTTCTTCTTTTTGAGCCTTTTTACTCTCTTCTTTTAGCTCTTTTTCAAGCTCTTTTGCTTTTTCGGCAGCTTCTGCTTCAGCCCTTCTTTTCTTTGTATTTTCATCTATTATTGTAATAAATGCATCTTCCAAAGATTTTTCAGCAGATTTTAATTCGAATATTGTTATATCCTTCTTTGGTAGAACATCAAACAATTTCTTGCGTAAATCAAACTCTGTGCTAGATTTAAGCATATATTGTTTTGTTCCATCATCATTATCTTTAACGCATTTACACTCTGTAATTTCTGGTATATCATTTTGCAGAGCCTTCATGTTATTTCTTTTATCTTCAACAGTAAGCATAATAACATTTTGTTTTTCTGTCTCTTTTTCAAGATTTGCTGGTGTATCAACTGCTACTATTTTTCCTTTATTAATTATAATTACTTTTTCGCAAATTTGACTTACCTCTGATAGAATATGTGAGCTTAATATTACAGTATGTTTCTTGCCTAATCTTTTTATTAATTGTCTTATTTCTGTAATTTGCTTTGGATCTAGTCCTACTGTTGGTTCATCTAAAATTACTATTTTAGGGTCTCCAACTAGTGCTCCCGCAAGACTTACTCTTTGTTTGTATCCTCTAGATAAATTCTTAATAAGTCTATTTGCTACATCCTCTATTCCTGTTTCTCTTAGAACATTTGTAACACGTTCCTTTTTTTCTTTGTGTGGAACTCTTTTTAATTCTGCCATATATGTAACAAATTCTCTTACAGTTAAATCTGTATACAATGGTACTCCCTCTGGCATATAACCAATTTGTTGTTTTGCTTTTATAGGTTGCTTAGATGCATCAAAACCATTTACAATAATAGTTCCATCTGTTGGCTCTATAAAACCAGTAATCATGTTCATAGTTGTACTTTTGCCAGCACCGTTAGGTCCTAGAAAACCAACTACTTCTCCATCGTTAACAGTAAAACTTATATTATCTACTGCAACAAAGTTTCCATACTTTTTTGTGACATTCTTAACTTCTATCACGTCGTTTTCCTCCAATCTATTATTTCCCTAAGTTTTTACCACTTTATATTATCACTAGAAATTTATTCATGCAACTATTTTTGTACAATTCACATAGAATTCACATTTTTCAGTTGCTTAGTTACAAGATAATTGTTTTTAAAAATGCTTGTAGGTTTGCTTTTATTAACAAATACAAGGTAAAAATTATTTTTAAAGTAACTCTATATTATCTGAATTGATAGATTTTAAAAGTATTGAAGATTTATTAAAACTAAAAACATTGTCTAGTAACGTTTTTTATTAAAAAATGACCATATGTATTGTATTTACATAAAAAATTTGATATTATATTGTATATTAAATTATTGATTGAAAAGTAATATTTTATAAATATACGTTTTATTTGAACGGGAAAGGATTGAAATTTATGAATAGTAAACAACGTGCATATTTAAGAGGCCTTGCAAACACTATGCCAGCAATTTTTCAGGTTGGCAAAAATGGAATTTCTGAAAATTTTATTAAACAAATAGATGATGCTTTAGAGGCTAGAGAATTAATAAAATTAAATGTCTTGGCAACTTCACCTGAAGATATTTCTGAAGTTGCAGAAGAAATTTCAAATTCAACAAACTCTGAATTAATACAAACAATGGGAAATAAAATTACACTATTTAGAGCAAGAAAGAAAAATTCAAAAATTAATTTACCTAAATAAAAGTTAAATTTATTATTTTTATAAAAAAAGTTATAAATAAAGAATTAATATATCATCTTTATTTATAACTTTTTTATTCATCAATTATTTTTTACTTAATATCTTTTATCATTATTGTATTTCCATATTCATCATTAACTCTTAATTTTGGAAATATTTTTTCCATTCTTTCATTTGTAAATACTGTATTTTGGAATATTTCTATGTTAGTATTGTTACTAATATAATTTTGACCAGCAAGTGTTTCTTTAGCTCTTGTTGCATATGTTCTTGCAGACCATATGGTAAACATAATTAATGTTGCTATTAACATTGTTAAAATTATGTCTACTATTGTGCTAACTTTTCCTTTCATTAAATTAATAATTTTATCTACGAAATCTTTTAAAACTTCTATTAATATTACAGTAATAATTCCCCATAATATAGCATATTCTAAGCATACTCTTCCATTTATATTAAATTTAGACCAAGTATAGTTCCATAATCTAGCTCCAACAATAGTCTCTAATATAAAACTTAAAGCATATTGTATAGCACTCATTAAAATGCATCCAATTATAAATAATTTTATTTTTTTACCTTTATATTGTTGCAAACATAGAATTGTAAGTATAGCTCCTATTCCATAAAATATGCAAAATGGACCTGTTGTAACTAAAAACGGTGTGTCTGTTGTTTTGGCTTTAATAAAATTAATAACACATTCAAGTATTAATCCTAAAATACTGAAAATTATTAAATACCATAAATATTTATGAAATTTTCTTTCCTTGAGTTGTTGCTCAATTTTTTCTACTTTAGGTTTTACATTTGCTTTCTTTTTTGATATTTCTTCTGCATTTTTTATTTTGGATTTAGTATTTATTTTTTTTGCTGAGTCTATTCTTACATCTTTTGCCTTTGTTTTTTTCGTTGAAACCTCTTCTTTCTGCATTTTCTTTTTCATTTTAAATTTCTTTTCCTCCTAGCAATTTGATTACTTACCTTTTAATTCTAAAATTATACTATAATATTTTACACTAATTATGATAAATTTTCCACATTTTTTTGTTACTTGATAATGTTTTTTATATAATATTGTGTAAAATAGCTTTCTATAGTATAATTTTTGCTATAGAAAAGGAGAAATTATAATGCTAAAAGATAAATATTATATGTCTACAGAAGAAAATGTTTTATATGCAAAAAGAAATATAGTAGATTCAATTTGGAAAAGTGCTAATCTAGAAGGCATTCTCGTCACATTTTCAGAAGCACAAGCAATATACGATGGTGCAAATGTTGGTCATTTAAGAATAGACGAAATTCAAGCAATAAATAACTTAAAGCATGCATGGCAATTTGTAATTTATAGCATAAATACTCCTATAGATTTGAAATTTATACAGAGTATACATGCATTTGTTGGTTCAAACATTGTAGAACAACCTGGAGAACTTAGAAAATACGATGTATCTATGGGTGGTACAAAATGGAAGCCAGAATTACCTACTGCTGAAAAGATGAACAGCCTGATAGAAGAATATCAAAGTTCCTTAAGCACAAATGCAACAGATACAATATTAACTTTTATGTGTAAACTAATGAAAATGCAGGCTTTCAATGATGGAAATAAAAGAACTTCTATGTTAGTGGCTAATCATGAGTTGATAAAAAATGGAAAAGGAATCCTTTCTATTGCTGATGAAGATAGAATTGAATTTGGCACAAGACTGATAAAATATTACGAAAATGAAGAAAGCATAGAAGAATTAAAACAATTTTTATATAAAAAATGTTTAGATGTGGTAAATTCAAATACTTAATTTACCCTATAAATAACATTTTTCTTTACAAACCCATAAAAAAATCATACATTTTTCAGATATTTTTAAAATTTGGTTGACAAATGGCATTTTTAGCATTATAATTGTTATTGCACTTGGGTCAATAGCTCAGTTGGATAGAGCATACGCCTTCTAAGCGTAGGGTCGGGGGTTCGAATCCCTCTTGTCCCACCAAAACTGGCAATATCTTTTAAAGATATTGCTTTTTTGTTTATATTTCATAATATTAAAGTTTATAATATATGGAGAAAAATAATGGAAAATAAGAAAAGTCTAAAAAATATATTAGAATGGATTAATTGTATAATAATTGCAATAATTTTAGCACTTTTATTTAGGTACTATATAGGTACACCAACCGTAGTAAAAAAATCATCAATGTATCCTACATTACAAGAGAATCAAAGGCTATTATTAAACAGATGGCTAAGAACAGCAAAGAAATTACCAAACAGAGGTGATATTATAACTTTTGAAAAGCCTAGTAAAATAAATTATACTGCTGATGAATTAGATAAGCTAAACCCAATAGCCAAATATGAATATGATTTCAAAAATCTAATAGAAAAGTTTTCATATTACGTTTTAGATATAAACAAAGAAAGTTATATAAAGAGAATAATTGCATTACCCGGCGAACATGTTGTGATTAAAGATGGTAAAGTATATATAAATAACGAAGAAATAAAGGAAAATTATTTGCAAGATGGTGTCCAAACAGAACTTAAGCACGAAATTGGATTTGACGATTTTATTGTTCCAGAAAACTGTATATTTGCTATGGGTGATAATAGAGCCGGAAGTATAGATTGCAGAGACTTTGGTTGCATACCGTTAGAAAAAATTGAAGGTACTGTATGGATACGAATATTTCCCTTCAACAAATTCGGAAAGATTTAAAGAAATAAGTACTAAAAAAAATTAGGATAGCTTAATATAA
>FR880013.1:16017-36346 GCA_000435175.1 Clostridium sp. CAG:245
CTATTATATAATCTTGCCCATACAGTTCTAAAACATCCTCCTCATAATTCACTTGTAATGGATTTGCATGATGTATTAAAAGTGGAATACCCTTTTTATTTCTTTTGTCTGATATTATTCCTATATGGTCTTTAAATACTATTATATCTCCACCTTGCCATTCCTTTATTTGTGATAAATCCGTTGTAAGTACAATATGATTATTTCTAAAATATATATCAAGATTTCTTACTCTTCTAAAGTCAATATTTTTATCAACAGTTTCAATGTTGTATTTTTCTCTGTTATTATGAATATCTTCGTTTACTAATTTCATTAAGTAATATCCTGCATCTTTTAGTCCAAATGCAACAACATCTGTACAAACGCCATACTCATCATTTGGATATCCTGTTTCATAATATTTACTTTTATATTTAGGATTTTTAGAAATATAATTTCTTACATTATTCAGTATATCTGTTTGATCATCTATTCCATCATCGTCTTTATCAATATTACTAACATAAGTTTCAATCTTAAAATCCGCATTAGTGTATTGTTTATGTAGAATGCTGTTATATAAATATAAAAGTAAAACAGTAATTGAAATTATAATAATACCTATTATTATAAATACTAACCTTTTCTTATTCATTATTTACTCCTATCACCTACTACTCAGCTTATAATTTCTCGCTAACTATTTAATTTCAAATTCAGTTGAATAAATATCAGTTTTTTTACCATTTTCAAAAAATACAGTCTTTATAACTCTATAAGTTCCTTTTTCTAATTCTCCATAAGTGTTTTCTAGATTCAATTTTTTTGTTGTTTGGCTATTTGCTTTGATTATATAAGCTATATCATTCCAAACTGTATTTGGTAAATAGTCTAAATATTCCCATTCTCCATTTATATTTTTTTGAATTTTATACTCTTCTCCATATCCTATTTCATTGTCATTATTATTTATAATTATTATTGAAATACTGGTAGTTTTTATCGTAGTACTATCAACTTTCATTATAACATTTTCTAAATCACTATTATTTTCTTCATTTGTTAATAAATTTTCTTTATATTTTTTTCGTACGCTTTTATTTCTTCTTCAAAATCATTATAATCCATAAACCATGTTCCAATTTTTATATCATCAAATCCTGCTATTGTGTGGAAGTCTATTACTTTATAACCTAAACCAAAATATTCTATTGTACCGCCGTCCATTATTCCTCCAGCTAGACTTTTTATACAAAAAATAGGCTTCTTCTGATTTTTTACTCTATTATAATCTACTGTAAAAAATACAATTCCTAAAACAACTATTATTCCTAAAATACCAGCAACTACTTTTAAAATTTTTTTCATAAACATCACCTTTCCTTCTACAATTTAATCTCAGCAATAGATTACTATTTTTCTGCCAAGCCACTAATTTGTTGAGATAATTATATTATAATATAAAAGATAGATAATTTTCAAATTATTATCTATTTTCACTCATAAAATATTATATATACTATATAAGCAAACAAAAAATGTCAAAAAAACAACCAACTACAAAATTTTAAAATTATTTTAAAATAGATTTAAAAATTGATAAATTAAAATTATAATAAACAATATTTCAAAAAAAAAATTATTTTTTGTCACATTTTCAAAAAAATAATCGTCTTAAATAATAGAGGAGGTAAAAAGTGGATGCTATATATAAAAAATATTGTAAATGCGTATATAACTTTTTGTATAAACTTACAAATGATATTGAACTATCTGAAGAATTAACTCAAGAAACATTTTATACTGCAATAAAAAAAATAAATACATTAAATAACAAAGAAAGTATCCGTACATGGCTGTACCAAATTGCAAAAAATAAATGGAAAGATTATTTGAAGAAAAACAAAAAAGCTAATATTGATTTAGATGAGAATACCGTAGAAAATTTAGTTGCAAATTGTGATATAGAAGAGGATATGATTGCTAAAGATAACATTATCGAATTTTATAAAAAGATACATATGTTAGATATTGATACACGAGAAATTATTTATTTGAAAATTATAAGAAATTTTACTTTTAAAGAGATATCTCAAATATTAGGAAAGAATGAAGAGTGGGCTAGAACAAAATTTTACAGGGGAAAATTAAAGTTAAAGGAGAGTTTGAAAGATGAAAAATGAATGTGATGTAGTTAAAGATTTACTACCAAGTTATGCTGAAGATTTGCTAAGTGATAATACAAACCAATTTGTAAAAGAACATCTTGATTCATGCCAAGAGTGCAGAAAAGTATATGATGGTATGAAAAAAATAAATTATAATAAAGAAGATGACGAACAAATTGAAATAAACCATTTAAAAAAATATAGCAGGCATATGTTAATTTTAAAAGTAGTATTGATTATTTTAGTTTTTATGATAATTACTTTTCCATTATTTTTTGTAATTAGATTTAATTTAAATAAAAATATTACGAATAAGGCTATAAACAATGTTAATGAATATAAGAATGTAAACAATTATTTATTGCAAATAACTGAACATAATATTGATTTTGAAAGAAACACAGAATCGTTCCATAACTCAAAGTATTTTTATAAGGATAATCAATATAAAAAGGAAATGCACTCTGAAACTCCAGGTGTTAATATACAAAATGCAGATAGTTTTGAATATGGAAATATTAATTCTAAGGAAAAGGTCAAAATAATAGAGACTCAAAAAGTATGCTATAATGTAAAAGCAAATTATATTTTACAAAAAAAAGATGGATTTTTGGATTTTATGATGATAGCATTACAACCTTTTAGTGAAGATTATGGAACATTGCCTAATATATGGGTTCAAGCAGGATATAACCTTAGAACAGACAAGTATAATGGAAGAAAGTGCTATGTTTTGAGACTCGGTGATAAATCATCATATAGAGAAATATGGATTGATAAAGAACAAATCACATTAGTAAGAACTGTTGACGAAATTTATAATAAGTCATATAACGAAAAAGTATATTCTATAAAGTCTAATGTTGTGACAAATGAAGATGTGACTTTGCCAGATCTTACAGGTTATACTATAAAAGATAGCGAAGACAATGTACCAAGTGAATATATAGGAATTTATGAAAAGTTAGGAATATAATGTGTAAAAGGAGGAACAATAATTTATAAATATAGTTTAAGTATTAATAGTAGGTAATAACTTAAATTATGCTTCAAAAATATTAAATAATAATATTTAAAGAATAAATCCGAAAATTTTCTTTTTGCAATGTTAGAGCCTTATAATTCTTTACATTTCGGGCTATCTATATTATAATTCAAATATACAATAATGTACTTTATGTTGCGTTTATAATATTCAATATGTTATGAAAGGATGGTTTATATCAGAAACTATAACTAGAAAATCAACCGGAGATATTACGCTCCACCAGTACGAGGTAAACAATATGAAAATTTACACATTAAGTTCTTTAATAGACAATCACCAACTTTTTTGTAAATTTGCACAAGATGCGTATTCTGCAACAGATTGTCTTTGCCAAGATTATCCAAAGTATTTTGAGTGGTATTGGTCCAAAGATCTCCCAAGAGTTTTTAATGGTACTGGCGAAATTGTTGTTTGTACAATTGATGATAACATTGCTGGTATAGCTTCTCTGAAAAAAATTAACACAGAAAAGAAAATTTGTACTTTTTTTGTTGTTAAAGAATACCGAGGTCAGCATGTTGCCACCAAGATGTTGGAATATATTTTTGAATATCTTGGCACTAGCAAACCGCTTATCGCAATTACAGGTTACAAAGTCTTGTCTTTTGTTCCAATTATAAAAAAATATAATTGGAAATTGACGCAAATTACGAGCAAGGGTTATTACAACAATGCCTCTTGTGAGTTTGTGTACAATGGCAGGCTTCCGGAATGATTCATCCAAAAAAACACACATAGAAATTCAAGTGAATTCCAAGTGTGTTTTTTTCTATTTCTTAATCATCTCTCGAGTTTGTTACAATCTCATCTTTTTTCGTATTTCTTTTTACTGTTTGGTCTGGTATTACTTTCGTACCATCTGCTAAAATTATTTCTGGTCTTACTATTATGAAGCCTGGTGTAGAAATTTCGCATACATTTCCTTTTGAATCAGCAGTTATTTTTCTGCCTTTATAATTTACTTCGTGACCAGTTGTTTGAAGTACCACTCTTCTCCCCAACTTTGCTCTATCACCAATAGTAATATTTCCAGCTAGTGTAGTATGATCTCCCACACTAACATCATTTCCTATTTTTACTGTTCCAATACAGTCAACGAAAATATCATCGCCCATAACCAGATTGCTACCTTGTAACGGAAATAAAGCATCCAATATTTCTTTTCTACGTCTTATAGATACGCCTTGACTATTGTACTCAGAACATAATTTATGTGATAATTCATAAATTTTAGATATAGTTGGCTCTAATGTATTATACTTTTCATATGTCAAAGCTCTAATATATTGTGTAAAATCACCTTTTACCCCAAGTTTTTTCATATGCTCTAGTATATGTTCTACTTCTGCATTGCTTCTTATTCCTTCGGCTCCCGGTTTTTTTACTTTTGTTTCATAATCTTCAGTTATAAACTTATATTCTCTACAAGGATTTCCAAAAGAAATCATTGATGGTTTTAATTGTGAATTTGATGTAATATGACTTCCCATTCCAATAACGCTTTTTTCTCCAACCTCTGTATAATTGTCAAAATTAACATTAGCACCAATCCAAGTATCTCTTCCTACATTTATTCTGCTTAATTGTGTTTGTTCATCTTGTGTGCAAATATTGTTATCTCCAAATTCAACGTTAGAAGCAACAAAAACATATTCATCCAAATGTGTAAGTGCTGATGCATTAAAATGCACTCTTGCATTTATGTAATTGAAACCTTCCAAATCTACTGTTCCAATAATGGCAAACAATCCATCTCCACAGCCATAAATTGCACCATGCCCAGGGAACAAATTGTCTAAAATTTCACTTTTTTCTTTATTATATTTTTCTATCTCTTCTGCTGATTTTGCTCTACTTATCAGTTCTGATAATTGCGTAAATCTCATGCAGTATTCTTTTGATAATTGTAATAGCCTACGATATTCTTCATCTCGTACATCAAATTTTTCACCATTATACATTCTCTCTATTTGTTCAAAATCTCCATTAAAGCCTAATTTTCTTAAGTGTTCTATTTTTTGTTTTGTATTTAACATAGTCTATCCTCCACTTTTTCTATTTTATCATAAAAAAGCGATTACTTCAATCTTTAAACTTTTTGATTTATGATATATAATACCAACAAAATACGCTCTAGATTCGTCTAAATATTAGAAAGGTTTAAAAGGTGAAATATATGAAAAAAAATATTTTTAAAATAATTATTGCTCTTGTAATTGTACTGTTAGTTTGCATTGTCGCTATGTATTTAATTGATTGTAACAGAATGAAAAACGGTGATGAGGTTTTATTTAGTACTTGGGGTAAAAAGTACGCACCACCAGTGAAAAAATACAATGATATTATTGAAGATACCGTTGATAACACTGAATATTCATTTTGTGGAACGATTACTCAAGTAGAGGAAAATTTATTCTTTGTTGAGCCTGATGAAGGCGAAAAAATTAGACAATCTTCAAATTTAATAATGGTTGGAAAATTAAAACTTGATACTAATGTAAAATATGAAGTAGGTGAAAGAATAAGAATATTTTATGATGGAACAGTAATGGAAACATATCCAGCACAAATTAAGGCTATAAAATATGAGAGTATATTATAAAATAAAAAACTATTTGGAACTTTAATTATTCTAAATAGTTTTCTCTATATCTCTTAAACTTTTCGTTTATTGTAAAATCTCCCATTCTGTGATATAAATTAGTTAATTATTTTATTGGAGATGTTTATGGAACGATATAATCATTTGAATACTTATTTTAAGCAAGTTTTTGGAGAGCGTACTTTGAAAATTTGTATTGATGGAAATTTTACATGCCCTAACAGAGATGGCAAGTGTGGCACACGGTGGCTGTATTTTTTGCAGTAATAAAGGCAGTGGTGAACTTATTAAATCTGCACCTGATATTTCTAGCCAAATTACACAATATTTTGAAAGTTATCGAGCTAAGCGTGCAAATAAATTTATTGCATATTTTCAAAATTTCACTAATACCTACGACACAATTCAGAATTTAAAAGAGAAATATGATTCTGCTTTGATTGATGACAGGATTGTTGGCTTAGATATTGCAACTAGACCGGATTGTATAGATAAAAATGTTGCCAAATTAATAAGTACATATATGCCTAAATACAAAGTTTTTGTGGAACTTGGGCTTCAAACCTCTAATGACAGTATTGGTTCATTAATTAATAGGGGCTATAATTCGTCTAAATTTACCGAAGCCGTAAGCATTTTAAATAAATACAATATTCCAGTTATATGTCACATAATGGTAGGTTTGCCTACTGAAAACACGATGGTATCTGTTCAAGAAACTATTGATGGTAAAACATATGATTTTAGGGTTTTTAAAGACATAATAGAGACTATAAAATTTATAAATAAGCATAATGTTTCAGGAATAAAAATTCATTCTACTTATGTAGTAAAAAATACTAAACTTAATAATATGTATGAAAATGGAGAATACACTCCGATTGCTTATGATGAATACATGGAAAATTTAGTTTACATTATTACTCATATTAATCCTAAAGTTATTGTTCATAGAATTTCAGCTGATCCACCAAAGGATTTGTTTGTTGCACCTGAATGGTGCCTGCATAAAAAATGGGTTACAAATAATATAGATAAATTATTAGAAGAACAAAATTTAGTACAAGGAATGTTTTACTAAATTTTAAAAAATTCATTGTATTTTTGCAGTTTTTCTATT
The DNA here is from genome assembly GCA_000435175.1 of Clostridium sp. CAG:245. Lineage (GTDB taxonomy): Bacteria > Bacillota > Clostridia > TANB77 > CAG-508 > CAG-245. Next base: position 22,938 of record FR880013.1, read on the forward strand.
ATAATTAGACACAGCCTTTTCAAAGGAAATCTTTGAGAAAGGAGGTGCAATATAGTGTCTTCATATGAATTAATTTGGCGATTAATCGTATTATTACTACTAAGTAATGACAATGATGAAACCCAAGAAAAAAACAAAGAATAATCTTTGTAGCAGGGACTGCGACCCTGCTTTTTCTTTTTTATTAAAAATAAAAAAAGAGATATATCTGCGAAATATATCTCGTGCAATTTCGTGTCTTCAAACGAATTTGCTAGCTAATGTTATTATAACATCAATTATATTATATGTCAAACGATTTAAAAAAATTCATTCATTACAAATTAATTCATCTATTTTATTGTTATTTTACTCTTTTTATGTTATATATTAGTTAATATTTTTATAAAGGGATGTATTATGAATTTTTTAGAGTTTAACGAAAAAAATGCTAAAAAATTTAGCAAACGAGTTACTATTGCTGGTATTTCTATATCTATTCCAATAGCCTTGTTGTTACTTGGAATGATTGTTTTTGTTGTTTTATTTTTACATGAGTTTTATAATCTTATGAATCTGACTACAACATTTGAAATTTCCAAGATTTTAAAAAATCAGTACAAAAAAGATTTTAATGTAGTTGAAGAAGTCAATATTATAGACGATAAAGGAAACGGTTTATATATGATGTCACCAGCCGATAATTCTAATATTGTTTTTTATGCATATAAAACCGGAAGTACTGCTACTATCGATTATGAACAATATTTAATAAAAGATTATGTTACCGAATATGTTAAAAATAATTCTGAAATTTATTGTTTTGATACAAACTTTCTACTCTTTGACACTAACTTTTTTAGATATTCTTATAATATTGATATAAATAATTATTCCGGTTTACCTGATGCTTGTGAAAAAATTTATAATTTAAACAAATATATTGATAAAAAACTTTCTAAAAAATTGCCACATTATCACAGTTCTGATTTTGCTGGTCATATTCATAAAGATGATTGGACTTATGATTTAAGTTACACTGCCCATTCTAATCTTGACGAGTTCATTTCAGAGGCTCAATATAGATATGCTAAGCATTTCAGAGATATAGAACCAGAATTACGCAATGTTTATAAGCCTGAAAACTTGGAGCTAAAAGTTAATGGCAAGATAGTCTCTCATACTTCAATTTCTGTTGGATATGCAACTTATAATACCAATATTTCGGAATATGAAGCTAATATTTTGAATATACTGGATTATGTAGATAATATAGAAGTTATAACAGACCATTCTGAGAAATACATGATATATAATGGAAAAAAATATAAATTTCATTATACAGATAGCACACTAAAAAAGAACGATATTCCATACATTTGCAGAATGAGCTATTTAGAGGAAGTTTTTAATGCTAAAATTAAATACGATTATGATAATTTAATATTAGAAATAAATATTTAAGTTTTAAAAGAACTATTTGAGTAAGAAACTCTAAATAGTTCTTTTTGTACATTTTTTTCTCCGTCCCCAAAATGTATCCCCAAAATGTACCTAGCTTCTAAAGAATGCTTCATATCCCTTATATGCTTGGTATACATCGTATTTGCTGGTTACTTCGTATGGTGCGTGCATTGAAAGTACTGGTACTCCGCAGTCTAATACGTCTACACCTTTGTTTGCTAAGATGTATGCTATTGTTCCGCCACCGCCTAGGTCTACTCTTCCTAGTTCTGCTATTTGGTAACCTACGTTGTTTGATTCAAATATTCCACGTACGTATGCTACAAATTCTGCGTTTGCATCTGAGCCGTTTGCTTTTCCGGCAACTCCTGTGTATTTGCTTATTCCAACTCCTTTGTTTAAGAATGAAGCATTGTGCAGGTCTGCTACTGATGCATATATTGGGTCTAATCCTGCATCTACGTCTGCTGATAACATTCTAGAGTTGCAGAACATTTTGTCTAATAGGTTTGGTCTGTTTACTCCTAATTTATTTAGTACGTCTGACATGAATGTGCTAAATACATTTGATTCCATTCCTGTATTTCCCATGCTTCCTATTTCTTCTTTGTCAACAAATAGGCAAGCTGCTGTTTTTGTTGGGTTTTCTATATTTAATATAGCTGTTAAAGACGTGTAAACAGAAACTTTATCATCTTGACCATATCCGGCAATTAAGCTTTCGTCAAATCCTAAACTTCTGCATTTGAATGCTGGAACTAGCTCTAATTCTGCACTTAAGAAGTCTTTTTCTACTATTCCATATTTTCTGTTTAATATATTTAATATATTTAATTTTACTTTTTCAGATACTTTTTCATCATTGTATGGAATGCTTCCTATCAATAGGTTTAGGTTCTCTCCTTCTACCCCATCTTTTAATTTCTTTTGCATTTGCTCTTGAGCTAAATGTGGCAATAAATCTGTGATTGTAAATATTGGGTCTTCATCAGATTCTCCAATGTTTACTTCTATTTTTTCGCCATTTGTCTTAGCAATTACACCATGAATTGATAATGGTATTGTTGTCCATTGATATTTCTTTATTCCACCATAGTAGTGTGTTTTAAAATATACGAATCCTTTATCTTCGTAAATTGGATTTGGTTTTAAATCTAGTCTTGGCGAATCAGCATGAGATCCAATTATGTTTATTCCATTTTCTATGTTCTCTGTTCCAATTACAACTAGAAATAAGTTTTTATCTCTATTTACATAGTAAACCTTGTCTCCTGGCTTTAAACTCTCATATTCATCTATGCTTTTAAAACCTCTTTCTCTAGCCATTTGCGTTGCATTCTTTACTATTTCTCTTTCTGTTTTAGATTTACTTAAAAAGTTGATGTAACCATCACAATATTGGAAGATTTTTCTTCCGTCTTCTTCAGATGTGCTCTCCCATCCGTTCTTTTTACAATCAAAAAGTCTTTCTTTTAATTCCTCTCCTTGAGTTTTTTCTGACATATATTTATCACATTCCTTTCTTATAAGTACAAGTCAGCTTGGAAAAGAATTAAATTTTGGCAAGGAAAATGAATTTCAAAGGCAAGGGTGCATACGTGGTGTATGTAACCGCATTTGAGATTATATATTTGACGTAGCCAAAATTGTAATTATTTTTCAAGCTTTTACCTCCTTTTGCTTCCCATAGTATACCATTATACATATTTTTTTTCTAGTTATTATTTACAATTTTTTTAATTATTATTAATGCTACTCGAAAAAGATTATTATTTTTTCGCATTTACTTCTATTAAATATTTATTTATGTTATAATCTTATTACTAATATTTTTTAGTAATTTGAATATTCTTTATAAAAGCATTTTATGCTTAATAATTTTACATGGAGACAATACAAATGAACAAACTAATTACTTCTAGCACAGATGAAAAAACAGACGAAATAGATGAAATTTTGCAAGATGCGGAAAATATTATTTTGGCTTCTAATGGAGATACAAAAAAACATATTCGAAATAAAGGTCTAATAATTTTTGCAATTGTAATCGCAATTTTAGCAATTTTACTACTTGCGTTTTCCACAGTTTTTGCACTTATAAACATTAATAGTAATAAGATTATGAATGGAGTATTTATTCAAGGAATTGATGTGTCGGGTTTGACTACGGATGAAGCTAAAGAAAAAGTTTCTAATATTGTTAATAAACATTTGGCTTGCAAAATTGTGGTTAAACGTGATGATTTTGAAGGCGTGTTTATGCCAGAGCAACTTGGTGTAACTTTCGATGCAGATTCAGTCATAAATCAAGCTTATACTGTTGGTCGTGACGGTAATATTTTCGAGAATAATTATTCAATTTTAAATTGTTTATTAAATAATTATAATATTTCTACTAATATAAATTTTGATGATGAGTTTTTATCTTCTGTTATTAGTGAAATAAATAAATTGCTACCAGATAAGGTCGTAAACCCTGATTATTATATTGATGATGATAATAATTTGATTATTACTGCTGGTAAAGACGGTGTTATTGTTGATGAACAAGAATTCAAAAAAGAACTTTCTAAATTGCTCGATGATTTTGATAATGATGAACCAACGCTAGTTGCACCAGTAAAAAACGCAACAGCAAAAAAAATTGATTTAGATGAAATTTATAAAAATATTTATAAAGCTCCAGTCGATGCGTCTTATACTGTTGACCCTTATGTTGTGTATCCTTCTTCTAATGGTGTTGATTTTAAGATTTCATTAGATGAAGCAAAAGAAATGCTAAAAACAGAACAAGACGAATATAGTATTCCATTAAAAACATTATACCCTAATGTTACAACAAATCAGATTGGAAACGAAGCCTTTCCAGATATGCTTTCAAGTTTTTCTACATCATACACAAGCAGTGGTTATAATAGGTCTACAAACATAGAGCTCGCAGCAAAAAAACTTGATGGATATGTGTTAATGCCTGGTGAAACTGCTTCTTACAATCAAATAGTTGGTCAACGTACTAAAGCCGCTGGTTTTAAAGAAGGAGCTGCATATTCAAATGGAAAAGTAGTTCAAGAGGTTGGTGGTGGAATTTGCCAGGTTTCTTCAACACTATACAATGCAGTTTTATATGCTAATTTAGAAATAGTAGAAAGGTATAACCACGGTTTTGCGCCTTCATATGTAAAACCAGGCTTAGATGCCACTGTATCTTGGGGCGGTCCAGATTTTAAATTTAAAAATAATCGCGATTATCCTATAAGAATACGTACAAATACCTCTGGAAAAAAAGTAAGAATTTATATTTATGGATTAAAAACAGATAATGACTACAAAGTTGTATTAGATGCACAATATGTTTCGAGTGTTCCTTTTACAACTACTTATCAAAAAGATTCATCACTTGCAAGTGGTCGATCTAAGGTAATTCAGAGTGGTTCAAATGGGTGCAAAACAGTTACATACAAATATTTGTATAATAAAAATGGAACTTTGGTATCTTCAGAATGCCTTTCAAGAGATACATATAATCCACATAATAAAATAATAGCAGTTGGTTATTAAACCAAACTGCTATTATTTTTATTTACTAAATTTATATTTTAATTTTGTGGTATTTCTATTCTAATGCTTCCAAAATTTTTATATGCTCCGATGTTTGTGTAATGTGAATATGCGCCATAATCAAGTACTATTCTTTCAAATGCTGTGTATTTTATTATTTTGTTTGAACTATATCTACTATAATATTTTATTGTAACAGTTTGTGTATATCCTGCAGGTATTTTTTTATCATTTTCTGAAAGTTCATGTGTATAAGCTTGATATTGTGTTCCATTTTTATCTTCTATATACATTGTGCTATCTATGCTTGGGTCATTTATTAATATTGGCGTATCTCCATTGTTCGTAATTTCAAATGTAAATGATTGATAATCAAAATATACATTTGTTTCTACTACCTTTATTTTTACATTATTCGATTCTTGTGTTTTATTTATTTGTTGCTTTCCTATATAACTATTTATGTTTAATTTTGTCTGGCCATTCTCATTTACAATTGTAATATAATCTTGTGTTATATTAGATTCATCAAAATTTCCCGTTGCTAAAGCATTTTCTGCAAATCTTACTTTATAAATATTTCCAACCCAATTTTCTACTGTAATTTCTCTTTGAGAACCTCCAAATACTGGATTATAGTAAACTGTTTTAAAATCATCTTTTGTTGGATACATTTGCTCTTTACAATCACTTGATAATAAATCATAAGCTGCATCTATATCTCCATTATTACAATATGTTGCAAAATTATCTATTATAGTTATAGTTTTTTTCTGGTCGCTTGTTATTTGTTCTCCAGTTATTGGAGATGTATCCGATTTTATTGAAACTGTATTCATTTTTGTTGTATTTGTTACTGTCTCATTTTTAGGTTGTTCTTTTTGTTTTAAACTTGAGTTTATTACATTTATCATTACAAAGATTAATATTGCAACGCCTATTACTATCCAAATAGTTCTCCTGTGCAAGTTATACCAATGCATAAAACCTTCCATTATTTTTCCTCCTGTATTTTTAATATTTACGCCAGCATTTTTCTTGCATGCTGGCGTGTTTTAGTAATTTGTATTTTACTTTAATTAGTTTACATTGAAAGACATTACAAAATCTGTACCATCTTTTAATTGCATTATTACCCTCTTATTGCTCTTATTTACACCATCTGATACTGTAATATCAAATATGTATAAACTTCCTTGTTGTTGGCAATCTCCATATGTCAATTGTTTTCCCTTAAAATTTTGGATTGAATAATTTGCAAAATCTTGTACTGCCTTGAAGTTAGTTTGTTTAAAAGTAGTATCTAATTTATTATACACATACTCATAATCCTCGTTATTTATTGCATCAAATATTTTTTGAATATTTAATCCAACTTTAACCTTATCGTTGGCCGAATTATATTTTTCTAAAAATTCTGGTAAATCTATCGTATAAGTATCTAAAACTACTGAATATTTTCCAATTTCTTCTTCCATAAATATGTAGTATTTGCCTTTTTCATCAACGCAAACATATTCTTTGCCATTTTTATTTTCTACCACTTGATATTTATCTATGCTTGCAACTTCTAAATTATTTTTATTATTTTTCACATAACTTTCAAAGTTAGAATATTGGCCAAACTTTTTCTCTGCATATTCAGAATCCAATTTCTGATATGCTGTTCTTGTATCATTCAGCATTTTTGTTCTATATTCTGAAAAATACTGTATAACTACTTCTTTTTCTGTTCCCTCAATATTAACATCATTATTATAATCATTTGCTTGAATTTTAGATTTACTTATATTTATATTTTTTGCACTCATATGTTTTTCATAATTATTATTTATAATGTAATCATTCAAAAACATTGAATATGTATTATTTGTATTATCTAATTTAACAAGTAAATTTAATTCGTTATTGTTTAACCTTCCTTCCACCAATACAAGCGAAATATCACTTGCAAGATTGCATTGGTACATATTATCTATATTTAAATTATAAATCACTTGTTTTGTATATGTACCATCTTGCTTATATTCATCTTGCATTTTTATTAAAGAGTTATCATTTACATTTTTTAAATAACTTTCATCCAAAATTCCTTTTAATGCTTCCACTCCATCATCTCGCATTGCTTCTGCAATTTGCGCTGATGTCATTTGTAACTTTGATGCATCAACATATTCATCTCCATTTATTTGTTTCATATAGGTAATATAATTTTCCACAATTTCTTTTACAGTAAAATACGTTTTATAGTCTTTTACCTTTCCAAAAGATTCATCTTGGTTGCTTGCATCTGTTGATGTTTGTGTATTATTCTGATGAACTTCCTGCTTTTTATTAGTATTTATTAACAATATAGTCACTACTACAATCATTATTAATAAAATTGCTAGCATTATTAATATCCTTTTAGATTTTTCCATTGGTTCCTCCTATCACCTAATTTCCATTTGCACCATTATATTGATTGTACCATTGTAAAGCATACTCATATCTCTGTGTTGTATTATATTTTGTTTTATTAAAGTTTGTACCTAAGAAGAATACTTCATAGTATCTGCCCCAGTACCAAGTTGCATATTCAATATCTTTTTCCGATATAGCACCCATTATTTTGTTTTTTACACTTGGGTAGCTCGATTCAAGTTCACTCCACATGTACTCAAGCTGAGTATCAACATCCGTCCAGTCTACTTGTTTACTCTTTGCCCAATTTTTTAGTCCTGTTAACCTGCTATCTTTCCACTGACATAGACCCGCACAACCACTTGAGTTAACTGCAGTTGGATCAAAATTGCTTTCTTCTTGTATATTTCCTAACACAGCGGCTGCCCCTGCTGCAGGTACTCCTTTTGATAGTAAGAAGTTAAATACCTTACCTGGAACACCTTCTATGCTAGTGTATCCTTCATAAATCTTTTTGAAGTTTTCTGGCTTATACAAATCAAAATTGTAACCTACTACACCATAATCATACTCTGTTGCTTTATATAATAGATATTTTGTAATATCTACCATATTGGCCGTACTACTATTTTGCGATAATAACTGGAATAACCAATCCGTTGCACTATATATGTTAGATGCATTTTGTGCATGATCTTTACTTGTATATATTTTTACAAAATTGTTTTCGTCTCCTGTTTTCTCTACTTTTTCTCTTACTTTGGCTGGTGATGATACATATAAATATTTTTCAATTTTCTCATACACCATCATGCTTTTGCCTTCTTTTGCCTTATAATACTCACTCGTTACGCCACTAAGCGTTGCACTAGCACCAGTGTGTGCACCGCTATACTGTGCTTCAACAGATGCTCTAAAGTTTTCTCCTAAACCTGCAGAATCTTTGTTGTCTGTTGCATATGGTGAATCTGGATATGGTTCATCTAATTGCGGTACAGAATATCGTTTTTCCTCTGGTTTTGGAACCTGATACGTAAAATCCTGTGTGTATTCACATATCCATACATTGGCCTTTGTCAATTTAATTTCTAATGTGTTAGTTTTTGTTATAACTGTATGAACTACTTTACAAGGTTTTGAAGTTACAGATTCAAAAGGACCTCCTGTTTCTGATGCTCCACCAGTTTCTCTCCATGTACGTGTATATGGCATTCCATCTATTATCTCTGTTTCCGAATAATCATCCCAGTAAGTTACATTAACATTTACATTACTTGTTACAGTTTTATACAATTTTGTGTATGTCAGTGTAGACACTGTTGTATGTACCACTAAATTATCGTGTACAGTTATTTCTATTTCACTTCCATATACTAAATCTGCAAGATCCGATACAAAAGCTTCTTCTTGCCCTATTGTTAAAAATGCCCATAAATACTCGAATGGCATCGTATAACCACTTACAAATTCTTCATAATTAATTCTTGTAGTAGTCATGTTATATGTATGAATCTCATAGTTTGGTTCATCCTCGTCGTCTGATACCTGTTTATCTAAAGTTTCTGTCCAAGTTGCAACTTTTGCATAATATTTACTTGTAGTTGATGTTCCATCTGGATTAGAACCAAATCCACTTGTTCCATTACCCATTCCATTATCATATTTAAATGTTAATGGGTCTACCTTTACACCATTGTATTCAATTTGGAAGTGGCAATGTGGTCCAGTTGATTTTCCTGTACTTCCAGATAAAGCAATTACCTGGCCTTTTGTTACTTTGTCTCCTTTTTTTACAAGAAGAGAGCTGTTATGCATATATTTTGTAATATATCCATTTCCATGGTCTATTGCAACATAATTTCCTGCTGTTTCACTATATCTTGCTATAATTACTGTTCCTGCCTCTGTTGCATATACATTTGAACCAGTTGGTACAGATATATCTATTGCTCCGTGGTTTTCTTTAACAGATGTATTTGTTGGATCATTTCTTACACCAAAGTACGATGTAATATCTTTCCTATCTGTTGGCCACTTCATAAGCTCTCCACTTATAGTAGTGCCTCCTGAAGAACTGTCCGTTATTCCAGTTGTCGCCCCAACGGTTGTTCCAGTAGTTGTACTTCCAACAGTCGTTCCGTTTCCAGTTATTGTTTGGTTTCCAAAATTAGGATTATCAAAATAACTTCCACCATTTACAACTTTTGTTATATTTTGTTTCCACTCCTCATGAAGACCTTTATTACCAGGGTTTGCATGATTTCCATGTTTTTTTCCATTTGCATCTACAGTATACCATGAATCTCTATCTACAACAAACTCAACAACATTAAGTCCATTATTATGTCCCCATTCATTACAACCTGTATCAGACTGACTTTTTATATCTCCAATAATACATTGAATAACACTTCCATCTTCTTGATAGAAATCAACGTAATCTCCAACTTGTCCATATGTAGATGTACATGCAATTACATATCTACCATTTATTCTTCCGAACCCTTCTTCATCAAAATTCATACCTGCTTGTTGCTTCAATTTCCATTGATTTGAACTTGGATCTGTAATAGCCTGCCAATCCATATATGTAAATTGTGAGCCTAACCCTGCTGGTAACTCAACACTAGTACCTGCTGTAATTATTTCTCCATTACCAAAAGACGAAGCAGCATATCCTTTTTCTAAAGTAAAGTGACTCAAGGCTTGTTGTTTGGCTGTTTCCGAACCAGTCTCATTATACTCATCTATATAGCTTTGGAAGGTTTCTGGCTCCATATATACCAATGTTGTTTTATTGCCCTCTACATCGGCTCTTTTTAGCTTTATAATTCCTTGTACATCTTTGGATTCTGTATCTTCATTTATACTATCCCAGTCTATTGGTGCATCCGGATTTTCTCTTGTGTCTAACAAATTAGATACCATTTCCGCATTTAAAAGTTTCTTTAATGATGATGCATTCTTAAGATATTCATTAACATTGCTTTTATTTTCAATAAGCTTATCCCATACTTCTTGAGCACTCATTGTTGTTGATGCAATACCATCTTCGTCTATACTATAGCTTGAACTATATTGATCGCTTGCATATGGTACATTATCCCAACTACCATCTTTAAGTATAGCTGTATCTAAAGTAACTACATACATAACAGAACAAATTAAAGCAACAATTATACATACAATAAGCATCATTATAATAATAGGCTTTAATGCAGTAATAATTGCTTTTTTTACTACTTTTTTCACTCTTTCTATTTGTTTGTTTGATTGGTCTCCCATTTAATATCTCCTATAAATTATTTATTTTCACTATTATGTTAATAATAACACATTTCACACCTATTTTTCAACAAAATTTGCTTATGTTTTATAAATATTTTCTTCCTTTTCGAATCCACAAAATATACTTTATAATAACAAAAATAGCAGTTATCCAAATACTGCTACTTATTGGTGCGACTGGAGGGATTCGAACCCCCGACCTCTTGGTTCGTAGCCAAGTACTCTATCCAGCTAAGCTACAATCGCATTTTTATTTACGTAAATTATTATACTTGCTTTTTTTATTTTTTTCAAGGCTTTTTTTCAATTTATATTGATAATTTTGTATTAATATGGAATAATTGAATAAATTTAAATATTAGGGGGTTTTCATGAGTAAAAAGTTTAAAATATTTTTTATTTTCTTATTCGTTTTTACTTTTTTATCTTTGTACAACAGTGTAAAAGCCAATACAATTAACAAAATTTCCATGGATATTTTTGTTGATGATAATGGAAATGCACAAGTTACTGAAGTATGGAACTGTAAAACGAATCAGGGCACAGAGGTTTATCACCCTTACTACAATCTTGGAAGTTCAAAAATTTCTAATTTATCAGTATCTGAAAATGGGCAGAACTACACTGTTTTGTCTTCTTGGAATACTTCTGGCACTTTAGATAGCAAGGCATACAAGTGTGGTATTAATACTATTTCTAATGGTGTAGAGCTTTGTTGGGGAATTAGCACATATGGCTCTCATACATATACTGTAAATTACTCTATTTCAAATTTCGTATCTGAACTTAACGATTCTCAAATGATTTATTGGACTCTAATTCCATATAATTTTTCTAACAGCATTGGTAATGCATACATTAAAATCCATGCTAATAATCCTATTACTGATTCTGTTTGTGTTTGGGGTTACGGTAATTATGGTGGCACAGCCTATGTGTATGATGGGTATATTGAAATGCAATCAGATGGTTCTTTAAGTACTAATGAATATATGACAATTTTAGTTCAGTTTCCATCTGGAACTTTTAATTGTCAAAATAAAATTAATAAAAATTTCGATTATTATCTAGATATGGCAAATGAAGGATCAACACAATATTCTAATAGCTCTGCAAATTCTGCTTTTGCTATAGTTGTTGGGATTGGCGCTACTTTATTTTCATTATTTTTCTCACTTTTGCCAATTTTAATTGTTATTTTTGCTATTGCTTTTTCAAGTATTAGTTCATCTCTTGCAGGAGCAAAATTACCAAAAGAAATTCCTTATTTTAGGGATATTCCTTGTGATAATGATTTATATAAGGCTTATTATATAGGCTACAAATATAATATCATAAAAAATAAAACCGATATTCTTGGAGCTATTATTTTAAAATGGCTAAAGGAAGGTAAAATTCGAATTGAAACTTCCGAAACCGGCACTATTTTTAAGAGATCTGGTACTGTTGTTATCTTGAATGAAGTAGATTTAAATGAATTTGAAGATATTACTGAAAGGAAATTATTCAATATGCTTTTAGATGCAAGTGAGGATGGCCTTTTAGAAAACAAAGAATTTGAAAAATGGTGTAACAAACACTATAGCAAAATTTTATCTTGGTTTGATAAACTCATCGGCGAAGAAGAAGATAAGCTTATTTCAGATGGATTTATAACCGTTAAAGAAGAAAAAATATTAAAACTTTTTAAGTGCAAACGACATTATACAACTGATGAACTTCATAGACAGGCAATTGAACTCGCTGGTTTAAAGCGTTTCTTGCTTGATTATACACTAATAGCCGAAAGAACAGCAATTGAAGTTAATTTGTTTGAAAATTATTTAATATATGCTCAAATGATGGGCATTGCTAAAAAAGTTGCAAAACAATTTAAAGAATTATATCCTGATATCGTAGAACAGTCTGCATTCTATTCATATGATAATATTATCTTTATTAATGCCTGTGCAAGCCACGGAATTTCTGAAGCAAATAGTGCAAAATCAAGAGCCGAAAGTTACAGTTCTGGTGGTGGAGGATTCTCTTCTGGAGGAGGAGGAGGAGGTTCCTTCGGAGGTGGAGGTGGCGGAGGCGGAGGCTTTCGTTAATCCACAAAAGTATCTTTATTAAGATATTGCCATATATTTTGCAATTTTATGTAAAATATGATATAATTAATGTATCTGAATATTATATTACATAGTGATATATTCAGAATTTGTTTTTAACAATTCTGGAGGTATGCTATGTAACCTCCAGAACAATAAAAATGGAGGTCTTTATGACAAAAGAAGAAATTAGAAACAGAGTTGTTGAAATGGCAAGTGGCTCCAAGGGAATTATCGTTAGTATTCCTGAGGCTTTGGCAATGGTCGGTGGCGAGATGTACGCATATCGGCTGCTGGATGTGGCAAAGGTAAGAGTGCCGCAGAACGAGAATCCCATGAGATGTACGTCTGTTCTCGGAGGTGAAATCATTGCTTTTACCTATGCAGACGAGTGTTTAATTTTAACTGTGTAAAATCATATTTTTATAATTAATTTTAGATATATACAATAATATAACAAATTTGTATTATTGTATATATTTTTTATGTATTAAAATAATATTTTAATACCCTTTCACCGTATAATTCAATTAATTGGTGTTTTACATTATCCCAATTTTTTGTTCCCTTTGACCAGCTTTTTTCTAGGTCTTTTATTCTTAAGTACAATACTTTTAATAGTGCTTC
>FR880014.1 GCA_000435175.1 Clostridium sp. CAG:245
AAATAAAATTTGTTGTTAAAAATAATTAAATATAAATTTCTAAAAAATCATAATAAAAATAATTCTTTTTTTCATTATAAAATTGAATAAATTTGCAAATTTTTGCAATATTTTTTCGAAAAATACTTGATTATATGTTTTTTTAATATTATAATTATGATGACAAAAGATAAATAGGAGATAATAGAAATGGAATTAGTTAAGAATATATTTTTTAATACAGATAAATTAGTTGAAAACTCAAAGGTAAAAATTTCTTATACTGGAAAGCTATTTGAAGAAAATAGCAAAAACGTTTACCTTCACTATGGCTATGGAATTAACTGGGATAATATTTCAGACGTAGAAATGACTAAATCAGAATTAGGATATCAAGCTGAAATAGAATTAATGAGTAGTGATTCATTAAACTTATGTTTTAGAAATTCAAATAACGAATGGGATAACAATAATGGTCAAAATTATACATTCAAAATAGAAAAGGTAGAAGTAGCTCTTGTTCCTCAAGAATTTACTTCTGAATTAGATGCGCCAAGAAGACTTAGAAAATCTTATATTTGGAGTAAAAAAATAAGACTTGCAATATATAAGATGATTCATTATTTTCCAAAATTAATATCAGGAAATTATAAAAAAAGACAATCAGAAAACTAAAATGGTGCTGAAAAAAAGTTCCACAGAAAAATGAGATTTGAGTTAAATTTTTAGCTCAAATCTCATTTTTTAATTTAAATATGCTTTATTAATAAAGATTTTAATTTTTTTACAGTCTCTTTTTTAAATATACCACCCGCCATTAATATTTATAACCTGTCCAGTTGTATAATTATCTTCAATTAACCATTTAGCGCATTTTGCAATATCTGTTGATACTCCTATTCTGTTTAGCGGAATTTCTTCTTTAATAGATTCTATGTCGTTTTCATTTAAATTTTTATTCATATCTGTATCAATTATGCCTGGAGCTATGCAATTAATTCTAATATTAGATGGTCCCATTTCTTTTGCTAACGCCTTAGAAAATCCAATTATAGCTGCTTTAGATGTAGAATAACCAACTTCGCAAGATCCTCCTGTTACTCCCCATATAGATGATATATTAATTATACAACCAGACTTTCTTTGTATCATATAAGGAATAACTGCTTTTGTACAATAATAAACCGAATTCAGGTTCACATCAATTATCTCATTCCATTCTTCATCATTTATATCAGTAAATAATCTTTCTTGCGATATTCCAGCATTATTAATTAGTACATCAATTCTATGGTATTTTTCAATAACATATGAAATCATTGCTAATACATCCGCTTTTTTTGAAACATCAGCTTTAATTATATCTATTTTAATATTCTCGTTTTCTAATTCTTTTTGAATTCTTTTTGCAGCCTCTTCTGATTTATTATAATTTAAAATTATTTTGTTGTCATCTTTTGCAAGGAGCTTAACTGTACTTGCTCCTATGCCTCGAGAACCTCCTGTAACAATAATTACTTTATTCATATTATCCTTTTCCCCTTACTTCATATATTTCTTTCTTCCTTGTCTTCCATGATTTCTATTTGCCCCTTTATATGTTTGCGTTAGTGAATGACAATTAGGACATAATAAAATAAGATTTTCTTCTTTATTATTCATATAATTTCCATCAATATGTTCTACTTCAAGTGGAATATTTTGAGTATATACATTCATCTCTCCCCATCCACATCTTCCGCATTTATTGTTATATTTTTTTAGTAAATAAGTTTTTATATGCATAGATATTTGGTATTCGCCCCTTAATCCACTTACTTTTCCGGCTTTCCATTCTTGTATATATTTTTTATACTCATAATCTTTTTGACATATTATACTACAAAATTTATTTCTAGTTGGTTTTTCACAATTAAAACAATAATTCATTTTAAACCTCCTAAAGTAAAAAAATAACTAGGCGTAGATTACCTAGTTTTAAATATGGAGCCACTTATCTGATTCGAACAGATGACCTACTGATTCATACTACTATAATTTTCATTACCATATAAATATGTTTGTAGTCTGGACTTTCTCTTTACCATAGCTTTTGCTTTAGGTACACCGTATAAAGTCTCTACACTCGAAAAATTTCTTTTTCTAGCTCGGGATTAACATTTTAAAGCATTCCCCGAATTAGCGGTGTCCACTTTACATGTTTCCACGTAAAGGTGCAAGATAGTTCAAAATAAAACTTCCGTTTTATCTATCCCACAAGTCAGTTGCTCTACCAGCTGAGCTAAAGTGGCATATTAAATTGTTGGTGACCCCGACGGGAATTGAACCCATGTCTCCGCCGTGAAAGGGCGATGTCTTAACCTCTTGACCACGGGGCCATATTATAGTTGACCTCTAGGATTTATATTTCAAAATCCTAGAGCTTGGTGAGCCATCGCGGACTCGAACCGCGGACAACTTGATTAAAAGTCAAGTGCTCTACCACCTGAGCTAATGACCCAAATTCCTTTGGTCAACGCAGATATTATTCTACACTATTTTATTTGTTTTGTCAACGGTTTTATTTATTTTTTTTCAAAATTTTAAATTTTTTTATTTTTATGCATTTTCAGCATTTAATTTTTCCAAAACTTCCTCTACATCAATACCATGAACCATACATGCTTCCTCTAAAGTTTCAGCTTGAGATGCAGGACATCCAAGGCAATGCATACCAACACTTAATAATATATCAACCTTTTCTGGTGCTTTTTCTACAATTTCTCCTATTTTTGTATTTTTTTCTATTTTCATGATTTTCCTCCTAAAAAATATTCTCTTAATTATTTTAATATTTTATCATATTTTTATTCAAAAGTATAGACAAATCCAAAATTTTATAGTATTATGGTAAAAATTGGAAGGATGTGATTTTCTTAAAAATTTATATTTTCTTTGTATTGCTTATATTTAACGCATTTATTGTACTTTATTACATTTATTCTTGTTTTGCTCTTTATTTTTTCAATTCAAAGCAAGGTTCTATTCTAAAAATAAAAAACAATCAGAAAAGAGGCGATTAAAAAATTTATATTTTAAAATTTGTTTTTACATTTATATTATCTTTACTGTTTTCATATTTTGAAATTTCCTTTTTCTATGACATACTTACAATTGATTCTATAGTTATAAATCTTGGTTTTAAAATTGTAAATCTTTCTCGCGATATTCCCACTATTTGGTTTAATCTAAAATATTTATATATATTATTTACTTTTTTAGCCAAAGTAATCATTTTATATAATTTATTACCAAATAAAAAAAGTAGAAAAATAAAAAAGAAGACATTGCATGATAATAGTTTACACATAGATTTAGGGCAAGATTTATCTTCAAACGAAATAGTTAGTATTTCTGAAAAAGGGTTATATCAAAATATGTTAATAACAGGAGCTATCGGCTCTGGTAAAACAAGTAGTGCAATGTATCCTATTACAAGGCAATTAATAGCTTATAAATCATCTAACCTACATGAAAAGCTAGGAATGCTAATACTTGATGTAAAAGGAAATTATATTTACCAAGTTGAAAATTATGCAAAACTCTATAATCGTGAAAAAGATATAATACCAATTCAAATATCTGGAGAATTTAAATATAATCCACTTGATAATATTGCTTTAAAGCCAACTGTTTTAGCAAATAGATTGAAAACAATATTACTATTATTTTCTCCAAATAACACCGAATCCTACTGGATAGATAAATCCGAAACCGTTCTGGCCGAAGCAATAAAACTATGTAGACTATATAACAATGGTTATGTAACCTTTAAGGAACTTCATAATTTAATTACAAATCATGATTATTATTTTGAAAAAATAAACACACTTAGAAATAAATTTTTAAAACACAAATTTAATTCCGATCAGAATTATGATTTATTATCTGCACTGAACTTCTTTGAAAAAGAATTTTATTCTTTAGACTCTAGGACATTTAATATTTTAAAATCTGAAATTACTAGAATAACCTCATGTTTTGTATCAGATTCTGATGTTTTAAAAACATTCTGTCCTGAAAAATCTAAAAATAATTTTCCAGGTTTTCAAAATATTATAGAATCAGGCAAAATTGTAATTTTAAATATGAACATAAATGAGTATAAAAATCTTTCTAAAATTATTGCTACATATCTAAAACTAGATTTTCAAACCGAAGTACTCCGTAGGCTCGCAACAAATAGCACAAACATTCACCCAGTTGCCTTTATTTCAGATGAATACAGCGAATATGTATCAGCTACAGATGCTAATTTTTTCTCACAAAGTAGGGAATCAAAATGTATAAATATTGTTTCCACTCAAAGTTACACATCACTTTTGAATGCATTAAATAACAAGTATTCTGTCGAAGTAATTGTACAGAACCTAGTAAATAAATTATGGTTTAGATCTGACGACATGTTCACCATTGAAGATGCTCAAAAACAATTACGGAAAAATCGATGTAGAAAAAACTTCAAAAACCATATCAGAAAGTGCAAAGGAGACATCTTACAACTTTATTATGCGTTCATTACAATCAAAAAATTCCAATATTTCAGAAAGTATAAATACTTATACACAACACGATTATGAATTCGATACCAATTTCTTTTCTCAAAATCTAAACACATTCGAATGTCTATCATTTATATCTGATGGCAAAAAAATCCTTCCACCAACTAAACTAAAGATGTTACCATATTTCAAATAATTTAAGGAGGCATTATGTTCAAAAAAATTTTATTTACTTTTTTTATCATTTTAATTATATTAATTTTTTATTCTAACAATGTTTTTGCAGCCGATCCAAAACTTATATCAAAACTGGATTCCGCATTTCAAAAAATTGAAAAATGGCTAATAAAACTTGCCACACCAGCAGCAGCTGTGGCTGTTGGAACTGGAATATTTATGAAAAAATTCAGTTTTGGTGATGAGGAAAGAATACGAACAGGGAAAAAAATTATTAGGAGTTCGCTATTCTCTTATGCATTTATTTTAGCAATTGATTTAATTTTATCAGCAATAAAAAGTTTGATATAGCAGATTGGAGTTGATAAATTGCAAACTGATTACACTCAAACAATTATTGATACTATTAACAAGATATTTTCTATGCTTTTTTCTTCATTAGATTTATCTATATATTCACTACTAGATAAAACTGTTTTTATAAATAGTTCCATAGTTAATGATAGATTCTTTTCATTAGCTTTTAACTCTAGTTTTGGACTCTCTATCATAGCAAATGCCTTACTAGCAGGTTTTTTCATATATTATTGTTTTAAATTATACATGGCTCCATTTTCTGGTTCTTATGTTGAAAAACCTTATCAATTTTTAACTAAAGTACTCATAATTGCTATATGCATCAGCTTTTCACAGTTTTTATGTTCTGAATTTTTAAGTATAATTGACATATTAACAGATATCCTAAAATCCTTTGGAATGCAATTAACCGGAAAAGAAATTTCTTTTAATACACTATTGTCGAGTTCAACATATGTAATAGAAAATAGTAACAATTTCAATTTTTTCTCGTTTGATGGAATATTAAAAAGTTTCTTTAGCTTTGGACTAATAAATTTACTATTTTCTTACTCAATACGTTATATCCTTATTAAAATTTTAATTTTGCTATTCCCATTTGCGTTACTTTCACTTGTTACAACCTCTACTTCATGGATATTCAAATCATGGTTTAGGACTTTCTTTTCACTTATATTCGTACAAATTTTTATAATATTTGTTTTAATATTGCTTTTTTCTTTGAACATAAATACATCAGATATATTCTCTCAAATTTCATATATTAGTACCATATTTATACTTACAAAATCAAATTCATACATTAAAGAACTTTTGGGAGGTATCTCCACAGATTTAAATTATAATATTTTGAACTTTAAAAATTTATTTAAATGAAAGGATGTTCCATGATTTTTATTTTTCCGCGAAATTATAACATACATAGCAAATTTCTAGGCATAATAAGTTATTCTTCTTTATTTTTTAATTTATTATGGGATTTCTTTGTATATTGTTTAATTAATTTACTATTTTTAAGTTTAACAATAAAAACATTTTTATTTATAATATTTACACTGCCAATATTACTATTAAGTATAATTGGAATTAATAATGAAAATATATTTTCAACACTCTTCTATTTACTTAAATTTATTTTCTCCTACAAGCTCTACTTGTTCAATAAACTTTAAAAATTAAAGCCATTATACTTATTGTAAATCATTTTAAAAGATGTTATAATCGGTGTAATTATGAGGTGAAATTATGAAATTAGAACAATTTGAAAATTCTTTATTATTTTCTACAACAAGTATTCCAGATGCTTTTTTTACAGAGTATTATTCTCAAGCAAGTAGTGATGCAATAAAGGTATTTTTATATTTATATTTTCTTTCTAAGTATGGAAAAGAAATAAAAATAAATGATTTATCAAAAAAATTAAATCTGCCATTAAAATCCATACAGGATTCTATTAAATATTGGGAAGGTCTTGGCTTATTAATTAGAAAAAACTCTGGTTATGCATTTGCAAATATGCAAGAAATCGAATTATACAAACTTTATACACCAAAAGTAACCCAAACTCCAGATCAAATAAAAAATACAGAGAAAAATCAATATAGAGCAAAAGCTATCGAAAGCATTAATAATGAGTTTTTCCAAGGCGTAATGTCTCCTTCATGGTATGGTGATATAGATCTTTGGTTTAGTAAATACTCATTTGATGAAGAAGTTATGGTATCTTTATTTAGATATTGTTTCAATCGTTCTGCTTTGCATAGAAATTACATTCAAGCAGTTGCAGAAGCTTGGTCTCAAAATGGTGTAAAAACATATGAAGATTTAAATAAATACTATGAAGAGCAAGAAGCTTTTGCAAAAATAACTAAGTCTATTTCTAAGAAATTAGGCTTAAATAGGCAACTTTCTCAATTTGAAAATGCATATATTGAAAAATGGATAAAAGACTTTGGATATAATATGAATATAATAGAAATTGCTCTAAAGAAAACAACTTCAAAAACCAATCCAAATTTTGACTATATCAATAAAATACTTTCCGATTGGCATGAAAGAGGTTTAAAAACACCGGAGGCAGTCGAAAAATTCCTTGCTGACATGAAGCAAAAAAATAAAGATATAAAAAATATTGAAAAGAAAACAGGTTATAATAATTATTCTCAAAGAAGTTATAGTAATTTTTCAGATTTATATGCTAACAATTTTAATGAGAATAATGATTCAAATTCCAATTAAAAAAGGATGTGATTACTAAAATGAATAATTCTACTCTTAAGCAACTTCTTTTAGAATATTCTAGAAAAAGAAATAAAGAAATTGTAGAAGCAAACATAAAAAAGGAAAAAATTTATCAAGAAAATCCACGCTTACAAGAGATTGATGATGAATTAAGCAAATTTTCAATACAAACAGCAAAATCAATTTTGCAAACTAATGATAGATCTTTATTAGACACATTAAAATCAAAAAAAGAATATCTGTTAAATGAAAAAAACGAAATATATAACAGCTTAAATATAGATTCTACATATTTTTATCCACAATTTGAGTGCAATTTGTGTAAAGATACTGGTTATATTACAGAAAACTATACAACAAAAATGTGCAATTGTTTAAAGCAAAAAATTTTTGATGCAGAATACAATAAAATCAACAGTTTTGATTTCTCAAAATATAGTTTCGAGGATTTTTCTTTAGATTGTTATTCTGATGAGATAAATAAAGAAAAATACAACTCGTCAATATCTCCTAAAGAAAATATTAAAATTATAAAAAAAATCTGTGATAAATTTATAGATAATTTTGATAATCCTAAAGAAAAAAATCTATTATTTACTGGTAATACTGGATTAGGAAAAACATTCATGTCAAATTGTATTGCTAATGAAATGTTAAAAAGAAATAAAACTGTACTTTATCAAACAGCTCCTATTATGTTAGACTCAATTATAGATTACAAACTAGGAAAATCATCTAATTTTAATGTATTAAAAAATCTTTTATCAGTTGATCTACTTGTAATAGATGATTTAGGTACTGAAAGTTTAAATAATATGAAATTTTCAGAACTATTTACATTAATAAATACTAGGTTATTAAATCAAAATAATAAAGCAACAAAAACAATTATATCAACAAATCTGAGTTTAGATAATCTTGCTTCTACATATGGTGAAAGGATTATTTCTAGACTTATAGGAAGTTATAATATATGCTATTTCTTTGGTGATGATATACGAATAAAAAAGAGATAAACTTTAAAAGCCACGATTTTCCGTGGTTTTTTATTTATGTACAAAAAAAATACCAAGATTACTCTTGGTATTCTTTGGCGGAACAGAGAGGATTTGAACCTCCGCGGCCCTTAACGAACCCTAGCAGTTTAGCAAACTGCCCCCTTCAGCCTCTTGGGTACTGCTCCATTTACATATTTAATATAAAAAAATGGCGGAGAGGGTGGGATTCGAACCCACGGTAGGCTACAAACCTACGCCAATTTTCAAGACTGGTGCCATAAACCAACTCGACCACCTCTCCATATCATCTCGTGACAAGTTATATCATACCATAAAATTATCTTATTTGTCAACAATATATTTATAATTTTTGCAATTATTAAAAAATTATTCCACCAACCATGAATTTCATTAAGTTATTTCATAATTAGTGGATTTTTCTTATTTAATTGCCTTATCTAAAGCTTCTTTTTCTTCTTTTGACAAAGCATATTCACAATTTCCTTCTACTACAGGTTTTGCATATATATTTGATGTATCTCTTCCATATATTCCGTTTAATACAATTCCGGTATTATGCTCATTTAAAATTGCCAGAGCAAAACTTAAATTGCTACCAGTATCTTTATATGCATTATACCTTACTAATCCAATATTTTTTAGATAATTCTTGGAATCTGTATCGAGTTTTTGACAATATCTCTCTATTTCATTATTTTCTTTTTTTATCTCATCAACACTCTTAACATATTCTTGCAACATTTCATTTATATTATTCCCTTTACCGAGTTTTGTCATAAAATCAGAATAATTTTTTCTTAATTTTGTAAGTTTAATTGAGTTTAATACATAAATAGCAATCAATGCTATATTTATTATTAAAATAATAACATTAAATAAATTAAATTCAAAATTCATATTCATTTATTAATCACTTCCTATTTAATTAAGCCCAGGATCCTTTCTAAGTCATCATTTGAGTTATACTCAATAACTATCTTTCCTTTTCTTTTTCCAGCCTCTAATTTAACTTTCGTGCCAAAGAAGCCTTGGAATGAATTTTCTATGTCTCTGTATATAGCCTGATATTTTAGAGATTTTTCTTTATCCTTTTTTGGTAAGTTCTTATCGTTATTTATTTTTCTCTCTAATTCATCATATTTATCGCCATATTCAATAACTCCTAAAGCTAATTTATATTGTTTTTCTGGATCTTGTACCTTTAATAACTCTCTACATTGTCTTTCACTAAAATTATGTTCAACAACTAAGTCAATTACTCTTGGATCCAAATTCAAAATTCTTACATTATTAGTCAAGCCACTTCTACTCATTCCAAGCTTGTCAGCAAGTTCTTGTTGAGTTAGACCATAATCATCTAATAATCTTCTTAATCCTTTAGCTTTTTCTATTGGATTTAAGTTTTCTCTTTGAATATTTTCAATAAGTGCAATTTCTCTATTCTCTTGTTCTGTTTTCGTTCTAACTAGGCAAGGAATTTCAGTAAGCCCAGCCTTTTTTGCAGCTCTCCATCTTCTTTCTCCTGCAATTATTTGATAATAGTCATCTTTTAATGTAACAATAATTGGTTGTATAACACCATATTGCTTTATTGAATTAGCTAGTTCGTCTAGCTTTTCCTCATCAAATCTTTTTCTAGGTTGTTCTTTATCTGGTTCAATTTTAGTAATTTTAATATTTTGTACTATCTCCCCTGTTACTTCTTCAATTTCAGGTTCTTTAATAGTATCACTAAATAACGCATCCAATCCTCTTCCTAGGCCAGTTTTTTTTGCCATATTCTATTCTCCTTTCTTCATATGCTTTGCAGCTTTTTGTTCTTCTTCATTAATCTTCAGAAATTCTCTTGTAAATTTCTCGTAACTCTTTGCTCCCTTAGATCTTGGATCATACAAAGTTATTGGCATTCCATAGCTTGGAGCCTCGCTAAGTTTTACATTTCTTGGAATTACATTTTTATATACCTTGTCTTCAAAATATCTTTTTACTTCCTTAACAACCTGGTTTGATAGGTTTGTTCTTGCATCATACATTGTTAATAAGGCACCTTCTACTTTAAAATCTTTGTTCATATGTTTTCTTACTAATTCTACTGTATTCAACAGTTGTCCTAATCCCTCAAGCGCATAATATTCACATTGTACAGGTATCAATACACTATTTGATGCTGTAAATGCGTTTAAAGTAATAAGACCTAAAGATGGTGGACAATCTATTATTATAAAATCGTATTTATCTCTTATATTATTTAATTTTGTCTTTAATCTGTACTCTCTATCTTCCATTGACACAAGCTGAACTTCTGCTCCTGCTAAATTCATATTTGATGGACATAAATCCAAATTTTTTACTTGTGTCTTTTGTAATGTATTTTCTACTTCTATATCTTCTATTAGTACATCATATATAGAGAACTTTTGTTCTTTATTTACTCCCAAACCACTAGTACCATTGCCTTGTGGGTCAGCATCAATAAATAAAACCTTCTTTCCTCTTTTAGCTAAAATTGTACTCATATTAATTGCTGTGGTTGTTTTTCCAACGCCGCCTTTTTGGTTAGCTATTGATATTATTTTTCCCAATTTTATCCCTCCTATGTGTAAAAAAATGACATACTAATAATATATTAATATTACCAATATGTCAATAAAAAAATCTAATTTTTTTAAGTTTTCTATCGTATCGTTTTAAGTTTTAAAGAGGCTGCTTTGCAGGCATTCCAGGCTTTCTTGGATACTTTTTTGCTGTTGTCGAAACTTTCTTTATAATAATTAAGTTTCTTTCCATTTTTTCATTATCTAATTTTAATTTTTCCTGTTTTATAATCTCTCCTCCAAGAAGTTTTATAGCTCTTTTAGCTTCTTTTAATTCTTCATCAGCCTTTGGTCCTTTCATACAAATACAAATTCCACCAGTTTTAACAAATGGCAATAAATATTCCACAAGCACATTCATTGGTGCTACAGCTCTTGATACAGCAACATCGTACTTTTCTCTGTATTTTTGATTTGCTCCCATTTCTTCTGCTCTACCATGAATTGAATTTACATTGTTTAGTCCCAATTCAGTTGAAATTGAATTTAAAAAATTTACTCTCTTATTTAGCGAATCTAGCAATGTTACTTCTGCCCTACTACTTATAGCTATTGGTAATCCAGGAAAACCAGCTCCTGTTCCAACATCAATAATAGTATAACCATCTTTTATATATTTCAATATTGTAAGTGAGTCTATAAAATGTTTTTCAATAATTTCTTCTTCATCTGTTATAGCCGTCAAATTAATTTTTTCATTCCATTCAATTAAACTTTTCATATATTTATAGAACTTTTCTACATTTTCAACTGAAATATTAATATTAATTTCATTTTCTTTTTCTTTAAAAAGTTCTTCAAACTCATTAAATTCCATTATTTATCTCCTTTTTAATTGTTCTAAATAAATTAGTAAGACAGATATATCAGCTGGTGAAACGCCTGATATTCTAGAGGCTTGTCCCACTGATTCAGGTTTTATTTTATTCAATTTTTGTCTTGCTTCTATCCTTAATCCACTTAATTCTGAATAATCTATCTCTTTAGGAAGTTTTTTATTCTCTAATTTTTTAAATTTTTCAACTTGTGCTTCTTCTAACTTAATATATCCTTCATATTTTACTTGAATTTCTACCTCTTTTTTCTCTTCTTCTGTTAAATCCGGCATATTTTTGTCTATTTCTTCAAGATATTCGTACTTTATTTCTGTTCTTTTTAATAAATCAGCTAATTTTACTCCTATTTTTATGTTTGAAGAACCATATTTGGATAAAATTTCGTTTACTTTTTCAGTTGGTTTAACAGTTGTAGCCTTTAATCTCTTAATTTCATTAAAAATATGTTCTTTTTTATTTAAAAATCCTTCATATCTTGCATCTGATATTAATCCGTTCTCGCGTCCTATATCCATTAATCTCAAATCCGCATTGTCTTGTCTTAATAGAAGCCTGTATTCTGCTCTAGAAGTCATCATTCTGTAAGGTTCATTTGTACCTTTTGTTACTATATCATCAATTAAAACGCCTATATAAGCCTGTGATCTGTCTAATATTACCGGTTCTTTCCCTTGTAACTTTCTTGCAGCATTAATTCCTGCAATAATTCCCTGTGCAGCTGCCTCTTCATATCCCGAGGTACCATTTACTTGTCCTGCTAAGAATAATCCATCTATATCTTTGTATTCTAGAGACAATTTTAATGTAGAAGGATCTATACAATCATATTCAATTGCATATGCTGGTCTTGTAAATTCAACATGTTCTAATCCTGGCAAAGTCCTATACATAGCTATTTGTACGTCTTCTGGCAAAGAAGAGCTCATTCCTTGCACATACATTTCATCTGTATCTCTTCCAAGAGGCTCTATAAATACTTGATGTCTTTCCTTATCAGCAAATCTTACTACTTTATCTTCGATAGAAGGGCAATATCTTGGCCCTGTTCCCTTTATTTCACCACCATAAAGAGGTGAACGACTTAGATTATCTCTAATAATTTGATGTGTTTTAGCATTCGTATAAGTCAAATAACATGGTAATTGTTCTATTTCAGTGTCTATTTTATCTTCTAGAGAGAATAACTCTATATTCTTGTCTCCATTTTGTATCTCCATCTTAGAAAAATCAATAGAATTCTTATTTACTCTTGCTGGAGTACCCGTTTTAAACCTTAAAAGTTTAATATTTAATTTTTCAAGAACTTTAGATAGTTTATTTGCAGGGAAAACGCCATCAGGACCACCTTCAAATGAGTTCTCTCCTATAAAAATTTTTCCTCTTAAATATGTACCAGTACATAAAATTATTTCTTTTACCTTATATACTGCTCCAACATTAGTCTCTATACTTGTTATTTTATTGTTTTCAACACCTATATCTACTATTTCAGCTTGTTTTAGATATAAATTTGGTTGTCTTTCTAGAGTATGTTTCATTTCCATTTGATATTTTTTTCTATCAGCTTGTGCTCTTAACGAATATACAGCTGGTCCTTTAGATGTATTCAACATTCTCATTTGTACAAATGTCTTATCAATATTTTTTCCCATTTCACCACCAAGGCAGTCAATTTCTCTTACTAAATGTCCTTTTGAGCTTCCTCCTATATGTGGATTACACGGCATATTTGCCACAGCCTCCAAACTTATAGAAAACAATAATGTTTTCATTCCCATTCTTGCAGCAGCGAGTGCTGCTTCACATCCTGCATGTCCTGCTCCAACTACTGCTATATCATATTCTCCTGCATCATATTTCATCTTTTCCAACTCCTTCATTTTTACTTTCATTGTATCATTGTTCTCGTGAAAACTTAGCTTTAATCTTACTCAAGACAATTTGTACTTAGTAACCGTTTTTCTGTCCAGTTTTCATGAAAACATCCTTTAGTTTTTGCTATGTTTACATAATATTTTATGGTAGCTTTCCTTATTTTCCAAGGCAAAACTTCTTAAATATTTCATTAATAATATCTTCAGAAACATTTTCACCTGTTATTTCTGCTAGTCTTTCTAATATGTCTTTTAAACAAATTGCCGTAATATCGACCGGCATATGTGTTTCTAGACTTTCTCTTCCTTTTGCTACATCTTCTAAAGCATATAATATTTGTTGCTTATGCCTATTATTTGTTATTATTTCAGTGTTTTCACAATCCAACTCATTTAATTTAAATAGCTCTTCTATTTGATTATATAATTTATCCAGTCCTGTTTCATTAATTGTAGAAAATTCAATTATATTATTTTTAAATTTTTTTAACTTTTCATTTTCCTTAATTAAATTTTTTCCAAGGTCAATTTTGTTTATTAATATAATTGTCTTTTTTCCTTCTATTAAATCTAATATTTTTTGGTCTTGATCATCAAACGTACGAGAATCGTCAAATAGAGCAATTATTAGTTCAGCATTACTTATATTGTTTATGCTTCTTTCTACGCCTATTTTTTCAACCTCGTCATTTGTTTTCCTTATTCCAGCTGTGTCCACAATTTTTAATGGAATGCCTTTTATATTTATGTATTCTTCAATAGTATCTCTTGTTGTTCCTTCTATATCACTAACTATTGCCCTATTCTCTCCAAGTATTAAATTTAAAAGAGATGATTTACCTACATTTGGTTTTCCAATAATCGCAGTTTTAATTCCTTCTTTTAAAATTTTACCATTTTCAAAACTATTTTTTAATTTTAATAATTTTTCTTCTACGCTATTTAATGTATCATTTATTTTTTTATTTGTAGTTTCTTCTATGTCATATTCAGGATAATCAATGGAAGCTTCTATATCTGCCATTAAATTTAAAATTTCACCTTGTATATCTTTTATTTTCTTCGATAAGCTTCCTTCTAAGTGTCTTTGAGCCACCATCATTTCTTTCTCTGTTTTAGAATTTATTATATCTATTACAGCTTCAGCCTGAGATAAATCAATTCTTCCATTCATAAATGCTCTTTTAGTAAATTCTCCTGGTTCAGCAAGAACTGCACCATTTTTTAAACATTCTTCTAAAATTTGATTTTCAACTACTATGCCACCATGTGAATTTATTTCACACATATTTTCTTTAGTATAACTCTTTGGTGCAACAAAGTAAGATACTAATACTTCATCTATAATTTCATCATTCTCACTTTTTACAATATTCCCATACTTTATAGTATATCCTTTTATTTCTCCCTTATTTTTAGGCTTAAATATCTTTTGCAAAATTTTAAAGCAATCATCACCACTCAACCTAATTATTCCAATTCCTGCATTTCCTGGTGCTGTTGATATTGCTGCAATTGTACTCATATTATTCCTCTCCTTTTTTACTTAGATTATAAAATATTACACTTATTAATTTTATCTATATTTTACACCATCATTGTACATAAGGTACTATTTTTGGTTCTTTTTTTACCCATAAGCAATACTTTTTTTACTCAATAATGGTGCTTTTATATTTCCATAATTCATTTAGTATAATATTTTTACATCAAAAAAAAGTCAAAGCAAGACAATAGTATATATACTAAAATCCGAACTTTGACTTCCGATTTATATTCAATTATTTCTTTGCTATAACAACTCTTCTTCTATCGCCTTCACCAACGCTATATGTTTTCACAAATTCACTATTTTGTAGTTCTGTATGTAATATTTTTCTTTCATATGCATTCATAGGCTCTAGTGTTACAGACTTACCTGTCTTTTTAACAGTTTTTTCAACTTTTCTAGCTAATTCTTCTAAAGTCTTTTTTCTTGCATCTTTATAATTTCCGATATCAAGAATTACTTTAACACTTTCTTCTCTATTTTTACTTGCAACAGTTGTCAAAAGCGTTTGCAGAGCATTTAAAGCTTCTCCTCTATATCCAATCAATCTTGTAGAATCTTCTCCTTTAATATTAACATATACAAGTCCATTTTCGTTTTTTACTGTATATTTAATATTACTAGAAATTTTATTTAAAAAGTTATTCAAAAAGTTTTCAACTGCTTTATCGGCCTCTTCAATATCTTTTTGATTTATTTCTTTCTTTTCAATATTTTTTTCTTTTTTCTCTGGAATACTATCTTCCCTAATAGTTAATTCAACTTTTACAACATGTGGATCTAAAATACTAAAAAAGCTCTTCTTTTTTTCTTCAAGTATCTTCACATCGACTTGACTTCTTGTTGCTTTAAGTTCTTTTAATCCTTTTTCTATAGCTTCTGTAGAAGTTTTGCCTTCTGCAATAATTGTTTTAGGCATTTTTATCTTCCTCCTTGTTAAATATTTTATCAATTATAAGTCTTTCAATTATAATTAAAATATTACTTACTAACCAATATAGCGCTAGTCCCAAAGGAGCTATAAAAGCAATTGATATAGACATTATTGGTACCATATACATCATGCTATTGTTCATTTCTTGCATTGCTTCTAGACTTTCATCATTTTCAGTCTTTCCATCTTCAACATTTACTTTGTCCTTAGATGTTTTTTCTTCTATTTGTAAAGTCTTGTTTTTTTTCTTCTTTCCATTCGTTATTTTTATTGATATAAAAGATGTTATTATATACAATACAGGAATGATATATACTGTAATATCTCCCATGTTTTGATTTGGAACTTTGCTTAAATCAAGTCCAAAAAATTCCATATTAATATTTACATTTTCATCTGTACTTGCTTTTTTCTGAATTACTTGTATTTCTGGGTAAGCGGATGCTTTCCCCTCTTCATTTTTTATTTCTTCTACATATCCATTTATTATGTTTGTATCCACCTTTTTCATATAAGTTAAAGGTTTACTTACAAGCCAAAACACAGAAAGTATAATTATAATTTGTAGTATAGAACTTAAACATCCACTAAATGGATTAAGCTTTTCCCTTTTATATAAATCCATTGTTTCTTGATTTAATTTTTCAGGATTATTCTTATACTTTCTCTGTATTTCTTTCATTTTTTCCTGCATTTTTTCGTTTTTCTTGATTGATTTTTGTTGTGATATAGTTACAGGTATTAATATAATTCTTAAAATTACCGAAAAAACTATAATTGCAATTCCATAATTATTAAATATGTTGTAAAGAAAGTTAAGTAAATAGCCAAATAAATTTGCTATTGCTCCCATATTTTTACCTCCAATCAGTTTAAAGGATCATATCCACCCTTTGAAAACGGATTACATTTTAATATTCTAAAAATTCCTTTTATAATGCCTTTTATACACCCATATTTTTCGATTGCTTGCTTAGTATATTCTGAACATGTAGGATAAAACTTGCAATTTATTCCTCCATGAGCTAATACTTTCGATATATGCTTTTGATAAAATTCAATTATTTTTATCAATACTTTTCTAAAAAATAAACTAATTTTTTTCAAATAGGTCTGCCTCTTTAAAAATTTCTACTATTTCTTTATGCACTTCTTGAAAACAAATATTTTCAATAGGTTCTTTTTTATTCCAAAGAAAAACAATATTATATCCTTGTTTTATTTTTTTCATTTCTCTATAATATGACTCTCTTATTATTCTTTTTATTTTATTTCTATTTACAGCATTACAAAGTTTTGTGCTTATTGCAATTCCTATTATATTTTTGTTTTTATTATTTTTTGTTATGTAAACAATTATTTGCTTTTTAACATGATAATTGCCTCTTTTTATAACATTGCTAAATTCATAATTTTTCTTTAATGTATTAATCTTTTTCATATTTTATCGCATACCTTTCTCAAGGCACAAATCTTACATCATTACAAAAAAGCCACTAACAACATTTCTAGTGGCTCTCTGCTTTAAATTAAGCACTTAATTTTTCTCTTCCTTTAGCACGTCTAGCTTTTATTACATTTCTTCCAGCTCTTGTGCTCATTCTTTTCATAAAACCATGCTCTTTTTTATTTTGTCTCTTTTTTGGTTGATATGTTCTTTTCATTCTCTGCACCTCCAATATCTATATAATTTGATAATTTTCTTTCACAAGTATTACTTATTATATACCTGTTTTTCATGTTATGTCAATAGTTTAAAGTAAATTTAAATATTTTTATTTTTATTCTGGTTTTATATTGACTATTGAACCTATTTTTTGATATTATATAGAGAAATAAAAGGTAATAAAGACTTTTATGTTTTTTTGCTTAATTTTTACTAAAAAACATAGCGGAATAGCGTGTTTGCGAGTTATCCACAGTTTGTGGATAACTATGTGGATAACTATGTGAATAAAATAATTTCCTATTCTTTATTCTAGGATTTTGGAAGGATGAACATAAATGCAAAATGAACTAAATGATTTATTAACAAAAGCAAAAGAACTTTTAAAAGAAGAGACTACTAAAATTTCATATGAGACTTGGATAAAAGTATTAGAGATTCAAAGCGAGGATAATGGTCATATTGTATTATTAACATCTACAGATTTCCAGAAGAACGTTGTTTCTTCAAAATATCTAGATTTGTTAACTAATACATTCAATTATTTGACAAACAAAGATTGTACTGTTTCTATTGTATCTAGAGAAGAACTTGAAGCAGCGTCAAATAATGCAGACCTAAGAGATGCCACAAGCATTGAAGCTCCTATTAATTATGCCACAACAAATTTAAATCTAAAATACACATTTTCTACATTTGTCGTTGGTAATAATAATAGGTTTGCTCATGCTGCTGCTTTAGCGGTTGCTGAAGCACCTGCCGCATCTTATAACCCGCTTTATCTTTATGGAGGCGTTGGTTTGGGAAAAACCCACTTAATGCATGCAATTGGTAATGAAATCCTAAGGAATAACAAAAATTCTAAAATATTATATGTTACTTCAGAAAACTTTACTAATCAGCTTATTAATGCAATAAAAGATAATACTAACGATCAATTTAGAAACAAGTATAGGAGTATAGATATTCTTTTAATAGACGATATTCAGTTTATAGCTGGAAAAGAACGTATTCAAGAGGAATTTTTCCACACTTTTAATACATTATATGAGAGTGGAAAACAAATTATTCTTTCGAGTGATAAACCACCAAAAGATATTCAATTACTTGAGGACAGATTGAAGTCTAGATTTGAATGGGGAATAATGGCCGATATTTCAAACCCAGACTACGAAACTCGTCTTGCAATTCTTAGAAAAAAGGCTCAATTAGATAATATTTTAATTGACGATGAAATTTTATCAACAATTGCAACTCGAATTGATTCTAACATCAGAGAACTCGAAGGAACATTAAATAAATTAATCGCAACCGCATCTTTAACGCACAGTCCTATCACATTAGAAATGGCTGAAAAAGCGATAAATGATATAGTTTCACAAAAGGAAAAAGTTATTTCTTCCGAATTTATTCAAGAAACGGTTGGAAAGTATTTCAATATAAATCCAAAAGATTTAAGAGGATCAAAAAGATCTAATGATATTACTTTTCCACGCCAAATTGCAATGTACTTATGTAGAAACGTTGCCAATATGTCTCTACCTCAGATAGGAAAAGACTTTGGCAAGAGAGACCATACAACAGTAATGCATGCTTGCAATAAAATCGAAAAAGATATTAAAGAGAGCAAAGAGACAAAGCTAATTGTGGAAAGTGTGAAAAACATATTGCTCGAAAGCAAATAGTCTGTAACATGCTATTTAAATATACTTTCCAGAACAATCTTAAATAGGTGTTTGCTAAATACTTGTTTGTTTCAATATTCTATAATCATTCTAGCACATAGCTTGTATGAGTTATTCACACCCCCCTGTGGA
Source organism: Clostridium sp. CAG:245 (assembly GCA_000435175.1). Lineage (GTDB taxonomy): Bacteria > Bacillota > Clostridia > TANB77 > CAG-508 > CAG-245. The sequence continues at coordinate 19,585 of FR880014.1, forward strand.
AAACGTGTGGATAAACTGTTGATAACTTAACAATCCACAATTTCAATTTTTACCTGTGTATAACTTTTCAATTTATCCACAGAGTTATCAACATCAAAATTGCTAGGGAAATAAACAATTAACATAGTTTTCCACACAATCCACAGCACCTATTACTACTACTACTAAATATATTTATATTATTATAAAGGAGACGATTTCAAAATGAAACTAATTTGTGAGAAGGATAAAATCCTTAAAGCCCTTAATTCCGTAACTAAAGCTGTTGCTGTAAGAACAACAATGCCTATATTAGAGGGTATTTTAATTCAAACAAATGATAACGAAATAAAATTAACAACTTATGATTTAGAGATAGGTATAGAATATATTATTAATGATTGTAAAGTAGAAGAACAAGGAGCTACAGTTGTAAATGCTATAATGTTTACAGAAATTATTAGAAGATTACCAGATACAGATATAAGCATAGAAGTAAATGATAAAAATCTTCTTGTTATAGAATGTGAAGGTTCTTTATATAAACTTGCAACAATGAATCCTGATGAATTCCCAGAATTACCAAAAATAAGTGTAGAAAATTCTATTGAAATTGAGCAAACAATTTTAAAAGATATGATTAGAAAAACAATATTTGCTGTAAGTACAGAAGAAAATAGACCAATTTTTACAGGGTGTTTATTTGAAATAGCAAATAATAAATTGAATGTTGTTGCTGTTGATGGATTTAGACTTGCTTGGAAGAGTAAATTCCTACAAAACAAGGTAAATAATTTCTCTGCAGTAATACCAGGAAGAACTTTAAATGAAATAAACAAGATTTTAATAGATTCTTTTGATATGATAAAGATTGGTGTTGCTAAAAATCAGGTTTTATTTGAAATGGAAAATTGTAAGATAGTAACTAGATTACTAGATGGAGAATTTTTAAATTATTCAAGTGTTATTCCAGAAACATGGGAAACAAGAGTAAGAGTAAATAAATCAATCTTACAAGACTGCTTTGAGAGAGTAAGTTTAATTTCTGCATCAAGTATAGAAAAAGAAAAAAAATATCCAGTTAAGGTAACTGTGGATATTGGAAAAGTAACAATTTCTTGTACAAACCAAACAGGTGATGCAAAAGAGGAAATCTATGTATCAACAGAAGGAAAAAATTTGGAAGCAGGATTTAATCCAAAATATTTCTTAGATGCACTTAGAAATATTGATGATGAAGAAATTTTTGTTGATTTTGGTACAAGCATTTCACCATGTATAATTAGACCAGTTGATGAAGAGGGAGATTATACATATATGATTTTACCTATAAAATTAAAAGACTAAAATAAAGGAAAATAAAAAAGTTTTCCACAATAGAGGCACAATATGTTGATAACTGAACTAGAATTACAAAATTTTAGAAATTATGAAAAGCAGAAGATAGAATTTAATAATAATATTAATATTTTTTATGGGGATAATGCTCAAGGAAAAACTAATATTATAGAGTCAATTTTTATTTCGGCTTTTGGTAAATCATTTAGAACGAGTAAGGAAAAAGAATTAATAAAATACGATGAAAATTTCTTAAATATCAATTTAAAATACAAAAATTCTAGTAGAGAAGGTTACATAAAAATTCAAATTGCAGATAAAAAGAATGTGATTGTTAATGGAATAAAGATAAAAAAATTGAGTGACCTTTTAGGAAATATAAATGTTGTTTTATTTACACCAGATGATATTAACATATTGAAGAATGGTCCAGCACAAAGACGCAGATTTTTAGATATGATGATTGGGCAAATAAGACCAAACTATGTTCATAATTTAAATATGTATTTAAAGGTATTAGAACAAAGGAATAATTATCTAAAGCAATTAAAATCTACAAATGGAAATTATGATTTATTAGATATTTGGGATGAAAAACTTGCCGAATATGCAAATAAAGTCTGTTTATATAGATTAGAATTTATAAAAAAAATAATGGATAAGATAAATGAAATTCACAGCAAAATAACTGAGAATAAAGAGGAAATTAGAGTAGAATATTTAACTGATTGTGAGAATAAGGAAAAGTTGCTTAGTTTAATTAGAGAAAGAAGAGCACTTGACATAATTAAAGGATTTACTACAAAAGGTGCTCACAGGGATGATTTTAATATATATATAAATGACAATCTTGTAAATGTATATGGTTCGCAAGGACAACACAGAACAGCAGTGTTATCTTTAAAAATGTGTGAGTTACAAATTATTAAAGAAGAAATAAATGAAAGTCCAATACTATTACTAGATGATTTTATGTCTGAGCTGGATGCTAAAAGAAGAAAGAATTTCTTAAATAATATTGGAGATACACAAGTAATTATTACATGTACTGATGAAATAAAAGATGAGTTCGAAAGTAAATCCGTATTCTACGTGAATAATGGAGTAATAAAAAAAGAACTTGATTAATTTGAAAAAAACGATTAGAATGATATAAAAATAATAAAAACGAAAGGATGTAACGTAATGGAAAAGTATAACCATGAGTATAATGCAGAGCAAATTCAAGTTTTGGAAGGGTTAGAAGCAGTTAGAAAAAGACCAGGTATGTATATAGGAAGTGTTTCTATAAGAGGATTACATCACTTGGTATATGAAATAGTAGATAACTGTGTTGATGAAGCTTTAGCTGGTTATTGTACTCATATTCACATAATAATAGAAAAGGGAAATATCATTTCAGTAGAGGATGATGGAAGGGGAATTCCAGTAGATATACATCCTAAAACACATATTTCTGCTGCAGAAACTGTTTATACAGTACTTCATGCTGGTGGAAAATTCGGAGGAGATAGTGGATACAAAGTATCTGGAGGTCTTCACGGAGTTGGTGCATCTGTTGTAAATGCTTTGTCTGAATGGGCAGAAGTTACAATACAAAGAGATGGCGGAATTTATGAAATGAAATTCCAAAGAGGAAAAACCACTGAAAAGCTTACTAGATTAGGAGATTCTAAAAAAACAGGAACAAAAGTAAGATTTTTGGCTGATAGTACAATTTTTGAGACTCTTGAATATGACTTTGGAACACTTGAAGAAAGATTTAGAGAAATAGCTTTCTTGAATAAAGGTTTACATATTACGATAGAAGATCAAAGAAATGATGAAAATTTAAAGAAGTCAGAATTCTGCTTTGAGGGAGGATTAATTTCATTTGTTGAATTCTTAAATCAAAATAAAGAAAAAATCCATCCAACTCCAATTTACATAGAAAAAGATGGTGAAGTACCAGTAGAAATAGCTTTACAATATACAACAGCATATACAGAAAACATATATACATTCGTAAACAATATTAATACAATTGAAGGTGGAACGCATCTTGAAGGTTTCAAAAGAGGAATTACAAAAGTATTTAATGATTATGCAAGAGCTCATAACATTTTAAAAGAAAAAGACTCAAACCTTTTAGGTGAAGATATAAGAGAGGGAATGACTGCTGTAATTTCTGTAAAAGTAAAAGAGCCTCAATTCGAAGGACAAACTAAAACAAAGCTTGGTAATAGTGTGGTTACAGGAATTGTTCAATCAATGGTAGTTGAAGTATTGGCACCTTTCTTAGAAGAAAATCCTTCTGTTGCAAAGGCGATATTAGAAAAATGTATAAGTGCATCAAGAGCAAGAGAGGCTGCAAGAAAAGCAAGAGAATTAGTAAGAAGAAAAAATTCATTAGAATCAACAACATTACCAGGAAAATTAGCTGACTGTAGCGAAAAAGATGCTTCACAATGCGAAGTATATATTGTCGAGGGAGATTCTGCAGGTGGTTCAGCAAAACAAGGAAGAGACAGAAGATTTCAAGCAATATTACCACTTTGGGGAAAAATGTTAAATGTTGAGAAATCAAGAGCAGATAAAATTTACAATAATGAAAAATTACAACCAGTTATATTGGCAGTTGGAGCTGGAATCGGTGCTGATTTTGATATTAACAAAATTAGATATGGAAAAATAATAATTATGGCAGATGCCGATGTTGATGGTGCTCACATCAGAACATTATTATTAACATTCTTCTTTAGATATATGAGACCTTTAATAGAAAATGGAAATGTATATTTGGCTCAACCACCACTATATAAACTTTCTAAAAAAGGATTTAAAGATGTTTATTGCTATACTGATGAAGAAATGGCACAACATCTTCAAGAAATGGGAAGAGATAATGTAAATATCCAAAGATACAAAGGTTTAGGAGAAATGAACCCAGAACAATTATGGGAAACTACAATGAATCCTAAAACTAGAATTATGATAAAAGTTACAATGGAAGATGCAATGAAAGCTGATGCAATATTTAATGTATTAATGGGAGAAGAAATTGCACCAAGAAGAGAATTCATAGAGAAAAATGCAAAATCAGTTAGAAATCTTGATGTATAAAATAATTTATTATTAAATAATTGAGAATAAAAAATCAAAAAAATAAAAAAATAAATATAATCGCCTATAAGATTTTTCTTATAGGCGATTATTGTAATGCTAATATTAATCGTAGCTAAAACCATTATACCTAATTAATAACCTAATATATATTACTACATAAATAAGCTATTTCACCAAACATAATAATCAGTCACTTGAATGTAAATCCACCAATAACAGCCATATTCATCCTGAAATGGACTAGAAATAACCACTAAAAAATACAGATACATTCGTAACATAGAACATATTACCCATAATTTAACCATACACAAAATAAAGAAAAAAGTATAGCTTACAAACGAATAATACACTCATATCGCCGACACCTATACATCTAAAATATTAAACATATAAATATCTTTGCTCGAAATATATAAGACCCACTTTTGAATTTCATATATTTTTTTGTTTAACTAATACTAACGTTACAATAGTATTATGTACAAAATAAAAAAATATATACAAAAAA
>FR880015.1:0-19656 GCA_000435175.1 Clostridium sp. CAG:245
AGAAAAGCATTAAATAGAACTCTTGAAATAGCTGATAAATTACAGTTAAAGAAAGAAGCAAAGGAAGCAAGAGAAGAAGGAATAAAAGATACGAAAGAACAAATTGTAAAGAAGCTAATAAATATGAATTTATCTGTACAACAAATTGCAAAAGCGGTTCAATTATCTGAAAACGAAGTAGAAAAAATATTAAATACAAAATAAATTAAAGGAAAAAATTAAAAATGGAAGATTGGCAAGAAAGAGAAGAACTATTAATTGGAAAAGATAATATAGACAAACTAAAAAATGCAACTGTTGCAGTGTTTGGATGTGGTGGCGTAGGTTCATATACAGTTGAAGCATTAGCAAGAGCTGGCATTGGTAATTTTGTATTGGTAGATAAAGACGTAGTAGATGTAACTAATATAAATAGACAGCTTGTGGCAGATTTTTCTACAATAGGCAGAGATAAGGTAGAAGTTGAAAAAGAAAGAATTTTAAGAGTAAATCCAGATGCAAAAGTGGAAATATATAAAGAATTCTATTGTGAAGAAAATAAAGAAAAATTAATTAGAAAAGATTATACATATATAGTAGATGCAATAGATTCTGTTTCATCCAAACTATCTTTAATAATTACTGCTCATGAAAAAAATGTGAAAATAATTTCTGCAATGGGAATGGGAAACAAGCTTGATCCAACACAAATTGAAGTCTCAGATATAAGCAAGACTTCAGTATGCCCACTCGCAAAAACTATTAGAAAACAATTAAGAGCAAAGGGAATAAATCATTCAAAGGTAGTATATTCAAGAGAATTGCCAAATAGATTCGATAAAAGTGAAGAACATAGAAGAACAACTGCAAGTATAAGCTTTGTACCATCTGTAGGTGGATTAATTATTGCAAGTCAGATAGTAAGAGATTTAATTGATGAATTTTAAAACAAATTATTTATGAATTTTATATTATTTTTAATTATGCGAAAATTGTCATTATTTTCGCATAATTTTTTTATTTCTGGAAAAGCTAGATTATGAATAAAAAATTGGAGGGAAGCTTATGGAAAAACATATTATGGTAACTGGCACATCTAAAGTTTCATGGAAAGATGCAATTGTACAAACAATAGCCGAAGCATCTAAGACTATAGATTACTTGACTGGTGTTACTGTCGTAAATCAAAAAGCAAAGATTAATGGTGATAAAATAACTGAATATTATGTGGATATTGATTTAACGTTTATGATTGATAGGGATAGAAAATAAAAAATTGTAATTATTTTCAATCAAAAGGAGGAAAATAGAATGGAACAGATCAATACAAATAAAGAATACAACGAGTATGTAAAACAAAAGTCACCCAATTCCCCAATATTAAAGGATTGTTTTAATGCCTTTTGGGTTGGAGGATTAATTTGCTCAATCGGACAAATTATATTAGACTTTTGTATGTTTAAAGGAATGGATAATACTATGGCATCGACTGTAGTATCGATTTCGTTAATCGCAATTTCTGCTATTTTAACGGCATTAAATGTGTTTAACAGAATTGGAAAATTTGCTGGTGCTGGTTCATTAGTACCAATAACAGGGTTTGCTAACTCAATCGTTTCTCCTTCTATAGAATACAAATCTGAAGGATATGTTATGGGAGTTGGAGGCAAAATGTTTACTGTTGCAGGACCGGTTTTAGTATTTGGTATATCAACTTCAGTAATAATTGGAATTATAGCAGTAATATTTATCTAATGGATTTTTTATGTTCAATTAAAGAGAAGTTTTATAAGTAAAGGAGATTTTTATATGCATAAAATTGGAAAACAAACTGTATGTTTCGATAATCCGCCAATAATATTACAAACTGCTTCGATTGTTGGACCAAAAGAAGCTAATGGCCCAATGGCAAGCTATTTTGATAAGTGCTTGGAAGATGAGTTTTGGGGAGAAAAGTCATGGGAGAAAGCGGAAAGTAAAATAATAAAAGAAACCGTAAATTTGGCAGTTTCAAAATCTGGTTTAGCAAATACAGATATAGACTATTGTTTTGCTGGAGATTTACTAAACCAATGTATTTCTTCAGACTTTGGATTAAGAGACACAAATGTACCTTTCTTTGGAGTGTTTGGAGCATGTTCGACTTTTGTGGAAAGCATGTGCTTGGGGTCAGTATTTATAGAAGGTGGAGCTGCAAATAATGTAATATGTGCGACTTCAAGCCACTTTTGTAGTGCAGAAAAACAATTTAGATTTCCGCTAGAACTTGGAACTCAAAGACCACCAACAGCACAATGGACTGTAACTGGAGCGGGAGCTGCAATATTAAGCAATAGCGGAGAAGGACCTCGTATAACAAACATTACACCTGGTAAGATAGTAGATATGGGAATAAAAGATGCGAATAATATGGGAGCTGCGATGGCTCCAGCAGCATTAGATACACTAATGGTTCACTTTCAAGATACAGGAAGAAAGCCAAGCTATTATGACGCGATAATTTCAGGAGACTTAGGCTATATTGGAAAAGAAATAGTACAAGAAATGGCTCAGAGTAAAGGCTATAATATAAAGGCTAACTATAACGATTGTGGAGTGCTAATGTTTGACAAAGAAAAACAAGATACACATTCAGGAGGAAGTGGATGTGCATGTATTGCAACATTATTTTCCGGATATTTCTTCAAACAGCTAAAAGAAGGAAAATTAAAACGAATTCTTCTACTTGCAACAGGTGCATTGATGAACTCGACTAGTATGCAACAGGGAGAAACAATACCGGGAATAGCACATGCAATTTCCATTGAAATGTAAGGCATTATAAAATTAATTGTAGAAATGTAGAAAGGATGACTTATGGAATTTATTCAAAGTATAGATTGGATGCAATTACTAAGATGTTTTGTTACAGGTGGAGGAATATGTATAATAGGTCAAATTTTATTAGATAAAACTAAATTAACACCTGCTAGAATACTTGTAATATTTGTTACAGTTGGTGCAATATTAGGAGGACTCGGATTATATAAATATTTAATAGACTTTGCCGGAGCCGGTGCAACAGTTCCACTTACAGGATTTGGAGCAAACCTAGCAAAAGGAGCTCTAGAATCTGTAAAAGAAGTAGGCTTATTAGGTGCGTTCATCGGTGGAGTAAAAGCAAATGCTGGAGGAATAGCAGCAGCAATATTCTTCGGATATTTGGCATCTTTAATTGCAAAACCAAAAATAAAAAAACAATAAAAATTTCGCCCAATAGGGACGCCCCTTTTTGGGCGAAAATTTTATTGTTAAGACCTTGTCAAGCTTAGTGTATAAATTTTTTAATATTTTCCAATTTTGTGAAACTGACTATTTTTATGCTTTTTATGTTTAATATTGATGTTGCTAAAAACTCCAAAGTTTGCTATAATGTAAACATAAAATTGAATTGAGGTAAATAACATGTCTAAATTTTTTGTAAAAACAGAGCAAATAAATAATAATGATATCGTAATAATTGGTGACGATGTAAACCATATAATAAATGTATTGAGAATGAAAAAAACAGACGAGATACAAATTTGCAATCAAGATACAGGTGATAATTATAATGCTGAAATTGTTAATTATTCTAAAAATGAAGTCGAATGTAAAATTATAAGTAAGATAAATGAAACAACAGAATCAAATGTACATATAACATTATTCCAAGGAATTCCAAAGTTTGAAAAAATGGAATTAATAATTCAAAAAAATACAGAAGTTGGAATAAAAAGTATAGTTCCAGTAATTATGGAGAGAACTGTTGTAAAACTTGATGAAAAAATTGCAAGTAAAAAACTTGAAAGATGGCAGAAAATAGCAGAGATTGCAGCAAAACAATCTATGAGAGATATTATTCCGCAAATAGGAAATATAACTAAGCTAAAAGATATAGATACAACAGAATTTGATGCAGTGTTAGTTGCATATGAGAATGAAGAACATAATATGCTAAAAACTGAATTACAAAAACTAGAAAGAAAGATAAAAAGCAATAACTCTAGTGAACAACAATATAATATTGCTATAGTTATTGGCCCAGAAGGAGGAATATCTGAAAAAGAATTAGTAATGTTAGCAGAAAAAAACGCTAAATTTGTTTCGCTAGGAAAAAGAATTCTAAGAACAGAAACTGCTGGGGTGGTTATGGCTGGAAATATAATTTATGAATTAGAATATAATTCTTAAGAAAATTAATACTGAAATTATTTAGTAGACTTTGCATAGCAGAGTCTATTAAATATATACTAAAAATATATTAAATAAAGTTCTTTTTACCTTGAAATATAAATACTAAATTTGGTATAATTGTTATGTGGAGGATTTTGAAAATGGCAAAAAATAATATAGAGAAAAATAGTAATATAGAAGAAATAAATGAAGATACTGTTAGTGAAAGCAAAGTAGCAGGAAATTCTGAAAAACAAGAAAAGCCAAAAACAACAAAAACTACAACGCATAAAAGTGGAGCTAAGAAGAGCACTACAACATCTAAAACTAAGAAAGGTTCAAAAGAAAACTCATCTACTGCTAAAAAAACTTCAAGCTCAAGAATTGGAAAGAATACAAAGAAAGAAATTGCTATTGAAGAGCCAGTGAAAGCTAATACGAAAACAAAAAGTAAGACTACTAAAAAAGGAGCTTCAAAGACAAATACCACAAAAACAAATACCACAAAAAAAACAACTACTCCTACAGAAAAAAAGACTAATGCTAAGAAAACAACTAAAAGTGGAAATACTAACAAGGTAGAAAAATCTAAGGCAGTAAAAAAATCGAAAAAAACAGACGATAGAATTAAACAAATAATTAATGAACAACTAGATAATGTTGATAAATTCGAAGAAGTAAAAGAAGTTCCGGCTAAAAAGAAAAAAGATAAGAAAAAAATTGATGAAAAACAAATAGAAGAACAAATTGAAACAGCTAAAAAAATGCCAAAAGATGAAAAGAAAAAAATATATAAAAAGGTATTTGCAAATATTATTCTAGGAATTCTTGTAACATTATATTTTATTGGAATCGGAATAGGTTTTTTAAATATTGATGGTCCAACATTTATAACAGATTTGAAGGTATTCAGTTTGTCAATATTGACAATTGCAATTATATTATTTGAGTTTGCATATGGAAAAGATGATGATAAAACAGCATTATATGGAGTGGAAATGTTATTTGTAGCAATAATGTCTTTGGTATTATTATATACATGCATATTACATAAAGACAAATTTATAGCAGTAGCAAATATTGTAGCTTGCATAGGCGTATTGTATTATCTTGTAAAATCAATATCGATATATATACGTGAAAAATTAAAATGGAAAAAGACAATAAGTGATGTTAAAGAGATTGTCGCAGAAGAATAGTAAATATTAAACATAATTACAACTCGAAATTATATGTTGAAGGAGGAATGTTGCAAACAATGAAAAGCATGACAGGCTTTGGAAGAGCTAGTTTAGAAAGTAACGGTAAAAACTACATAATAGAAATAAAAACTGTAAATAATAAATATAGTGATATAACAGTAAAATCTCCAAAGAGACTAAGTTTTATGGAAGATAAAATAAGAAAACAAATTGCCAATAGAATTACTAGAGGAAAAGTTGAAGTATCAGTTAGCTTTTTCGACTTTAGTAATAAATCTAAGAATGTTGTTTTAAACAAGGAAATTGCAAAAGAATACATAAAGCAGTTAAGAGAGATTGCCGATGAAAACAATTTATCTGAAAATATTAGTGTTGTTGAAATAGCAAAACTTCCAGATATATTAAATTCGATAGATTCGGACAATGATGAAGAAATTGCAGGTGAGGCTTTAAAATGTTTAAATATGGCATTGGATAGCTTAATAGAAATGAGAAAAGCAGAAGGCGAAAATATAAAACAAGATTTACTTGTGAGAATAGAAAGAGTACAGAATTTAGTTGATAAAATAGCCGAAAATTCTAAAGGCATAGTCGAAGAATATGTAAGTAAATTAGAGAAAAGAGTAAAAGAAATTCTAAAAACTGATGTTGTTGATGAAAATAGAATTGCACAAGAAGCGGTAATATATGCAGATAAAACATCAATTGAAGAAGAATTAACTCGTTTGAATAGCCATATAGTTCAATTTAAAGAATTAGTAAATAGTGATGGACCGGTTGGAAAGAAACTAGATTTCATGATACAAGAAATGAATAGAGAAACTAACACAATAGGTTCGAAAGCAGGAAGTGGAGAAATAACAAAAGCAGTAATTGATTTAAAGGTTGAGCTAGAGGACATAAGAGAGCAAATACAAAATATAGAATAAATTTAGTATTTTAAAGTGACAAAGCCACTAAAACGTGGTATAATAGTAGAAAATTGGAAAGAAGGTAATTGAATTATGATGATAAAACCAAGCGTTGCAGAATTACTAGAGAAGGTAGATAATAGATATGAATTAGTAATTGCAACATCAAAAAGAGCTAGACAAATTGCACAAGGAGCAGAACCATTAGTAAAAACAGATGATGTAGCTCCAGATTCTATAGCAGCAGACGAGATTGATGCTGGAAAGGTGAAAGTATGCTAGTATTATTATCAGGAGTTTCTGGTGCTGGTAAAGACACAATAAAAAGAGAACTAATAAAAAGAAATACAAATATTACATCTTTACCATCTTATACAGATAGAGAACCAAGAGAAGGCGAAGTAAATGGGAAAATATATAACTTTATTTCTACACAAGAATTCGAAGAATTAATAAAAAATGGGGACTTATACGAGTACGACGTACACCACGACCATTATTATGGAACATCAAAGCATTTATTAAATGAACGCTTAGAAAGTGGAAAAATAATAGTAAAAGATATCGATGTAAATGGAACAGAAAATTTAGTAAAACTACTAGGAAAAGATACAAGAATTGTAACAATATTCTTACGTGTTCCAAAGGAAGAATTGCATAGAAGATTATTGCAAAGAACACCAGATGCAGATCCAAAAGAGATAACCTTGCGTTTAAATAGATTTGATTATGAAGAATCTAAAATTGGTGTATATGATTATGTATTGAAAAACAATAATTTAGAAAAAACAATACAAATAATAACTGCAATAATAGAAAATGAAAGTAAAGTAAAAAATGTAGAATTTTAATGCTTAAGAGCAAGAACTGAATTTTGAAAAGATACAGATAATCAAAGATTATCTAAAAAACCCGGTATGTTACAGCATACCGGGTTTTAATCAATCTTTGAATAAATTATTGCTAATCTTATAAAAAAATTATATAATCTTACCATAAGAAAAGGAGCAATCATGATAGCAGAAGTTATTATAAACAGCAATGTTAAGAATTTGAATAGAAAATTTGACTATATTATCCCAGAAGAGCTTGAAGCACAGGCTATTGTAGGAGCTAGAGTTTTGCTGCCTTTTGGCAATAAGAAGGAGCTTGAAGAAGGTTATATTGTTGGAATCAAAGAGACTTCTGAGTATTTAGATAAATTAAAGAGTATTGCTAAAATTGAGAGCAAGTTGCATTTAAGTGATGAGAAAATTGAGCTTGCAAAGTGGATGGCTCATAGATATTTCTGCAATATATCAGATTGTATGAAGCTAATGTTGCCACCTGGAACAACTGCAAAGGTCATGTCAAATAGAGTAAATGATAAGACACAAAATTTTGTATATTTAACAAAAGAAGCGGACGAAATTGAGGCAGATATAGAGAGTAAAAAGTTGAAATCTGAGAAACAGATTAGAGCCTTAAAATTTTTAATTGAAAACGTTGAAAATGAAATATTAAGTACAGATTTGCAAATGTTTGCAGATGTAACGAATGCTGTTTTAAAAACTCTTGAAAAGAATGGTTATATTGAAATTGTAGAAAAAGAAGTAGAGAGAAATCCATTTATACATAAAGTTATAGAAAAGAGTCAGAATTTGGTGTTAAATTCGGAACAACAAGATGCTTTTGATAAAATAAATGCTTCTTTGCAATTTAATGAATATGACGAATTTTTACTATTTGGTGTTACTGGTTCTGGAAAAACAGAAATTTATATTAGACTCATAGAAGAGGCGTTGAAACTTGGAAAAGACAGCATTATGCTAGTTCCGGAAATTTCGCTTACTCCACAGACTGTAGATAGATTTTTGAGTAGATTTGGTGAAGAAAAAATAGCGGTTTTACATAGCAAATTATCAGTTGGAGAAAGATATGACCAATGGAAAAAGATTGAGCGTGGAGATGCCAAAATTGTAATAGGAGCAAGGTCTGCAATTTTTGCACCGGTCCAAAATCTGGGATTAATCATAATTGATGAGGAGCATGACGATTCATATAAGTCTGAGATGAGTCCTCGCTACAGTGCAAAAGAGATTGCAAGTTACTTAGGAAAACAGCATAATGTACCAGTAGTTCTTGGAAGTGCTACTCCAGATATGACAACATATCATGATGCTATAAATGGAAAGAAAGAATTGCTGGAATTAACCAAAAGGGCTAATAATGCAAGCCTTCCAGATATAGAAATTGTAGATTTACGCCATGAACTTGCAAGTGGTAATAAAACAATGGTTAGTCAAAAATTACATGACGAGATTGAAGAAAATTTAAAAAATAAGAAGCAGACAATTTTATTCTTAAATAGAAGAGGATTTGCTACTTTCATAATGTGTAGAGATTGTGGATATACTGCTAAATGTAAAAATTGTGATATAACTCTTACATATCATTTGAAGGAAAATAAATTAAAGTGCCACTATTGTGGTTACGAGACAAATGCACTTACTGTATGTCCAGAATGTGGTGGCAAGAATATTAGGTATTTCGGAACTGGAACACAGAAACTAGAAGAGCAGATAAAAACAATGTTTCCTGATGCTACAACAATCAGAATGGATATAGATACAGTAACAAAGAAAAATTCACACGAAGATATTTTAAATAGTTTCAAAAAAGATGGAATAGATATACTTATTGGAACTCAAATGGTGGTAAAGGGACACGATTTTCCGAATGTTACTCTTGTTGGAGTAATTGCTGCTGATAGTAGCCTAAATATAGACGATTATAGGGCTCACGAGCGTACTTTTCAAACTCTTACTCAAGTTGCAGGTCGTGCTGGAAGAGGAAAAGACAAAGGAAGAGTAATAATTCAAACTTACAATCCAGATGCATTTTGTATTCAATATTCACAAAAACAAGATTACAAATTATTTTATGATACAGAAATACACCTAAGAAAACAGTTGAGATATCCGCCTTTCTGTGATATAATACTAATTGGAGTTTCTAGTAAATCGTATAAAGAATTAGAAGAAACTTCGAATAAAATATATGAAAGTTTGAAGGCAAAAATACATACGGAAAAATTGCAAATATTATTGTACAAGCCTGTTCCAGCTCCAATTGACAGAATAAAAAATAAATTTAGGTGGAGAATAATAGTAAAATGTATTGTGGGAGAGCCGATAATAAATGCAATAGACGATACTGTAAAAAATGCTGGAAATAAAAATACAAAAAATGATACTAGAATAGTTGTAGATGTAAATCCAAGTAATATGCTGTAAAAATTATTTGAATGGATTTCATAAAAAATTATAAAAAAATACACATAGGCATCAATATTTATAATGGGAGAAAGGAGCAAATAGAATGGCAATAAGAGAAATAAGATTATCAAATGATGAAATTCTAAGAAAGACTTCAAGAGAGGTTGAAACTGTTGATGATAGAATAAAAGAATTATTAGATGATATGGTTGAAACCATGCACAAATATAATGGAGTTGGACTAGCTGGACCACAAGTTGGTGTACTTAAAAGAGTAATTGTTATAGATTTATATGATGGTGAAGAGCCATTAAAACTTGTAAACCCTAAAATTATTAAGACTAAAGGAGAACAAGAAGTCGAAGAAGGATGCTTAAGCTTTCCAAATGAATATGCAAAAATGATAAGACCAAAAGAAGTTGTGGTTGAAGCTTTGAATGAAGAAGGAAAGAAAGTAAAAATAGTTGGAAAAGACTTACTAGCACAAGCCTTAGCTCATGAAATAGATCATTTAAATGGGGTTTTGTTTATTGATAACATGATTCCAGGAACTTTAGAATATATTAGTCCAGAAGACAACAAATAAATTACAATTGACTAGAATAATGCTACTAATTTTGTATAAAACAAGTTAGTAGCTTAATAATTAAAAAATAAAATGTTTTAAATTAATTTTTTAGTAATCTCGAATGAAAGGTATGATAAAATATGAGAATTTTATTTATGGGAACACCAGATTTTGCATTAGAGTCACTTAAGGCTTTATATGAAGCAAAATATGATATAATTGGAGTAGTTACAAATATAGATAAACCAAAGGGAAGAGGCATGAAGATGGTGGCTTCTCCTGTAAAAGAATATGCAATAGAGAAAAATTTGCAAGTTTATCAACCTGTAAAAGTTAGAAATAATCCGGAATTTTTGGAGGCAGTAAAGAAATTAAATCCAGATTTGATTTGTGTTGTTGCCTATGGAAAAATTTTGCCACAAGAATTGTTAGATATTCCAAAATATGGTTGTGTAAATGTTCATGGCTCATTATTGCCAAAATATAGAGGCGCCGCACCAATTCAGTGGGCTGTGTTAAACGGAGATAAGAAAACAGGTGTAACCACTATGTTTATGAATGCTGGAATGGATACGGGAGACATGATATTAAAAGAAGAAGTCGAAATTGGCGAAGATGAAACGACTGGTGAATTGTGGGATAGATTAAAAACGATAGGAGCAAATCTATTAATAAAAACAGTAAAAGAAATTGAGAATGGAACTGCCACAAGAACTAAACAACTAGAAGAAGGAACTATGGCTCCAATGCTATCTAAAGAAATGGCAAAAATAGACTGGAAAAACAAGACTGCAAATGATATAAAAAATCTTGTAAGAGGCTTAAATCCAATAATGGGAGCATATACTTTTTTGGATGGCAAAAAGATAAAATTCTGGAAAGTACAAACACTAACAGAAAATGAATTATTAGAAAAATTCCAGGAATTAGAAGAATACAAATATCATTTAAACAAAATGCAAGCTGGAACTGTATTATTTTCAGATGATAAGAAAGGCTTATTTATAAAAGCAAATGGTGGAATATTACAAGTACTTGAAATACAAGGAGAAAACTCTAAAAGAATGGCGGTAGGAGACTTTTTAAGAGGAAATCCTGTTGGTGTTGGAAATATGTTTGAATAAATTATTTTCCAACCAAGGTTAAAGAAAATAAGAGGAAAATTTTAAAATTCCTCTTATTTTTGTTTATTTAAAACTTACAACAGTTACACCCATTTCACCTTCTCCATAGGTTCCCATTCTGTAACTTTTTACATGAGGATTCTTCTTTAGAAAACTGTGAATTCCATCGCGTAAACGTCCTGTTCCTTTTCCGTGAACTATTCTAGCGTTTTCTAAATTTGCCATGTAGCAATCGTCTAAATATTTATCCACAATAGGAAGTGCTTGGTCAACTGTTAATCCTATGACATTAATTTCTGAGGCTACATTTTGAGCTTTATTATTTGAAAATGTAACATTGCTATTTTTATGTGTGCTACCAGATTGTTTTGTACTAGATTTTTTTGAAGTATTCAATAATAATAAATCTGATAGTTTAACATTTGTTGTTAGAGCTCCAATCTGAACACGTACTTCATTCGACCTGTTTGGAAGTGAAAGAACGGTTCCTTTAGCATTGAAGTTTTTGCACATTACTTCCATGCCGACTGTAATATCTTCCGATGACAAAGACTTAGAATTGCTTACTGAATTATCAGTTTCAATATGTGAAAGTGTATCTATTGATGAGTTTAATTTGTTTCTTAAAACATTTGCACTTTTTGTGTTAGTAGATTCTTTATTTAATTCACGTATTATTTCATTTGCCTCGTCTTTAGCATCTAGCAAGATTTCTCTTGCTTTTTGCTTTGCATCAGATACAATATTTTCCGCCTCTTGTGTCAATTTTGAATTGTCTCTTTCTAACGATTTTCTTAAAAGTTCTACCTGACTAGAATTTTTTCTGATTTTTTCTTTTTCCTCTTCAATAGCCAATTTATCATCATAAATATTTTTCAATAATGTTTCTATATTGACATCATCATCTTTCTGAAAAGATTTTGCCCTGTCTAATATTTCATCAGACAAACCTAATTTTTTGCTAATTGCAAAAGCATTACTCTTTCCGGGAATACCAATCAATAACTTGTAAGTAGGGCGAAGATGTTCTACATCAAAATCAGAACTTGCATTTTCGAATCCTTCATGTGTTAAGGCATATTTTTTTAGCTCTGGATAGTGAGTTGTGCAAATAGTTAAGGCTCCAAGAGTATGCAAATTCTCTAAGATGCTTATAGCTAAGCTTGCTCCTTCAACTGGGTCTGTACCAGAACCAAGTTCGTCTAATAAAACTAAGCTTGATGAAGTTGCTTCCTTTAAAATTTCTATTATATTTACCATGTGTGATGAGAAAGTACTCAAAGATTCTTGAATACTCTGCTCATCACCAATATCGGCAAAAACATTATCGAATACGAATATACTGCTGTTTTCTCTTGCAGGAATAAGAATTCCACTGCAAGCCATCAGGCAGAATAAACCAACAGTTTTCAGAGTTACAGTTTTTCCGCCAGTATTTGGCCCTGTAATCAACAATGAAGTATAATTGTTACCTAACGAAACATCAATAGGTACAACTACTTCTGGACTTATTAGAGGATGTCTAGCACCATATAAATTAATTTCTTTCTTATCATTTATCAGCGGACAAATTCCATTGATTTTCTTAGAATATTTTGCTTTAGCAAATATAAAATCAATTTGACCAATTGCTCCTAATGTTGTCTTTATCTTACTTGCAATAGGGAACAATGATAATGATAAATTTTTTAGGATTTTCTCAATTTCGATTGATTCCTCTGCTTTAATTCCATTAATTTTATTATTAAGCTCAAATATTGAAGAAGGCTCAATATAAACAGTAGAGCCACTAGCTGAAATATCTAAAATTGCACCAGAAATGCTATCTTTATATTCTTCTTTAACTGGGATAACGAACCTATCATTTCTAATAGTAATAATCGAATCCATTAAATATTTAGAATATGAAGACGAGTGAATAAAATTAGACAACTTATCACGTACATCCTGCTCTAACTTACGCTTATTTCTACGTAAAGCAGACAATGTTTTTGACGCATCATCTGCGATTGTATATTCATCGATTATGGAATTTAGAATATTTTTTTCTATTGTCTCATTATAATAAAGCATAGAAAAATAATCTTCTAAAAGTGAAAAATCAGACAAATCAAAAGTATCATCAGCAAAAAAATAGTCATGCAAAAATCTAGATGTCTGTAATACATGAGCTACATCTAACAAAGCCTTAGCTGATAATGAATTATAGCTTTCTAAATTTTTTATCCCAATATCAATATTTGTAATATTTGAAATAGGTGGTTCTCCTTTTCTATAAAGCAAAGTCTGAGCCGTACTGGTTTCTTCAAGCTTCATTTTTACTAAATCTTTATTATTTAATGGCATAAGCTTAGAAACAAAGTCTTTTCCAATATATGTAGAGCAATAATTAGACACTAAATCTAAAATTTTATTATATTCCAATTTATTTAAATATTTTTCTATCATCATAAAACTCCTAAATAAAACTTGTATAATTATAACACGGAATAAGCGGAATGACAACAAGGCAATATTTGAAAATTTTAGACTTAATAAGGAAAAACTCTTGTAAAAAATCGAATTAATTGGTATACTATAGAAGAACGGTTAAATAGAAAACTATTTAATAAAAAATAAAATATATGGAGGTACCATTATGGAAAAAGATGAAAATGTAAAGGAAAACGAGACAATAAATGAAAGTGAAATAACAATTGAAAATACAGAAGGAGAAACAAGCAATATTCAAATAGCTGATGACGTTGTTGCAATAATCGCAGGAAAAGCTGTATCAGATGCACCTGGAGTATATGCAATGGCTGGTGGATTTGCTGGAGGAATTTCAGAAGTTTTAAGTGGTAAAAAGAACTTATCAAAAGGAATAAAAGTTGATGTTGGAGAAAAAGAAACAAAAATAGATGTAAACATTATAGTTGAATATGGTTCAAGAATTCCAGATGTTGCATTCGATATTCAAAACAGAGTAAAGACTGCAGTAGAAGGAATGACAGGATTAAAAGTTGTAGCTGTTAATGTACATGTACAAGGTGTAAACACAGAAGCAGCAACAGAAGAAAAAGAAGACAATACAGAAAACGAAGTTAAAGAATAATTAAACTTATATAAGGCACGTTTTTAATCGTGCCTTTAAATAAGTATATGGAGGAAAATAAAATGAAATTTTTAGACAAAATGATACTATGTATATTTTCAGTTTTAATACTATTAATGGCAGTAATTTCAAGTGCTTGCATATTTGGATGGGTTGATGCTACAGGGTTATATGTATTTGTAACAAAGGCATTAGCAGACCAAACTACTTGCAATATTTTATTAGGATTAAATGTAGTTCTTATTTTATTTGCAATAAAAGGAATATTTTTTGAATCTTCGACAGATGAAGAAAAAAGTGTAGGAAATGGCATAATGCTTGAAAATGATGATGGAAAATTATTGGTAACAAAGGAAACAATAACAAGCATTGTAAATTCAGTTGTTGCAGGATTTGAAGGTGTAAAAGACCAACAATCAAAAATAACATTAGATGAGAATAACGATTTATCAATTTTATTAACAATAGCTGTATCAGACCAAGCTGTTATAAAAGATTTAAGCAATAACATTCAAGTGCGTGTAAAAGATGCAATAAAAAAATCTTTAGATGTTGAAGTAAAGAGCCTAGACATTAAAGTAAAAGATATGGTAACACCAGTAAAGGATACAAAAGAAGCATAGAAAATTAAAAATACTTAGGTTGTATTTTAGTAAATAGTGAAAGGAATGGAAAAAATTATGAACGATATAAAAAAGTTTCTTAGAACATATGGTGGAGCAATCATCGGAGCCTTAATTGCAATATTAATATTATGTACTCGTTTATATGAATTAATTATTTGGATAGTTTTTATATGTTTAGGAATATACATAGGAAATTACGTGCAACACAATAAAACAGAAGTAAAAGATAAATTAAAAAATTTTATAGATAGACTATAGTAAGGGGATTTTAATGGAAGAAATGACTAGAAGAGAGCTTGCTTTTTGCTATATTTATAGCCAAGAAATTCAAAAAGAAAATAGCAAAGCTCAGGTGAAATTATTTTTAGATAGTACAGAAGTAGAAGATGGAAGAACTAGAGAATATGTAAAGAATGTTGCTAATGGAATAAAAGAACATGGCGAAGAAATAACAGAAAAAATAGCAAAAAACCTAAAAACTGGCTGGACTATAGAGAGAATATCTAAAGTAGATGTTTCTTTATTAAAACTTGCTATATATGAGATGAATTATATGCAAACACCATTCAAAATAATCATAAATGAAGTTGTAAACATGGCAAAAAAATATGGAGAAGATTCTTCTCCAGCGTTTATTAATGGTGTACTTGCAAAAATAGTTGAAGAAAATAATTCAAATGGTAAAGAGGTTGCAGTAGAGGATAATACTGAAAGCAACGAACAATAGGAGAAAAAATGGAATATAATCCAATTACGGTAACAGATTTAAATAAATACATAAAGAATAAAATTGATGGCGATGAAATGCTAAATAATGTTTTAGTAAAAGGAGAAATATCGAACTTTAAAAACCATTATACAGGTCATATGTATTTTACTTTAAAAGATGAAAGTTCATTAATAAAATGTGTAATGTTCAAAAGCTACACTACACATTTATCTTTTATGCCTAAGGACGGAATGAAGGTAATGGTCTTAGGCAGTGTTGCTGTGTTTGAAAGAGATGGAGTTTATCAGATTTATGCAAAAGCTATGAAGGAAGATGGACTTGGAAGCTTGTACACGGCATATGAAGAATTAAAGAAAAAGTTAGAACAAGAAGGATTGTTTGAAGAGGCACATAAAAAGAAAATTCCATTCATGCCTAAAACGATAGGTGTTTTAACTTCTAATACAGGTGCTGTAATAAGAGATATTATAAATGTAAGCACGAGAAGAAATCCAGGAGTGCATATTAGATTATATCCAGTTCCAGTGCAAGGACCTGGAGCAGCAGAGAAAATCGCAGAAGGCATTAAGTTTATGAACGAAAATAAACTTGCAGATGTTCTTATAATTGGTAGGGGTGGAGGTTCGCTCGAAGACTTATGGCCATTTAATGAGGAGATTGTGGCAAGAGCAATATATGATTCGGAACTACCAATAATTTCTGCTGTTGGACATGAAACAGATTTTACCATTGCAGACTTCGTGGCAGATTTAAGAGCACCAACTCCATCGGCTGCTGCAGAACTAGCGGTTGCTAACATAGATGATGTAAGAGAAACTTTAAAATTGTATAATAACAGATATAAAGTTGCTCTAAAAAAGAAAATAGAATTAATGAGATTATCATATGAAAAATGTATGGCAAGACCTGCATACAAGAATCCAACACAGAAAATAAATGAACAATATATGGTAATTGATATGAAAGTGAAGGCTCTGCAAAATAATATGATGTTAAAATTGAAAGAAGCAAAGACAAGCTTTGTAAAAGAGACTGCTAAACTAGATTCTTTAAGTCCGTTAAAAACTTTAACAAGGGGTTACAGCATTGTAACAGAGCAAGATGGAAAGATAATAAAATCTGTAAATGATTTAAATTCCGGAGAAAAAGTAAATTTAAGACTATCTGATGGACAAAAAACAGCAACAATAGACTAGTTATGAAAAATTATTTTATATGAATTAGTACTGTGAGAAAGGAATACTATTTAATATGAACGAAGATATAAATTTTGAAGATGCAATGAAACAATTAGAAAGCATTGCAAATGAGTTAGAAAAAGGAAATCTAACACTAGATGAATCTGTAAAAAAATTCGAAGAAGGTATGAATTTGTCTAAAAAATGTAACGACTTTTTGAATTCAGCAGAAAAGAAGATTACAATGTTGATTAACGAAGGTGGAGAAATTAAAGAAGATAATTTTGTACCAAAGGAAGACTAATTGTAACTATATTATGACTAGAATTAGTGCAAAGAGAAAGGAACACAACAAGAGTGAGTAATTTAGTGAATTTTTATAATGATTATAGATATTTAGTTGTGCCATTCTTTACATGGATTGGAATACAATTATTTAAAATAATATGGGAATATGCAGAAACAAAAAGATTGAATATTAGAAGACTGTGGGGAGCTGGTGGTATGCCAAGTGCTCATTCTGCAGTTGTTGTTTCAATTACAACAATGATAGCACGTAGCCAAGGCTTTTCATCTCCATTATTTGCCTTATCATTCGTGTTTTCAATGGTTGTATTGTATGATGCATGTGGTGTAAGGTATGAGACTGGGAAACAAGCTCATGTACTAAACGAGATAATGACAAATCCAGATTCTGAACTCTCAAAAATGACATTCAATGTAAAGCTAGAAGAACTCGTAGGACACACGCCATTTCAGGTATTTGTGGGTGCGATAGTAGGCTTGATTGTTGGACTAATATTTTAATAATTCACTTTGAAAAAATTTATTTTTGAAAAATCAACATGTCGTGCTTGGTCGGGGCTCATTCGACCCCTCAAAGGCGCACTTCCAGTTGATTTATTCAAAAATTGAAATTATTTTCAAAGTTATATGCCATTAATAATAAAAGGAGGCCATTATGGAAGATATTGAGATTGCTAGAAATACTAAATTAGAACATATTAAAGTGATTGCTACAAAGGCTGGAATTGCTGATGATGAGCTTGAACAGTATGGAAATTTTAAGGCTAAGATTGATAGCAAAAAATTGCTTAATAGATTGAAAGATAGAAAAAATGGAAAGCTTATTTTAGTTACTTCAATTAATCCAACTCCATTAGGAGAAGGTAAAACTACTATGGCTATTGGTCTTGCAGATGGATTAACACGAA
The DNA here is from genome assembly GCA_000435175.1 of Clostridium sp. CAG:245. GTDB lineage: Bacteria > Bacillota > Clostridia > TANB77 > CAG-508 > CAG-245. The sequence continues at coordinate 18,078 of FR880015.1, forward strand.
TCGGAAAGAGTGCAATTATAGCCTTAAGAGAACCTTCTTTAGGACCTGTTTTTGGTATTAAAGGCGGTGCCACTGGCGGAGGATATGCTCAGGTAGCTCCAATGGAAGATATAAATTTGCATTTTACAGGAGACATTCATGCAATTACTTCTGCAAATGATTTACTTTCTGCTCTTATTGATAATCATATTTATTATGGAAATGAATTAGGATTTGAAAAAGTTACATGGAAAAGATGTGTTGACCTTAATGATAGACAGTTAAGAAAAGTAGAAACAGGCTTATCTGGGGAGAAAAACATAGTTACAAGAGAAGATGGATTTGATATTACTGTTGCATCTGAAATAATGGCTATTTTATGTTTGGCAACTGATATCGAAGATTTGAAAAGAAGAATTGGCAACATTACAATTGGTTATAATAAAGAAGAAAAGCCAATTACTGTAAGAGATTTACATGCAGAAGGAGCGTTAACTGTTTTACTAAAAGATGCAATAAAGCCAAACTTGGTTCAGACTTTAGAACATACTCCAGCAATAATTCATGGAGGACCTTTTGCAAATATTGCTCATGGGTGTAACAGTATTATTGCTACTAAAACTGCCATGAAGTTAGCTGACTACACAATAACAGAAGCTGGTTTTGGATCAGACTTAGGTGCAGAAAAATTTATAGATATTAAATGTAGAAATGCAGGCATAAAGCCAGACGCAGTCGTTTGTGTTGCTACAATTAGAGCATTAAAGTATCATGGAGGACAAGCAAAGGAAGAAATAAAAACAGAAAATCTTGAAGCATTACAAAAAGGAATAAAAAATTTAAACAAACATTTAGATAATTTGAAAAACGTATTTGGATTAAATGTTATTGTTGCGATAAACAAATTTGACACAGATACGGATGCAGAGATTGAACTTTTAAGTAATGCACTAAGAGAGCAAAACATTGAAATGAGTCTTGTTGAAAGCCATGAAAAAGGAAGCGAAGGGGCAATCGATTTAGCCGAGAAAATTTTAAGAATTGCAGATGAAGAAGAAAACATGCAATTTGCTTACAATAATTCAGATAGTGTAAAAGAAAAAATAGAAAAAGTTGCAAAAAATATTTATGGTGCAACAGGTGTAGAGTATTCGAAAAAAGCATTGCAAGAGATTGAAAAAATCGAGAAAATGGGATATTCGCATTATCCAGTATGTATTGCTAAAACACAGTATTCATTCTCGGATGATCCAAAAAATCTAGAATGTAATGAACCTTACGAGTTACATGTAAATGACATTGCATTAAAAACTGGAGCGGAGTTTATAGTTGTAATCACTGGAAAAATAATGACAATGCCAGGGCTTCCAAGAGTTCCAGCTGCCGAAAAAATAGATATTGATAAAAACGGAAATATAATAGGAATATTTTAGTATAAATCCACCAAATCAAGGAATAATAAACTTGAAAGGTGGAATTTTTATGTTAAAAAATAAAAAAGCAATCGCAATTATTTCAGTATTATTAATAATATTTTTGTTATATAACATATTTTTTACAAATAATAATATATTAGCACTATCAAAATATGGCTCGAGAG
>FR880015.1:19682-56359 GCA_000435175.1 Clostridium sp. CAG:245
TATGGCTCGAGAGGTTCGGAAGTTACACAAATTCAAACCAAGTTAAAAAGATGGGGATATTATTCTGGAAGTATTGATGGAATTTATGGCTCTGAAACGTTAGCAGCTGTTAAGTATTTTCAAAGAAAAAACGGATTAACAGTTGACGGAATTGCCGGGAAAAAGACACTAGAGGCAATGGGAATATTTAATTCTAGCGGTAATTCAAACTCTAGCAACAGCACGAGTAGCAGCAATTTAAATCTGCTTGCAAGAACTGTGTACAGTGAGGCAAGGGGAGAACCATATGCAGGGCAAGTTGCAGTTGCAGCTGTTGTACTAAATAGAGTAAAAAACAGTTCGTTTCCAAACACAATAGCAGGAGTAATATACCAAAAGGGTGCGTTCACGGCTGTATCAGATGGTCAAATTAATTTAACACCAAACCAAACAGCATACAATGCTGCAAGAGATGCACTAAATGGTTGGGATCCATCATATGGCTCAATATACTACTTCAATCCAAGCACTGCAACAAATGCATGGATTTGGTCAAGACCGCATGTTGTTACAATAGGAAAACATAGATTTTGTAAATAGCAATAAATGCTTGACAAACCTCCAACATATTGATAATATAAAGTAGCAGAAATATTAGGAGGATACAATGATTTTTTACCCTAAAAGTTACTTTAAAAACATATTAGAAATAGATATGAACTTTATAGAAAAAAATAATATAAAGGCTATTCTATTGGACATAGACAACACCATGATAGACACAGATAATAACATTTTGGAAGGACTTGAAGATTGGGTTGAAGAAGCAAAAAAACATGGTATAAAATTCTGTATTCTATCTAATACAAATAAAAAGAAAAAAGCAGAAAAAATGTCAAAAAAGTTGGAGGTTCCATATATTTATTTTGCTAAAAAACCATTAAAATTTGGCTTTAATAGGGCAAAGAAAATAGTACAAGAAAATAGCGAAAATATAGCTGTAATTGGAGACCAAATACTAACAGACGTGCTTGGAGCAAACAGGAGCCATATGTACTCTATTTTAGTTGAACCACTTGCCGAAAAAGACATTTTTGTAACAAGATTTAATAGATTAATAGAAAGACAAATTTTAAAAAAATATAAACAAAAGTAAAAGAGGTATTTAAATGTACATTAACAATATAAACATATTATATTATTTATTTTTAGGAATTATTGGACTTGGAATTGGTCAATTTGTGGCATGGAGTACAGTAAGACTTCCAGATTATAAAAAAGTTTTCGTAAGAGAATTTTTTACAATTTATTTAAAAAATGAAAAACCTAAATACATATACATGGTGGCAATGGCACTACTGTATGTTGGAGTTTTGTATTTGTATGGATTTCAAATAAAAACATTAGCGTATCTAGCCTTAATACCAATGTTAATTAGTGCCTTAGCAATAGATTATAGATTGAAAATAATTCCTAACAGATTGAATTTAACAATTTTTGAAGTTGGACTAGTTTACACATTCGTAGAAGGAATTGTAAACATAAATATAGCCATAGACATGCTACTTGGAATGGTTGCTGGAGCTGGAATTTTCTTATTTATAACATTAGTAGGAGGCTTAATTGCAGGGAAAGAAGCAATGGGGTTCGGAGACGTAAAACTAATGGGAGCACTTGGTTTATTCTTCGGCTGGAGAACAATAATTATAATTTCACTTATTGCCTTCTTATTAGGAGCAATAATTGGAGTAGCATTAATAATTTGTAAGAGAAAAACAGGAGATGAGTATATTCCATTTGGTCCATTTATAGTAATAGCAACAATAATTGCAATATTTGTACCATTTAATGTATTATTCTTTGTATTAATTAAGATATTTACACTAGGAACGTATAAGGCACAATTAATATAGTAGGATGTTAAATAATTATAATTTTGACTGCATCAAATATTATCTCAAACACGGTTACATATACAAAGTATGTGCCAATGAAATTTCATTTCCGTTGTCAAAATTTAATTCTTTAACAACCTAAAACTCGTATAATAGAAGGGGATGCAGTAAAAAATGAACAATAATATTCGCTGGCTAAGAGATAAAATAAAAATGTTAGATATGCAAGGCATAATAATTTCTAATCCGATAAATATAAAATACTTAACTGGAATCGAAGCAGATGGTGTGTTTTTAATTACGCCTAAAGAAAATATTTACATAACAGATGGAAGATATGTAGAAGCTGTAAATAATACTTTAACATTAAATGATGAAATAGTTGTGTATGATATGCAAGACATATCAAGAGATGACTATGAAAATTTCTTCTTGTTTTGTGAAAATGTTGGCTTTGAAGAGGAATATGTTACATATGCAAAATATAAAGACTTTATGCACAGATATAAAATAAACAATTTGGAAGAAACAGAGGGAATAATCGAAAAACAAAGAATGATTAAAGATCCAGAAGAAATAGAGCTTATAGAAAAAGCTTGTAAAATTACGGACGATTGCTTTAATCATTTAAAGAATTTTATAAAAATTGGATTAACTGAAAAACAAATTGCAAAAGAAATTGACGATTTTTTCATAGACAATGGTGCAGAAGACGTTGCTTTTAGTACAATTGTTGCGTCTGGTAAAAATTCATCTATGCCACATGCAGTACCAACAAATAAAAAAATAGAGGCAGGAGACCCAATAACAATAGATATGGGGTGTAAATACAAAGGATATTGTTCAGATATGACAAGAACGATATTTGCAGGATATGTACCAGAAGAAGTAAAACCAGTATATGAACTAGTTTTAAAAAATCAGAGACAGGTAATTAACGAAATGAAAGAAGGAGTAAACCTAAAGCTTGTAAGCAGAATGGTTGAAAACGATTTTAAATTACACGGATATGATTTAATACATGCGTTAGGACATGGTGTAGGATTACAGATACACGAATTCCCATATGCAAGTACTAGAGTTGACTTTGTGTTAAAAAATAATATGATAGTAACAGATGAACCAGGAATATATATACCAAATCAATTTGGTGTAAGAATAGAAGACACAGTGCTTGTAAACAGGGGAATGAGTACAAGTTTAACAAAGTCAGAAAAAGATTATGTGGTTGTAGACGAATAAAATTAGTTAAAATGAGACATATTCACTTTTTACGAAATTTCAACATGTTGTGCTTGGTCGGAGCTCCTCCGAACTCCTCAAAATGTGCACTTCCAGTTGAATTTCTAAAAAGTGAATATATCTCACATTAAACTAGCAAATTTGAAAGACTGAAAAAAAGTGCTACAACACTTGATTTTTCGCCTAAAATATGGTATGATTACATAGTCGCGTTTTAATGAGATGAAAAATTAAAAAATATAATAAAAAACTAGAAAGGGGTAATAATAATGGCAAGCGTATATTCAGCAGGCGATTTTAGAAACGGAACAACATTTGAAATGGATGGAAATGTATTCAGAGTAGTAGAATTCCAACATGTAAAACCAGGAAAGGGATCAGCATTCGTAAGAACAAAATTAAAAAATGTAATATCAGGAGCAGTTATAGAAAAAACATTTAACCCATCAGAAAAATATCCAGCAGCTCAAATAGAGAAAAAAGAAATGCAATATTTATACAATGATGAAGATTTATACTACTTCATGGATAATGATACATATGAGCAAATACCTTTAAACAAAGAACAAATAGGAGATGCATTAAAATTCATAAAGGAAAACATGAGTGTAACAATGCTTTCATATAAAGGAAGCGTATTTGCAGTAGAACCACCAATGTTTGTTGAGTTAGAAGTTAAATATACAGAACCAGGATTTGCTGGAAACACAACAACAACATCTGGAAAACCTGCAACATTAGAAAATGGATATGAACTTACAGTTCCAATGTTTGTTAACATCGGTGATGTTATAAAAATAGACACAAGAACTGGAGAATACATGGAAAGAGTTTAATTTTGGTTGAACTCGAAACATTAAAAATTTAAATTAATATAAAAATATTAATTTAAAGGAAGGATAAATTATATGGCAGAATTTAGTGAAAAATATTCTAAAATAATAAAGGATATAGAAAAAAGTATCTCTGATGAGAAAGAAAGAGAAATCGTTTTGAAAAAAGTTTCTGAACTTTCATTCATGTATATGGATGTAATTGATAGAATTTCAAATGTTAATTCAGAGAGAATGGATGACATTGAAAAACATCAAGATAAATTAGACGAAAAAATAGGCAAGGTAAAAGATACAGTTGACTTAATAAAAAAAGATATTTATGAAGATGAAGACTATGATTTTGAAATAGTTTGCCCATATTGCAATCATGAATTTGTTGCAGACATAGAAGATGAATTAAAAGAAGAAATCGAATGCCCAGAATGTCATAACAAAATAGAGCTAGACTGGGATGGAGAAGACGATGATTGCTGTTCAGGTGGATGCTGTGGATGCGGACATCATGACGAATGTGGTTGTGATGAAGACGAAGAAGATAGCGATACTGATAACGAAGAAAAAGACGATAATGATGATGACATGTAATTTAAATAAAAATCTATAAGAGAAATCTTGTAGATTTTTTGTTTTGGGTATTGCACAAATCTAATTTTTATGCTATTATTATAAGGTCAGTTAGGGGTATGGTGTCAGTGGTAGCATGCCGGTCTCCAAAACCGTTGGGCTGAGTTCGAGTCTTAGTACCCCTGCCACATAATAAATTAGAAGGTAAAGCCGTAAGGCTTTATTTTTGTTTTAGAGCGTATTGAAAAAGTTTAGCGGATTTACCGCTAAACCATCTTTTTTTATTGTTAAATGTAAATGGCAACCGAGTAGTAGCCCCATTAGTTGGTTCCCCTAAAGAATCCTTGTATGGATTGTTTATAATGCCATACACATTTTTGGGACCAACATTGGCAATTATTTGGCCAGCTACTACTGTGTCATACTTGGATACAATAAAGTTTGGAGAAACGTGACAATAAGAAACTTTTATGTCATCATTTTCAACTACTATTGTATATCCTCCACCAGCTCCCCAGCTTGCAAATGTAACAGTGCCGGAACAAACTGCAAGAATATTAGTTCCTTCTGGTGCTGGTATGTCTATTCCAGAATGATAAGTTGAGGCACCAGAGGTAGGAGAGTTTCTATAGCCAAAATAAGAGCTAATGTACGTGTAGCCATCTAAAGGCCACATAAAATTATCTTCTAGTGTGGCATTTGAGTTTTGAGTGATAAGAAAAAATACTAATATAATAAATATAAGCATAATAGAAAAATATCCACTGATAAATTTAAAAAAACTATTAAACAAGATAACCTCCTTTGGAAAATATCTATATTAATAGTTTTTGGTATTTTAATTAATTATTATTTTGACTTTTTAAATGCAAAGAACTTACTAATGAAGAAGTTTAAGATTATAACGATTACTGTTACAACCATTTTAACTGCCATCTGCCAGAAATTACTTGCACTTACAACAGGTATTAAGAATAGAAGTGCATCAAGGCCAAATTCTAAAACCATAGTAAATGCTCTTCCAGCAATAAATTTCCAGAATTCTTTAAATTTTTCATTAAATCCTTTTGCTTCAGAATGAAAAACTAAATCTTTATTGGTAATATAAGCAACAAGAACTGCTGCAATAATAGCAATTGCATTTGCAACATTTTTATCTAGGTTAGAAAAAGCTTTAGTTAAAATTGCAAATGTTCCCCAATTTATAATAGTTGTTAGTACGCCAAAAACTGCGTATAATATAACTTCTTTAGTACAAAATTTTTGTATTAATCCTTTTATTTTTTCAGTTAAATTTTTCATAATAACCCCATTTCATTAATATTAAAAATAATAACATACAATTTGAAGTTTGTCTATAATTTTTATATTTTTTGCAAAACAAAGATAAAAAATGCCCAAGGTAGTAAACAATTTAGTCTACTACCTTGGGTGCTTCAAAGGTATGTGGGGTATGTCTACCACGTTTTTCATGCCCCTCTTTCGAGAATTGCTTTGATGCTGAGCCAGCTTTCAATTTTGGGTAACGTATCTATAACTTCGTTATAGTCGTAGCCACGCATTTTTAAAGCCTTCACAGCGGTTGAGAACTCTGCAAAATCTTTTGCAAAATTTGCATTTGATGCAATTGCAACAAATTTTTTGAATACCTCGATATCATCGAGAATATTACCAACTGTCGGATGACGTTCGATGTCCTTTTCATCGTTAAGCGTTGCTTTGAAGGCAGACAGCTGAATTCTAAGAGGAGAATCAGAACGGTTAGGTTCTTTCGAGACAGCATTTTCCATATTACTAGAAGCAGATGGAAGAGTCTTGTTTGGCTCATAAATGATGTCATCTTCGTTAAAAGAAGTAACCTCAGTAGAATTTTCGTATTTAGCTCCAGTGGTCACTTTATTGGTGGTAATCGAATTAGATTCAATCGACAACCAAAGTGCCTTCAAATAATTATGCAATACTGCTGCATGTTTCATAAAGAATTCTGCTTGATAAAACTGAAATCCTATTGCCCGAAGTCCTCCAAAGATATTTTTAGAGGAACTGCTCAGAAGATAAAAAATCCTATTCATGTCATATTCAGAAGAACTAAGACATTTATTGTAACAATAAGAACATGCTACATATGTCAAGATTTCATCATACGACAACGCTTTGAAGAGCGACTTGTAAGCTTTTTGGCAGCTCTCTGGATATTGAACCTTTAAAAAGTTCGGATGAACTTTTCGGCGTTGGTATCGAAGTTCGTTACGCAATGGTTTAATCATCGCTTTAGAAATTTCAATGGAGCGTTCTGCTATAGGGAGTTCGTTTTCGAGAATGTCTTCATTGAAGTATTCAATTTTTTCTCGAATCCCTAACTTGTGCAATCCTCCAAAAGGACTGAGTGTTAGCAGAAGAAGAACATCTGCTGCGTAAATGTCATCGGAATTGTTGACAAACTTGAAAAAGATGTCAACTAGTTGGTTTTGCCAATGTTTAGGCAATTCGTCAAACTGACTCTGGAATTTACTCCGAAAGATAATCGGAGCATTGCTTGTACGAATAATTGTTGTTTTTTTCATACACAATTCTCCTTTTTTTTGCATTTTTGTGTTTGTAATGTGAGGCAAAAGCCTATACATCATATTATACGCTATTTTCTATATTATGTCAAACAAAAAATAACTTATATTGGAAAAATGATGGACATTAAATAAAAACTGGTGTATAATAATTACATATGGGGATGTATTTGGTTTTCGACAGTATCCCAGAAGTATATGTAGCGAGTAGTGGATGGCTGCTTCGGCCACTATAAAAAAGCAGAAATAAAAATAAACGCTGATAATACAGAATTAGCATACGCTGCCTAAGTTTAGGTAGCTCGTCTTACTAGGAAGGCCTACGGTCTTAGATAAGGCGTCAATTAGTAGGATAACAACACTGCTTTAGCCATTAAAGCAGTAGGTAAAACAAATGGCTACTTGTAAAAATCGTTTGTTTGTTAATGAATTTTACAGGGAAAATTAAATAACAAACTGCACTCGGAGAAACATATATGGAAAGAATATTGGACAGGGGTTCAACTCCCCTCATCTCCACCAGAATAGAAAGAAAAAACTAGAATTTTATATATTACTTAAATGAATAATATAAAGTACTAGGGAGTTGAAAAGGAGGAATAGAAAATTGTCCAGTGGACAATTTTCCCGACGCGGCTCGGCAACTCCCCTCATCTCCACCAAAATTTATATATGTATTAAGTGAAAAATGGTTGTATTATCTATTTAGAAGAATACAACTTTTTTTATTAAGAAAATATAAAAAATGCTTGACAAACACAAACAAATGTTTTACAATTAATTCCATTAAATGTAAATGGAGTGATGAAGATGAAAAATGCGAAGAGAGAAAATCAAACGTTTGAAGACATTAGACACATTGACGAGAATGGAGTAGAATTTTGGTATGCGAGAGAATTGATGCCTATTTTGGAATATTCAAATTGGCAGAATTTTGAAAAAATAGTGAAAAAGGCTAAAATATCTTGTGAAAATAGTGATATAAGTGTGTTAGACCATTTTACTAATGTCAATAAAATGGTCTTAATAGGTTCAGGAGCTTATAGAGAACAGACAGATTATAAACTAAGTCGTTATGCTTGCTATTTGATAGCACAAAATGGAGACAGCAGAAAAAAGGTAATTGCTTTAGCCCAAACATATTTTGCAGTACAGACAAGGAAACAGGAAATTACAGAAAAAGAATACAGTCTGTTAACTGAAGATGAAAAAAGATTTTACCAAAGAAATTTAACCAGAAAAGGAAATTATTCGCTCAATATTGCTGCTAAGAATGCTGGGGTAAAGAACTTCGATAAATTTCACAATGCAGGTTATAAAGGATTATATAATGGAGAAACAGCTGACGATATAGCTAAAAGAAAAGGACTAAGATATAGAGAAGATATTTTAGACAATATGGGAAGCGATGAATTAATTGCAAATTTATTTAGAATTTCTCAAACAGAGCAGAAATTAAAAAAAGATAATATACAAACTGAAAAAGAAGCAAATAAAACCCATTATAATATTGGAAAAAATATAAGAGAAGTAATTGAAAAGAATGGTGGAACTATGCCAGAGGATTTACCAACACCTGAAAAAAGTTTAAAGCAGCTTGAGAAAGAAAAAAACAATATGCTTAAAAACAATAAATGAAATTATATTTAATATAAATCATTGTTGGAAATATAAAAGAGTCGTACCATCTATTCAGAAAATACGACTCTTTTATTGAGAATGATATCACTCCCGACCTTTGAAGAACTTGCTCATCGCAAAGCATGCGATAGACTTTGCAAAGTTGCTGTCATCGAATTTTACCTCGCTGATGTTTAAAGCTTTAAAGTCAGAATAGACAAAACTGGAAACATCTTCACTAGCTAGTGCTCCTCCGACGATTAAAACGGAGGGATGTACAAAATGCATAAAAGGAATAATTTTTCGCAATACGATGTCTTTCGCCTCAAAGAGGCTAATTGAATCTGTGTTATGCTCAAAGAGAGTACTGATAGCCTCTTTCTCACATGTGTCAAGAGTAATTAATCCCTTGGCGGGACTAATTGTGCCATTTGATAACAGATAAATGGCTTCATTGCCAACATACAGATACCACATGTCATCTAGTAAATAGTCTGCTTTCAACATGTAGTAGTTAGCTCTTACTGCTTCAAAAAGTGTACATTTGTCTAGGAACGAAGAACTGTTAAGTGACAAATACGAATTAGAGATAACAATTTCCTTTGAGGAAGTTATTGTTCCTTGAATAGAAATGCCGACATTTAGTATTTTGTCCTCTTGCGAGAAGAGATGAACTAAAAATGTGATTTTGGACAAAAGACTAAGGTTTGTGTTATGAATGATTGCAATAAAACTATCATAGTTTTCCTTAGAGAGCACTTCACTTAATTCAACAGTTTCTTGGGCTAGATTCAGTGCAATGCAATTAATGCTAATTCCATCAGAATAAATGCCAATAAATAATGATGTGACCAAAATATCTGGATTGATCTTATAAGAATCTCCTCCGTTAATTATTATGCTTTCATTAAGCAAAGATGCAACTTTTTTCTTCACAGTAGGCCAACTTACGCCAAGTTTGATTGCGATAGAAGGCTTATCAACTGTTTTGGCATGTACTACTCCTGATAGGAAAAAATAATCTTCCTTTAATATTTTGAGTTGCCGTTCTGTCATTGTGTTACCATCCTTTCAAAAAAATGCTCATTGCGAACTAGGAATATTATACCATAATTTAGAACTCGAATCAATTAAAATGTAGATGTAGACTGATGTTTTCTGAAAATTACCTTGTATTTTTACATAAGTTATAGTATATTATTCTTCGAAGGAGTGTGATTTATTTGAAAATTACTGATGAGAAGGAATTAAGAAAAATTGCAAATGATGTTAGAATTGACATAATAAATGAAGTATACAGTGCTAAATCTGGACACCCAGGAGGCGCACTATCAATAGCAGATATATTAACGGTTTTATATTTTAATCAGATGAATATAAATCCAGAGATGCCGGAATCTAATTTAAGAGACAGATTGGTGCTCTCGAAGGGGCATGCATCAGCTGCTTTATATGCGGTGCTTGCAGAAAGAGGATTTATTAATAAAGAAGATTTAAAAACTTTCAGAAAATTAGGTTCAAACTTACAAGGACATCCAGACATGGAAAAAGTTCCAGGAGTGGATATGTCTACTGGTTCGTTGGGGCAAGGTTTGTCTATCGCAAATGGAATGGCTATTGCATCTAAAATGGATAATTTGGGTTGCAGAGTTTATTGCGTTTTAGGAGACGGAGAAATTGAAGAGGGACAAATCTGGGAAGCCGCAATGACGTCTAATAAATATAAATTAGATAATTTATGTGTAATTTTAGACAATAATGGCTTGCAAATAGATGGAAAAGTTGAAGAAGTTAAAGCTTTGGATTGTTTGTATAGCAAATGGGAATCATTTGGTTTTAATGTTATTCCATGTGATGGGCATAATATTGAAATGTTGATAGATAGTTTCGAGAAAGCAAGACAGACTAAAGGACAGCCAAGTATAATAATTGCTAGAACTGTAAAAGGAAAAGGAGTACCATTCATGGAGAACAAAGCTGAATGGCATGGAAAAGCTCCAAATGATGAACAGTACGAAAGGGCGATGAAGGCTCTAAAATTAGAAGAAGAAAAAATAAAACATAATATTTCAGAGCTACCTGGGAAGGAGGATACAATATGGTTTTAGACCAAAAAATTGCAACACGTCAAAGCTATGGAGAGGCTTTAGCAGAGCTAGGAGAAGAAAATAAAAATGTAGTTGTACTAGATGCAGATTTATCTGGAGCAACAAAAACATCAATTTTTGCAAAGGAATTCCCTGAAAGATTTTTTGATATGGGAATTGCAGAGCAAGATATGATGGGAACTGGATCAGGATTAAGTACTTTTGGAAAAATTCCATATGTTAGTACTTTTGCGGTGTTTGCAGCAGGAAGAGCTTATGATCAAATAAGAAATACAATAGCACACACAAATGCTAATGTAAAAATATGTGCTACACATGCTGGAATAACTGTTGGCGAAGATGGTGCAACACATCAAATGCTAGAAGATATAAGCATGATGAGAACTCTTCCAAACATGATGGTTATGAGTCCATCTGATGATGTTCAAACTAAATGGGCAATAAAAGAAATTGCAAATGTAAATGGACCCGTGTATGTAAGATTATCGAGACTTGCAACACCAGTAATATATGATGAAGGATTTGTTAAGGAAAACAATATAAAGTTTGAAATTGGTAAGGCAATTCAAATTGGAGATGGAACAGATGCAAGCATAATTGCAACAGGTGTGACAGTTTCTGAGGCTTTAAAGGCACAGGAAGTATTAAAAGAAAAAAGCATAAATGTAAGAGTAATAGATGTTCATACTATAAAACCATTAGACAAAGAAATGATAATAAAGTGTGCAAAAGAGACGAAAAGAATAATTACAATAGAAGACCATAGCATAATAGGAGGTCTTGGAACGGCTGTATGTGAGGTACTTTCAGAAAATTTCCCAGCAAAGGTAACAAGAATAGGAATAAATGATACATTTGGAGAGTCTGGAAAAGCAGAAGAGCTTTTGAAAAAATACAATTTAAATAGCGAATATTTAGTAAAAATATTATCAAAATAATTGTGAATTTTTTGTGAATTTTATACTCTTGAATAATAGCGAATATCAAGCAATTTAAGTGAGAAAATTAAACTTAAATTGCTATTTTTTTTGCCGAATACTCTTGCATTTAACATCGTTTATTGTTATTATAGAGAAGAATAAAATATTATGATATAAGATGTCGAATATATGACGTTCATTTTACTAAAGACAGAATTAAAAAATGACTGAAAATGGTCTGAGATAAATAAAACTATTAATTTCGCCCAAAAGGGGCGTCCCTATTGGGCGAAAAGTTGCCGAGAAAGGGCGAAGAGAGGATTTTAAAATGATAGAGTTTAGAAATGTTTCTAAAGTATACGATACTGGCACAGAGGCTGTACACAATGCTAATTTTACTATTAATAAAGGAGATTTTGCATTCTTAGTTGGTAGTTCTGGTTCTGGTAAGTCTACTTTAATAAAGTTAATTTTGAAAGAGGAAGAGCCAACTTCTGGACACATTATTATTAATGGAAAAGATACTACTTTCTTAAAGCCTAAGAGAGTTCCATATTTAAGAAGAAGTATGGGTGTTGTTTTCCAAGATTTCAGACTTTTACCAGATAAAACTGTTTATGAGAATGTTGCTTTTGCAATGTATATTGTAAGGGCTACACCAAAACATATAAGAAGACAAGTGCCAATGGTTCTTGCAATGGTAGGCCTTTCAGATAAAGCAAATGTATATCCAAATGAGTTATCTGGTGGTGAGCAACAAAGAGTTGCACTTGCTAGAGCACTAGTAAACAATCCATCAATGTTAATTGCAGATGAGCCTACAGGAAACCTAGACCCAGATACAGCTTGGGATATTATGAGACTTTTAAATGAAATCAATTTAAGAGGTACTACTTTGGTTGTTGCAACACATGCAAAAGATATAGTAGATAGGATGAACAAAAGAGTTATTCGTATAGAAAACGGAAATATTATAAGTGATAAAAAAGGTGGGTATGACAGTGAAGCATAGTATATTTGGTTATTTATTAGGAGAAGGTTTTAGAAATGTATTTCACAATAAAAAATCATCGGGTGCGTCACTTGCAATTATGTGTGCCACTATGTTGATTTTTGGCTTATTTTTCATGATTATAGAAAACCTAAACAATGCAGTTGAAACATTGGAAACACAACAAGGAATTCAAGTTTTTATTCAAAAGACTGCAACAGATGCTCAAATGGAGCAAATAGGAGAACAAATACAAGCAATAGATGGAGTAAATAAGGTAACATTCGTGTCTAAAGAAGATGCATTAAATCAGACTAAGGAAAAATTAAAGGACAAGCAAGCTTTAATTGCAGGTTGGGACGAATCGAATCCATTCAAGGCTTCATATTTAGTAACATTAACAGATTTAAAATTAAGTTCTCAAGTACAAGACGAAATTAAGAAAATAGACAATATTGATAGTATACAGAGTAGAGATGAGACGATTAATGGGTTAGTCGCAATAGCAAATGGTGTAAGAATTGTTTCTGCTGTAATATTAACATTGTTAGTATTAATATCTATATTCATTATAGGAAACACAATAAAATTAACAGTACACGCAAGAAGAAAAGAAATATCAATCATGAAATATGTTGGAGCAACAGACAGCTTCATTAGATGGCCATTCGTAATTGAGGGTATAATAATTGGTATTGTTGCAGCATTACTTTCAATACTAGTTCTTGGAATTGCATATAGCTTAATTACAAATGCAGCAGCAAACTCAATAATAAGTACAATGGGAATAAAACTTCTATCATTTACAGATATGACAACATTATTAGTTATTGTGTATATGGTATTAGGAATAGGAATTGGTGCATTAGGAAGTTCTATTTCAATGAGAAAATATTTGCAGGTATAAAGGAGAAAAACTATGAAAAAAAGAATGTTATTAACTGTACTGTCAGCTTTAACAGTACTTATGCTAATATCATCAATAGTAGTAAAGTCATATGCATCTCTTACGGATGATAAGAGTGATGTGCAAAACAAGATAAATGAAGCTAAAAATGCGTTAAACGACATATCTGACGACAAAGATGAAGCAGAAACAGAATTGCAAAAAATTACCACACAAGTTACAGAAGCACAAAAGCAATTAGATACATTAGCAGCACAAATAGATGAGCTAAATGATACAATAGATGAGAAACAAAAAGAGATTGAAGATGAAGAAGCAGAAATTGAAAAGACAGATAATCTATTAAAAGAGAGAATGGTTGCTTTATACGAAATTGGAGAAACTTCATATTTAGACGTACTGTTTAATTCGGAAAATATACTAGATTTCTTATCTAACTATTCGATGATACAACAAATTGTTGAAACTGACTCGGCTTTGATTGATGAATTGGAAGCCAAGAAGGAACAACTGCAAAAAGATAAAGATAATTTAGAAAAAGATAAGGCAAAAGTTATATCAGTAAAAGCAGATCAAGAAGTTAAGAGAGCTCAGTTATCTGCATTGCAAGAGAAAAAACAATCAGAAATTAATAAACTATCAGTTGATGAAAAGGCAAAACAAGCAGAGTTAGATGCCTATAATGCTAAGTTAAAAGAGATTGATGATGCAATCGCAGAGGCTTTGAGAAAAGCTCAAGAAGAAGAGAAAAAAAATAATGCAACAAATGGTGGAAATGGAAGTAGCTTTGATGGAACTTTTGCATGGCCATTAGATTATTCACCAAGAAGAGTAACTTCTAGAATGAAATACAGATGGGGCAGATGGCACAAGGGTATAGACATTGGAACAAATGCTGAAATAGGAAAAAGAGTTATAGCAGCAGCATCTGGAACAGTAATATATAGTGCATATCAAGCAGGTTCATCATCAAGTGCAGGTTATGGAAATTACTTGATTATTTATCATGGAAATGGATATTGCTCATTATATGCACACATGAATTCAAAAGCAGTAAGTACAGGGCAAAGAGTATCACAAGGACAATTAATTGGGTACTCTGGAAACACTGGTGGTGTTGCGCCTCACTTACATTTTGAAATAAGAAAGGCAACGTCAATAGGAGACTTCTTCGGAAACAACTGGAAAGACCCATTAGATTATTTGCCTGGTGGATATACAATAGTAGATTAACAATAAATTAAATACATAAAAGGAGGGAACATTTATGAAGAAGAAAATACTAACACTAATTACCATTTGTTTAATTTTAGTATGCTTCTCCATAAATGTTTTTTCTGCTAATGAGGTTTCACAAAATGAAATAATAGATGGAGAAACAAATAGTGAAGCAACTAATAAGACTCTATTTGAACAGAAAACAGAGGTAGATAATAAACTAAATGAATCAAATTCTAGACTTGAATATGTAAAAAGTGAAATTTCAGCTTCAATGCAGAAGGTGCAAGAACTAGATGACTCGATAAACGACTATCAAAATAAATATAATGAATTACAATCACAAATAGCATCATTAGAAGCAGAAATTTCTTCAACACAAAATGACTTAACAAAAACTGAACAAGAATATGCAAGAAAAGAAAATTTACTAAAAAAGAGAGTAGTAGCACTATATGAAGGTGGTGAAACTACTTATTTAGATGTATTGTTGTCATCTAAAAATTTATTCGATTTCCTATCTAATTATTATATGTTAGAACAAATTATAGAATTTGACAGTAACTTATTAAATGAATTAGATGAACAAAAACAGAACATAGAAGTAAAAAAAGCAGAACAAGAAAAGAAAAAAACAGATTTAAGAGTTGCAAAGGCAAAACAAGGACAGATGCAAATATTAATGGAAAACCAGAAAACTTTGCAGGTAAGTTATGCATCAAAATTAAGTGAAGAAGAAAAGAATTTATATGAACAAATAGAACAATATAAAAAAGAGCAAGAAGATTTAGAAAATCAAATTCAAGCAGCTATAAATTGGAGTGGAGCCTTAGCAATACAATACAAAGGTGGAGTAATGTTATGGCCAATAGCAGTAGATGGAACATATATAACATCTCAATATGGAAACAGATTACACCCAATAAAAGGAGTGTATAGATACCATGATGGCATAGACATTGGAAACGCAGGCTATGGAGCTCCAGTTATTGCAGCAGCAGATGGAATTGTAACATATGCGGGTGTAATGAGTGGATATGGAAATTGTGTAATGATAAACCATGGAGATGGAATAGTAACTTTATATGGACATGGGCAAGAAATATATACAGAACTTGGTGCAACTGTAAAACAAGGAGATGTAATAATGGCTGTTGGTTCAACCGGAAATTCAACTGGACCACACCTACACTTTGAAGTAAGAAAATTTGGGGTAGCAGTAGATCCAATTCCATATTTGCAAGGTGATAATACGAAAGATGAAAGTAACACAAATGAAAATACAATTATAAATAATAATGAAGTTGCAAATGTAACATAAAAGCACACTATTTTGAGAGGCTTGTATTACCATATTTTATATATGTTTGATAGAACACAATTGATTAAATGCTAAAAATGTAATAAAGTTGATAATAATAAAGTATAATAAAAATAGCCAATGTTTATCATAATTGGCTTAAAAAGAAAGGACATAAAAATGGAAGATAAAAAAATAAAAAGACAAAACATTTACAAAGTTATCATGTTAGTAATTCTAACTGCAACAATCACATTTATGCTAACTACAATGGTGATGTACAATAAGTTTTCATCTACGTATATTAACATAGGAAATACAACAACCAGTACAACAGGAACTACTAAATCGGATTATAAAGATTTGGTTAAAACTTTAGAAGCATTTAAAACAATGATAAAGCAAAAATACATTGGTGAAGTTGATGAAGAAAAAATGGTAGAAGGAGCAATAAAAGGCTTTGTTGAAGGATTAGGAGATCCATACACAGAATATTTACCTAAAGAAGAAATGACTGAGTTTACAGAAGAAACAAGTAGCCAATATGTTGGAATAGGTGTATATTTAACAAATGATAAGACAACGAATACCATACTTGTTGTTGGTACTATGAATGGTTCACCAGCTCTAGAGGCAGGAATGCAAGCAGGTGATATAATAGAAAAAGTAAACGATGTTGCTTATACAGGAGAAACAATGGATGATGCAATAAAAGTACTAAAAGGCGAAGAAGGAACATCAGCAAAGGTAACAGTTTTAAGAGATGGAAAAGAAATTGATTTAACTGTAACAAGAAAGAAAATTACAGTAGAGCATGTTTCTTCAAAAATGGTAGAAAACAATATCGCATATCTTCAAGTAGATTCATTTGATAGCGGTGTTGCAGAGTCATTCAAAAAACAAGTAACAGAGCTAGTTAATAAAGGTGCAAAGGGAATAATAATAGATTTAAGAAGCAATGGCGGAGGAATAGTTAGTGAAGCAACAGGAATTGCAGACTTATTCTTAAAGAAAGATGAGACAATTCTTATAACCAAATCAAAAATAGCAAATGAACAATTAACAGTATCTAAGAATGATGCAATTATAACAGATATTCCAGTAGTCATACTTGTAAATGAAGGTACAGCAAGTGCATCAGAAATATTAGCAGGAGCATTGAAAGATAAATATCCAAATACTACAATAGTAGGCATGCAAACATATGGAAAAGGTGTAATTCAGACACTATATAGTTTATCAGATGGAAGTGGTTTGAAAATAACAACAGAAGAATATTACACACCAAACCATAACAAAATAAATAAAGAGGGTATTACTCCAGATGTTGAAGTAGATTTAACGAAAAATGCAGAAGGAAAATACGAAACAGAATTTGATAAAGATGCACAAGTGAAAAAAGCTATAGAAACAATAAAAACAAAAATAAAATAAAAAATTACAAAAAGTCATTAAGTTAGATACTTAATGACTTTGAATTTTTCTCAATTATATCAGTAAAATATAAAAAAATCAATCAAAATTAAAATTAAATTTTAAAAAAATATATTTAGTTTTTTTAAAAATAAAAAAATATTAATATATCATAAAAGCCAACAGAAAAAAGCACTTTGCAATTTTTCATGTTATCATTAAGTATCTAACTTAATGGCAAAGTGGAGGATTAAAAATATGAAAACAAAAGAAATGAAAGGCATTACATTGATTGCATTAGTTGTGACAATAGTCGTTTTATTAATACTGACAGGAGTAGGTATTAATTTAGTGATTGGGGATAACGGAATAATAACAATGGCACAAAAAGCAAAAAGTGAGTACGAAGAAGCAAAAAAAAGAGAAGAAAGAGAATTAGCAGGTGTATTTGAGAAAAAATTTGCAACATATAATGGAGCATTACACATTGAAGATGGTCAATTATTAAATCAATATAATGAAGAGATTCAATTGAAGCGGTTTAGTTGGAACAGCAGTCTCAAAATATTCTAAACATTATAAAGATGATCAAGGTTTTTCTTATTATTTAAATGAAAAATCAATAAAAGTTCTTAAAAGTTGGGAAACTAATGTTATTAGAATTGGATTAGAAGTGGATGATGTAAAAAATGAAGATGTTATGAAAGAATACTTAGATACAATTGATTTACTAATCAATAATGACATGTATGTTATAGTTGTATTCTGGAATAATCATCAGATAAATGATAATATAGAAGTGGCAAAAGAATATTTTCTAAAAATCTCAGAGAAATATAAAGATACGCCTAATATAATATACGAAATTGCAAATGAAGCAGATAATAATATTTTATGGGAAGAAGTAAAAGAATATAGTAATTCGATTATACCAATAATAAGAAAATCAAGTAAAAATAATATAATAATAATTCCTAATTCAGGTAGATATATCCACCCAACTAACATTAAGTTGAATGAATTAGTTGATGGAAATAATATAATGACTTCGTATCATCTTTATGTTGGAACTAATTTAATAAAAGATAGTATAACTTATATTAAAGAGGCTATTGAATTAAAGATCCCAATATTTGTTACGGAATGGGGAACTACTTTGGCAAATGGAAATGATGGGTTTTATGAAGATTATTCGAATGCATTTGTACAACTAATGGATAAATATAAGTTAAGTTGGTGTAATTTTCATATAGGTGATTTGAATTTTAAAGTAAATACAGAATATTCAGGAATTGTAAAAAACAATATGTGGAATAATTCTTTGACAGATGATATTTTAACGTCAAGTGGAAAGTATATAAAATCAATTTTACAAGGTAATTGCAGTTCATATAATAGTGGACAATATGCAATTATGATGTCTCGAGATGATTCGAAAGCATTTTGGCAAGGAGAATATATAAATAAAATTATATCAATTGAATTTAAAAAAAGCGAAAATATTCCAGATGATGTTATAAAATATTGGGATATTTCTTTAACGGAAAACAATTCTATTAAGGCTTATATTGAGCCAATAGAAAACAATTACAAATTATATATAATTAGCCCTAATACTATCAATTTACCAATTGGATGTTATAAGTTATTTTCAGGCTTTCAAAATTTAGAAAAAATAGAATTTAATAATATATCAACAAGTACATCAAATGATTTTGGGAGTATGTTTTATCTTTGCTCTAATCTTGAAAATATATTAGGATTGGAACAATTTGATACTAAAAATATTAAAGTTGCATATAGTATGTTTGCCGAATGTAGAAAGTTGACAGAGTTAAATTTGACTAATTGGAATACTGAGAATTTAACTAATATACTTAATATGTTTTCTAATTGTACAAAATTATCTATTATAAGTGGAATTGAAAGTTGGAACACGAAAAATTTGAATAATATTAGTGGAACTTTTGCAGGAACATTTGCTTTACAAGATCTTGACATAAGCAAATGGAAGACGGATAAAATAACAAGTATAAATGAGAGTTTTACTAATAGTTATATTAAAAACTTAAATATAAGTAATTGGAATTTAAGTAATTGTACTAAAATGACAGGTGTATTCAAGAATGCTAGAGCTTTAGAAAACCTTTATTTGAATAATGTAAATATAAACATTGAAAATTTAACGGACTATAATCAACTATTTTATCACATGAAATCAAACGTAAATATTTATGTAAAAAATATTACAATTGCAGAATTTATTTATAAAAGATTAGAAGAAAATTCAGTTGTTGCGAATATATTTTATGGATCAGAAGATAATTGGCAAAAGTATATTTAGAAAGTTTTACTATAAAATAAAAAAATATTATAAAAGGTCATTAAGCTATCTACTTAATGACCTCAAATTTATTGAGATTATATCAATAAAATATAAAAAAATCAACAGAAATTATAAATAAAATAAAAAATAAATTAGAGTTATTTTTTTAATTAAAAAGATTTTAGAATGTATTATAATTCATAGAAATAAACAAATTTATATCTTTTTCTGATATATCGTTAAGTAGATAGCTTAATGATAGATTAAGAAGGGGTAAAAAACAATGAAAACAAAAGAAACAATGGGAATTACAATAATTTCTTTAGTTATAACCATAATAATTTTATTGATATTATCAGGTGTAACAATCTCGATAATAGTAGGAGAGAATGGAATATTGACTAAAGCAAGATTAGCAAAACAAATGTCAGAAGTATCTAGTGAAAAAGAAGCAATTCAGCTTGATGTTACTCTTGCTAATATGGAAAATATATTAGATACATCAAACAAATATTATCTTGGAATACCACTTTATGATAAAACTTTAGAAAACGGAAATAAGTGGAATATTATTGTTGAAAATGAAAGCCAGACAATATATGGAACAGGTTGGAATTATATTGAAAAAGAAACAGAAATTGCAAATTATGGAAAAACACAATATGGTTGGCTAGTAAATTATGAAAGTGGAGAGCTGAAAGAATTTGAAGAAAATAAATATACACAGTTAAAGTATGGTAATAAGCTAGCAGTTATAGATGGACTTATATTTAATCTTGATTCATCAATAATTGAAAATTCAAACAAAGAAAATATTCAACAAACCCTAGGAAGTAACGTGGAATTAGTAAATTTTGACTGGAATGAAAATAGTGGTTTAACATCAAAAGAGTTTAATTTTGATGGAGTAAATGATTATATAAAGATAAAATATGATGACAAAGATCAAAAAGAACAACTTGCAAAGGGAGGATTTACATTTGAATTCTATGGAATTTTAGATGACGGAATAACATATAATGCTGATAATGAAATAGTGCCAAAAAATGTAGAGCCTTTTCAGGGGGTATTTTGTTATTGGAATGGTGATGAAAGCAAACAGGCTAGATTTAGAGTTGGTACAGGATATTCAAATAATAGTTTTAGATGGAATGCTGGATTTGGAAATTATTTTTCCGACTATATAGATGAAAAAGGCGGAATGGGTTGGAATGTTATGTATAAAGATGTATATGAAAAGGGAAAAAGAGCATATTATGCTGTTACATTAGATTGTTCAAATGATTATTCAAAAACAGAGAATGAATATTATAAGGCTAGTTTTTATAAAAATGGTGAAAAACAATATGAGGGAAGATATAATAAGAAATCATGGAATGATTTTGTAAGTAATGAATTAAATGGTTTGAAATTTTTTTGTATTGGAAGATCATCAATGCAAGGAGATGGTTGGTGGTGTTATTCAAAAATGAAAGCTAATGCTATTAGATTATATAGTAGGGGGTTAAGTGAGCAAGAAATAAAGAAAAATTATGATAGCACTATTTTATATTATAGTACATTGGTAGAAAACGAAAAAAGTCGTTAAGTATTTTACTTAATGACTTTAAATTTTTCTAAATTATATCAATAAATTATTAAAAAATCAATCAAAACAAAAAATTTTTTTCACAAAAAAGAATTTAGTTTTTGGAAAATAATAAATTAATAATATAACATAAAAACAAACAGAGGAAAGCGTTTTATGATTTTTCATCTTATCATTAAGTAAAATACTTAATGAGTGTATAGGGAAAGGAAGAAAAATATGAAAACAAAAGAAATGAAAGGCATTACATTGATTGCATTAGTTATAACAATAGTGGTATTGCTAATTTTAGCAGGAGTATCAATTAATCTATTATTAGGAGATAATGGCATAATAACAAAAGCAAAAGAAGCACAAGACAGCTATAGTAAGTCTGCTGTAAAAGAAAAAGTTGGTTTTTTATTAAATGAATATGAAATTGATAAAGCAACGGGAGAAAATGCTGAATTTGCAAAATTCTTAAGAAAAAATTTACAAGTAGGAGTAGCAGAAAAAGAAGATGGCAGCTATTCATTCATATTAGGAGATTGGCAAGTTGTAACGAGTGAGAGTAAAATAATAAGTATCGAAAAATTTAAATTAGATATTAATAAGACATACTCTTCAGTTACAGATATGAAAAATGATACAAGTTTAGCTGCTGGAAAAATAGTTAAAACAGAGGGATATTATAATAAGGATTTAGGTGGAGGAGCTTATTATGACATAGTAAGTACCACAAGTTTAAGTGTAGATAATGCCACATGTATTCAATTAGATAATGGACTATATGCTGAATTACATGTAATAAATGATACAGTTTCAGTAAATCAGTTTGGAGCATATGGAGATGGAGAGCATGACGATGCAAATGCAATACAATTAGCGCTAAATTCAAAGTATTCAAATATTGTATTTGAGAGTGTGGACTATAGAATAAAATCTTTACTAAGAATAAAAAATAGCAATACTTTTTTAATTGGGAATAATGCTAAAATTATTTATGGCAATGACTTTGTATGGAGTGATAATTCGTGTGCAATTTATATAGTGGGTAGTAATACAAGGCATATTAGTAATATAGGAATTTATGGTATAACATTATATGAAGATACTATAGTATCAGAAAGAGAAAATGTAATGGTGCGAATAGAATATGCAGAAAATTTAGATTTTTATAATACTAATATTATAGCAACAAATGTAAAAGAAAATAATAGAAAAGTTACTAATATAGATTTAAAGGAATACTGGAAAAATATAAATATAATAGGTTGCGAATTGATAAATTTGACAGATGGAAATGTTGGAGGCAATATTTGGATAAGAGCTGGAAAAGAAGGAACTGGAAATATTAAAATGGAAAAAAATTATATTTCTAAAAGCTGCCATGACGAAACAATTGCTATTTTTGGAAATGGAGAAATAAATAATGTAATAATACAGGAGAATGAATTCAAAATTGATGAAACAAATGTAACTGTAAAGTCATCACCGATAATAAATATTGGAGAAAACATGAATAAATTAACTAATGTTAAATTTTTAAATAACAATTTAGATATAAAAGCTGGTAGTTTGCTATTTTGGATTTCTAATTCAGAAGATGTAAAGATTAATAACAATAGTATCAATTTTGAAAATATAAGTGGTAATCCGTATATGCAATATTTTAAAGAGGAAGAATCAGCAAATAATGTTGAAATAGCCAATAATGATATTGCTATAAAAGGTGAAGGAATACTAAGAGCATATATATTTGATAGTATTGATAATATAGAAAATAACAAAATAAATGTAAAAATTGATTTTTGCTCTATATTTAAGGATTGTAGCTTTATAAAAAATAATGAAATCATTATTGATAATGATTTAAATGGAAATGATTATTCAAGAGTATTTGAATATAGAAAAGATTGTCTAAAAGATATCAATGTAATGAATAATAAAATTAAAATGAAAAGAACAGTAGATGAAAAAGTAGTTCAATTAAGATTATTTAGTTTTTTTAATACAAAGCTAAATGATAAGATAGTTAGGATAGAAAATAATGAAATATCAAGTGAAAATATGCAAAAAGATTCGTTTTACATTTTTTTTCAAGAAATGCAAGATAATACTCCGCAGGTAATATATATGAAAAATAATAAATTTGATTTCTTTAATCAAAGGGGAGATTATAAAAATTTAACTGAATATAAAATAATGGAAAACTAACATTTGATAAAATTGAAAATATTAATGTTTATAAAATGGGGATAAGCTTGTAAGCTTATCCTTTTCTATTACAAGAATATAGTTAAATGAATAATTGTATAAATTAAAAGAAAAAAATGTCGAAAACTTCTTATAAATCGATAAAACTAGTCAAATTTTGCTATTGGAAATTTATGGAATATGTAGTATGCTTGTATAAAACAAAAAACAGAACACAAAATTAATAATGTGTGCTAAAAAGGGGGAAAAAATATTGGAATGTATTTATGTGCCAAAGGACAAGCAATTAACATTAAAAATAGCAGAAGAGATTGACGAACACACAACAGAAAAATTAAGGAGGAAGATTGACAATGAAATTACGCGATTTTTGCCTAGAAAAGTTATATTTGATTTTAGTAACGTTGCTTTCATGGACAGTGCAGGAATAGGAATGTTGCTAGGAAGATACAAGGTTATTAAGATGCTTGGTGGACAGCTAGAACTTATGAATGTGAATAAGCAAGTTGAAAAAGTTTTTGAAATTAGTGGAATATTAAAGATTATACCATTAATAAAAAATAATGAAGAAAATGTTGGTTAGATGGAGGCTAAAATGGTAGGAATTTATGATAATGAAATGAAATTGGAGTTTGTAAGCAAATCTTCTAATGAAGCATTTGCACGTATAACAGTGGCTGCGTTTGCATCACAACTTGACCCAACAATAGAAGAACTAGCAGACATAAAAACGGCTGTATCTGAAGCTGTAACAAACTCTATAATACATGGGTACGAAAATTCTGAAGGAATTATTAAGGTAGAGTGTAAATTAAAAGATAATTGTGTAGAAATACAAATATCAGATTCGGGAAAAGGAATAGAAGATATCGAATTGGCTAAAAAGCCGTTATATACAACAAAGGCTAATTTGGAAAGGTCGGGAATGGGGTTCACAATAATGGAAAGCTTTATGGACGAGCTAAAAGTTGAATCTATTCCAGATATGGGAACAAAAGTAACTATGAGAAAATACATAATGACTGCTAGAGAAGAGAAAAGTGAAGTAGAAGATATTGAAAAAGTTAGTAAATAGTATATAAAAAGAATGTGAACACAAGAATAAAGGAAGGTTTTAGAATGCTGGAAAGTACATATGAAAATATCGTAAAGGCTCAGCAGGGAAACACAGAAGTGCTAGAAAGCCTTGTAAAAAACAATATGGGGCTTGTCTATAACATAGCAAAAAGGTTTGTAGGAAGAGGATATGAGATAGAAGATTTAAATCAAATTGGAGCAATGGGATTGGTTAAGTCTATAAAGAAATTTGACACAAATTACAATGTTCAGCTATCTACATATGCTGTTCCTTTTATAATAGGAGAAATAAAAAGATATATACGAGATGACGGACGAATAAAAGTAAGTAGAAGCATAAAAGAATTGGCTGTAAAAATAAATCAAATTCAAAAAGAAGCAATGGATAAGAATGGAGAAGAATTAAAGGTAGAGCAAATAGCAGAAATTTTAAATGTACCCAAAGAAGAAATAGCATTAGCATTAGATGCAAACTCAGCAAGTGTGGTAACCTCGATTAATGAGCCGGTGTATAATGATAAATCTGGAAAAGAGCTTTGTATAGAAGATACAATTGCAAGTGATAAAGATGAAGAAAATAAAATTGCAGATAAACTTACAATAAAAAAATTAGTAGAAGAATTAAATAGTCAAGAACAAGAAATTGTAATGCTAAGATATTATAAAGGAAAAACACAGACAGAAGTGGCAAAAAAGCTCGGAATAAGCCAAGTTCAAGTATCTAGAATAGAAAAAAGAATATTATATTCTATGAAACAAAAATTGGTAATATAAATATTAGTAATTTGAATGGTTGTGAAAATGGTTGCAAAATTATAATTATTTTGCAACCAAGTTTGTGCCTATAAGAGAGGAATTCAATCAATTATGAGAAAATTGATATTAATTATAATGCTGATTATATTGGCTACATTTACAATACCAATTATATTTACAATTCGTTTTGGGGATGGAGAAAAAAACGTAAAAGAAACTGGAGGAACAGTAGAAAATATAGGAAACAATGAATTGGATGAAGAAAAAAAAGAAAATTTCGCCCCAAATGGGGCGTCCCTAATGGACGAAAATTATGAGTATAAGAGGTATGGTACAGTGAAGGTTTTGCATACCAAAGATAATAGTATAGAAGAAATGAAAATGGATGAGTACTTATTAGGAGTTGTTTCTGCTGAGATGCCGGCCGATTTTGAAGAAGAAGCGTTAAAGGCGCAAGCGGTTGTTGCAAGGACATATACAGTGTACAAAATTGAACATAACCAAAGTAAACATGGAGGAGCGGACATTTGCGATAACTCTGCGTGTTGCCAGGCATGGATATCTAAAGATGATAGGATGGCTAGATGGGATGAAGATAAAAGAGAAAGTAATTGGGAGAAGATAGAAAAAGCTGTGAGTTCAACTGCTGGAAAAGTTGTTACTTATAATGGAGAGGTAATAGACGCATTTTTTCATTCTAATAGCGGTGGAAAGACGGAAGAGGTGTCTAATGTTTGGGGTGGTAGTGACCTACCATATTTACAAAGCGTGGAGACATCTGGAGAAGATGCTTACAGTCAATATCAATCAGAAGCTATATTTACAAAAGAAAAATTTGAAAAAAAGATAAAGGATAAATATCCGGAGTTTACAATAGATTATAATGATGAAAATTGCATAAAAGTGATAGAATACACACAAGGCGACAGAGTTAAAACAATAAAAATTGGCAACTTGGAACTATCTGGGGTTGAAGTTAGAAGTTTATTAGCACTAAGGTCTGCAAATTTTACAACGCAAATAAGTGAAAATGAAATAAAATTCACTGTAAAAGGTTATGGGCATGGTGTTGGAATGAGCCAAACTGGTGCAGATAGCATGGCAAAACAAGGAAGCAATTATGAAGCAATTATAAAGCATTATTATACAGGAGTGGAAATTACAAATTTGTAAAGAAATTAGATTATAGCTATGAAATGATATTGTCAAAGGATTGAAAATTATAGCAAGAATTATAGTAAATAAGAAGTCTGCAAAGTATGAGCAAACTAATTTGAAAAGCAATTTACTTTTATATAGTAGTTACTAAAAAATGTATATATCTTGAAAATTTGGGAAAACTTATATTAATAAAAAATAAGGAGGAACCAAATGGATAGAAGAGGAAGAAGAGATGCAGATTCTAGAAAAAGTGTAAGTTTTTTAACATGGGGAGGTATAATTTTAATTGCAGTAGTTGCATTTATTGTAGCGTACGTGTTGTACAGTAATAACTTATCAACACAAGCAAAAAACATAAACAATACACAAAAAATATCATCTACAGATAATAATAGAATGAATATGATAGAAAACACAGAAGCGGCAAGCAGTTCTATTGGTAAAAGCGTAAATGAACTTGAAAATACAACAAAAAGTACTACAAATACAGAAAATACAAATAAAATGGCAGTAAATACAAGCAAAAATGAAGAAAATAAAAATTTAAATAATAAGAATGAAAATAATAAAAATGAAAAAGAAGAAAAGCCAGATGCAACAAAAAATAACAATGTAAAAGAAAATACAGCAACCGAAAATGTAACAAATGTTGAACAAGTTGAGAAAACAAAAGACCCAACTTTTGTAAATCCAGTAGATGGTGAAAAAATTAAAGATTATTCAAGTGACAACTTAGTATATTCAGTAACTTTAGATGAATGGACTACTCATTTAGGAATTGACTATAAATCAGAAAAGACAGATATAGTAAAAGCCTCAGCAGACGGAAAAATTAAATCAATAAAAAATGATCCAAGATATGGACTAACGGTTGTAATAGAACATACAAATGGATTTGAGAGTGTTTATTCAAATTTGTTAACAGCAGAATTTATAACTGTTGGAGAAGAAGTAAAACAGGGGCAAACCATTGCAACAGTTGGAAATACTGCAAGATTTGAAATAGCAGATGAAACACACCTTCACTTCGAAATAAAACAAAACGGAGAAAATGTAGACCCTAATATATATTTAAAATAATAAAAAACAAATCATTTACAAATATGTAATGCACACAAAAACTTAAACTTTGTGTTTGCTTTAGTATTGGTAAATGGTTTATTTTTATATAAAACCATTATTATGTAACAAGTATTATAAAATTGCTAAATTTTTCTATTGAAAAAACAAAAATGTTACTATATAATTATAAAATGAAGAGATATATAGTAAATAGAAAAAATATTAACCGTAAAAGGAGTAACGATGGAATCAAAAGAAAAAGAACAAATAAACGCAAGAAAGAAAAATATGCGAATTTATTCTGTACATAGAATGCTAACATTCGATTTACTATTTTACTATGCAATAAAGTTTTTATTTTTAACACAAGTAAAAGGTTTTACTGCAAGTGATATAGTGGTAGTGAGTGCATTCTTGGGCTTATTTAAGGTGTTATTTCAAATACCAATAACAGTTGTAATCGATAAAATAGGAAATAGAAGAAGTTTGATTATAGCAGATTTATTTCAAGCAACATCTGTTACAGTAATAATGTTATCAAATTCTTTGCCAGTGTTAATTATTGGTAACTTGTTTGGAGCGATAGCAGTTGCAATGAAAGACGTGGCAGAACCGGGGCTTTTAAATTCATCAATACCTGATGTAAAAGAAAAGAGCCAAATATATTCTAAAATTGATGGAAAATCTGTTGGAAACTTTTATTACATTTCTGCTTTTTCAGCAATAGTGTCGGGATTTTTATTTGATATAAATGGTTATATACCAATGACAATATGTGTAATAATATTGTTAATATCAGCATTACTTGCGACTGGTTTTACAGAACTTATACCAGTACATAAACAAGAAGACATTAAAAAATATTATAAAACATATTTTAGAGATTTAAAATTAGCATTTTCATTCATATTTAATTCGAGTAGATTAAAAGCATTAATGCTATTTTCGGGAGTAATGTATGGAATTATAATGGTTATGAATACATACGAAATGGGACTTCTAGATGAAATGGGATTATCAGCATCTATAACAGGAATTATATATGCTATAATGCAAATAGTTGCTGGAATATCATCAAAACATCATGAAAAAATACATCAAAAATATAAAAATAAAACATTATCAATTGTTGGAGTTTCATATACGCTTGCATGTTTAATGGCAGGAATTATTGCTGTTACAGGATTACCATATTGGCTAATTATAGGAATAATTGTAGCAACATATGCAGTACGTTATTTATCAACAGGTTTTTATTATGTGTTAATAAAAAAATATATAACGAATTTCACAAATGGAGAGGTTGCAAACAAAGTATACTCTGCACACAGTTTCGTAATAGGACTTGGAAACCTAATAATATGTGCATTTGGAGCTGTTATTTCATCAAACTTTAGTGTAAAACATTCAATGATAATATTTGGAATAGTATTTTTTACAATTATGATTTTAATATTAAATTATATGAGAACAAGAGTTGGACTTGATCCAAATTCTTATAGAAAAAAAGATATAAATTACAAGGAATACATAGGATTAAAATAGGAGTTGGTATAATTATACTTTTGAAAAAAACACTTGACAGCCAGCCATAATACATATAAAATAGTATATGTAAAGTATAGCTAATATAAAAAATTATAGATAGATAATTAAATAAAATTTATATATTTAGAGAGAGTATTAGATATATATTTATGCACATTGAAAATTTAATAGAAAGAGGTGTTAGATTATGCAAATTGTAATTGATATCGCCATTTTTCTAGTCTCAGCAATCATTTTTACCTTTGTAGGTATGGCAATAAGAAAAAAAGTAGCAGAATCAAAATTAGGAAGTGCAGAGGAAGAAGCAAGAAAGATAATTAACCTTGCACAAAAAGAAGCCGAAAACAAAAAGAAAGAAGAAATTTTTAAGGCTAAAGAAGAGATCATGAACAGTAGAAAAGATCTTGATAACGAGATTAGAGAAAGAAGAAGCGAAGTACAACAACAAGAAAGAAGATTATTACAAAAAGAGGAAAATCTTGAAAACAAAATGGAGCACATTGAGAGAAAGGAACAAGAAATCGAAAACAAGAAGCAAGAGCTTGAAAATAAGAAACAAGAAATATCAAAAACTTTGGACAAGCAAATGCAAGAGCTTCAAAGAATTTCAGGATTATCTAAGGAAGAAGCAAAAAATCAATTACTTGCAGATATGGACAAGCAATTAACTTTAGAAAAAGCAAACTTAATAAAGGCTGCAGAAAATAAGGTTAAAGAAGAGTCTATAAAAAATGCAAGAGAAGTAATTGGATATGCTATTCAAAAATGTGCGGCAGACCATACAGCAGAAACAACTGTATCTATAGTTCCACTACCAAATGATGAAATGAAAGGTAGAATAATAGGAAGAGAAGGAAGAAATATCCGTACATTAGAGACTTTAACAGGAGTAGATTTAATAATTGATGATACACCAGAAGCAGTAGTAATATCTGGATTTGATGCATTAAGAAGAGAAATTGCAAGAATAGCTCTTGAAAAATTGATGGAAGATGGAAGAATCCACCCAGCAAAAATTGAAGAAATGGTTGAAAAGGCAAAAGAAGAAGTTGCCGAAACAATCAAGGAAGAAGGAGAAAGAGCTTGCATGGAAACAGGCGTAATTGGACTTCATCCAGACATCGTAAACTTGCTAGGAAAATTAAAATACAGAACAAGCTATGGACAAAATGTATTAAACCATTCAATAGAAGTTTCTAACTTGGCAAGAATTATGGCAGATGAATTAGGATTAGATCCAAAACTTGCAAGAAGAGCAGGATTATTACATGATATTGGTAAGGCACTAGACCATGATGTAGAAGGAACTCACGTTCAAATTGGTGTAGATATTCTTAAGAAATACAAAGAAAATCCACTAGTAATAAATGCAGTAGAGGCTCACCATGGAGATGTAGAACCACAAACAGTAGAAGCTGTTTTAGTTGCTGCAGCCGATGCAATATCTGCTTCAAGACCGGGAGCTAGAAGAGAAACACTTGAAAACTACATCAAGCGTTTAGAAAAGCTAGAATCAATTGCAGACTCATTCAAAGGAGTTGAAAAATCATTCGCAATTCAAGCTGGTCGTGAAGTTAGAATAGTTGTAAAACCAGAACAAATTTCAGATGCAGACATGACAATTCTTGCAAGAGATGTTGCTAAAAAAGTAGAAGAAGAAATGGAATATCCAGGACAAATAAAAGTAAACATCATAAGAGAAACAAGAGTTGTAGACTACGCAAAATAAATTTAAAAGACGAGGGAAGCCTCGTCTTTTTTTGTTTGTACAATTCGGTACAATCCGGGGACGGAGAAAAAATATACTAAAATGTACATGAAATAAAACTGTAATGTAAATTTAATAAAAATGCAATATAATTTTGCCGTAATATAGTATATAATAAAGAAAAATGTATTATAAGGGAAGATTATGAATATAGAAAAAAGTCTAATTATGCTTGGAATTATTCCAACTAGAAAGTTTGAGTTTAATGAAACAAATTATATAGCTAAGGCCGTTGCCGAGAAGTTGGCAGACAATATACACGAACTTGGAGATTCGTATAATGAATTATATATGCGAATTTATAATTGTAATATGAGTTATGCTCAAATTGCACCTAAATTTGGAAACGTTGTGTATTTTTACCCTAATAATACGTTATACTTTGATGAAAAATTTGACATAGCCAAAATTGATGAGAAGGTTATTCAAGAATGTGTTCATTATCTTCAAAATTTCAGGAAGTTTGATGGAAGTGAGCAAAGAATAGGAGTTTGTAATTTTGCAGAATTTAAAATATATTGCTTAGGACTTAATGAAGCTGTCACACAATACATTGCTTCTAAGGCTATTGGAGAAAAGCCACATAGGAAGAATAATGAAAGCATATCGATTTATACAATAAATGATAAATATTATCCATATCTTACGAGCTTAGTAATACAGTTGTTATTCTTTGTAGGAGAGAAGAATCTTATAAAGAGTGCGATAGATGGAACAGTAGATTTTGAAAATGATTTGTATAACACATTCGAAGGAAATACAAATAAGATTTTATCAAACTTTGATGCTATTCTGGATGAAAATAATGAAGAAAAAAGAAGTGAAGAGAAGATAATACAGCTATATATGGAAACACAAAAAATGATGTGCATGACTTACTTTGACAAAATTTATATCAGAATTGATACATTAAAAGAAATAGAAGAGTATACACATAAATTAAATGAGTATGGTAAAATAGTAGGCAGAATGCTTGAAAACAATGAATTAAATGATGAAATCAACGAATATACAAATAAGATGGAAAGCAAATTAAATAAAAAATATATAGATTTGTATGCAAAACAGTCTAAACATTCGTTAATAGTAGTATATCAAAATAAGTTATTAAACTTTTTTAGAAGAATTGCAAATTGGATTGGGAACAGAGCATAAAAAGCGTTTATATGTGAAAATTTATATGTTTGAAAAGTTGACAGTTCTTTTCAAATTACAAAAATAAAATGTTGCTATAGAAGGCAACATTTTTTTTCTCATATATTTTAGTGTTTACAATTTATGATTCATATATTTGTAAAACATGAATATCTATATTAAAAAAAGAAGGATAAAAAATTCAAAATAAATACGCTTAATGCAACACGCCAAGTTGTTTTCCAAGTTCTAAAAAAAACATGCTTTACAATAGAAAGACTATAGTCTTTTTTTACTGTTAATGCTAAACAATTAACGTTGTTATTTTCGGCTTCTAATGAATTTTCAACACTGGAGTTATTCTGTATTTCTGAATTGGTCTCAAATATAGATGTGTCTGTTATTTGAGAAGCCGAGATTTCCGGTGTTGAACTGCAGTCAAGTGTTGAGGCATTAGCTGAGTTTTGATTAACTGGCTCTTGCTTGCTGTTTAATTCGGAAGCAAATTGAGCATTATCATTATGTTCTTTTAATTCCAAATCTGTGGCATTATTAACCATAATTTTGAATCCTTTCTTTTGATTTATAAATTTGTAATTAAATTATAACATAGTAGCGACAAATGTCAATAAAAAGTGACAAAGAATGATACGCAAAATATGAAAAAGAATGTAGTATTAATTTGAATTATGTAGACTGATTATGAAAAAAACAGGACGATGTAAAAAATATATATTTTATACTAAAAAAGGGAGAAAAAAGGCTGTTTTTATTGACTTATTTTACCATTTGTTATATAATGCGGCTGTAAAAATATTTTTTAGAAAGGAAAATATATGAGATGAAAGCAAAAAAAATCATGGCAGTACTTGTAATAGCAATAATGCTGATAGGAATTGTTAGTGTACCAGTACTTGCGTCAACTAATGAAAAAGTAATCTTAAAGAATTCCGATAATGAATATTTAATTTATTTCAAAGAATTCTGCCGAAAAGAGTTTCAATTTGCAATCAGCAAAGACAGCAAAACAGCAGAAGCAGATCTAAACTTTGTTAATTCTGCAAAAGACCAACCTGCATCAGCAGCAGGAACATTAAATGTAGCTTACATAGATGAAGCTTCATTTGAAAGCATCTTCGGAAAAAATCCAACAAGCTTAGTAGCTATATTTGGGTAAAAGATGCTGAAGACAATACAGTAATTACAGCAGATAAACTTGATTTAAACGAAGCAGTAACAGATAAAATGATAGAGACAGTGAACGGCACAACAAAAAGAATTGATGTTGATACAGAAAAGCAATATCAAAGAAATGTAGTAGAGGACGGAGTAAGCAAAACTGTAACCGTAGGAAAAGTAGTTCTAAATGAGAAAGAAGGAGCTAAGTACTCATATGTTCTAACAAAGTTAGACGACAAAACTACAGATGCAAATAAACTATTTGAATTAGCAGACACGTTAAAAAACAGCATAGATGATACATACACAAATTTAAGCCTAAGCAAACAATTCTATGACTTGTATGTTAAATTAATGCCAAGCAATTCAGAATGGACAGCTGTAGAAAATTCAGAAATACTTCAACCAGAAAATACTGTTGAGGGAGACAAATATATTGTATACATCAAAGAAACAAAGGGTAATGATGAAACAGTAGATGCTAAATTCTTAACATGTGTATATAAAGAAGATGCAGGTGTTGATAAAGAAGAGAAAACTATTACAGAAACTGTTAAATTACCAGTAACATTCGATAGTGGAGCGATTTTATTTACAGTACTAGGAATTATAATTATCGCATTAGCAATATTCGTATTTATAAGAATTAAATCTAATAAAAAAGATGAGAACAAATAGTTATGAAAAAGGTCTATAATCTTATAATTGCCGTATTAATTGTAGCACTAATCGTAGTAGTAGCAATGATTGTTATAAGATATGGTGGCAATTATTTAAACGAAAAAGAGGTTTCATCCTCACTTGAAACAATAGAAGAAGAGTTAAATAAAGAAGAAACACAGCAATCTGAAAGTTTGCCGGAGTTAGAATTTAAAGGATACAAGATAGAAGGAATAATAGAGATTCCAAAGATTAATATCAAGTATCCTATAATTGACCATACAAACGAAGAAACGATGAAAGTTTCTATAACAAAGTTCTGGGGACCACAAGCAAACGAAATTGGAAACTATACAGTAGCAGGGCACAACAATAAAGATGGCACGATGTTTGGAAAAACAAAGTATTTGCAAATAGGAGACAAAATAAAATTAACAAACCTAAAAAATGAAACTATTGAATATGAAATATTTAAAATATATTCAATAGATCCAGACGATGTAAGTTGTGTAGAAAGTGTGGAAAACGGTACTAGAGAAATCACTTTAATAACGTGTACAAACGGACATAAGAATAGATTAGTAACTAAAGCAAGACAAATTAAAATATGGGGGTAAAAAAATTGAAAGCGAGAATTAATTATAGGAGCAAAAAAACCATTATAATTATAAGCATAGCAGTAGTTCTATTAATAGCAGCAATCGCTGGTACAGTTGCCTTTGTAAAAGGTAATAAAGATGCAGCAGCTGCAATGCCAGACGACAACCATGGAACATCACAAAACGATGGGACAAATGCAGTCTTACCTAATAATGGAGATCAAAACGATGGCAGTGATCAAAATAACGATGGAACAACATTGCCAACAGATGGAGACAACACAAACCCAGCAGATTCAAACAATAATGATAACAACGGTAGTACCACAAATGATGGAACTACTGGTACAAATGGTGCCAATGGATCTACAACTGGGACAACAAATGGAGCAAACACAGGCGCTAATGCTGGAACAACAACAGGAACTACAACAGCAGGTAACAATGGTGCAAACGTTCCAAACCAAGATTACGCACAAACAACAACAGTTATAACAGAAAATCCTTGGGAGAAAAAAGAAATAGGCTGGAGCCCAATAAGCGTTGCAGCATATACAGCAGCATCAAAATTAAAAGTACATAAACCAGACCTAGACTTAAAAAAATATGCTTATTTAGATGGAGATTCTTTAGAAGAACTACCAGTAAATACAGCTGCACAAAAAGGTGAAACAATCACTTATGTTATAAAAATAACAAATAAAGGTAACGAAGACACAAATGGAATCCGTACAATAGATTCAATACCAGAAGGAACAGAACTTGCTTCTATTTCAGAAGGTGGAGCACTAAACAATGACGGAAAAATTGTATGGAAAAACGATATAAAAGCAGGAGAAACTGTAACAGTATCATTCAAAGTAGTAGTTACAGCAGACTCTATAGATTTAATTAACAACATAGCAAAAGTAAATGGAAAAGAAACACCAGAAACAAAAACTCCAGTAATAACAGCAAACAAAACAGCACAAGTTGTTACAATAGTAGACAAAGAAGAAGTTCTAGAAAACAGAGATGCAAAAGTTGGAGAAACAATTAGATACACAATTACTGCAAAAAACACAACAGAAGTTGATGGAACAACAGTAATAAAAGATAGCATTCCAGACGGAACATCTTTTGTAGATGGAACAATAACAGAAAAAGGAAACTTTGATAAAGAAAATGGAACAATTACATGGAATAACGTAGTTGTACCTGCAAAAGGAGAGGTTTCTGTAAGCTTTGACGTTGTTGTAAATGAAAAAACAACAGCAGGAGAAGTTGTAAAATCAGTAAGCAATACTGCAACAATTGGAAACACACCAACAGAAGAAGTAGAAACAAAAGTCGCAAATATTACAGGAGAGAAAGAAGTAAGTGATAAAGTAGCAAATGTTGGAGATACATTAACATATACAATAATTCTAACAAATAACGGAAATGGTGATGGAAAAGTAACAGTAACAGATAGAGTACCAGAAGGAACAACAATAAAAGATCCAGAAATCAATGGTTACGATTCTAAAACAAATATAATGACATGGAAAGATGTTGAAGTTAAGGCAGGAAAATCAGTAGAACTTACATTTGAAGTTATTGTAAATGATAACACAAGCATAATAAAGAATAAGGCTTATGTTGATGAAAACAAGATACCAGAAGAACCAGAAACATCTGTAAAACATCATTACAAAGTTGAACACTATACTGAAAATCTTGATGGAACATATTCAAAAGTTGAAAAAGATACAGTAGTTAGTGAAGATGTTGAAATAGGAACTAAGGTAAGCTACAAGATTAATAACTACGACGGCTTTACATTTGATGAAAGCAAAACAGAAAATAAAGATGCTACAGTGCCAGATAATAACAATTTAATTGTAAAATTATATTATGCAAGAAGAAATGACTTGAGTTATACAGTATATTACAAAGAGCAAGGAACAGAAAATGAACTTGCTGATGCAAAAGTAGTAGATGGTCAAACATTTGGAAATGTTGTAACAGAAAATGCAATTGACATAGATGGATACAATAAAGTAGACCCAACAAGTGCAAACATAACAATAACAACAGGAACAAAT
>FR880016.1 GCA_000435175.1 Clostridium sp. CAG:245
TTAAACTTTACACAATTTTTTCTATATACTCTTTTTAAAAATTTAAGACGTTCTTTTTAGACAATTTAGTCTAATTTAAGAACGTCTTTTTTCTCTAAAATCTTTGTATTAAGTTTGGCACTTTAGTAGGATTTTCTACACTGCTCGATATTCCTTCTCCAACGTGTGGATGAAAATGTGAGTAAACATTGTCTGCTCCAAATATCAATAGCAAGGCTATGCACATTGATATTTTTAATTTATTTGTTAATCTTTGCAAATTTCTTTCTAAGAATGGTGCTACAATATATACACATAATACACCTCCGAGACCAAAGAATAGTGAACATTCCAAACAAATTCGTCCATTTATATTCAAGAATACGCCTGTATAATCCCAGTATCTTAT
This sequence comes from Clostridium sp. CAG:245, assembly GCA_000435175.1. GTDB lineage: Bacteria > Bacillota > Clostridia > TANB77 > CAG-508 > CAG-245. The sequence goes on from FR880016.1 coordinate 389, forward strand.
TCCAGTAGTAACCTCTATATACCAAGAAGTTGCATATTCTATTGCAGAACATAAAAACATTACCACTCCAAATGTTAAAAATGGATTTTTCAACATCTTTCTAAGCTTTTTAAATTTTGTTAAAAGCACTATAAGTGTACAGCCTACTCCATAAATCGGTAACCATGGTCCATATAAAGTTCCTCTGTTTACTAATATTCCATCTCTAAATAAATATAATGCTACTTCCCACACCCAGCCTACAAATGAAAAAATAAAGAAAAATAATATTATAGATGTAAGCTCATAATTTTTATTATAGTCAATTTTTATCTTCTTTCTTTCAAATTCAAATGCATCTGGATAGCTTGCTGTTCCTGGATTTTCTTCATACAATTTTGTATCATTTAATAATTCATATCCATATTTTTTATTTTCTATGTATTCTTTTCTTAAAAATGCGTATAATTCGACTTCTGTAGCAGTATAATATGGTGAAACATAAATTCCAGCCAATCCAAACGTAATGTATTGTAAGATATTCCAGCCAATAAATGATAAATCTAATAAAAATGTTCTCCACTTATTTCCGTTCATCATTTCTCTTGAAATCCTTATTGCATCTTTTGAACTAATTTGTGGATTTTCCGCAATTATGTACATAACCATTTTGTATGAATACTTCTTTATAATGCCTCCAACAATGGTCAAATTCCATAAAAGTTGATATATTTCCATTCGTAGCATAGATTTTACTACATTTAAATATCTTCCTTTTCTAAATGGATACAACATTCTATACACTTTTGTTTTCTTGTAATTTCTACTCTCTAAGTATATTCTTGTCTCTCCTATTTGAATTGGATAAGATATAAATATTTTTATTGCCATACCTCCTGCAGCAACTACAATAATTAGAATTTTCAAAATTGTTGTTTTATTTTCGTAACTTGCAATAGTTTGAATAATTTTTTGAACATGTTCATGTCCCTTAGTTACAACATTAAACGCCGTATAAAATACACCTTTAGTAACATTATTCTTTTCGTTGTATTCGTTTATTGCATCTGTAATAACACTACTATTTCCAGAAAACATCTGAGAAATCATCTCATCAAGATATTTATTTAACATTACTTCTGGATTTTCTTTGTCAATCCAGGTTAGTTCTTTCCCATTTTTTCTATCTTCTATAAATTGTTTCAAAACATTCAAGTTTGATAAAGAATCATTATTAACAGCGTACTTTCCAACTACAATCGTCATAAATAAGCCAATTAAAAGTAATGTCCATAAATTATTTTTTAATGTTTTCTTACCTTTTTGTTTTATCTCTTTAATACTCCACATATTATACCTCTTATAAATATTCATCAAGGTAATAGTATCATAAGATAATCGCATTTTCAATATTGTTAGGTTTAAATCATGCTTTTTATACTTTCAACCTTGCAATTCATTTAACAACTCACATCTATTGTTTTTTTATGTAAATCGTGATATACTCTGTGTATCGCAATATTGTATTGCCTTCGAACACCAATATTTTCGGAGGCACGGTCCTCCGAACAATCAAAAGGAGGAATAAACATATGATTGAAAGAATTTTACAAAAATTATATGACGAATATTATCCTGATCGCGATATACAAGTATTAATCGTACACGGAAGAGTAACATTAGCCATAAATGACACAGCTCAAGCCTCTTATTCTATCAAAGGTACTTATCGATGTGAAGAAGTTCAAAAGCTAAACCAATTTACAAACGGCTTTGTTCAATATGGCCTTTGCCCTGGAGACGGACCAACAGCCATAATCGGTTTAGCTGACCCAAATGCAAATTTAAAATTCATTCTTGATGCCTCTCCTTATGGTAAAATGCCTAATACGCACAGTATGATATTTAATCGTTACTCCGATGAGGATGCCAAGCAGGTGTCAAATTACACAGTTTATGGTCTGAATGGTCTTTTAGAACTCGCAGATATTGTTAAATTTGACAAAATTCATTTTTCCTATGATGCTCGTTATCAAGAAGCTGTTATTTCACAAGAGCCACGTGTCTTAAAAATGAACTGTAAATTTGACAGATTTCATTATTCTTACAGAGAATGTAAATACTTTGCGACACATCAGCCATACTTTGAAATTAGTAATTCTGTTGCTTTTGCAACTTTGGAAGATGGCAGACACATTGCTCTACCCGGATTTAGCTATGACAGGAAAGATGAAGCTCTGGGTTTCAGAGGTGTATGGGAGTCTTACTGTGAAGAGCCTCCTGTTCTTGGAATTAATTTCATGACAGACAAAGAGGCTTCTCAATATGACGACTTTGAAATTTACATTTACGATTATTCGTATTTGTGTGACCCATCTCTGGTTCCTAGGCTTGCAAAAGTAGACCGAACATTTTCTAGCGGATTTGACTTCTGCAATACACCTGATGGAAAGGATTTGAGAATAACAGGTAATTTTTGAACTTTCAATCATGTCTGTTATAAACAAGATGTAATAGACAAAACAGCAAGGATTAACCTCCTTGCTGTTTTCTTAGTTTTATAGATAATTTAGCACACTTCTTGACACACAAAATGACTAAGAATGTTGAGCCCCAAAATAGAAAAATAAAAACTGCTATATCTGTTGATACAATGTTTTTTGCTTGGTGCCTTGAACTGGAATCGCCGAGCCGCGTCGGGAAAACCGTCCACTGGACGCTTTTCTAATCCTCCTTTTCGATTCCAGCTTAAACAATCTCAAAAAAAATAAAAGATTAACAATTCTAGTTAATCTCTTACTCTGGTGCCTTGAACTGGAATCGAACCAGTGACACAAGGATTTTCAGTCCTTTGCTCTACCGACTGAGCTATCAAGGCAAAAAAATGGCGACCTGGAACGGGCTCGAACCGTCGACCTCTAGCGTGACAGGCTAGCGTTCTAACCAACTGAACTACCAGGCCGTAAATATAAAAAAATTTAGATAATTCTAAATCTTCTTATAAAGAAATGGTGGTCGCTATAGGGCTCGAACCTATGACCCCCTGCTTGTAAGGCAGATGCTCTCCCAGCTGAGCTAAGCGACCATTTCTCTCGACTTCCTTAGTATACTAAAAATACTTAAATTTGTCAATACATATTTTAAATTTTTTTCAAATTTTTTCGGTATTTTTTTAGCAAATCCGAAAGTACTTGAAAATACTATATTTGAAGCTATTTATTACTTCATTATTTTTATTAATTTATCATACTAAACAATAAACTCTGGTGCGAACAATGAGATTTGAACTCATACGCCATAAGGCACACGCTTCTGAGACGTGCCTGTCTACCAATTCCAGCATGCTCGCAATTATAAAAATATAAAAGACACAAGAATTTTATAATATTATTCTTGTGCCTTTTATTATAGCATTTTTTACTTTATTTTTAAATATTTCATTTAAAATTTTATAAAATATTCTATTTAACTGAATTTATGCAATTTCACTTCTAATACATTCCACCCATGTCTGCAGCACCGTCGTTATGGTCTCCACAACCACAAGCTTTTGGTTCTTTCTTGTCTGTTACTATGCTTTCTGTTGTTAATATCATAGAAGCTACTGATGCAGCGTTTTGAAGTGCGCTTCTTGAAACCTTTGTAGGGTCTACAATTCCGGCTTTCTTCATATCTACATATTCTTCTTTTCCGGCATCGAATCCGACTCCTGCTGGTGAAGCTTTTACTTTTTCTAGAATAACTGCTGGCTCAAGTCCTGCATTTATTGCAATTTGTCTTACTGGCTCTTGTAATGCTCTTGTTACTATTTTACCACCTAATTTTTCTTCTTGTGGTAAGCTTTCTACAAATTTTTCTACTTCTGGTAAAATGTTTATAAATGCTGTTCCACCACCTGCAACTATACCTTCTTCAACTGCTGCTCTTGTTGCTGATAAAGCGTCTTCAATTCTTAATTTTTTGTCCTTCATTTCAACTTCTGTTGCAGCACCAACACCAATTACAGCAACTCCTCCAGCAAGTTTTGCTAAACGTTCTTGTAATTGTTCTTTTTCATAAGAACTCTTTTCTTCTTCAATTTGTGCTCTCAATTGTGCAACTCTTTCTGCTATTGCGTTCTTATCTCCGCTTCCATCAACTATAATTGTACACTCTTTGTCTGCTTTTATTTGTTTTGCTCTACCTAATTGAGCAACTGTTGTGTCTTTTAATTCTAGTCCTAAATCTGATGTTATAACTTCTCCACCTGTTAATGTTGCAATGTCTTGTAACATAGCTTTTCTCTTATCTCCATATCCAGGAGCTTTAACAGCTAAAACATTTATTACACCTCTTAATTTGTTTAAGATTAATGTTGACAATGCTTCTTGCTCTATATCATCACAGATTATTACTAGTTTTCCAGATTGTTGCATTAATGTTTCTAGTAATGGTAATATTTCTTGAATATTGCTTATTTTTTTATCTGTTATTAATATATATGGGTTGTCAACAACAGCCTCCATCTTTTCTGTATCTGTTACCATGTATGGAGAAACATATCCTTTGTCGAATTCCATTCCTTCTACAATGTTAAGCTCTGTATTTGATGTTTTAGATTCTTCTATTGTTATAACACCATCTTTTGTAACTTTTTCCATAGCTTCTGAAATTAATTCACCAATCTCTCTATCATTTGCAGATATGCTTGCAACTCTTGCTATATCTTCTTTTCCAGCAACTTTTGAGCTTACTTTTTTGAGTTCTTCTACAGCTTTATCAACTGTTTTAGAAATACCTCTTTTTATTGCCATTGGATCTCCGCCAGCAGCTACATTTTTGACACCTTCTTTGATCATGCTTTGTGCTAAAACTGTTGCTGTTGTAGTACCATCACCTGCAACATCATTTGTTTTTGTAGATACTTCTTTAACAAGTCTTGCTCCCATATTTTCAAATGGGTCATCTAATTCAATTTCTTTAGCGATTGTAACACCATCGTTTGTGATGAGTGGTGCACCAAATTTTTTATCTAGTACAACATTTCTTCCTTTAGGTCCAAGTGTTACCTTAACTGTATCTGCTAATTTATTTACACCATCTAATAAAGATTTTCTTGCATCTTCTCCAAATTTAATTTCTTTTGACATTTTAAATTCCTCCTCAAAATCAATTTAATTTACTTTCCATTCTTTTATATCCTTAATTGCAAAAGCCCTTTGTGCATTTTTATCAACGTCCATTGCATTTAATATCCATTGTTCTTCTGGATGCCATTGCGTGGCTTTAAACTCAACCGACATAGGTATAATATTTCTATATTTTGTTTCGCCTTTCCAATTTGTATATAAAATTGTTACTTTCTTTTTTTCTTCCATATTTTCACATAATTAATCTTGTTTACTCAAAATTAATTCCTTTCTCTTTTTGCCCCCAAAGGGGCGTCTCTATTGGGCGATTATTCTGCTATTGCTAGAATATCATTTTGCTTTACTATTATATAGTCTTCGCCTTCATATTTTATTTCGGTTCCTGCATATTTTGTTATTACAACTTTATCTCCTGTTTTTACATACATTTTTATTTCTTTTCCGTCTACATTTCCACCAGGTCCTACTGCAATTACTTCTGCAATTTGTGGTTTTTCTTTGCTTCCTTCTGAAAGAATTATTCCACTTTTAGTAGTTTCCTCAGCTTTTGTCATTTTTAATACAACTCTGTCTGCTAATGGTTTTAACATATTAAATTACCTCCTTGTTTTATTACCAAAATTACAAAATTCCAGTAATTCATAGTCTGTTGGAATTCTAATAACATTAGTTCTAAATATGTACAGTTAATTAATAATTGGCTATATTCTAAATTTTTTAGCTCCTTACTATTTCCACTAACATTGCACCAACGTTTCTTAGCACTCTTTCTTTATGACTGCTAATAATTTATACCTTTTGTTAGCAAATGTCAATAGAGATTGCTAATTTTCACAAAACTTTCACATTCATTATATGACATATTTTTCAATTTATTCCTTCATTTCCATCTAATATCAGCCTAATCAGAAAATATTTTAATCCAAAAAACTTCATCTATTAATGATTTTTTAATGTAATGTTTGCTTTTTTTACTAATTGGGTATATAATATTATAAATTTACTGTTCTAAGTAAAAAAACTAGTTTTAAGGAGGGAATTCTCATGTCCGCCAAGAGAGCTGTTAACATCTACAATATGCTTCCTGGCGACGCTCTAGTCGCCGAACTTTGCAAATCTTTTTCTGGTCCAGCACTAGAACAAAAACTTGAAATCGTACGTCAGTTGGAGTTGTACAATGCCATGTATGATGAAAACTTGTCTCTGGGCGAATTTGAGGACGCTTATATTCGTCGTAAAGGAGACAGAGAATTCATTGAGGAGCCCGAGTAATTCGGACTCCTTATTTTAATAACTCTTGAAACATTTATACTTAAAAATTTTCTTATTTTCCATTTAAATTCTATTTTTTGTTGCTTTCACTAAACCTACAAATAATGGTTGTGGTCTATCCGGTCTTGATTTAAATTCTGGATGGAATTGTACTGCTATAAAGTATGGATGATTTTTTATTTCTACAATCTCTACCAGATTGCCGTCTGGAGATGTTCCAGAGAATACCATTTTCTTTTCTTTCATCTTCTTTTTATAATCATTGTTAAATTCATATCTGTGTCTGTGTCTCTCAGATATTTCTTCTGAACCATACAAATTACTTGCAAGTGTTCCTTTTTCAAGTACACAAGGATATGCTCCAAGTCTCATAGTTCCACCTTTTTTTGTTATATTCTTTTGATCTTCCATTATATGTATTACTGGATTTTTTGTATCTGGATTAAACTCTACTGAATCTGCATCTTTTAAGTCTAAAACATCTCTTGCAAATTCTATTACCGCCATTTGCATCCCCAAACATATTCCTAAAAATGGAACATTATTTTCTCTAGCATATTTTACAGTTTGAATTTTTCCTTCAATTCCTCTGTTACCGAATCCCCCTGGGACTATAATTCCGTCAAATTTTTCAAGTTTTTCTTTTGCATTTTCGGCATTTATTGTTTCTGAATCCACAAATCCAATTTCAACATCAACCTCATTTGCATATCCTGCATGTTTTATACTCTCAACAACAGATAAGTACGAATCTTCCAATTTTATATATTTTCCTACTATTGCAATTTTTACTTTTTTCACTTTTTCATCTTTATATTTTTTATCTACATTCTTAAAATGCTCTATCATTTTTTCCCATTCTTCATTTTTAGGCTCTATTTTTTCTAATTTTAAATGTTTACATATGCTTGTTGCCAAACCTTCCTTTTCTAGCATAAGTGGAACTTCATATAAATTTGATGCCGTCATATTTGCAATTACATTTTCTGGTCTTACATTACAGAATAAAGCTATTTTATTTCTAATATTTTCCGTTATCGGAAGTTCTGTCCTACACACTAATACGTCTGGTTTAATCCCTAAAGATTGAAGTTCTTTTACAGAATGTTGTGTTGGTTTCGATTTCAATTCATTTGAACCTGTTATGTATGGCAATAGCGTAACATGTATATATACCACGTCTTCTGGATTATTTTCTATTCCAACTTGTCTAATTGCCTCTAAGAATGGCAAACTCTCTATGTCTCCAACAGTTCCACCAATTTCAGTTATTACAACATCTGCACCATCTTTTCCAAGTGAATATACCTTTTCTTTTATTTCATTTGTTATGTGTGGAATTACCTGAACAGTCTTTCCTAAGTAATCTCCTCTTCTTTCTTTTTCTATTACACGTTGATAGATTCTTCCTGTTGTTATACTCGAATTTTTTGTTAAATTTTCATCTGTAAATCTTTCATAATGTCCTAAATCCAAATCTGTCTCTGCGCCATCATCTGTTACAAAAACTTCACCATGTTCATATGGGCTCATTGTTCCTGGATCAACATTTATATATGGGTCAAACTTTTGGTTTGCCACTTTATACCCTCTATTTTTTAACAGCCTTCCAAGAGATGCTGCTGTAATTCCCTTTCCTAAACCTGATACAACTCCACCTGTTACAAATACATATTTTGTGCTCATTTTTTCCTCCTTCTACTACATCAATAAACAAAAAATAGGCTAAAAATACCTAAAAAGGTGTTTTTTTTTAGCCTATTTTTTATTATGCTTTAAACTAATTATTATTTTAACAAATATCTTTTATTTTTGCAATAAATTTTATTCATTCCATTTAAAACTATTTACCACTTCTTTTGTATACTCTTCTAAACTATCATATAGATTTTCATCATTGCTGTAAGTGCTTGCTGAAATAAATGCCATCTTGTCTCCATTAATCAAGTAATAATCAAAAACCATGGCATCTTCATATCCCAACATAATCTCTAATGTTTCATAGCCATTATCTGTCGTAAGTACCTCTATTTGATAATTGTCAAAGCCCATATATTCATAGAAATATCCTTCAAATAAATCTCGTAAATCGTTTAATTCTATTTTTTCACCAAAGTTATTATCTCCATATGATACAGTTATTGTTTCAGGATAACTATGTTCTTCATTTCCTGCCAATACTTCATTAGCATTCATGTATTTATAATACCTCCAAGTTTTCTCAACTGTTGTCTCATCATCTTCTGTACTTTGATTTACTTTATATTCATTCCAAGTATTATCTATTGAAAAACTAACATCATTGTTGTATACTTTTTTCTTTGATTGACTAATTAATCCAAATGAAAATAATATGCAAGCAATACTCACAACTGCTATTGCAATAGCAATTGCATCCTTCCAATACGCATAGTGTATTTTTATGTTGCTTTCAGCTTCTTCACAGTAATAATATTTTCCTTTATATTTCTTTATAATGCGTAAACTGTATAGATAATTAATATATTCCTTTGCATTTTTATTATTAATTTGTTCAATTAAATCTTCTTTTTTTACAGCCTTTGCTTCATCTGTTGCCTCTAGTTTTTCAAATATTGATTTTGTAGCGTTAATAGCAACTTCCTTATATTCCTGTTTTTCCTTATTGTCAGATGAAAATAATTTTACCTTATTAACATTTAACATAACTTTTTTATTTATAACAGTACCTATAGCATATGACCCCAATAATGATAACACCAATGAAAGTAGACAATCTTGTACTATATTAAGTGATATGTTTGAATTTTTATATAAATTTACTGCTTCTTTAAAGCTAAATTGTATATTTGACTTTACTAACAGAGTCACGGGAATAATCATAAAAGACATTATTAACACATTTACAATTGATAATCCCATAATAATCCATGGCGTTTTTTTATCTATTTTTCCTTGAAATATTTTATATCCAAAATACTCAAAAATTCCAATAAACAATATTGCACCAAGTATTCCAATAAAATCGGTATAAATATATGCTGCTGTCGTTAATATAGAAAATACTAAACCTAGTATAAAACCTCCTATTATTCCAAAAATATATTTCTTTTCTTTTTTCTTTTTATCCATATTAATATAATTCCTTTCCTTATATCTAACATTTATACTATAGCACAATCTTTATAAAATTTGCAAGAAAAACAACCTCAAAGTTTATTATTTATAAAAATTTTTATAAATAATAAAACTGACAGAAAACTTTATTTTTCTCTGTCAGTTCAAAATTGTTTATTTTATCCAAATATTCCTCTCTTTTTTACTGGAGGTTGTTCATTCATAGTTTTTGCAAGTTCTACAAGTAAATCTCTTTGTTCTTTAGACAAACGTTTTGGAACTTGTACCTGCACTGTGAATATTAGACTTCCTCTATAACCAGAATTAATGTGTACAAATCCTTTGTCTTTTATTGTGAATTTTGTGCCTGTTTGTGTTCCTTCTGGTATTTTATATGTCGTTTTTGTTCCATCTACTAGTGGAATTTCCAGCTCTGCGCCAAGTGTTGCTTGTGTAAATGTGATTGGAATATCACAATATACATTATCATCTTTTCTAGTAAATATGCTGTGTCTCTTCAAATTTACTGTTACATATATATCTCCATTTGGTCCACCATTAGTTCCTGGTTCACCTTCACCTCTTAATACTACTGTTTGACCATCGTCAATTCCTGCAGGTATTTTTAGATTTATTTTAGCCTGTTTTCTAACTGTCCCCTTTCCAAGACATGTATCACAAACATCTTTTATTACTTTACCAGTTCCATGGCAATTCGAACATGTTGTTTGGACTCTCATTTGTCCTAATAGAGTAGTCTGCATCTTTGTAACAGTACCTTTTCCTCCACATATAGAGCATGTTTCCGGATGTGTTCCAGGTTTTGCACCTGTACCAGAACATGTAGGACATTTTTCATTTCTAGTTATATTTATTTCTTTATTTACTCCACTATATGCTTCTTCAAAAGTAAGGTTTACACTATATTTCAAATCTGCACCTTTGCTTGGAGCATTTGGATTTCTAGCTGATGATCTTCCAGTTCCGAATCCAAATAAATCACCTAAGTCTCCGAAAATATCACTAAATCCATCAAAGCCAGATGTAGAATACGTATATGTTCCTCCACCAAATGGACCTCCAGCACCACCAAAACCTTGACTTGGATCTGCTGTTCCAAATTGGTCATACATTTTTCTCTTTTGCGGATTAGACAAAACTTCATATGCTTCATTTACTTCTTTGAATTTTGCTTCTGCTTCTTCTTTATTATCTGGATTAGCATCAGGGTGATATTTCTTTGCAAGACGTCTATATGCTTTTTTTAGTTCGTCATCTGTTGCTGTTTTTCCAACACCTAAGACTTCATAATAATCCTTCTTTTCAGCCATTGCTTTCTCCTTTTCTACAATTATCCTTTTCCGCCCAATAGGGACTCCCCGTTGGGGGCGAAAAACATTTAAGAAAATCGCCCAAAAAGGGGCGTCCCTATTGGGCGATTTTTATTATTTGTTTTCGTCTTTTTTGTCGTCTTCTACTTTGTAATCTGCATTGTATACATTTCCGTTTGCGTCTGTTTGTGGTCCAGCACCTGTTCCTGCATTTGCTCCGGCACCTGCAGCTCCGTTTGGATTTGCTTGTGCATATAGTTTTTCAGACATTGCATAGAAAGCTTGTTTTAATTTCTCTGTTGCTTCTTTTATTTTATCAATGTCAGAACCTTCAAGAGCTTTCTTTACATTCTCTATTTCTGCTGTAGCTTTTGCTTTTTCTTCTCCGCTTATCTTGTCACCTAATTCATCTACTGTCTTTTGGCAGTTGTACATTAAGCTTTCAGCTTCGTTTCTAGCTTCTATTTCGTCTTTCTTCTTCTTATCTTCTGCAGCATGTGCTTCTGCATCTTTAACAGCTTTGTCTATATCTTCATCTGTTAAGTTTGTCGAAGCTGTAATAGAAACTTTTTGCTCGTTTCCTGTTGCCATATCTTTTGCAGATACGTGAACTATACCGTTAGCATCTATATCAAATGTAACTTCAATTTGTGGTACTCCTCTTGGTGCTGCTGGAATTCCTGTTAATTGGAATCTTCCTAATGTTTTGTTGTATGCAGCCATTTCACGTTCACCTTGTAATACGTGTACTTCAACTGATGTTTGACCATCTGCTGCTGTTGAGAATATTTGTGATTTCTTTGTTGGTATTGTTGTATTTCTTTCGATTAATTTTGTGAATACACCACCATATGTTTCAATACCTAATGATAATGGTGTTACATCTAGTAATACTAAGTCTTTAACATCACCTGATAATACACCACCTTGAATTGATGCACCTATTGCAACACATTCATCTGGGTTTATTCCTTTATCTGGATCTTTTCCTGTTATTTTCTTAACTTCTTCTTGTACACAAGGAACTCTTGTTGAACCACCAACTAATAATACTTTATGAATATCTGCTGATGTAACTCCTGCATCTTTCATAGCTTGCTCTACTGGTACTCTTGTAGCATCAACTAAATCTCTGATTAATTCTTCGAATTTAGCTCTTGTTAATGTTACATCTAAGTGTTTTGGTCCTTGAGCATCTGCTGTAATGAATGGCAAGTTGATTTGTGTTTGTTGCATTCCAGAAAGCTCTATTTTAGCTTTTTCAGCAGCTTCTTTTAGACGTTGCATAGCCATTTTATCTGTTGATAAATCTATTCCATTTGATTTTTTGAATTCTGATATTAAGTAATCTATAATTCTTTGGTCAAAGTCATCTCCACCTAAGTGTGTATTAC
>FR880017.1 GCA_000435175.1 Clostridium sp. CAG:245
TTTCACTCCCCTCCCGGGGTTCTTTTCACCTTTCCCTCACGGTACTAGTTCACTATCGGTCACCAAGTAGTATTTAGCCTTACGGGATGGTCCCCGCTCATTCATACAAGATTTCTCGTGTCTCGTACTACTCTGGATACCACTAATCTCAACTTTTCTTTCATATACTGGACTTTCACCGTCTATGGTATGCTTTTCCAAAACATTTCTATTAGAATTATTGATAATATATCGTGGTCCGAACCCCATGTGTATTACTACTCATGGTTTAGGCTCTTCCTATTTCGCTCGCCACTACTCTAGGAATCGATTTCTCTTTCTTTTCCTGTGGGTACTAAGATGTTTCAGTTCCCCACGTTCCCTTCTCATATACTACTTTACTCATATATGGATACTTAGATTGTTTGCTCTAAGTGAGTTCCCTCATTCGGATATCTCTGGATTAATGGATATTTGCTCCTACCCAAAGCTTTTCGCAGCTTATCACGTCCTTCTTCGGCTCTTGGTGCCTAGCTATTCACCCTACGCTCTTTGTAGCTTAACCTTATTTTCATTGTTAATAATTAATATGTTTAACATTATCTCAATTATTAATCGGTTTAATTGTATTCTCTAGTTTTTGACAACTATTTGAATATCTAGTTTACCTATTTTTTTCTTCTATATATTTTTCAATGTGCTTCCTTTGAATTTTCTTACTTCGTATTGCTTCGTCATATCTTCATAATTTTTTCTCGATATACAAACGTATAATCTCAAAAAAATTATTTGCTATTCCTTGCACTACTTGCAATAAAATCCAAACTTTCAAACAC
>FR880018.1:0-46443 GCA_000435175.1 Clostridium sp. CAG:245
CAGGAGAAATTAGAAGCAATATATTTTATTGTGATGCACAAATGCCAAGTCAGAAACCGCATGTGGAAAACAATCATGAATTTATACGAGACATTATTTTAAAGAAAAAAGATATGTCGGCTTTAACGTAAGATAAACTTGATTTAATGTTATCTCATATCAATTCTTTTCCAAGAAAATCGCTTGGAGGAAAAACACCGTATGAGGCATTCGAGTTTTTTTATAGCAAAGAACCATTAGAAAAGTTTAATATACAGAAGATAAAAGAAGATGAGGTCACATTACAGCCTTATCTTCTTAACTTATAAAATCAACTGTAACAAGAAGCATCTGCGCTAACCAAATATTGCCGCTGTTGTGAGCACAATTAAGTGAATAGAAATTAGTCTTACCTTAAAAAAAATTAATTTGAATTCACTCGCTTAAGTGCGCCTTTTTTTCTTGTCTATATCCTCGTTTTACACTAAAAATAAGCAAAAATCAATATTTTAACATTAAATTTTTGCTTATAAATAGCATTTACTCTGTAACTAGAATTTACTTTTTCCAAATAGAAATTGCTTTTTCAATTGACCGCTTGCTATATATGAGATTATATTTTCAATTTTTTCTAAATCTAATGATTTATATCCATTATAAATATTAGGTTTTCTATTTAATACTTCTTTTAAATATCTTCTAATGTTTTCTTGAACTCTTTTTTTACTAATATTTTCTTCTTGTCCTTCAGATACTATTTTCCTATAAGTTTTTTCATTAATATTATTTTTTTCATATGCTTCTTTTACTTTTTCTATAAACTTATCATCATTTTCTATTAATAATTTAATATAATCACTTTGAGATTTTGTTGGAATACCTCCTCTTTCATATCTATTAATAGTCATCTTTCCAAATCCTAAAATAGCTGTTAATTCTCTTTGTGATATATCATATTTTTCTCTAAGTTTAACAATATCCTCTGCTTTTATAATATTAGCTTTTTCTCTATATACTTTGTATATTCTTTCATTATTTTCATCTTCTATTTTATTAACATATAAATCTTGATTACATTCATTGCATATAGCTACATTTTCAAACGTGTTTACTTCAATTCCTCTAAATTCTTTTAATTCTCTTTTTTCTATTTTATATTCTACTTTTTTTACAATATACTTTCATTCTAATTCACCTCATCATATTTACCAAATTCATGAACCGACAAACAAACTGACTTTTCAATATTTTCTATTCTTATTTTAATATATAACTGCGTATCTTCAAACATTGGATTAAATTTAAATATCCAACCATCGTATTTTGGATTTTTATCTTCTCATTCCCTTATTTATTATTCTATTCCAAGAGCTTTATATACTGCATCTTCTGGTGTATTGTAAAACGCAATATTGAATTTTGAAAATAGTTCACTTGGTACTTGTGAAATATCACTTGCTGATGACATTGGTAATAATATCTTTTTTGCTCCAGAGTCAAAACATACTTGTAAAGTATTTGCTAATTCATCTACTTTACTTATAGTTCCACCAATGCTCATACTACCTAATATAACAAGGCTTCCTTGCATTGGTTTCTTTAGGCTACTACTACACATTGCAACATAAGAAGCAAGTGAAATATCTTTTGATGGGCCTGTACCTTGTAGGTCTTGTATGTGTAGTAAGTAATCTATTGTTTCTGTATTTATGTTTGAACTTATGCTTTTTTTATTTGCTTTAAAGTAATTGAATGATGTACTTAATGCTTCTCTTGTTTCTCTATCTGAGCCAACACCTGTTGTTTCAAATTTTCCATGTCCTACTGGAGATTCAACTTCTATTTTATATGTTCCTATTCTTCCAGAGTTTCCTAGTCCTACATAATAAGTTTGTCCTGCTTTTAGCATACCTTCAGGTATTAGTTTTCCTCCACCGATTTCTGGCACTGATACAAATTTTTCTTCCATTGTTTCATTATCTATGTATGAAAAATGTACATCATAAAATTCCATTCCGCCAATTTTCTTTAATTGTTCTTTTACTCTTCTTCTTCCAACTAAAGCATATTCTAATATTTCTTCAAGTTCTTCTTTTGTAAATTCTCCATCTGGATATAATACTTTTACAAGTCCAGAGACAGTCTTTCTAACAGCAATAACATCTCTTTGGTTTAGGTTATTTCCTAATCTAAAATATTTGTCGATTGAATCTGAGAATGTACGTTTTCTCATTTCTCTAAAGAATTCTGATATATAGTCTGTTATAAATCCGTATTCATCTGTTATTAATTCTGGTCTCATTTTTGGAATTTCCCAACCTGGTAAATAATAGTGCATTCTATCAAAAAATGCTGAATCATTTGCCATTTCTGGTGGGAATGGTTCAAATAAATGTGATGTTTTTAGTAACACTTCTACACTTTGATTTATATTTCCTACAAATACCATTGAAGCATTTGCATTCTTTTCTTCTTTTCCTCTTGCAAAAGATCCAGAAGCCATATAGTCTTTCATTATTTGAATACCATCTTTATCTTTGAAATGTATTCCTGCAACTTCATCAAAAGCTACACAGTCCCACATTCCAACAAGTCCAATTTTCTTTGCACCCATATTGTAAAATAAGTTTGCAACAGTTGTTTGTCCTCCTGATACTAATATGCTATTTGGAGATATTTCTTTATATATATGTGATTTTCCTGTTCCTCTTGGACCTAATTCACACATATTGTAATTGTTTTCTACTAATGGTACTATTCTTTCTAAGAAGTGCCATTTTTGATTTTGTTTTAGTTGAGATGGCTCTATTCCCATTGATCTAATTAAAATATCCATCCATTCATCTTTAGTAAAGTGTTTCCTTCCTTCAAATAGTCCTTCTATATCCATATTAGGTAATTGGATTGGATTTAATGACTCAATTACAAAAGGCATTCTTTTATTTTCTTCAAAGTCATATTTAATTTTTATTATACTCCAAATACCACCAACTAATAATTTGTCAAATTTCTTTACAAAACTTTCATCTATTGCAACGTCTTTTATTCCTAGATTTGATAATTCTGCAACATATAAATCTATTTTTTCATTAAGCTTTACAGATACTTTATCAATTATTGTATAAATTCCTCTTTCTTTTATTTTTGATTTAACTTTCTCGGCTTCATCAGGTCTTACAAAGTTATCTGCTAGTATATTTTTTACTTGCTCTACCCCATCTTCTATTGCTTTTTCATCATCTGTAGCACAATACATACCTAGGAGGTATTCAAGTACATAAACTGGTACATTTGCACCCTCTTTTATTTTTTTAGTTAAGTCTTTTCTTACTACTTTTCCTGGAAAATATCTATTTAACTTTTCACTAAGTTCTTCCACTTTTTAACCTCCTAAAAATCAAAGTTATTTACAATTGCAATATCAATATAGAATTTCACTCTAGGAAGTTCTATTCCTGTTTCTTCGTCTGTTATTACTAAATAATAAGGTTTAGTTCTATCATATTCTATATTTTTAAATACAAATTTTTCTCTGAAAAATCTATCTTTTACTTCTGTATTTTCATAGTTAGCAATTATAGTACATTCATCAGACACTCTATTTCCGTTTTCATCTTCAAAGTGTAATAAGTATCTGCATGGCTTATTATTTTCGTCTACATTTGAATCTTGTAAGAATTCAAGATATGTTATTGCATTTGTTATTTTTGCAGTTAGACCACTATATGTTATTCCAACCTTTTTAGATTTTTCACTTGTTCTTGTTGATTTAAAATCTATTACTGGAATAATAACTTCATGTGGTAATATTCCACCATGAACATAGTTTACACCACTTCCTTGTCTTGCATATATCATATTTCCTTTTGGTACATTGACATATCCACTATTTTGACCAAATAAATAGTCTAATTTTATTGATAATACACCTTCTTCATTAGATGGTATATCTGTATATGAATATCTTGTTTTTTGTTTTGTTGCATTTGCTTCTTTTGATGTTTTTTCATAACTTTCAATTTTTCCTCTTTTATAGAAGAATCCATGATCAGCTGTTATGAATACATTTACACCACTAAATGTTGTATGTAAATCTCTAACTAGTTTTTCTATCTCATCAATAGCATCTTGACATGCCTCAAATATCTTAGATTCATTATGTTCGCCAGCATTATCTACAGTGTCGTGGTATATATACACAACTTTCTTTCCTGTAAATAGCTTTTTCCATTCTGATTTTGTCATTTCATACATATCATCATATTTTATTGCTACAGAGTCTGGATTTTCTTTTTGAAGTATCAATTCTCTGTCTTTTACAGAACTTGAAGTACAACCATCAACTAATATGTCATCACTATTTTTTACTCTTGATAATTCCGTGTGTGGTAATAATGAAGCCATGCCTAATTTTGTATATGATGGAACAAGACCTAACATATAATTAATTTCTGATTTATTACTAAAAGCTTTTAATTTGTCTGTTAATTCTTTAGCACATTCATACCTGAAAGCATCTGATATAATTACTATTATTCTATCTTTTTTATCGTTATATGGCTTAATATATGTGTTATAAAACTTGTCCTGCATTGTCATTCTATTAGAGTCATAACTGGTCATGCTTTCAATAGTATCACTCCACTTTATTGATAATTCACTAATAAAACTATTTACATATCTATTTTCAATTCTGTTCTTTAAATATATAAACATATCTTTATCTTCAATATTATCAAAGTAATAATAGCTTTTTCTGTACAATGTATCAATTATATATAACTTATCTGCATATTCTTTTGCAAATTGATCTATATCTAAAGTTTTTATATTGTTTTCTATCTTTTCAATTTCTTCAAAGAATTTTAATGCTACTTTTAAGAAAGCATACTCATTTTTATAACTATCATACCAGTATTTGTTTTGTCTAATATCTAGATATTCATTATATTTTGCATACTCCCCTATTCCATTAAATAACTTGTCTGTAACATAGTCTAAAATATATTTATCAATACATTTAAAAGCATCACTTGTTTTATATTCTTCTATATCCATATTTTTAATAAGTTCATCTATTCCAAATTCTTTTTCAATTTCAAAAGATAATCTATCATAATAATCTTTTGTAGTTTTATCTCGCATTAAAGAATTTATGAATATATATACATTTGTAGCTTTTTCCTTTAATACATATTTGCTGAATCTTCCTATTCTATTTTTGTCAGCTATACTAGAAGCAAAGTATGTAAATACAAGAGATTTATATACCTCTGGAAGCTCTTTAGAGCTTTTTATAGAGCTTCCAAATGTGTGATTGAATAAGTTTATTATAAATTCTTCATTTCCAAATTTGAATAGATTTTCGTATTTTTTAGAATCTTCAAAATATAATTTTATTATGCCTTTTAGTATGTCATCTTCACTAATTGATTTAATTTCTAACAATATTGCAGTAATTATATAATCAATATTGTCTGGTGTTTTTTCTTCAACATCAAATGCTTTAAAATCATTTTCTCTCTTTTTGTTATTGAAAAATTTGCTGTAATTTTTAATTATATTTCTGCAATCTTCTGTTAGTTCAAGATTTTTTAATCTCATTGTTGTAGCATCAGGATTGAAAAGTAAATCGCTATTTGAACTTTCTATGTCTAATAGTTCATTATCTGTTCCTTTTAGTCTTTCAAAAGGAAGATAAATAACTATGTTTTTAGTTAGTTCTTCTTTTTCAATATGATACCTTATCCAGAAACTATTATTGTCATATACAATTATTTCTGTATTTTCTATATTCAATTCATTTATTAATTCTCTATATTCTTCTTTCGGATCATACCAGAATATTATTTTTCTAGTTCTCTTTTTTTCATTGTCTCTTGAAAATTCTCCATTTATTGTATCCAAAAGAAGCTGTGTAACTTCATCAAACATTTTTGTCCTCCACATTAAAATACTTCATAAAATATTTCATATAAGTTTCTTCACTACAAATTTCATCAGAATACTTTTTTATTTTTCTTGCATTTTTGTTCTTTTGTAATTTTTTTCTCTTACCTTTACTACACAAATAATCTTTAACTACTTTTTTCATATTTTCATCACTAACATCCACAGATTTGCAAATATCACATTTTAGAAATCCTGTTATGCTAGATGATTCTTTTTCTATATTAACAATTAAGTTCTTACTCCAATTATATAATTCTTCATCAAATAATGCTCGTATTTTATTATTTAACAAAAATAAATCTTTAATAATTTCATTGGTCTTATTATTAAAATCTTCTATATATTTACTCTGATATAGTCTAATATCTATTGGCATGGCTAATTGTTTACTCATAAAACATAAGTCATTGTACGTTTTTAGTCTTTCTTCCAATAGTTGTATTTGTGTATTATTTTTTCTGTCTTTTCGAGCTGTATATAAGGATACCAGTAACCCAATTGTCGTTGCTGCAAGTGCAAGGATTTCTACTATATTTCCTAATTCAAAATTAACTAAAAATAACATTTTACTTTATTCTCCCTAATATATCTTTAAATTTTTCATAATTTACTTTTACACCATCATCCAAGTCAATACTAATTCTCTGATTTGCAATGTGAGCAATTTTTTCATCATATTCTTTAATTTCTTGAAGCTTTGCATTTAAGTCTGCTTGTCTTTTTTGTGCATCTTTTTTATCTACCATTGATAAATCTGTTGTTAGTTTATAATTAACATCTGATAATAGTTTTTCATAAGTAGTTTGTACTCTATGTAAATAATCAAGTCTTGCTTTTGGAATTAAATTCTCATTGTATCTGTGCATATAAATTAAAGCTTTAAATCCATTTTTCTTGCCACTATCCAATAACCAATAAATAGGTCTTTTTTGATATATTTTACAATGATCGTTGAAGAAATCATTTACGAAGTATCTTCTTATAGTTTCTTCACTTGTTTCAGTTCCTTTTTTGCCTAACGTTTCTGCAATAAAATCTAGATTTTCATTTAATGTCTCTTTTCCAAATGATACTTCAATAAATTGTTTAAATCTCTGAACAATATCATCATCAAAATATGCTTCATCTGTTATTGGAATTATATTGTCTGAATCTGCTTTGAATTTTTTATATCTGCTTTCATCAAATTCTCCACCTGCATATATTAAACCATCTTCATCTAGTGAATATCTTCCAAACATACAACCAACTGTATAACTGATTAATGACTTTACTTCTCTTAATCTATCTGCTTTTCTAATTGTTATATCTTTATCGTCAACCTTAGGTATAATTTCTTTATTTAAGCCATAAATATCAATAAATATTCTATTAAGTTCCTCTTCATTATTTTTTAATAACTTGAACTTTTTATCACAATTTAATTTCCAAGATTCATAAGCGTCTTTTATCTTATAACTCCAATCGTTTAAATCACTACCGTAACCATATGCTTCTTTATATTCAATTAATGGATGTGTCGTAAAATTCCAGCTTGTTTCAAATGAGTCCCAATCTTCTTTTTCGATTTCTATATTTCTTTCGACTAATTCTTTTATTATTTTTTTAGTGTCGTTATTTGCCATAATCACAGGTATAGAAGATATTTGACCAACTTCATAATTCATCGTTGGAGATAGAATTTTTAACAACGTTGAAATTACCTTTGAATTATTAAGACCTAATAAATAAATTAAAATATTATGATCTCCAAAAATGCTTGTTCCAGCTACATCGAATATATGGCCGAATGGCTTATATCTAAAAGCTATAGTATTACTTGATATTTTTGACCAAGATATGGACTCTTTGAAATAATGATTAGAATTTCTTATAACAGAGCCTTTAAAATTTTTAACATCATATCCATCATTTTCCCAATTAATTATATAATCATTATTTCCATACCATTTTCGAAATTCTCCTCCTTTATTATATGGAAACCATTTTAGATTACTATTCTTTGATTCTGATACACTTGCAGAATTTAATTGTGCTGTGTTTATATTAACTTCATACCATTGCCTTATAAATATATCGTTTTTCCCTGTAGCTAAACCTTGTTTGGGCTCTGCATATTCTATTAATTCCTTACTTTTTTCAAAAATTTTGAAATAGCAATTACTTGCCCAATATACGATTGAAGCACCTGGAACATTATTAAAAATATTCATATTAGATTGATAATATTTTTTTTCATTTAGCAATTTAAAGAATTCCCTTTCTTTTTCTTGAGCTGATTTAACATCAACTAGTCTCATAAATAAAGAAGGTTTTTCTATTTGTTTGTTTTCCATTACGAATGCAGTTGTTTGTACAACCTCTCCACCAATTTCTTCAAAAGCTCTTGTTCCAAGATGAATCATATTTACTATATTTTTTTCTTTTATAATCTTCCTTCTTAATTTTTCAAAACTTGATAAAAACATCCAACTATGTTGATTTAACATTGCTAAATATCCATCCATTGTAACACAATCAATATTCATAAATGCTGTACATAAATCTGTTTTTGAATCATTATAGTTTTTTATTAGATATTTTTTTAAGTTTTGAGGCATTACACCAGCATTTAGATATGGGGGATTTGTAGCAACAATATTATATTTTCGGGATAAAATTATTGCTTGAGCTATTAATGGATTTAATTTTTTCTGAAGTGTAATTCCAAAAATGCTATTATTATTCATGATTTCTTTTTGTAATAAATAATAATCATCATTTTTTATTTTTAACAAAGAACCAATTTCTTTAGCATCTTTAAAAATGTTTATTAAGTATTGTGCTCTTTCTTTATTTATATCACTAAGCTCATTTATAAAACTAGTATCTTTTTCATCAGGCTCTTGTAAACTCATAACATGAATATTTGTAGTTACTTTGTTGCTAAAAATATTTTTATCATATTCTCTAGCTTTTAATAATAACGATAATATTGTTAGTTGACTTGCCCTTTCATCAATATCTAATCCATATAAATTATTTTTTAATATTAAAGTTGCTATGTCCTTTTCGTTATATCCTGAAATTTTATATATTTCAAAAAAAATTTCAAATGCATATACTAAAATATGTCCACTACCACAGCAAGGATCTAAAAAAGTAATACTTTCTACATTTGTATTTTCGCTTTTAAAACAGATATTATCTTTTATCAAATATTTAAATTTATTAATAATAGGAGTATATGAATCTGAATTATGTTCTATATAATATCTTCCGAGTGAATTTTCTATCATATATTTTACAATCCAGTCAGGAGTAAAAAGTTGTGTTACATATGGTATTTCGTTTTTTTGATATGCATTCTTTGTTGCCATAGCTTTATCTTTTTCAATTTGATTATAGTATTGATATAGCCATCCTATAATTTCAACTTGTTCATAATTATCCTCTGGTATTTCAGTAATAAGTTTATTTACAAAACCTGTTTCATTCAATAAATAATCTGGGATTAGAATGTCGATATAATCTGTCATTCCATCAAATACTTGAGGAATTACATTTCCTAACTTTTTGCAAACTAAAAGTAATACATATTTGAATTTTTCATTATCATCTTTCAGTTCAACATATTTTTCTTTTTTAAAATCAATATCTAATTCGGGATTTACTAAATTTGTAAATTTCATAATTTCTGGAATAGGGGTATTGTCTGTTGAAGATAATACTCTTATCCCTAAACTTTCATTGTTTTTTGTTAGAGGTAAATAATCATGAATTTCCATATATCTTAATGCTATAATTCTATTGAACCATGTAAATGTCGCTTCTTCTATAACTTGAATTAGACCTAACTTATTAACTCTATCAATAAGCAATTTTCTTTTTTTATAATCTTCGGGAATTAAAGTTAATGTATGTACATTATTTGTTAAGTAATATATATCACCTATTTGTGTTTCTTCAAATTTTTCATCAATAAAAAAACTTTTTATTTTTGTTTCTATTTTTTTAGTTAAATCTTTTTTTGACTCTATTGCAAACCTTTTTAATAAATTTTTATCCATCTATTATCCTCCAATTATTTCTTTAAGCTTTTTATTATTTTTATCTCTCCAATATAGCAATCCATTTCGACTTGTATCCGTAACAAATTGTGCAGCCATGGAAGCACTATTAAATACTATATCTTCTAATACTTGCATATTATTATTAACTAAAGTAGGATCGTTCTTAATTTTTCTATCGTAGGACTTCTTTTATATTTGGGAGAAGTATTATGTTTTCGTATAATACTTCCTTTTTTTACAATCATATTCCCATTTTTATAAAGTCCAAACAGCACTATAATTTGCCCTTTTACTCTTCATATATAAAATAAGCTCTCTCACTATTCTATCTCCTATCTAATTGTCAAATTATTATTTTTATCAAATTCTTTTAACAATTTTTCTTTTAATTCTTCTACATATCTGTCTATATCTTCTCTTGAATTAATTTCATAAGAACGATTCATAAGTACATCAGTCCTTATAATTTTTCTTGGTACAATTACAACTTTTTCTTCTTCTGGTTCTTTTCCTGTTTCTTCAATTATTTTTGCTTTGCTCTTTTCGTATTCTAAAGCATTTATAAATCTGTCTTTTAGTTGATCTATTCTTGTTTGTTGAGCATATATATCTTTTAATTCGTTAGAATGTTCAAGTGTATTTATAACATCTTTACATGTTTTTATATAACTTGATCCAAAATCTTCTCTAACTTCTGCATTTTTTACTTCATTTTCAATATAAGCAATAGTATCATTTATCATATTGATTATTGGTTCAGATTTTGCATCATACATTTTGCTTAATAAATCAATTAAGTCTTTTCTTAACATTGGTAAATTATGAATTTCACTATAAGGTTCTTCGCTAGTTAGTATCTCTGTAATTTTATCTACAACGCCTTTTAATTCATCAGTTTTATCTGCAAAATCTTTGTTATTATCATATATTAATAATGTTTTTCTTGCATTATCAAATTGTTCTCTTTGCATACCTTTGAAAAAGTCTAATACCATTTCTGTTTTTGGAGATATTTCATTAATTTCATCTTTTTTCTCTGTAACAACTTTGAAAAATTCTGACACATCTCTTATTTTTAATAAATCACTATATAAACCAATTGCTCTTTCAACTACATCTTTTCCTGGATATTGATATGTTCTTGCTCCATATCCGTAATTTGCCAAAATATTTCTTAATCTATTTAATGTATCTGTTAGACAATTTGCTTTGAAGTCTGCAACCATTCCATCCTCATCATCTCTTAGATTAATTACATTAAATGAGCTTCTTGCAACTGACTTTAAGTTATTTATCAATTCTAATGATATTTTTTGTCTAATTTTTACAATTGTTCTATCATAATATTCTCTTTTTAATATTTTTGTAAGTGTTTCTTCAGCTGTTATATTTTGAACTTCATTTCCGTAGATTAGTGATATTACTTCATCTTTTAATAATCTTGTTAATAAATAAAGTATATCTTCATCTAAAAATCCATAAGGTGCTGCACTAAAATCTTGTAATATTGTTCTAATTGTCATTGTCATACTAAAAGCATTTTTTTCTTCACAATATTCTTTCATTGCATCATAAGCTTTTTTATTTACAAATTCAACTTCGTTTCCAATTGTCATTTGCATATTTTGATGGAATAGTTCTTTTATGTCCTGTGTTGTATAATTGTGCTTAATATAAGTGAATTTTGTATAAATATTATTTATCAATATCTCTAGTGCTTCATTTATTCTTGTTTTTGCTTCTTTTGAATTTATATTTTGTCTATCCCCTGCTATAATTATTTCAGCATTATTTAGATTTTCTTTTACATTATCTCTGATTCTAATTTCTGCATTTTCTATTTCTCTTTGTTTTGCTCTGATAATATCCTCAACCTGTTGCGTTTGGAAAATACCACTTTTACTCCTTCTATATTCTTCAACTTGTAAGAAGTTTGTTATTTCATCATATATTAATGTTGAAATCTCTAGTTTTACAAATACATATTTGTTTTCTCTTGCTGATTGCATTATTATTTCTGTATCATCTCTTTCTGGAGATGTTGTAATAACTTTAATTCCAATTTCATATTCTTGAGAATATTTTATATTGTCTATATATTTAGTTAATGGAAAATTCTTGCTTTTATAAGTAAATTTGCTATCTGTATAAATATAATCAAACACTATTCTTTTTAGATAATCTGTAATTCTGTTTTGATCTATTACTATTTGCTTAATTTCTCTATTTATTTCCTGTTCTTCATCTGTTAAGAATTTGTATTCATCATTATTTCTTTGTATTAATGTTTGGGCTTCAAGTCTTCTCAAAGAATCTGTTATTTCTTTCTTAATTGAAATCTTATCATCTTTTATATTTGAAACATATAAAGTTGCTAGGTTATCAATATTAGCTGGTATTTCTTTAATATTTTTTAACATAAATAACATTTTTAATACTTTTACATCAATGTCCTTTAATTCTCCACTTTGAACAGTGTCCATAGCTGTTTTTATAACAATTTTTATTTGATGTTCTAGAAATTGTTCTATTGTGTCATAAAAAGCATAGAATGGAATTATTGTTCCAATTTCACTATCTGCAAATCTTTTGGCTGTTTCTTGGAATGCTCCTAATAATGATCTTTCTCCACTTGATAAGTGTTTTCCAGCATATCCATGTTTTCTTATATCTGTAAATACATCTTGTAATAGTTTAAATTGATATGGAATAAATGGATATGTGTCAGCAAAGTCTTTTGCGTCTTCATATACTTTTTGGTATGATGCATTTTTAAATGTCAATAAATTTCTTATTATTGATTCTTCTTTTTCATATATTAATTCAAGGCTCTTCTCTGCTTCTTCTGTTTTGTCTAAAATTCTCTTTTTGATAACTTCGTCAATATCAGATGACGATAAAGATAACTTTGTATCAAATCTTCCTTGAATTTTGGAAAAATCATTTCCTTGTACTTTTACAACATCGTCAATAGCTTCTTGGCTAGTTACTATAACCCATGCCTTTCCACCACATTCTAGTCCTAAATCTTCAACTATTGTCTGTAAATTCAACATTAAAGATCTGTCATCTCCAATATATTGTCCTATTTCATCAACCAAGAATATTACATGATGGTTATTTTCTTTTGATTTTATATAATCTCTTACTCTTTCAGCAAATTTTTCAACTGATAAAGAATAATTTTTTTCTGTTCTATCAATTACTTCATTTGCTTCTTCTATTGTTTTTCCAAGTACATTAGAATATGCTTTACTAAATTCGTCTTGAACGAATTGAATACCATCTCTCATCTCTTCCCAAGGTTGTCCACAAATATTTTTAAATTCTTCTTTAAACTCTTCGTATTTTCCTTGACTAATTATAAATCTTTCAATTTCAGCTACGAAAGGAGTTATGGATAATCCCATTTTCTCATTAAATACTTTTTCAAATACATCTAATATTTTATCCTTCATTCCATTTGTGTTTTCTGTTTTGGAGTCGATATTAAATAAAATAACATCTGTAGGGATACTTCCAGCTCTTTTTATATCTGCAAGTAACATTTTATCTTGAATTTTGTCATCAAAGTAGTCAACGGCTGGTTTTCCATTTACAATTTTATTTTCTAATAGATAAGAAATAATTTTTAAGAAGTGTGATTTACCACTACCAAAGAAACCTGAAATCCAAACTCCCATTTTTTCTGTATTAGAGTTTATTCCAGCATTATATGCTTCAAAAAAGCTGTTGAAGTGTTTTAGTAATTCATCTGTTACTACATATTCTTCTAATTCTTGACTTATATAGCTTTCATCATCTACTTTTATAACTCCCTGTATTTCTCTGTCTATGTCTTTTGCATAAATTTTTTTTAAATTTTCCATTTCATTATTCCCCCTATTTTCTTCCTACAAATTGGAATGCTCTATAATAATTATCATTTTCTAATCTATTGAATAGTTTGAAGCTTTGTCCATCATAACTACCTGGATAAAACATTATCAACGGATTATTTGTTATAACACTATGTAAATTATTTAAAATTGTATGGCCTCTCACAATTCCATAACATTTACCTATTCCTGTTATTAGTATTATTTGATCGGGTTGTACCTCTGCCCTAATTTTTTTCATAATCAAATCATTGTTAGAGCCTATGCCTAATGTTTTTGATATTATTTCATTTATATATTTTGCTCCTTTGTTTTTTTCAAATGCAAATACTTTTTCTAAGAATCCTTTTTCTTTTAAAATATCTATTATTATGTCATATATATCAAATACTTTTATATTCAACTTTTCTTTCTTTAACAAGTAATTTTCAAGATATTCTCTAACAATATATTCATCTTCAGGATCATAATCAAATACATGAAAATTTATTTCATTACCTAGTCCATTGGATTCAAATAAATCTTTACTGCTTAACTTCTTTGTCATTTCGTCTAATCTTGCATTTATACTTTTCATAATAGCCCTCCTATTGCTTTTGCATATTCTAAGTCCCCATTTTTATCTAACATACTTATATATTTTTCTTTTAATAATGGTCTTACAATTTTAAATCTTGTTTTTTCTTTTATTACTAATCCAGAGTCTTGCATAATTTTCATTATTACTTGTTTTAATTTTGCTGATGTTGTTTCACTTCTCTCTTTTAGGGTATTACTTAATATACATTTTTCTTCATACCAATTATCTATATCAAACTTCTCTATATATTCTTTTCTCATCATCAATTTATCTTTATAAACTTCCAATATAAAATCTCTTACAAGTTTATCCGTTTTCATTATTGCGTATAAAAGTATGTGTTTGCTATTTTCTATATCAGAATACACAAAATCTTCAAGCATTTCTTTATCCATAGCATCTAGTCTTCTAAATATTGGAGAATTTACTCGTACAATGCTTTTGGGTGATTTATATTTTATTAAATTTTCTTCTATATTTCTTTTGCGAAGTTTCTCTTCTTCTTCTCCATCAAGCAAAAATTTTGCGATTGTTTTTGTTTCATTATATAAGAAAGGCTCTGCTGTTAATTTTGCACTATAATCTTCCATACTCTTCTTACTCCTAACTATATTATAAAATTTAATACCATTTTATCATATATTGGAAAAATTATCCACAATTTTCTTCAAAAAAGAATAAAAAGCGTAAATATTCGCAGTTTTTTTAAAAAATCAGTGTATTTTCCGCAAATATATAGTTACAATTTAGTTTTTGTAGCAAAAAAAGAAGATACTGTATTCCAAAAACATTATCTTCTAAAAATTTAATAAATTTCCATATACTTTTTCTAATTCCGCAGTATATTTAACAACATTTGTTTTAATGAATTAATTATATTAGTAAAAGCATATATACTCAATTCTCTATGCGCATGTGTCATCTGTCCATTTATTAATGCAATAGAATTAAGATAGTCTAAAGGACAATTTAAGTAGCTATATCACTAAAAACTTGTTTTCTCCGTACAATTTGCTTTTACTTTACAGAATTGCATTTAACCTTTTATTTAATGTTTAGTATAAATTTCTAATAGAAATATTTTTTAGCTTTATTTTAGTTTCATCAATTATTATATTTTTTTACTAAAACCAATTGATTTTATATGGTAATACTTTTTCATTTCTTTTGGAAAATTCCAATAATTCTTCCTTTGTTAAAAATTTTACCTTGTTTAATTTTTGATATTTCTCCTTTTCATCTTCTTTTAATACTTTTCCATCTTTATAGTAATTGCCTAATGTAAAGAAGTAAAATGGTATATCTCCTACATTATATTCATTAAGATTTATTCCAGAAGTTTTGACTTGTAGTTTTGCTCTTTCTTTTGGATTCTGCCTTTTAAATAATATATATTCATATTCTTTTGTATCTTTTTTATTAGTTGAAGTATATATACCATATCCTAATTCAATTTGCATATATAGACCAACTAATTCTTCAATTTCTAACGCACCTATACTTTCCCACAAATAATCCCATTTATTTTTTGGTTTTTCTATTTTATAGTATTCTTTGCCTGCGTATTGATTATATGTTTTTTTAGAAAATTCTTTTACAATATTGTCTTTTCCTCTACCTCTTATATGGCATACTACTCCCATATTAAAACTTCTTACTATTTCCCCTATAACATTATCTTCTGTACCGATTTTTACATATTCACAAGGAACATAATGCCAAATATCATAACATCTATTTTCTATTGTTTTTTCTCTTTCTCCAGGCATAAAGTCTCTTGCGTTTTCGGTAACTCTGCAAATATAATAGCAGTTATTTTTTCTAGTCCATATTAAATCATCTTTTTTCATTTCCCTTAAAGATTTCATCGCTTTTTTAAATCCTTTTTGATTAGGAAATGAAAAAGTATCCAATCTATGATAAAATTCCTTATCAGGAATATACTCATCTTTCGAACTCATTAGTCTAATATCTGTTCTCCACCCTGTACCAATTATACTGTTTTGTTCGCAATATTCAAAGGTCTCTTTCTTCTTTTCTGCGTCATCTTTGGTATGTAAATTAAATCTCCAAATATTTATATCGTCTTTATCCATACAAATAAAATCCTCCTCTATAACTTATAATTTGCAGGCTACACATCTTCAATTAAATTTCTCTTTTTTTCCAACATAAATTGTATAAAATAACATATTTTATTCACTTTTTGCTTCTTCCTCGCCACTTAACACATCCTTCCCTAAAAAATAGTCTTCTATGAAATTCCATCTTTCTTCTTTACTTTTTAGTTCTAAAATGAATTTTTCAAAAATTTGCACATCTCTTTCGTGTTTATCTTTTGCCTTCTCCACTATCTTATTTTTATATTTTACTTTTCCATCTGCAATCGCTTGTATTTTAGCCGGATCGTTTAAACGAATAAATATTTCTGGGTTCTCTCCACCATACATATCATATTGTATCAAGTTAAATATTGATAATATATTTAATGCTCTTATAATTTGGCCTATTGATTTTTTATCTACATTTTTGTATTTTACTATTTTTGTACATTCAGCCTTGTCCAGCTCATTTATAATACCGCTTCTGTATAAAATTTTATCTGCAAGTGCTTTATAGCTTGATGAATTTATTCTATATTTTACTATTTCTCCAATAGTCTTTGTTGTTACAAAATCCCTTATCAATAATTCTGGATCTTCTATGCACTTAAAATATCCATTTGCAATGTTTTCAGTTATTATTTTATCTTTGAATTCCTCATTTAGTTCTTTCTTCAATTCATTTATAGTAAATTCGCCTTGCATTGCTTGTAATTTTGCTAATACTTTATTTACTTTGTCTATACATTCTATTAACTTTTCCTTTACTCCTACAAATGTTTCCTCTTCATTTATTGTTTGTATCTCTATTTTTGTTCTAGGATGTATTTTTTCTGCAAATTCTTCAAATATTTTTTCTCTTTCCTGATAAAATGTGTATTTAAACTGTGGGAAAGATATTCTAGAGAATTTCTCTTCCCATAACCTTTTTAAATCGATTGAATATATATCACCAAAATCAGTTACTTGATAATCTCTTTCTTTTTCGTTGTTTCTTCCTTTCGCTAGTAGTTTTACATATTTATAGAACTCGCTTTTTTCAAATTGATCTTTTATTTCTTTATCAATAACAATAAAAGCACTGGTAAACATAGATCTTGGTCTTGTTATTATTACTGGAAATTTAAATTGTGAATTTAAATCTTTTTCTATATTGAGTAATGCTGTTTTTACTGTATTTTCAAGGTCACCAGCTTTTGCAAATACAGTTTCAAATGCTTGTGGAGTTATTAAATTATTTTGTCTCCTACTTCTTTTATACACATTACTTAATACTCTCATACAGCCTTCTATATGATACTGTTTTATTGCAGACATTCCAAAGAGTTGATTTGCGTAATTCATATCTTTTTTATAATAATCCATGCATGCCATTCCAGTCATTTCTTTATCTCTTGCAGCTCTGCCTATTTCTTGTACATAATCATTCAAATTTCCCGCCTCTGCATAATGATACACATTTTTTATGTCTTTAATGTCTATTCCCATTCCAAAAGCCTTTGTTGCAAACATGAACTTTATTTTTCCACTTTTATAGTCTTTAGCAGATTTTCTTTTTAGTGGTTTATCTGTTTTTCCTGTATATAGTCCTACTTTTTCTTCTGTCTCATCAAGCATTTCGAAGCCATTTCTTCTATAATATGCATCCATTGCAGTTGAATTATATGGAAAATACACTAATGATTTTTCCTGTTTTTCATCCCATTCTTCTAATCTTTCTTTTAGATTTTCAGTTTTAGAAAGCATTGTTTCCGTTTTGTTCAAACTCTCATCATGTATTTTTATGTCAAAATCAATATCGTCTCTTTTTATTTCTCCTATATATGTTATTGGGTTTCTTAAAAATAAGCTTTGTGATATTTCTAGCACTCCATCATCTTTTCCGCCCATTACAGCTGTTGCAGTAAATGTACACACTGGAAATTTATATTTTCTAGATGTTAAATCAAGTCTACCTCCTTTATATCTAGCTCTTCTTAATCGTTCTATATATGTACCTAAATACCAATAATCTGGTCTAAATCCTTGTCCCCATGTTGTTACAATATGTGCTTCGTCTATTATTATTGCTGATATATCTCTTGTTCCAATTATATTTTCTATAGAATATGACAATAAAGCTTCAGGGCTTAAATACAAAATATCTATTTCCCCTACATCTATCTTTTTAAGAATTTCTTGCTTATCGAAAGGATTTATATCTGAATTTATTCTTGCTGCTTTATGGTAACCTCTCTCCTCTAGATTTTCAACCTGGTCATTCATTAATTCTACCAATGGAGAAATTACAATAGTTAATGATCCAAATTTGTTTGCTGCATACACAGCAGGTATTTGAAACATTACAGACTTTCCAGCTCCAGTTGGCGCAGTTACAAAAATATCTCTATATACCGAATTCTTACCATCATTATTGTCTTTACTTATTTCTATTTGCTCCACTATTGCATCTATGATTTCTTTTTGCGTTATTTCTATTGTTTCATTATTTTCATTAGGTGATTTATATATTTTTATAGGCTTAAATTTTTCGAAGTTAGGGATTCCTATTTCATTCCTTGCTATATCTATATATTCTTTTTCTCTTATTCTTCTTTTTTCACCATTTTCAAATTTAAATATTTCTATTCCATTACTTTGAAAATAACCTACTATACCGGTAAACATTTCTTTTGTAATGTCATCGTCTATATTTATAACAATTCCTATTTTTTTGTATTTTTCGCACTCAATTACATTCTGTAAATAAAGTTCTTTATTGTCACTTAGCTCAAAAACAAATTCAACATCTTTTGCTAATATTAAATCATTCTTTTCAGCTTGGTATCTTTTCTTTACACTTATTTGATCCCTATCATCATATTCATAGTTATTATACTGAACATAATATTTTCCATTTATCTCATACACATATGAATATATCAGATCCATATTTTCATTTTCATAAGAATCATCATTCTGATTTTTCAATAATGATTCCATATATTCTTTGTCATAGTATTCCACAGGATATATATTGTAATATTTATTGTTATCATATACACATATTTTTATATTAAAAACTTTTGCTATTGCAGTCAATGCCTCATGGCATGCAGATAATTCTTCATATGTTATCCACAAGTCTTCGTTCATAAGTCTTGTATAATTTTGTGTAATTGCCGCCATAACTTCTTTTGAAACTTTATCTAGAGTCTTACTAATATTAATTTTATTTTCTATTTCAGTATCTACTAACCTTTTATCTTTCTCTCTTTCCAAGAACTCTTTTTCATATCCCTTATAAACAACTAACATATTATCCCCTTTCTTATTACATTAATTAATCCATTTTTTAGTGTTTTCTAGTCTAATTATATCATTTAATTTATTAGTTTGCATCAAAAATCTAAAAAAGTCTGTTTCACAAGAAAATATACTCTTTGAACCTCTTTGAGCATTATTTTTAATTCTACATCATTTATACTTATATAAAGACCTCCCCAGCAGTTGAAATCTAACACTAATTTATGCTAATATTAACATATAGTAAATTTTATAAATAATTTCTAAAAATCAGGAGAATAACCATGAATAATCTAAAATATTTAAATAAAATAGTAACAATAAAAATTGATCGGCCTATGGGTAGCAAACATCCAAAGCACGGATTTATTTATCCAGTAAATTACGGTTATGTTCCTAATACTATAAGTGATGATGGCGAAGAATTAGATTCTTATGTTTTAGGAATCTATGAACCGCTAGAAACTTTCACTGGAAAGTGCATTGCAATAATTCATAGGACAAATGACAATGACGATAAATTAGTTGTTGTTCCAGAAAATAAAACTTTTACTAATGAAGAAATTAAAGTATTAACTGACTTTCAAGAGCAATATTTTGAAAGTATAATTCTAAGGCCTAAAGATTATATAAATTGGAATAAAAATATTCCAGAGTTATCTGTAATTAATTTAGAAGATAGCTTAAAATTTTATAAAATGGCTGGTTTTAAAGTTGAATATGATAGACCTGAGGATAAATTTGCATTCATATCTTTGGATAATATTCAATTTATGCTACAAGAATTGTCTGATAATGATAAGTGGGATGTCGGAGAATTGAAATACCCTTTTGGCAATGGAATTAACTTTCAATTAGAAGTTGACGACCTTGATGAAATATATAATAACTTCAAAGAAAATAATTATGCAATTGCTTTTGATATCGAGGAAAATTGGTATAGACACGATGATAAAATGTTAGGAAATAAAGAGTTTTTAATACAAGACCCAGATGGATATTTGTTAAGATTTACGCAAGATTTAGGAGAAAAGACTGAGCAGAATTAAGCTCAGCCTTTTAATATTTAGTTTATTTTTTAGCTCCAGTAAAAACTTTCATTTTATCTTACGAGTATATCAGAAAATTTTGGGCAACTTTCCACAAATTGTTCTATATACTCATTTAAATTATTTAGTTTTGGAATTATTTATAATTTCAGTATATAATTTTCATTTCAATTTTTATATATTAAAGTCATCAAATTCTAAGTCTGCAAATTCTATGTTTTCTATATTTTTTACATTATTTTCTTCGTCTAATGTCAACTTGAATACTTCTGGTGAATTTAGTCTTTTGTTAAAGATGATTTTTCCATTGTAGCTTAGTGTTATTTCTTTGTTTGGAGTTACGTTTTCTACTTTGCACCATTTCATGAGTAGAAAGGTCATGGCATTTCCATGTGTAAAAATTGCAATCCTTTTGCCTTTATTTCTCTCTACAATTTCATTGAATACTGATTCCATTCTTTCTCTTACGTCTTTTTGACTTTCTCCGCCTTCTGTTTTGAAGTTTTCATCTTGGAATTGTCTTGTGTACCAATCTGGATATTCTTTGTCATTTGGTTTTCCGGTTCTTCTTTCGTCTAGTCTTTCATCAAGATTTGCCTTAAGATTTTGTTTCTCCATTAAATATTTTGCTGTTTGCAACGTTCTTACACAGTTGCTTGCGTACACTACATCTATGTTTTGCAGTTCTTTTTCGTTGCTTAACTTTTCTGCTCTTATTTCTCCTGTAACGCTTAGTATTATTTTCTCACTTTTTATTAGGCTTTCCTGAGTCGTATTGTAACTTTCTATGTTGTTTTTCATGTTAAGTCTTACTGAATGTCTTATTAGATATACTGTTGTTTCCATTTTTTTCTCTCCTATTATTTTTTCAACATTATATCACTTTTTCTAAAATTGTATAACCATTTTGCTATATAAATACCAAATTACGTTATCTATGTTTTCTGATATTTTGTTTTCTTTTATAATTTGCTCTACTTCTTTTTCTGTTATTACACTTTTATATACTTTTATTTTTGCATTTGTTAAAATTAATTTTTTGTAATCTTCGTCTATAATGTTTAGTAATTTTTCTCGATTATCAGTAAAATCTATTTTCATGTCTTCATAGTATCTGCAGATTAATTGCATATATAATTCTGATTTTCTTATTTCTTGTTTGTGTGCTTCTAAGAATTGTACTAATCTTTCATAATCAATTTTTTGTGTTCCTTTATTAAAATCATATAATGCATATAGTAAATACGTTAATATTGATTTTTCTTCTTGCTTAATAAATTTTTCGTAATATTCGTTAATTTTTTCATCTAATAGTTCTGTTGTCCTATAATTTTTGGCATCCCAACGCAATGCTTCTTCATATTTTGGGCTTATTACTCTAGATTTTTTCATAAAACTTGGAATATTAATAGCACCTGAACCTTTAGCGCTTCCTTTTACCGAATGAGTATCAGCACTAGCTTCAAATAAATTTGAAGTATTAAACATTCTTTGATCTGAACACGAAAAGCTTTCTTCACATTCATAATCCATTGCATCTATTCCTTCAAATGCATCAAACATGAACTTGTTACTTAATGTTGTTTCTTGATATTGAGGTACATCAAGTAGCTTATTTTCTCTTTCATATACTGTTATAAAAGATGTGTATTCAGAATTTATATTGTATTTTACAGCTATGTCTATTATCATTTTCTTGTAATTTTCTATTTTTTCGTAATCGTATGTATTTTTAATGTAATCTTCTAAACGTTCTATTTCTTGTTTTGCAAATAGCACTTCTAAGTCTACATCAGTGTTAGTTATTTCTTCTTTAGCAATTTTCCATGTGTATTCTTTGCCTAAAATTTTTCCTTTTAATTTTATGTCGTCTTTTATCTCTTCTATTTTTGCAAATACGTTAAAGAATTCGTAGCTAAATAGACTATTTTCTTCTTTTATTTCGTCTACTAATTTATTTTGCCCATAATCTACTTGTATGTTTTCTACCATTGGTGTTTGTATTCTTGCAAATGTTCTTATTATTTTATCATCTATCTTTTCGTTTGGTTGTATTAATTCTGCTTTACCATTACCAGCTTTAGCCAACTGTTTTATAAAATATGAGTTTACATTTGAATCTATTCCAAATGGGAATATTCTACTGTTTTTTCCATGTTCTTTTACAAAATCTATTATTTGTTTTTCGTTTCCAACTTGACCGTCTGTAAATAACAGTATTACTTTTTCTGTATTTTCATATAATGCAAATTTTATTGGATTTAGTATTTCTGTACCTCCTGCAGCGTGCAAACTGTTAATATATCTTTCCGCTTCTTGCATATTTTTCTCATTATATTCTATTGCATGTGCACTCATCACTTCAAATTCATGGTCAAACGCAATTATGTTGAATTTATCTCCTTCGTCTAATTGCTTTAAACATTCGATTACTGCTCTTTTGGTTTCTTCTAACTTAACACCCATCATTGATCCAGATATATCAATTAAGAATAAATACTCCTTTTCACTATCTTCATATACATCGTCTATTTCTGGCATGAATGATAGATATAACATGTCTTTACCATCTCTTGTTTTTGATATAATTGCTCTTGATGATAATTCATTTTTTAATTTTATATCTAGTTTAAAGTCTTTTGATAAATCATAATTTTCTACTTTTATGTTTTTTTCGTCTATTATGTTTATTTTATGGCTTGGGCAATTTATATTTTCTACGTTTAAAGTTTTGTCTATATTTATAGTAAAATCTACTGTATAATTAGTTTTTCCATATATTAATTTGTTTGTAACATTTGATTTATATCTTGGCGTTACAAGTGTTGGTATTAATATTTCTATCTGGTTGTCTATAATTTCGAATTTATCTATGTATTGTATTTTTACAGTTACTTCTTCGTCCTTATCAATTTTTCCAACTGATATTTTAAATATGTTGCCCGTTTCTTGTTCCATCATGTAAGCACTGTTACCTTTAACAATGTTTTGTTGGTATTCTCTTTTTGCTTCACCCTTTTCTTTGCATTTTCCTTTTAATATTTTATCTCCAACCTTTATTTCAAATCCAACAACTGTTGCAGTTTCTACTATTGGAAATGTGTACCCAACTTCTAAAACTTCTTTTGTATTATTTTTGTACATTTGTTCAATTTCAAATGTTCCAAACTTTCCTATTACATTACCTGTTATTTTTACTTTCTTTAGAGCCAACTCTCTTAAATCTACATTTTTCATTTTTTATTTCCTTTCTAAATATATCTAATCTTCTAACATTTTTTCTACATATTTTTTTACATTTTCAATAATATGCTTATATTTTTCACCATTTTCTTGTGAATAATTCATTTCAAATATGTCACATACATTTTCTCTAATGTATATTTCTTTACCGCTTCCAGATATTCTGGTTTTTTCACTATTGTACTCTGAAGTTTCTTCTTGCAATTTTAACTTTGGATTTTTTTCAGTATCTTCCAAACTATACTCTCTTATTTCTTCTGTCGGATTTTCCAAAATATATTCTCTTATTTTATTTAATGGCATATACTCTGATTGTAATTTTTTTATAAGAAGTAGCCTATTTAAATGTTCATCATTATATACACTGTTTACTCCGCTTCCTTCTGGTGGTAATAATAATCCTTTACTTATGTAGTAGTGTATAGTTCTTTTCGTAACACCTGCCTTTTCTGCTAATTCTGAAACCTTATATTCCATTTTTGTTCATCCTTTCCTGAAACTTGATTATTTTTTTCATCTCTCTGATTATTATTTTATCATCATTACGTAATGGTGTCAATATGTATTTATAAAAAAAATTAAAGAATGCAAATTAGTGCATTCTTTTTCACTTATATTAATTTTCATTTATTAAATTTACAGAATATTCTCCATTTTTTATTACATCTATAATTTCTTGTAGTTTTAAATGACCTTTTTATTTTATCACTTCTATTTTTATTCCCACCACACCATATTCTTTTTCTTGCTCTGGTGCGTAGAATCTGTTCATCGACTTTGCTTTTTCTATTATTTTTTCTTCATCTTCTCCTACAAATACTTTTTTAAATAGCTTTTCAAAAGATTTTTCTTTATATAAGTCTATTACTTTTACTAATAATTTTTCTTGTAATTCTGGTAATTTTGAAAATTCTATTTCATCACCAATTTGTATGGTTTGTCTTTTTTCATCATACAATCTAAATTCTACTGTTTTAGTTCCATTTTTTATTCTTTCAAATGGATCTTCTTGTAATTTCATTTTATGTAACATTTTTCCTCCGTCCACGGATTGTACCAGATTATACAGAATTGTGTCATAAATCTAGGACAAGCCGAATATAATATTTCTAATCTCTCCAAATGTCTCCATTTATAAATTCAGTTAGTGCCATTATAAATGCTTCTCTTGTTAAATCATATCTTGTAACAACATCTTTTGTAAGATGCGCTATGCCACCTTTTTCATTCTTTAGCCCGTTTCCATTAAATATTTTGTCCATTACAATTCCTAAATCTGTATCTATAATTTCCTTTACATATTTATCTGGTACTGGAAATGCTGGACCTGTGCCAAAGCTCTCATATCCATTTTTATCTTTGATTACAGCTATTTGAATAATGCACCATTTTCCCAGTTTATTTGTAATTCCAGATTCAACTCCTATAAAGAAATCTGCTCCTACATTGTTATCCTCTGCATATTTAATCAAGTTGTTTACTCTATTGCTTGCGCCTTGATAAATCTCATCATTCACAGGTTCATCGCTAACACCTGAGTTCACAGATACTCCTACTACTTTTACATTTTCGTAAAATTTTTCAAATGCCTGCTTTGCACCTTCAACTTTTCCTTTATTGTTTGTTCCTATTAAAACCTTCATTGCTAGCTTTTTCCTTTCTCATTCACTACATAATTCAATTTTTCTTGCTAATTCAAATGCTAAATATGGCACTCTGGCTTTCTTTTCAAAACTCGTTAGCTGTCCTAGGCTTCTTTCTTCCCATTCTACTGCATCTAAATTGTCTCCAGCATAATAGAATGTAAAGTATTTTAATTTTTTATATTCGCAAACAGCCGCAATTGATGCGCCTTCCATTTCTACACAAACGGCACCTTTTTGTTTAAATATTTCTAGTTTTTCTTTTGTTTCTCTATAAAAGCCATCAGTCGTCCAAGTTGCGCCTTCCTCGTATTTATATCCATTTTCATCTAGCACCTGTTTAAATAAATTTTTGTATTTCTTGTTCATTTCAATGGATTCTGAATCTTGTAAGTAATGATAACTTGTTCCCTCATCTCTAAATGCTTTATTTGGAATTATTATCGAGCAGTCCTCTATTTTTTTATCTAGTACTCCACAGTTTCCGAAAATTATAAACGTGTCTACCCCGTTCGTACTCAATTCTTCTATGTCTGCACTTATCCATGGTCCACTTACACCTGCCATAAATAATGTAATTTTTATATTTTCATATTTCATAATATAGACTGGGCGACTGCAGTTAGCACCACTAATAACCCCAACCTTTACGCATTCAAATTTTTCCACAATATCTTCTAATAAATATTCTGAAAATACTCCTACCGCTATGTGTGGTAACTTGTAGTTTGCATCTCTAGTTCCATCTAATTTTTTTATACCTTTTGCTTTTATCAGACCTTCTTCTTCACTGTATAAAATCATTTTAGCACCTCCTATCTTTGTTATAAGTTTAGATAACATTTTCATAATCTATTTTTCTTAGATTGCTTTACACTACTTTTGTTATAAAATATCTTTATAATATATTCCCTTTCTATAACTCAAATTTATATATCTTTTCTTTGTCACTTATTTTCTTCACAAATGTTGCTCCAAATTTTTCATAATAATCGTTCAATGTTGTTTTTAGATATATTTCTTTGAATCCTCTTTCTCTTGCTTCCTTCAATATTGCATCATTTAATATTTTAGAATAACCATGTCCTCTGTATTCTTTTTTTACATACATCGTTGCATACCATGGACTGAGTTCCGGACATTCATCGCAATCCTCTGGAAATATTGATATGAATCCTATTAATTTATCGTTATCTACAAGAATCAATTTGCAAAAGTCTCTACCCTTTAGTTTGATTTTTATTTTTTCTATTTTTCTTTCTATTCTTGCTTCTTTATCTTCTTCGGGATTATCTGCCCATTCTTCATATTCAAGTATCGCTACTTCTTTCAAAAATTCCATTTTTTGTAGTATGTTATAAATTTTTAACATTTTTTTCTCCCACGTATATCTTTATTTTTCTTGCATAAAATATTATTATAATTGTTGACATTTATCCTTTTAAATGTTACAATTTAAATACCAGAAGGATTCATCCTTCGTTTGGTCGATAGCTAGATAATGATTGAAAAATTAAGCGTATGTTAAGTACGTCATTCTAGTTGGGAAGAGGTTACTTCGGTAACCTCTTTTCATTTATGGTAAAAATATCTTGTAGTTAATAAAAGCTGTTCTTTTAGAAAATTCCATTGCATCGTCTATATTCCTTAGATATAAATTTCTCACTGTTCCGGCAACTAGATCGGAAGCCTGTATTAAATAACTTTTTTCCGATTTTTGGTAGCATACGCTTACATCTAAATCCGAATTTACAACTGGTTTATATGCACAACTATAATTAAAATTATTTATACCGTATTTTAATTCTTCCAATATTCCATCCCTAAGATTATAATAGCCATTTGTTTTAGTTGTTTGCTCATCTATGTTAATTACAAGCCTTATTGGATTATCTGGATTTATTCTATTTTCTTTAATTAATCCTTTTACAGTTTGTTTTATTAGTAATTTTAATGAATAATCCAGAAATCTTCCCCTTGACGCTCTATCATTTTTTATGTTTAAATATACTTTATCATTGTTTATTACACAACACAAAGTCATATATTTCCTAATATAATTCATTAATTGCCTATTATGTTCTGGCTTTAGCATATTGTGTTTAAGTTCGGGGCAAGAGTCATTTTGTTTACATTCTTCAATGTTAATTTTACAATATCTACATTTAAGTTCCTGTACTATACTTCTATACTGCGTTATGAATTTATCTTTTTCTTTTTTTGACGTAAATACTACTCCAGCATAAATTGCAACTTTTTCGCTATTTACCAATTTCCCAGAATCATCAATATTTATATATATAATTTGCTCAAATTTATCCATACAACCTCCTAATTTAAGCCAAATTATATCATATTTTTAGCAACATTTCCAGTCTTTGCCATTATTTATCATACTCATATTCTTGTATTACTTTTCCATCTACGTCTTTTAATATTATCTTGTTCTCATCTAATATGATATAGCTGTGTGCTGTGTTGCATTTTGGTAGTGATATTGACCCTGGATTTGCAAATATCAAACCTTCTTTTTCTTCTATAAATCCTTGATGTATATGACCATAAATCATTATGTCGAAATCGTCATAAGGTATGTTTTCTATGTTGTATTTGTGTCCGTGTGTGAAGTAGAATTTTTTTCCGTTTATCTCCATTAATATGTGGTCGTTGAATTTGAATTCTGAAATCATTTCGTCTACTTCTGCGTCACAGTTTCCTCTTACTACTAATAGCCTGTCTTTCATTGAGTTTAATGTTTCTGCAACCTTCATTGGATTGTATTCTTGACTCAAATCGTTTCTTGGACCATGGTAATATAAGTCTCCTAATAAAATTATTTTTTCTGGGTTCTCTCTTTCTACTATTTCTCTTATTTTGTCAGCATAATATCCAGAACCATGTATATCTGATATAACTAAAACTTTCATGCTATTTTTCCTTTCTCGTTTTTCTAATTTATATCATATTTTCTGTTTATTCTCAATAAAATTGATGCAAAAAGACAGCAATTTCTTGCTGCCTTCTACCTAATTTATAGCTACTCCGTTTACATATAGTGTATATCCATTAAAATCTATGTGGCTATATGTTGAATCTTCATCTTCTAATGAAGTTACATAAGAGTTGCCTGTTAATTTTATTTTTGATGTGCTATCTAATTTTAAAGTTATACTTTTAGCTTCGTTTGCACCGTTGATTGTTCCCTCATAGTATGAACCTTCAGCCATTTCCATGTCTAATGTTGAAATTGAATCTATTACGATGTTTCCTTCTGCTTTTTGATTTGTCATTTTTAGTGTTACATTTCCGCCGTTTGAACCGCTCTTTCCCCATGAGTCTTTTTGTGCTCTTAGGAAGTTTCCTGTGCTGTCGTTGTTTATTATTGTGTTGTTTTCTAAGTTGATTGTTGCAGTTGTGTTTGTAATATAGAATGTATCTCCATTGTTTGTTGTTATGTTGCTATTTTTTGCTGTGAATGTTGCTGTTCCGTTTGAAGCGTCTCCACTCATTGATTGATATAGGAATACGTTTTTGTAGGTTATTGATTGTCCGTTTAGTTTTGTGTTGCTGTCTGTTAAGTCGCAGTTTTCTATTGTTACAGTGTT
The DNA here is from genome assembly GCA_000435175.1 of Clostridium sp. CAG:245. Lineage (GTDB taxonomy): Bacteria > Bacillota > Clostridia > TANB77 > CAG-508 > CAG-245. The sequence continues at coordinate 29,369 of FR880018.1, forward strand.
AGCACCTTCTATTACTATTCCTTCTGATGCCTTAGCAACTAGAGTTGCATCTTTTACAGTGATGTCCGCTGTTGAGTATATTGATGGAGAACCTTGACCTGTTGTTGTGTATGTTCCTTTTTCTACATTTACTTTTCCGCCACCTCTATCGCTTCTTATTGCTGCACTTGATGTTCCACTCGTATTTATTGTTAAGTTTGTTGCATTAGTCGTTCCTCCACCAGTTGTCATTATTCCTCCGGCGTTATCTCCCGTGGTTGTAATGTTAGAATTGCTTATTGTTACGGTTGTTCCATCACTCGATGAATTGTTTGTTGTTGCAGAACCTCCATAACTGAATACTCCGTTTGCACCGTCTGCATTTGTTGCAACTGTTATGTTGTCTAGAGTTAAATTTGCTCCATCTTTTGCAAGCACTGCCGAGTTATTTCCATAGAAGTTACTGCTGTCTCCTCCATCAGAATCTCCCGTTTTTGTAACATTTACATTAGATACGCTTACATCTATGTCTCCACTTGCAAGTAAAGCGTTTTCATCTGCTGTTGTAGAAGAATATTCTCCACTGCTTATTGTTGCATCTTCGGTAATCTCTTTGCTTGCCGTATATGTTACATTACTTGATGCTCCACCATTTCCGCCTGGCATTTTCATTCCATTTGATGCTTGCATTCCGCTTTGTGTTTGGTTTGTTTCGATTAATTTATTTGCAATAAATGCTTGTGCCACAGTTAATACAGCTGTTAATATTGCAACTATTAAGACTAATATTACAATATTTTTTGCACCACTTAGAGTCATTGCGATCGTCTTTTTATTGAAGTTTGACATTATTAAAAATGCGATTAATAAGCTTATTAAGAAAGCTTCAACACCAAATAAAATATAATATTCAATGTTGATTTCTTTACTTTCCCTGTTTTCTGTTGGCATTCCATTGTTATTATCACTTGGTCTTGTTGGCATTTCAGACGAGTCATTGTTACTACCATCCTCAGGTTTAGTTGGTGACTCTGATGTGCTATTACCATTACTATCATCTGGCTTTGTTGGTGGTTCTCCCATACTATTGCCATTATTTTCATTTGGCATTGTTGGTGGTTCACTCATATTGCTATTATCACCACTACCGTCTGGCTTAGCAGGTGGTGTGCCCTGGTTCTGTCCCATGCTGTTATCGGATTGGTTCTGTCCAGCATTATTATCGTTTTGTCCGGGCCCTCCTTGACCACCTTGATCTGGTGGAGTTCCCATGTTTTGTCCTACATTTTCAGAATTTGTACTCACACTATCTTTTGCAAGTTTTACTGTAAATCCACTCGCAATTCCTAGTATAATTATAAGTGTAATTATAATTATATTTTTTGTTTTTCTTTTCATTTTCTAACCTCCTCAAGATATAATAATTTTCGACACGTTTTGTAAATAAAAGATTTTTGTGTCTCGAATATTTCAAAAAGTTTTTCTTTCATCTTGATGCTATTTTAGTTTTGAAAAATTAAATGAATATTAAATTTTTATTTTTTTGTAAAAAATTATTTAAATAACAAGACACCCACCGTTATTTTAACGGTGGGGCTTGGGAATTTATTTGTTTACTCTGTATTTACCTCGTCCAATGCGTGTTATTGCTCCATGCCTAACTTCATACCTCAGAAAGGCGAAAACGTCAACATATCTAATGTTGGCAAATTTTGCTGTAACTTCTTTTACTACAAGGACATCCTGGGACATCATGAATTCATATACTTTCGCATTCTCTTTATCTTTTTTATAAACGTCTCTCCTTTTTGTTTTTTTCTGTTTATAAGGTTCTATCTTTGGAAGAATTTCCGCAATTGTTATGTATGCTTCTTCTTCAGCATAAGTGCTTACAGTTATCGAGCTTCCACCGATGCTTACCATGTAATCCGGAATGTTATCGGTATATGTTCTCTGTTCTGTAAGAATTTGATATGCTAATCTGCATTTTGCTTCATCTTCCAACATGATGTTTAGGTAGTACTTCGTTGGAGTAACCCGAACTCTTATTTCTTTAGTATAGTCTGGGTTCTGGTCAATAAAATTTTTAACCTTACTAAAGGCACTTTTTATTACTCTCGAAATACTTGCTTGCGAAAGATCAACTTGTTTTCCTATTTCGGTTTGTTTCATTCCTCCTAATCTATAGAAAACTACTTGTTTTTCTTTTAATTTGAGTGAACTCATATTTAGTAAGAGTTCCAAAGTTCTTTCTAATGAGTCTCTTTCTTCTATTCCTTTCGTAAAGTCTGTCGGATCTACTAGTACTATGTCTTTAAGTGATATTTTGTCGTCTCCTTCTTCTTTACATGTTACTATACTTTCCAAAGAGATTTCTTTTGACCGATTTTTAGTTTTTCGCTTTGCCATGTAAAACTCATTTTCTATACATTTTTTAGCATAAGTTCCAAACGTATTATTTGCCGATGCATCATATGTTGCTGCTGCCTTTATTAATCCAATGTTTCCTACTGACAACAGGTCTTCATATTCAGTGTTTTTACAAGGTAACCTCCTTAAAAAGTACGGAACGACTTTCAAGTTTTTTTCTACAATTTTTCTTTGTTTATCATTTAACACATAAGTTTTTGACATTTATAGCTATCCTTTCTTTTACAGCTACTTATTGAACGTCTAAATAAACAATATTCTCCCTTCGTATAATCAAATCGTTGGATTTGTACTATCTATTTTAGCACCATTTTATGTAGAATGCAACAAAGTGATGCTTATTTTAGCACCACTTTAAATGTTGTTATTCCTTTTTCCGATTCTACCGATATTTTTCCATTATGATTTTCTACTATATTTTTTGCTATTGCAAGCCCTAAGCCATATCTGTTTGTGTCTCTGTTTCTAGATTCATCCTCTCTATAGAATCTCTCAAATATTTTTTCTCGTATTTCTTTTGGGATTTCTTTTCCCCTGTTTGATACTGTTAATACTGTATCATTCTTTTGTTTTTTCAGTGCAATACTTATTTTTCCATTCGTTTCACTATGTTTTATAGCATTGTCTATGAGTATTGCTACTAGTTGTTTTATTTGACTACTATTACATTTTATATTTATGTCTTTTTGTATATCATATTTTAGTTCTATTTTATTTTCATACATCAAACTCTCGAATGTTAATACAGACATCTCTACTATTTTTGATAAATTTTCTTCTTGCTGTACCTCTTTTTCTTTTCCTTCTTCTAATTTTGCCAAATCCAATAAGCTTGTTACTAGCTCATTCATTCTGTCCGCTTCGCTCTTTATATTATTTAACCATTTCTTTTCTTCTGGCTCTTTTTCCAACGCTTCTGCGTTCGCCATTATTACCGCAATAGGAGTTTTTAGTTCATGTGATGCATCTGCCACAAATTGTTTTTGCCTGTTAAATGACTCTATTACTGGTTTTATTATCCATCTCGTTATTTCTACAGTCAAAATAATTATTATAACTTCTATTAGTGCAAAAATTAAAATTGATGTTTTTAATAATGACTCTAATTTTGCCTTGGCTGATGTATTATCTACTATAGTTAGTGTGTTTGGTGCTTGAAAAGAATATGAGTATTTGTCTAAATATAAATTTCCTATCTTGCTTCCTTGTTTCGTATTTGAACTTTCCAATATATCCTCTGCAATCTGAGTTATTTTTTCATCCGAAATATTGTTATCTGTATGGTTTATTACTTCTGTTACTTTATTTGATGTATTGTATTTTACCGTATATACTACTGCATCCATAAAAACTGGCATTCCCGGTGCCTGTCTATCATTTTCCATTCTACTTAATTTATTTTCTATTTCTACTTTTTCATGATTGTAATCTTGAAAATTAAATATGCACAATACACTCACAAGAAATATTGTTAATATAGCAAACATTACCAAAAATATTTTTTTCTTTAACTTTTCCATTTTTTCACCTCTAATCAACTTCTAATTTGTACCCTAGACCTCTAATAGCTTTTATCTGAACATTAGACCCTATTATTTTAATTTTCTTTCTTATAAATGAAAGATATGCTTCCAAGTTGTTTGACTCTGATTCATTATCTAGTCCCCAAATTTTTTCATATAGTTGTTCTTTTTGTAAAACTTGATTTTGATTTTTCATTAGATATTCTAATAACATAAATTCTTTACAGACAACTTCTATAGACTCATTGTTTGTAGTGCATGTTAATGTTGTATTTTTTATATTAAGCCTTAAATCTCCTGCTTCTACATAGTCTTTTTGTACTTGTACATTATCCATTCTAAGCTGTGCATTTACTCTAGCAACTAATTCATCAATATGGAATGGTTTTGTTAAATAATCATTTGCTCCGTTATTAAAGCCTGTAAGCTTGTCTTCTATCATAGATTTTGCAGTCAGCATTATTACTTTTGCATTAATTTTCTCTCTTCTGATTTCTTCCAAAATTTTAAATCCGTCAACTTTAGGAAGCATTACATCTAAAATTATTAAATCATATATATTCGTAAGAGCATTATCCAAACCTTCTTCTCCATTGCCAAATACATCTACTATATAATTTTCTTTTCTAAGTCTGCTGGCAATTACATCGGCAATTTTAAATTCGTCTTCTACAATTAAAATCCTCATACAAGTTTTCCTCTTTCATGTTAAAATCATATATATTATATCATAGCTTCATAATATTAAATAGATGTTAAATATTCTTAATCCAAATTTTTTTCATGCAAAAGGCGGAGGATAATATCCCCCGCCTATGCAGTGTTTAAACTGTAGCGACTCCTCTTTGTTTAAGTGCTCTTCTCTTTGATTTTTCTTCAATATCCCTCTCGCAGACTCTAATAACTCTGCCCGAGTTGTGAAGAACAATAAAGACATCTCCTTCATCGATTGTACCATTGACCATGCTAAACTTCGACATAGGAACATAAGTCATTTTTACTTGACTCGTTACATATGCCTTTTTAGCACTTTCGTCTACCGGGATCATCTCGACTTCGCACAGTGCAAAGGTCTCGTCTTTGCTAATAATCTCCAAATAACTTTTCATCTTGACTTTTCCTTTCATCGTTTTATTAAAAAATTATAGCTATTGCATTTTCACACATGCTTGCCTACCAAGCATTTCTTTTATCACACTGCCAATTGTCATATGTGATTCCTCCTTTCGTTCATACTTTCTATTATAACATATTATTCTTAGTTTGGCAAATTATTCCAAATTTATTTACATAAACAGAACAACATGGTCACTTCATCGTAGTTTCCATGTTGTTCTGTAATCAATTACTCGTTAAGGACTGCCTGGTACCTTTCGAACTCCTCCAACGTCATTTTTCGCGATTTGCCGTTCATATCAATGACATCCGAAGAATCCAACTCTTTCCAGAAACCTGGTACCTCCTTGCCAGAAAGTGTCTTTCCTCCTCGGATCCAGCATATCTGGCCTACGTGATTTCCAGCAATTTCAAAGCCAAAAATCCTGTTTTGGTATACGTAACCTTGCGGCAGTTTGGGTACTTTGTGACTAATAATTAGCCGCTTCCATAATTCTTTAACTTTCATTTTTTCCTCCTTTCCCCAATTATTGGGGACAAGTATTTATATTCGGATACTTCTTTATTATACCATTTTTTCCTTGTTTTGGCAAATGTTATGTCAATTTCTAAGAAAAAAGATGCAAACATTTGCATTAGCATCTGTTTGCATCTTTTTTCTTAGAAGTTGCCTGTCGAATGTTGCCAAGCCTCGTCTGCAGTTAACTGAACAAACTCTCCATCCATAGTCACCTTTTGTGTACTATGTACATCCTTCCAGTAACCAGGAAGATTAACTTCATTGCCATCATCACATAACTTCTTACACGGCTTAATCCAACAAGCCAAAGTTCTGCCGTTTGTAGCAAAATATATGCCAAACACTCCTTTATACACAAAATAGTCTATTGGACCTTCTGGCCTTTTGGTTGGCTTAACAATTTCTTTTGCAACTCTTTTAATTTTTTCAATCATACTCTGCCTTTCCCCAATTATGGGATATAAAGTGTAAAAAATACGACATACACAATTATAGCAACTTTATTTATAAAAAGCAATAAATTATAAAAAATACATGGAATTTTTTCCATGTATTCATATGAATTCATATTTCTATATTAATTCAATTATTTTTTGTTTACTAAATCTTTTAAAGCTTTTCCAGCTTTGAATACTGGAGCTTTTGATGCTGGTATTTTGATTTCTTCTTTAGTTTGTGGGTTTCTTCCTTTTCTAGCAGCTCTTTTTCTAACTTCGAAAGAACCAAATCCAACTAATTGAACTTTGTCTCCCTTTACTAAAGCTTCTGTAACAACGTCAACAAATGCGTTTAATGTTGCTTCTGCATCTTTCTTTGTGCATTCTGTTTTAGCAGCTATGGCTGCGATTAAATCAGATTTGTTCATTTAAATTACCTCCTAATAAGATTGTATATGTAGATAATTATTGCATCTACTACTTACATTATTCGCCAAGGTTTGATAAAATCCTTCTTTTTTTTCAAATTTATTTTATAAAAGTGTTAAATCTCAAGGGTTTGCGGTTTTCTATTTTCAAAAATGCTTATTTTTCAAGGTTTACATACCTTATTTTTCTTAAATTTGCTGTAAAATGGCAACATGTATAATTCATCTTTACTAAAAATTTTTGTAATTGCTAATATTACTACATAAACAATTATTGCAAATATTATTGTTAATATTATAGCAATATTTTGCATAATTATACCTTTTAGTAAATTATATGTATATATTCCGAATTATTCCCATTGATGAACTTGCTAAAATTGGTTTTATAAAATATTTCGACAAATCAAATTTTATTTTAATATTTTTACTCAATGCTATCAAACTAATAAACATGGAAATAGCATGACACATTACAGTTGCAAATGCTGCACCAGCAACTCCTCCCAAAACGAATGAATCTGGATTTACTTTTACTAATATTAAATTCAAAATTAGCTTAATAGACACTCCTATTGAAAGTGCAATTACGGGTACTTTAAGTTTTCCCAGTCCTTGAAGAGCACCGTTTATAGTTTGTTCTAATGTAATGAATACAATCGAAATACTACTTATTTGAAATATAAATTCTCCACTACTTGCATTTGGAAATAACATTTGCAAAATTGGCTTTGCGAAAACTACCATTCCAACACTACATGGCAGTCCAATTAATATCGTAATAAGTATCGCAAAAGACACCCTTTTTTCTATACTCTTATAGTCTCCTCTCGCTTTTGCAGCCGATACTGCCGGAACCAAAGCCGTTGCAAGTGCAATATTAAACGATAAAGGAAAAGTTACGAGTGTATCTATTTTTCCGCTTAGTATCCCATATTGAATTTTAGCCTGTTCTTCTGTTAAAAACGTTTTTAATCCCCTTACAACTGTAAAGGAATCTATATTTTTATTTAGTGAGCCTAAAATTGCACTAAAAGTAAGTGGCATTGCAATTATTATTATCTTCTTTACTATCTCTACTGTTCTTTCTTGCCTATGATATTTTGGCTTATTAAATTTTATATATCTTTCTTTTTTATTATATAAATATATTAAATATATAAAGCCAATAAAGGTGGCAATACTAGTTGCCAAATTTGCTCCAGCAGCCATTACAGCTGTAGTATCTTTATTCCCCATAAAAAAACATATTAACTCAACTATAGCAACGGTGCATATTGTTTTTGTAAATTGTTCTATTGTTTGAGACTGCGCCATTGGTTTCATATTTTCGTGCCCATTAAAATAGCCCCTTAAAACCGAAATTAACGAAACAAAGAAAATCGATGGTGCAAGTATTATTAGTGTTAACTTTGCTTCCGGAATTTGAAGCCATACATTTGCAATAAAATCACTTCCACAAAATAATAATGCTGAACCTGTAAAACCGACTACAGAGAAAAAGGCAAACGCTACTTTAAAAATTTTCTGTGCTCCCCTATTGTCTCCCACTGATAATTTTTCTGAAATAAGTTTTGCAACAGCATTTGGAACACCTATTGAAGAAATCGTTAACAGTAGTGCATAGATTTGGAATCCACTGTTATAAATAGCATTTCCAGCATCTCCAAAACCATTTTTATTTGTCAAATATAATTTATAAAATAAACCTAAAATTTTTATTAAAACTTGTGAAAACATCAAAGTAATAATTCCTTGCATGAAACTTTGCTTTTTTTCCTTAGACATATGTTCTCCTTCCCCTTATTTATAAAATATATTCAATAAACCAATTACTATACTTAATTTGTAAGTTTAATAAATTTTTAGCATAAAAAAGCTTATAAAATTGCTCAAAATACTTGTTTTTTTCTTCATTTTATAGGATAATAGATATGTATAAATTTTAATAAATGAAATAATTTGAAAGTGGTGAATCTTTTGAAAGCAATAGACAAATTTTTAAAATATCTAAAAACAGACAGAAATACTTTTCTAACATATGTACTAACTTTAATAAGTGCTTATTTAGTTGTAGACAGAATAGTAGAAATGCTTATGATGATTTTTACAGGAATGGCAGTTTCGTACTGGGGTCCAATTACATATACTCTAGCTCTTGCTTGCCCGGTATTTGCATTTCTATTTTCGTGTTCATCTAAGTTTGTTGACTCAGATGAATCTAAATTAGCACTATTTGATGTGTATTTAATCAGCATTTATATAATGATTGTATCTATGTTTACACAATTCACGAACCAATTTGGTTGGATGTTATTCTTATCAGTACCAAACTTTTCATACATCGCATCTAACTTTTATAATTTGATTAAACCAGCATTCTCCGCGGTTGCTCTGTACTTACCATTAACCACATTCTATCCTGTTATAAAATGGTTACTAATGACAGTACACGATACCAAAACAATATATGAATCAATTTACGATTATAAAGGAATTAGCCTTGCTGATAAATCTGCCTCTTGGGGTGCTTATACTTGTGAGATGTCTTTTGGAACAGATAAAGTAAATGGTAAAACAGTTAAAATAGCTGAAGAGAAAAGATTTTACCCTACACTAGTATGTGGTGTTTCTGGTGCTGGAAAAACATCTTTATTGTTTGAGCCAATGATTGCAAAAGATATCGATAAAAAATATTTCTTTAGGGAAATATCAAAGGAAATGGGATTTACTGCATTAAAAACTGAAATTGCTACTTTAAATTGCCCATACTCAAATGATTATATAAACGCTAATTTCAATTTAAATATGATAACACCAAAAGAAAATAAACTTAATGTTTATAATACATATATGAAAAAAATGATTATAGCTGGTTCTGGAAATAATTATATTTACAGAAATTTAGGTTTGACCTATATTTCTCCTGATATTGAGTCTATAAATCATATTAAAAAAGTACTAAAAGCACGTAACATGAAATTCAATTTAATAGATCCTAATGACTCATCTTCTGTTGGATTAAATCCTTTTGCTCTTGAAGATGCAACTCAAACGGCTGTTGCAATTTCTACTGTTTTAAAAGGATTATATTCTTCAAGCAATAGTAATTTAGATGTAGAGCTTGCATACAGAGTAAACGCTGCAAACCAAGCAATTGAAAATTTAGCAATATTATTGAAAGAAATATATCCTAGACTTCATGATGATGATTTACCAAATCTTGAAGATATGTTAAATTGTTTCACACATTTTGAATTAATCGAAGAATTATGTGAAGAAATGAAAAAAGACAATGAACTTGCAGAAAAATATTCTTCATTGCTAAATTATTTTGAAAGGAATTTCTATGCATCTGCTCCAAATAGAGAAGATACTGAAAAATTTATAACACATGCTACTGCACAATTAGATAGTTTACTAAGATATACTGGAGTTAAAAACATATTATGTAATAGAAGAAATTCTATAAACTTTGATAATGCATTAAAAAATGCCGACGTAACTCTTGTATGTACAAGACGTGGTGATTTAGGTCCAAACATTCATACAGCATTTGGTCTATTTTGTATATTGATGATGCAGTATTCTGTATTAAGACGTCCTGGAATAGAAAAAGATAGAGTTCCACATTTCTTATACATAGACGAATTTGCAGATTTTGTTGGAAATTCAACGGATTCATTGTTTACTTTATATAGAAAGTATAAAGTTTCAACAGTAGTTTCTATACAAAACTTAGGTCAATTAGATAAAGGTTCAAACAAGAAACATAGACAAATAATAACAGCTAATTGTTCTAATAAGTTCGTATTTGGAAATAACGCTCCTGAAGACAACGAGTGGTGGTCAAAAGAAATCGGTGACAAGAAAGATTGGTCATTTGGAAGTTCTTACGATACAGCTAAAGGCGAATATGACCCTAAACTTACTGGAATAAAATACGAAAATAAGATAAAATATCAACCTGGAAAAATCCAAGCTATGAAATTTAAGCAGGCTATGTATAAGCTAAGAAATTTAGGTGGAAAGAGCGATACTGGTGTAGTAAATCTAAGCTTCCTATCTGCAACATATTATGAGCCTAAGGCATCAAAAGAATATTCATTCGAGAAATATAATGCTGGTTATGATGCACATTCAGCAGAAGATAAGTATGAAGAAGAAAAAGCAAAAAAGAAAAAAGAAACATTAAAAAATTATCATTTTAATGATGATATTCCTGATGAAGTTGATCCAATAAAAACAGATACATCTGATTCAAAATATTTATTTGATAGTGAAGATGCAATTGTATTTAACTTTAAGAAACCAGATAATAAATAAATTTTAAGAACGAAGCAAAAATATCTATGCTTCGTTCTTTTTTTCATTAAAATAATATATTTAACTTCAAAGAAGACGAAGCATTTTTTGCTCCGTCTACATTTTCCATTCTTTTAGGCATTATTATTTATCCTAATAATTTTATATCTACATTTTCCATTTTATACTTATTAGTTACTGGGTCTAATTTAAATTCAGCTAAGCTGTGTTCTAGTGTGCTATCATTTTGGCGTAAATCTGTTGTGTAATATAGATTTAGTTTATCTATACCTAATCCATTTACAACAATTTCTCTAAATGTTTCCGCCATATGCTTTTCATCTTCACATAGTAAAATTAATTGTGGTATTGTTTTAAACCCAGAATCCATTGCTACAAAGTTTTCATAGAAGTCTTTATACAATTTCATTTTATCTGCAAGTTTTTTTTGCCAATCATCTTCTCTACGAATTACTTCAAAAATGAAATCTATTGATTTTCCATTCTTGCTTAGAGTAACTTTACCACCAGTAGCTTTAAATTGTTTTCCAAGTATTTTCGCATTCATAGGTACTTTTATTTGGAATGAATCAAAAGCTTGTACTTTTTCTTTATAAGAAATTAGAAGTTGATTGCTTGCTAATCTTTTCTTTATCATTGCAACTGGTTTTGTATTATCTGTTGGTTGCCATTTACATTCTACTCCTCTAGAATTTAATAAATATTTTCCCATTTTTTCTAGGCAGTATATTCTGTATATTCCCTTACCATCTTCTGAATTGAAATAATATCGTGTTAATATTTTTGATTTAACTAATTGTTCTAATTTATTGTTTAGTTTATCCTGTGATTTAAGTTCAAATTTTTCTTTTTCTAATAATTTAAACAACTGTCTAGATGTTATGAACTCATATTCATTAACAATTTCCATTATTCTAAAATGTAAATCATTTATATGACCTACGTTTATTTTTTGGATTATTTGGTTCATTGATACATAACCATCTTTTCCATCAAATACTTTAATTTCTCCTGGTCTTATCGCAAAAGGTGAGACTGTTGTTTTTATTTCTGAATCTTCTATCATTCTAATTCCCCCTATAATTTATAAAATACAATTTAGTACTCTACATTATCTATTTTTCCACACTTTGACCTATTTGTCAAGTTCTAATAGTCTTTTTACCTCGTTATCTGTTAAATATCTCCATTTTCCTATTTCTAGATTTTTTACATCCAAATCTGCAATTTTTCTTCTATGTAAAGCAAGTACTTTTCTACCTATTGCCTCACACATTTTTCTTACTTCCCTATTTTTGCCTTCATGAATGGTTATTTGTAATCTTGAAAAATTTTTCTCTTCATCTGTTTTTAGAATTTTTACTTTAGCTGGACTTGTAACAAATGTTTCCTCACTCTTTTCATCAACTGGTATTTCTACACCGTTTTTTAATTTTTCAACATCATCTTGAGTTACAATTCCTTTTACTGTTACAGTGTATGTTTTTTCCACTTCATGACTTGGATGTGTGATTTTATTTATGAAATCACCATCGTTTGTAAGCATTAATGCTCCAGATGTATACATATCTAATCTGCCCACAGGTAGTACTTTTTCTTTTATTTTTACTAAATCCAGCACTTTTGGTCTGTCAAACTGGTCTTTCACAGTAGTCACATAACCAATTGGTTTGTTAAGTAATATATATACATGTTTTTCTACCTTTTCAACTTTTTTACCATCAAATTCTATTATGTCTTTATCTGGATTTATTTTAGTTCCGAGTTCTGTTACAACTTTGCCATTTACTTTCACTCTGCCATCTAATATAAATTCTTCACATTTTCTTCTTGCTGCAATTCCGTTATTAGCCAGATATTTTTGTAATCTTTCTTCCACAATTTCACTCCTTTCTAATTTTACTAATTCTAACTTGAATCCAAAATACGATTAGATTATAAATTTTTTTATATTTTTGTATTATTTATTGTTTTACATACAATTAAGTTTAAGTTGATTTCATTTTTTATCAATTTCTCTATTTTTTAGCTTTTCTAGTACATCTTCAAAATATTCCGGTATTGGTGCTTCTAAGCTTAGCTCCTTGCCAGTTATTGGGTGTTTAAATTGTAAGTAACGTGCATGAAGCATTTGTCCTTGCACCCCAAATTCATTCTTACCATTAGAATACACTTCATCTCCTACCACAGGATGTCCTATATAAGACATATGTACTCTTATTTGATGAGTTCTTCCAGTATCTATTTTCAATTCTAATAAAGTATAATTATCATATCTTTTTAGCACTTTAAAGTGTGTTACAGCATTCCTCCCCTTAGGGTCAACAGCCATTTTCTTTCTGTCTTTTGTACTTCTTGCAATAGGTAAATCTATAGTAGCCTCATCTTCGGCAACAACGCCTCTAACTAATGCAATATATTTTTTAGTAACCTTTCTTTCTTGAATCTGCTTACTCATATTCATATGAGCCTCATCATTTTTGGCAACTATAAGAAGTCCGGATGTATCTTTATCTAATCTATGTACAATTCCTGGTCTTATTTCTCCACCTATTCCAGATAGACTATCTTTACACATTGCAAGAATTGCATTTACAAGCGTTCCATCTGGATTTCCATTAGCAGGGTGAACCACCATTCCCTTTGGCTTATTTACAACAATTATATCATTATCCTCATATACAACAGGCACAGGAATATCCTGTGCTTTTAATTCAACATCTTTTGCTTCTGGTATTTCTATGCTTATTACATCTCCTTCTTCAGGTTTATAAGAAGCTTTCTGCTTTTTTCCATTTACTAGAATTTTTTCCTCTTCTATAAGCCTTTGAGCAGTTGTTCTAGACAATTTACTTAATTTATCTGTTACATAAGAGTCTAGTCTTTTTTGATTATTCTCCTTTACAATTAATTCTTCCAATTTTATCTTCCTTTTCAATTAATCTCTTCCAATATTTCGTATTTTCTCTTCTATATTTTTCAAATCTGCTTTAATATTCAAAGTGTTCTTTACCATAAATATTAAGAATGAAATCCAGCCTATAATATATAGAATATATGCAATGTTTACCGAAGGCAATCTTCCTATTTTTATAAAATTTATAACCTCTCCATTCCAAATCTTATCTATGCAATTACTTATTCCTCCGCCTAATATTACGGCAAGTGAATATTTCACTTTTGTGGACATATATTTGCTTTGTTCTTTTAAAAACTTGATTATAACTGTAAACACAACACAGTCAGATAATATAGAAATAATAACGTCAGCAATCTTTATCTCTTCACTTTTTTTGATTAACGTAATTATTCCAACGTCTTGCTTTACAAAATTTATTACCAATATTTTGCTAACTTGGTCAATTAAAATTATTGCAATAATAATTAAAATGGTTATGCTTAATTTAAATTTCTTCTTTTCCGTCATTTTTAGTCTCTTTCATATATTACAAACTTTTTATCCGAATATAATTCTTTATATCTGTCACTTCTTGATAAGAATATATTCAGCTTTGAATTCTTATATAAAATTACATGAGTAATTCCATAAGTATTAAATGTATTTTCATAATATTTAGATATATTTGAAGTATTTATATAATCTGAAAAAATATCTTGTCCTTCATATTTTCCGTCTTTTCCTTTTACTCCATTAAATTCAGGTGCATATAAATCTGCTCTTGAATCTATAAAAACAGGAATTCCTTCAAATAATAGATAACTTCCGTAATTGTATTCATTAAATAATTTAATTGAATTTACATCCAAATTTTCTTTAATATATTTTGCTGCATCAACTGGATATGTTGATGGATTTACAAATTTATCATCTAATTTTGGTTTTATTTCTATTACAGATAGTAGTACAATTAGTAAAACAACTGCAATAGTTCCAAGTGATGATACTGCAATATCTTCGAATTCTTTTAATCCCTTTGAGTCATATTTCATAAACAACTGTGTTATTAATGTTGCTAAAACAGCACTTCCGAGCAATACAAGCATAGATTCTTGCCTTCTAGTCATAAACATTAATAATGTTAAACCTGCAAACATGAATAAATCTTTTAATCTTATTTTTGTATCTGTAAAAATCAATAATGCTAATGTTGCAGTTAGTACAACCAACATTTCTTTATTATTTATTAGTGTTAATGGCAAATGTTCACTTATACTCTTAGTTGTATTTCCTTTCATTGTCTTGTATAAGTATGTATATGGTGTATCTCCTAACGGTGTTAATAACCCTGTTAGAACACATATAGCCATTATTAATATAAGCCATTTTGCATTTTTATTTTTGTTATATCTTATTTTATATGGTTCTTTTCTTTTTGCTTCTCTATTTTTTAATATTTTTGCATTCTTTTCTTCAAATTTTTCTTTTGCTGTTATTACTTTTTTTAATTTTTCATCTAATATTTTTTTATTTTCTTCTATTGCTTCTTTTTCTATTTTCTTATTGTAATTTTTTATTTTTATATCATAATATTTTTTTCTTATTCTGTACACTGGCTGAGCATCAATTACAGTAAATATTAAATATTCTGCAATATATGGCAAAAATATTACAAAGAAAAATGGCCATACAGCACAATGTAAGTTTGCTATTGCTGTAGATATAACTATAATTCCAATAGCATAGCCTACCTTTTTCTTTTCTAAGAAATTTTCTATTAATAAAATTGTAAGTTCAAGCAATATAAATGTTACAAGTTGTGCTCTTGCTGCTATATAATCTTTTATCAAGAACATTCCACCAATTGTAATTGCAAACGAGATTAGTTTGTTTTTAGATATTTTATAGTTTGTACAATACATTAGAATACCTAATATACACGCAAATACTATTGTTGATATAAAAATTCCTAAAAATCCTCCTAAATTATATATCAAATAAATCATTACATCATAAGCCCAATGAGGATATGTATATGGTAACTCATGCCATGA
This sequence comes from Clostridium sp. CAG:245, assembly GCA_000435175.1. Lineage (GTDB taxonomy): Bacteria > Bacillota > Clostridia > TANB77 > CAG-508 > CAG-245. The sequence continues at coordinate 45,081 of FR880018.1, forward strand.
AAATGGGTCTTGCATATCCACAGTTTTAGTATTAATTATGTGTTTACCTATTTTTATCGTATAATACGTATCATTTTGCATTGTTACAGGACAAATTGATGCACAAAAAATTATAATGCAAAAAATTGCAAGTATATGAAATTTTATATTCTTAACTTTTTGTGAATCTTCTTTTTTTGCTTTTTCCTTTACCTCTTTTTTCTCAGATGTTTTCATTAATTAATTTCCTTCCTCGCTTTATTTGAATGCACATACAGCAAAATTGATTTATAATTTCGTTTAATCTATTTTCTGTGTTGTTGTTAATTTTACATGCTAATTATACCAGTTTCTAGAGCAAAGAGCAATACAAAATACAATAAAAAAGAAAGTTGATATATTGAATTTTTCTTCAATATTTTCAACTTTCTTTTGTTATTTTTAGTTCTTATTCTATTTTAATTGTTTTGCAACTTCTTCAGCAAAGTTTTCTTCTTTTTTCTCTATTCCTTCACCTTTTTCAAGTCTTGCAAATCTAACAACTTCTGCATTCTTTTCTTTTAATAATTGGCTAACTTTTTTGTCCATATCTTTAACAAATTCTTGGTCTACTAAGCAGATATCTGAATAGAATTTTCCAATTCTTCCTTGTACCATTTTTTCAGCTATAGCTTCTGGCTTTCCTTCATTCATAGCTTGAACTTTTAGTATTTCCATTTCTTTGTCTACTCTTTCTTGTGGAACTTGTTCTCTGTTTAAGAATTCTGGCTTAGAAGCAGCTATTTGCATACAAATGTCTTTTGTTAATTCTGCATCTGCATTCTTCATTTCTACTAATACAGCTATTTTTCCAGCTCCATGAACATATTGTCCTAATGTTCCATCTGTTGTCTCGTATCTAACAAATCTTCTTATTGTTATGTTTTCTCCGATTGTAGCTATTTTATTTATTAAAGCTTCTTTAACAGTTTTTTCTGGATCTGCTATGAATTTTTCTTCTAATAAAGCTTCAACATCAGCTGGGTTATTTAAAGCAACTTGCTTTACAATATCATTAACAAATTGTTTGAATTCTGCATTCTCTGCTACGAAATCTGTCTCAGCATTAACTTCAGCTATAGCACCTACTTTTCCATCTTCTGAAATGTAGCTACCTACTAATCCTTCTGCAGCAACTCTAGATGCCTTTTTAGCAGCTTTTGTTATTCCTCTTTCACGTAATAGTTCCATTGCTTTTTCAATGTCACCATCTGTTTCTGTTAAAACTTTCTTGCATTCCATCATTCCTGCACCTGTTTTTTCTCTTAATTCCTTTACTTGGCTTGCTGTTATCATTTTATATCCTCCTTATTTTTCGCCCATTAGGGACGCCCCTTTTTTGGCA
>FR880018.1:46481-51737 GCA_000435175.1 Clostridium sp. CAG:245
CTTTTTTAATGTCTACCCCATCAATTTTACTAGAGTCAAACATTAAAGGATAGGGCAGCCGCCCTACCCCTTTGGTATTGTTTATTAATTATTTTTATAAACTATAAATTATTCAGCATCGCTAGCTGCTTCAACTACTTCTTCCATATCTGTTGGAGTTGTAGCTTCTTCTGTCTCCATAGCATCTTCAGAATCTGATGTAACTTCTAGAGTTTCTCCTTGTCTACCTTCGATTACTGCATTAGCCATTGTATCAGCTATTAATTTAACTGCTCTTATAGCATCATCATTTCCTGGGATAACGTAATCAACATCATCTGGGTTGCAGTTTGTGTCGATTAATCCTATTGTAGGAATATTTAATTTTTTAGCTTCTAATATAGCATTTCTTTCTTTTTTAGGATCTACTATGAATAAAACTCCAGGCATTTCTTTCATGTTTTTGATTCCACCTAGATTTTTCTCTAGTTTATCCATTTCTTTCTTTAAAAGAATAACTTCTTTCTTAGGTAATACTTCGAAAGTTCCGTCTTCTTCCATTTTTTCTAATTGATTTAATCTTTCAATTCTCTTTTCGATTGTAGCAAAGTTTGTAAGCATTCCACCTAACCATCTTTGGTTAACGTAGTACATACCACATTTTTCAGCTGCTTCTTTCATGCAGTCTTGAGCTTGTTTCTTTGTTCCTACAAATAGAACTGTTTTTCCTTCTTCAGCTTGCTCTTTTAAGAAAGCATAAGCCTCGTCTAATTTTTTTGATGTTTTTTGTAAATCGATGATGTGAATTCCGTTTCTAGCTTGGAATATATATTCAGCCATTCTAGGATCCCATCTTCTTGTTTGATGTCCAAAATGAACACCTGCTTCTAGTAATTGTTTCATTGCAACTACTGCCATTTTTTGTTCCTCCTTTTAGTTTTTACCCTCCACAAATCTTTAGCATTTAAAAGAACCTTTGTATTTAAATAGATTTTACAAAAGCACTGCTTTTAAACTGGAATTTGTGTGCGTATTTTTAACAGAAACTATTATATCACAACAAATAGCTAGAAATCAAGCTTTTTTTGAAATTTTAAGTTTTCTCACATTTTTAGAAGGTTTTCGACGGTGTTTTATCACATTTTTAGATTTTTTATAACTATTTTTTTCATTTTCTACATTTTTTGATTTTTCTATTTATATTTTGACATTTTTATGATAGAATTCTTTTGAAATTAATATTTTTCATAGGAGGTAACAAATGAATTTAAATAGATGTGAACGTTGTGGAAGCTTTTTTGCTTCAAAAAACTCAGTATGCCCTAATTGTCAATCTAAAGATGAACATGAAATAAACCATTTAAAAACTTTTTTAAGTGAGGCCGATTCTTCTGTAACTGTTGAATCTTTAGCAGAATCTACTGGAGTTTCTTTAAAAAATGTAAATAGATTTTTACAAGATAAAAATGTATACACTACTTTAACAAACTTAGGATTAAACTCAGAAGCAAACAAAATACACAATATTTCCTTATAAAAATATGAAAAAAATATCATTTTATAAAAAGAGACTGGAAGTGCACTTTTTGAAGGCTAAATAGCCCGACCTAGCACGACATGTTGAGTTTTATAAAATGATATCTTTTTGTAGTTTATTCAATTATTTCAATTATATCTGCAACTTTTTCCACATTTTGTTCACCTATTTCATATGTTTGTTGCAATTTTTCTACGGCTTCTCTGCCTTTTTGTTCATCGTCGGCATATATGTATGCTATTGTTTCCCCCTGTTCCACTTGGCATCCCACTTTTTTTAGTAGTTCTATTCCAACGGCATAGTCTATGTTATCTTCTTTTTTCATTCTGCCTGCACCTAAATGCATTGCTATTTTTCCTACTTTTTCTGCATTTAGTTTTTGTACATATCCAGTCTTTACCGCTTCTACTGGCATTTTATATTTAGCCTTTGTAAATTTTTCTGTATTTTCTATGTAGCTAATATCTCCACCTTGATTTTCAACTAATTGCAAGAATTTTCTATATGCTTCTCCATTTGATATTACCTGCTCAATTTTTTCTTTATTTTCTTGAATGTTATCGCCTTTTCCATCTAGTTTTAATATATAAGCGCCTAATTCTAATACAACATTTTTTACATCGTCTTGCATATTGCCTTTTAAAGCTTCTATTGCTTCTATAACTTCAAGTGTATTTCCCACCATAGTTCCTAAAGGTTGGTCCATGTTTGTTATTATACATACAGTCTCTTTATTTGCTAGCTTTCCAATGTCAATCATGGTCTTAGACAATTCTCTTGCTTCTCCCACTGTTTTCATGAATGCACCGCTTCCACAAGTTACATCTAGAACTATTTTATTTGCTCCTGCTGCAATTTTCTTGCTCATTATACTAGAGCTTATTAGTGGAATATTAGCAGTACAACTAATTGTATCTCTTAAAGCATACAATTTTTTATCTGCTGGAGCTAAGTTTAGTGTTTGACCAATCAAACTTATCCCAATTTTCTTTACATTTTCTATAAATTCATCAATTCCAATCTCTGTTCTATATCCCGGAATTGCTTCTAGTTTATCCTTTGTACCACCAGTTGCTCCCAGTCCTCTTCCAGACATCTTAGCAACTTTTACGCCTAACGCTGCAACTATTGGCATTAGTATTAATGTGATTTTATCTCCAATTCCACCTGTGCTATGTTTATCTACAACCTCTCCAATATCTGATAAATCTAATACATCTCCAGAATATGCCATGGCTAAAGCTAAATTAGTTGTCTCTTCTTTTGTCATTCCATTTATGTAAATTGCCATAACTAAAGCAGCAGCTTGGTAATCTGGTATGCTACCATCAGTATATCCTTTTACAAAAAATTCAATCTCTTCTTTATTTAATTCTTTCGCATCTCTCTTTTTTTCAATTATATCTAAAATGTTCATTTCTTTCTTCCTCTTTTATACAAAATGTTTAATAAACGATTCCCTATGTAAAGGGCATGGTCCATATTCTTTTAATGCTTTTATGTGTTCTGCAGTACCATATCCTTTGTGTTTTGCAAACCCATATTGAGGATATATTTCATCCCACTGTCTCATAATTCTATCCCTTGTAACCTTTGCAATTATTGAAGCTGCAGATATTGAATAGCATTTAGCATCTCCCTTTATAATAGACTGATATGGTATCCCGTCAGTATCTATTTTTGTTAATGCATCTACTATTATCAAATCTGGTCTTGGATTAAGCTCTTTTACAGCCATTGTAAGCCCTTCCTTAGTAGCATTTAGAATATTAATTCTATCAATTTCTTTTTGGTCTATAATTCCAACACCATAACTAATAGCTTCTTTTGTTATAATTTCATATAGTTCTTCTCTCTTCTTTTCCGATACCTTTTTAGAATCATTCACTCCTTCAATCATAGAATTTCTTGGCATTATTGCTGCAGCAATTACAACAGGTCCTGCAAGAGGTCCACGCCCTGCTTCATCTATCCCACATATATATTCTACTCCAGAATTATGAATTTCTTCCTCTATTGCTTTTAGTTGAATTAATCGTTGTTCTTCTTTTTCCTTCATTCTATTTTCCTCTCTTAGTATAACTATTAATAGAGACAATCTCTTACTAATTGTCTCTATTTCTTTAATTTTCATCAATATATTTATCTACTAGTTCAATTAGTTCTTCTGCTGTTTTTAATTGTTCATTTGTCTTATCGGCATCCACAATAAATTCATCATCATAGTCACTATCTTCTCTAATTGCACTTGCATTTTGAATTTTTCTTCCCATCATTCTTGGAAAAATCTCTTTATTTATATAATTTTTATTAAAATACGCAAGCACATCTTTATGTCTTTTAAAATCAATCGGTTCAAGTGCTAACACAGCTTTAATGCTATGAAATATTGAATAATATGCTCTGTTATTTGCTGATTTATAGAAGTTTTTATCGTACAATAATTTTCCAGCTTCTAAATCTTCTTTTGCCTGCTCTAATCTATGTTTTGCAAGTTCTTTAGATATTTTCTGCACCACTCAAAACCACTCCTTCTCTCTGAACATTCATATAAAATGGTAATGCCTTTAACCAATATTCAAATTTTTCTATGTTTTTTACTAACGGAGAAATCATTACTTCAAAGTTTGTATCAAATTCTATATCAAATGCTATATTAGATACTAATTCTCTATATTCTATTATTTCTTCGTTTGTTAAATCTGTAAGTATCATTATATCTATATCCGAGTTTTCGTTGTAATCTCCTCTAGCATAAGAGCCATATAGTATAATCTTCTTTACTCTTTTTCCTAGCAATTTATTTACTCGATCTATAAATTCTTGAATTATTTTTTCTGTACTTTGTGGTATATTGGGCATTTTAATCCACCTACACTTTCTTATTCTGCATATATTATATCATAACTAATAGCTTTTTCAAGTAGTTATTTTAACCGTCTCTGATAAAAAACAATCTTTTATTTTTTGCTTAAATTTCTATAGTTCTAGCCTTCATCATTCTTTTCATTTTCATTATTTTTTTCTGTTGTTTCTTCAATAACATTGTCATTTTCAGAAGTTGTATTCTCATCATCTTTCTTATTTATATCAGTTAATTTGTACAATACCTCGTCATCAGATTTATTATATCCTTTTGTATCTATTACTTCATATGTATTATAATTAATTAAGAAATAACTGCCATCGTAATTTGTAATTTCTAGCCCAGCTTCTGCCAAATTTTCGTCTTGCAAAACATAATATTTATCGTATTCTTCTTCTGAAATTATATTCTTAGCAAGAAAATCTTTAATTATTTCGTTATCTTGCATCTCGCTAATTTTAGTACCAAGATATTTCTTTTCTTCTCCTTTTACGGTCTGTTTATCAATATAGTCTTTTAATTTCCATTGAACTTGTAACATATCAGTTCTTATAGTTTCTGCTTTTACTTCTCTATATTTTTTGCGTGTAAAATACACAGCAGTTGCAACCACAACCACTATTAAAACCACCATCAAAATTAATTTTATTATTCCCATACCATTGTTCTTTTTCATTTCTAATGCTCCTCATAAATGTTATGTCTATTTAACTTTTCTCGTATAAACTTTGTTTATTATATTTTATTTAAGCCTAGCAGTCAAGAGTTTTGGCAGTATAATTGTGAGTCAATTGTGAGTCTATTCTTTTTATGCATAACAAAAAACTCATCCTTGCCTGTTTCTTCATGTACCGAATGAGCTTTTCATTTATTA
>FR880019.1 GCA_000435175.1 Clostridium sp. CAG:245
AAATATGTTGCATCTACGAATACTATTGCATATTGCTCTTCTAACTGTCTCTTTTGCCATTCTCGTATCTCTGGTATTATCTTATCTGTTATTGCGGTTACCATATCTGGACTTACTTTTACTCCATAAAGTTCTTGCATTTCTTCATATATATTTTGATTTGACATTCCTCTTGCATACATTCTTATTATTTTTTCTTCAATGCTTGATATATCTTTTTGTCCTTTTTCTACTATTATTGGATCAAATGTTCCTTGTCTGTCTCTTGGCACATTTAATGTTATATCTCCCTCTGTTGAATGTACTGTCTTTGGGCTATATCCATTTCTATAATTTTCATTATTTTCTATATATTCGTTTTTTTCATATCCTAAATGTTCTGTTAATTCTGCATTCAACATTTCCTGTATTGTATCCTTAAATAAATCCTTTATTGCTTCTTGTATGTCTCCTGTTGTTTTTAAATCATTGCTTTTTATAAATTCCTGTATTAATTTTCTTCTTTCTTCACTTATTTTTTCTCTTTTTGCCATATTTAAAACCTCCTTATGACTTTTTTATTTTATCATAAGAAGGCTTATTTTTAAACTTTACACAATTTTTTCTATATACTC
>FR880020.1 GCA_000435175.1 Clostridium sp. CAG:245
ACCCTAAACTGAGAAGCAGAAATATAACAAGTAGAGAATGTAGGAGGCGTTTTGAACCTTGGCAAGGCCGAGAGGCAGAATGATCATGCTAATGAATTAGCATTATGAGCTAGTCCTTTTTGTAGTTATAAAACCCCAAGATTGTCTTGGGGTTTTATAAAGCTTACAGCTAGAAATTTGTCGAACAATTCTACTTGCTTTTTATTCTAAAACATAATATAATTTTATTAAATTTCAAAAATAAATTGTTTCAAAAAGTTTTCATTAAAAAAATTATTTCAAATTTCGCTATAGCGAAAGATTTTGATTCTTAAACAATGCCAAATAATTAATATTAATTTTAAATATTGATCAATAGGGGAAAATAATAATTAGGAGTCTAAAATTTAATATGCCTATCAGCCTTGATTTTCTCACTAATTTAAAGTATAATTTTTATAGAATTACAACGTTTGAAAGGAGAAACATGAATTCAAGAAAGTTAATGTATATAGCAATTGTTGTAATGTGTGTTATAGCAGTAGTCTTAGCTGTTTATTTGCAAAGTGGTAAACAACCAAGTAGCAATCGTAACACAACAAACAACGTAAAAACAGAAGAATCACAAGAAACATTAAAAAAAGAATTTGATCAAATGTTTAATAATGTTGTTGAACTAAATGATTATGATACTAGCAACATAAAAAAATTAGACAGTGGCAAAAACATTGTATATACTGCATATAGTAGTGAAGCAAGAGAGGATAATAAGTATGAATTAGATATAAATATTCCAGTAATCAATATAGATAACAAAGTGGCAGCAGAGTTTAATAGTATTACTCAAGAACTTTTTGCAAATAAGACGGCTGGGGTTATAGATAATGCAAAGGCTTATACAATTTATAGCATTTCATATACAGGATATGTTAATGGAGATATCTTGTCTGTTATAATTAAGTCAACATTAAAAGAAGGCTCTAATGCACAAAGAACTATTGTTGAAACTTATAATTATAATTTAAAAACTGAAAAGAAAGTAAGCATTTATGATGCTTTGAACAAGAAAAATATTACGCAAGATGCATTAAATTCTAAAGTAAAAACAGTTATAACAAATGCAATAAAAGATGCAAATAAGATACAACTTACAGGATATGAGACTTATAGTAGAGATATAAACAGTGATATTTACAATATAGAAAACATAGAATCTTTCTTCTTGGGAGAAGACGGAAGTTTGTATGTGTTATTCCCATATGGAAACAATAGTTTTACTTCTGAAATGGATATTGTAAAATTTTAAAAAACTATAGAAAAGAGCAATTTGAATATGGCAAAAAATATATTAATAACCGAAAAGCCTTCTGTGGCAATGGAATTTGCAAAAGTGTTAAATATAAATACTTCTAGGAAAGATGGCTATTTGGAAGCAGATAATTGGATAATAACATGGTGTGTTGGACATTTGGTAACGATGTCATATCCGGAAAAATATGACGAAAAATTGAAATTATGGAGATTGGACACGCTTCCTTTTATTCCAGAAGAATATAAATACGAGGTTATTCCAAGTGTACAGAAACAGTTTAATACGATTCAATCATTACTTACAAGAGATGATGTATCTACAATTTATGTTGCGACTGACTCTGGGCGTGAGGGAGAGTACATATACAGATTAGTTGAGCAGATGATAGGTATTAAAAATAAAGATAGAAAAAGAGTATGGATAGATTCGCAAACAGAAGAGGAAATTAAGAGAGGAATAAGAGAGGCAAAGGAGCTTGATCAATACGATAGCCTAGCAGATAGCGCATATTTAAGAGCAAAAGAGGATTATTTAATAGGAATAAATTTTTCAAGACTTCTAACGATTATATATGGAAGAAGAGCGGCAAAAGAATTAAATCAAGACAAAATTTCAATTTCAGTTGGTAGAGTTATGACTTGTGTGCTTGGAATGGTGGTTTCTAGAGAAAGAGAGATTAGAAATTTTGTTAAGGTTCCATATTATAAAATAGTAGGAGAATTTGGTAACAAAGAAGAAAATAAATATTTTAAGGCAGAATGGAAAGTTACAGATAATTCATCGAAAAAAGATTCAGTAAAATTATATAATGATACTGGATTTAAGAAAGAACAAGATGCAAAAGCTTTTATAATGGAACTAAAAGACAAAAAAGCAACTGTTAAAGAAATAAAAAAATCAAAGCAAAAAGAAAATGCACCACTATTATTTAACCTAGCAGAAATACAAAATGAATGTACGAAAAGATTTAAAATAAAGCCAGACGAGACTCTAGAAATAATACAAAATCTATATGAAAAAAAACTTGTTACATATCCAAGAACTGATGCAAGAGTAATATCTACGGCTGTTGCAAAAGTAATTACAAAAAATCTAAATGGAATTGCTAAAGGATTTAAAGACGAAGAAATTCAGCAATATTTGAAGAAAATGTCGCAGGAAAAATATTCAACAGACTTATTAAAAACAAAGTATGTAAATGATAGCAAAATTACAGATCATTATGCACTAATTCCAACAGGGCAAGGATTTGAAAACTATGATAAACTACCAGATTTGCAGAAAAATGTGTACAGATTAATAGTAAAAAGATTCTTAGCAATATTCTATCCACCAGCAGAATACAACAAGGTGTCTGTTACAATAGAAGTTGAAAACGGTCAGAATAAAGAAGAATTTAGTTGCAGTGGAAAGGTATGTTTAACCCCAGGATATTTGGAAGTGCTAAAAGGAAAATCCACAGAAAGCGCACAAAATGTGGATAAAACACAAGAAAATGCAGATGATGAAATGGATAGTTTAGCAATTTTGGCAGAATTAAAGAAAGGTAAAGAAGTAGATGTTATAAACTACGAAACAAAAGAAGCACAAACAAATCCACCAACAAGATACAATTCTGGTTCGATGATTTTGGCAATGGAAAATGCCGGCAAACTTATAGAAGACGAAGAATTAAGAGAACAGATAAAGGGCGCTGGAATTGGAACTAGTGCTACAAGAGCAGAAATAATGAAAAAATTAGAAAGAATTCAATACATACAAATAAATGACAAAACACAGATAATAACACCAACACAAAAAGGTGAAATAATATATGATATAGTAAACAACTCAATGCCAGACATGCTTAATCCAAAGCTTACAGCAAGCTGGGAAAAGGGATTAGATATGGTAGCAAAAAAAGAAATTCAATCAGATGAGTTCATGGGAAAACTAGAAAAATACATACATTCAAAATTTAATAGATTAGTCGTAAAATATTAATTTGCCCATTAGGGACGCCCATTTTGGGGCGAAAAAGGAGGAGAATATGAAAGTTGGTTTAGCTTTAGCAGGAGGAGGAGTTAAAGGTGCCAGTCATATTGGTGTAATTAAGGCCTTACAAGAAAACGGAATAGAAGTAGATTATGTAGGAGGAACAAGCATTGGAAGCATCGTGGCTTCTTTATTTGCCATGGGATACACTACAGAAGAAATGCTTAAATTATTTAAGTACTTTTCAAAAACAATAATGAAGGCAGACCCTAAATACTACTGGACAAATGTTAAAACTACAAAAAACTTCATGGGATATGGAATATTATCAGGAGAGAACATTGAAATAGCAATAAATGAATGTGCAGAGTTAAAAGGTTTCAAAAAAGTAGATGATATAAAAATGCCAATAGTTATGCCAACAGTTGATATCAAAAACAGTAGGAAATACGTATTTACAAACCATGAATTTGATGAAAACTTTGATGAAAATACATACATAAGAGATATATCAATAGGAAAAGCAGTACGCGCAAGTTGTAGTTATCCTGGAATGTTTGCTCCTACAATATTTAAAGAGCATAAATTTGTAGATGGCGGAATTATAGACAATCTTCCAGCACAAGAAGTTAGAAAACTTGGGGCAGACAAAGTTTTATCAATTCGTTTTAGCTCTAAAAGCGATGTTGACCCTAAAAATGTAATAGAAGTTGCTTTAAAGTCAGTTGATTTATTATTTGAGCAGAGAACAGATTCAGAGGTGCAGAGTAGCGATTTTGCGATGACATTAGATCTATCAGAAGCAAGTGTATTTAACATTAAGAAAATTGACTACTGCTATAATCAAGGATACATTGCTGCAATAGAAAACATGAAAAAAATAAAAGAATGTTTAAATAAATAACAAATTAGGGACTGTAAAAGGTCCTTTTAATTTTCACATTTTTCTTTATGTACACATAATATATATCAAAAAAAGAAAGGTACATAGGTGAAAATATATGGCAAGTTTTATAATAGAAGGAGGAAAAAGATTAGAGGGAGAAGTAGTAATTTCTGGTTCGAAAAATGCCTCATTGCCAATAATTGCGGCTAGTATTCTTAGCGGAAAAAAGACAACTCTTTATAATGTTCCAAACATTCATGACACACAAGTTACTTTAAAAATTCTGAAATATTTGGGCTGTAAAGTAAAAAAGACTAACGGAAAAATTGAAATAGATACGAAATACATACAAAAAAATGATATTCCAGATTATCTTATGAGAGAAATGAGGTCAACTGTAATTCTTGCAGGGGCTTTGATTGGAAGATTTAAGGATGCAAGTTTTTCATACCCAGGAGGTTGTGATATTGGAGCCAGACCTATTGATTTACATTTAAAGGCTTTTAAAAAATTAGGCATAAATATTGACGAAGAGTATGGATTTATTAGGTGCAGTTGTGATAAAATAAAAGGGACAAATATAGACCTAGATTTTCCAAGTGTTGGAGCAACTGAAAATATAATTCTTGCAACTGTTCTAGCAGAAGGAAAAACGACTATAACAAATGCTGCACGTGAACCAGAAATAGTAGATATGATAAAGATGTTAAAAAAGATGGGTGCAAATATTTCTGGTGAAGGAACGAATGTTATAGAAATTAATGGAGTAAAAGAATTAAAATCTGTGAAATACAGAGTTATGCCAGATAGAATAGAAGCTGGAACCTTTTTATGTGCAGGTGCAATAACAAAGGGAAAAGTAAAGATTTCAAATGTTATACCAGAGCAGATTGTTCCAATAATATCAAAATTAGAGGAAGCTGGCTGTAAGTTGACGGTTGAGAAGAATGCGGTTTTAATAGAAAATTCAAAAAGATTGAAAGCTGTGGAAATAAAAACCATGCCTTATCCCGGATTTCCAACAGATATGCAATCGATATTTGGAGCAATATTAGCTGTTGCGAAAGGCACTTCGATTATAACTGAAACAATATTTGAAAATAGATTTAAATATTTGACAGAATTAAAACGAATGGGTGCTAAAAACCAACAAGAGGGTAATGTTGCAATAATAACAGGAGTAAAAAGATTAGCAGGAACAAGTATAAACAGTACAGATTTAAGAGGTGGAGCATCTTTGGTATTGGCTGGATTGCAGGCAAAAGGTATAACAAAGGTAAACAATATAGAATATATTTTAAGAGGATATGAAAATTTTGATAAAAAATTGAATAAATTAGGAGCGAATATACAAATAGAAGAAGGTGAATAAATGAAAACAAAACAGAAAAAGGACGAAAGTAAACTATATGATTTTGACTATGAGTCTAAAGAAGAGAAAAAATTGAAGGCGAAGCGTAAAAAGGCAGTGAAAAAATCTGCCTCTAAAGAAGCAAAAAAAGAAGCAAATGGAAAACATGGACAAGTTCCAGAAAAGAAAAGATATGAAGATGAAATAATAATTGGAGTTACAAGATATCCAGAGAAAAAACAGACAAATAATCAAAAAAACACAAAAAAAGTTAATAAAAAGTTTCAAAAAAGAAGGAAGAATGAAGAAAACAGAGAAAAATATAATGTGGGGCAAATTAACAAAAAAAGTAAAAGACAAGACGACCAATATTATATACAGCAAGATGAAGAGTATAATCATAAAAACAATAAAAAAATAAAAAAGCAAATAGACGAAAATGACCCACAGAGAATTATAAAAAGAAAAAGAAGAAATAAAGTAATAAAAATAATATTGCTAACAATATTGATTATATCTGCAATTATTGCATTGCTTTTGTCTCCTGTTTTCAACATTCAAACAATAGAAGTAGTAGGAAACAAGCAAATATCAAAAGAAGAAATTAAAAGTTTATCTGGCATTGAGATATATGAAAATTTGTTTAAAGTAATAAATAAAAAGGTTGAAAATAACATTAAAGAAAATGCATACATAAATACAGTAAAAGTAAGCAAGAAAATTCCAGATACAATACATATTGAAGTAGAAGAAAGAGAAGCAAGTTATATGCTGGAGTATGGTAATGGCTTTGTATATGTTAACAATCAAGGTTATATGCTAGAAATATCAAGCATAAAAAAGGAGCTTCCAATACTTATTGGAATATCAACTTCAAAGGAAGATTATAAAGCTGGAAATAGACTTAATGAAGAAGACTTAATAAAACTAGGAACTGTAATAAAAATTATGAATTCTGCACAGACGAATGGAATTGCAAGTTTAATTACAAAAATAGATATATGCAATGAAAATAATTATACTTTATTTTTAGAAACAGAGAGAAAAACAGCATATTTAGGAGATTGTAGCAACCTAGAAACCAGAATGCTTTTCTTAGTTGGAATACTTGAAAAAGAAAAAGAAAATCCAGGCGAAATCTTTATAAATATGAACTTGAATACTGATGATGCATACTTTAGAGAGAGCGTTTAAAAGGAGAGATTTAGATTGAATAAAAAACAAATAGCAATTACTTTGGGGATAGTATGTTTAATACTTACGATGTTTGTAGTAATTCAAATAAGGACAACAAATAATGCAAACAAAGTTGTATCACAAACATTTACTAGTAACGATTTAAGAAATCAAGTTTTAAAGTGGAAAGAAAGATATGACACAACATATGCAGAGCTTCAATCATCAGAAAAAAAGCTAGAAGATGTTAGACAACAAGCAAGTGAAAACACAGATGGTTCAGATGAGAAAGAAGCAGAATTAAAGAAAAATAATATATTAATTGGATTAACAGATGTTACAGGAGAAGGTGTTATTGTAACACTAAAAGACAATAATACTGTTACAGCAGATAGCAACATATTAGATCCAAGCATGGTAATTGTGCATATGCCAGACATTTTAGGCGTAATAAACGAGCTTAAAAATGCTGGTGCAGAAGCAATATCTATAAATGACCAAAGAGTAGTTTCTACAACATCATTAACATGCGAAGGAAATATAATTAATATAAATGGCGAAAAAATTAGTTCTCCATTCGTTATAAAAGCAATAGGAAGTTCAATATACATGAACTCTGCTTTAACAAGGGCTGGAGGTACTATAGAATATTTAAATAGATATATACAAGCATCGGTAAAAACATCAAATAATATTACAATAGGCAAATATACGGGTGTGCTTAACCCTAAATATATAAAATATACAGAGTAGAGAGGTGACAGAACTTGAAAATAAAACTTGACAAAGCCAATATAACAATGTCAATAAGCATATTACTCGTATGTGTTATTCTGGTATCTATATCGTTTATACAGTTTAAAACAGTTGAGCAAGTAAATGAAACAGATATAGAAAATATGAGAGATGAAGAATTAAGAGAGCAAATTTCTTCATGGAAGAGTAAATGGGAAGAAGCAAATGAAAAATTAGAAGATACAAATACAAAAATAAGTGAATATCAAACTAAAATAGAAAGCAATGAAGAAGCGTCTGAATTATTAGATGAAGAATTGAAAAAATCACAATTATTACTTGGAACAACAGATGTTACAGGTGAAGGAGTGGTAGTTACATTAACAGATACAGAAGAAAGTAGTATTACGGCAGATGACTTAATAACATTGGTAAATGAATTAAGATTTGCAGGAGCAGAGGCTATTTCTATAAATGGCGTAAGAATTATGCCAATGACAGATATTGTAGACATAGACTCATATATCATAATAAAACCATCTCAGAGAATTGTTTCGCCTTATGTTGTGAAAGCAATCGGGAACCAAACATATTTGGTTAGTACATTATGTCTAAAAAATAGTGGATATGTAGACAAATATAACAATAGTGGAAAATCTGTAAAATTAGAGAAACAAAGAAATATAAAAATTACAAAATATACAGGAAATATGGATATTAAATATATGAAGGAGGTTACAAGTAAATGATATTAATAGCAATAATTATAGGATGTTTAATAGGAGCATTAATAGGAATGTATGCACCTATGGTATCGTACACATATTCGGGATATTTAGCTATTGCTATAATAGCAGCATTAGATTCTGTTTTTGGAGGAATTGTTGCAACTCTAAAAAAGAACTTTAACCTTACAATCTTCATAACTGGATTTTTTGGTAATGCAATTCTCGCAATTCTACTTACGATATTAGGGCAAAAATTAAATGTAGACATATATTTAGCTGCAATTATAGTGTTTGTTGGAAGAATGTTTACAAATTTAGCTATAATTCGTAGATATTATATTGATATAGTTATGAAAAAAATAGAAGATAAAAAGAGCAAAAAAGACAATTTAAAGGAAGAAAAAACAGAATAAAAAATAATAAGATTTTTATTACAAAAATATTACAAAAATATAACAAAACTATTGACTTTTTTTTCAAAATATAATAAAGTTAGAAGCAATAAAAAAGCAGTAAATTGGAGGAGTTAATTTTGGCAATCGGAGATATAATAGTAGGTATAGATATAGGATCCTCAAAAATTAGCTTAGTTGTAGGAGAAGTGAACAATTTTAACCAGGTAGAGCTTGTCTATACAGTGGAACATAAGTGTAAAGGGATTAAAAAAACAAAAATAATAGATGAAGACGAAATAGCAAATGCAATAGTAAAGTCAATTCAGGATGCTGAAAGAGAAGCAGAAATAAAAATAAATTCGGCATATTTAACAATAGCTGGAAAGTATGTAACAATAGTACAAAATAGCATTACAAAAAATATAAAAGACAAATTTTCTGGAGTTTCTGTAAAAGATGTATCATCAGCATTATTACAGGTTAAAGACATAGATGTACCTGATGGAAAGAGCATAATTGACATAGTAACAGATAAATTTATATTAGATGATGGAAGAGCGGTTGAAGATCCAGTTGGAAACCTAGTTTCTTCATTCACAGTAAATGCTCAGGTTATATTGGGGGATAGAGAATACATAAAACAACTATCTAATATATGCAAAAAAGCCGATATAGACATAGATGGAATTATTCCAATAACATTAGCAGAACGTAATTTAATATTAGATACAAACGAGCTAAATGATAATGTTATGATAATTGACATTGGCGCTGGAAATACAGAAATAGGTATATTCGAAGGTTCTGCATTTGAATACACAAATACAATACCATTAGGGGGAGATAACATCACAAAAGATGTTCAAATGGTATTGAATATTTCTGAGGAAGAGGCAGAAAAGCTAAAAAGACAGTATGGATTGGCAATGAAATCATATATAGATAATGATAACGAAATAGTACTAAATACTGTAGAAGATGCCAAAAATAAAGTGATTAAAAGCTCTGAATTGATAGAAATAATTGAAGCAAGAATAGAAGAAATATTTACATTAATAAACAAAGACATAACAAATCAAGGTATAAAACCACGAATTAATAATGTCGTTTTAACAGGACAAGGAATAACAAATATAAGCAAGAGTGATGTGGCTGGTAAAGTAATATTAAATATCCCTGTAAAATTTGCAACAGGAAGATTAATAAGCACAGTAAGACCAGAATACAGAACAGCATTTGCCTTAGTTAGATACATAGCAGCAAGACCATTTGCAAAGAGTGTATCGAGCAGTATAGATTCTAATTCAAACGAAAGCTTTTTCACAAAGATTATGGATAGAATAAAAGAATTTTTTTATTCGTAAGATAAAAATGGTACAAAAGACGCGGAATATAGATAAATAACAATAAAAATAGTAGGGAGGAAAAACTTTATGATGATGGATAGTAGTGTTGACGAGAACACAATGGCAGACGGAACAGCAACCATAAAAGTAATTGGTGTTGGAGGAGCTGGAACAAACGCAGTAAACAGAATGGTGGACTCAGGAATAAGAGGAGTAGAATTTATAGCTGTTAACACAGATAGACAAGCTTTACTTCTATCAAAAGCTTCATCAAAAATTCAAATTGGAGAAAAAATTACAAGAGGACTAGGTGCAGGAGCGAACCCTGACATTGGTGCTCAAGCTGCTGAAGAGAGCAAAGCTGAAATAACAGAAGCCTTAAGAGGAGCAGACATGGTGTTTGTTACAGCCGGAATGGGTGGAGGAACAGGAACAGGTGCTGCCCCAATAGTTGCTTCATGCGCAAAAGAAATGGGAATATTAACAATAGGTGTTGTTACAAAACCATTTACATTTGAAGGAAAGAAAAGATTAACTCAAGCAGAGAGAGGAATTGAAAGTTTAAAAGGCAAAGTAGATACTTTAGTAGTAATTCCAAACGACAAATTATTACAAGTAATAGATAGAAAAACATCAATAGTAGAAGCCTTCAAAATGGCTGACGACGTATTAAGACAAGGTGTACAAGGTATATCTGATTTAATTGCTATACCAGGACTTGTAAACTTAGACTTTGCAGATGTAAAGACAATAATGCTTAATACAGGTATGGCACACATGGGAATTGGAAGAGCATCTGGAGAAAATAGAGCAGAAGATGCAGCAAAACAAGCTATCCAAAGTCCATTACTAGAAACATCTATAGAAGGTGCAAGAGGGGTTATCATCAATATTACAGGTGGAAGCAATTTAGGATTACACGAAGTAAACACAGCAGCTGAATTAATTCAAAGAAGCGTAGACCCAGAGGCCAATATCATCTTTGGTGCTGTTATAGACGAAAGCCTAGATGAAGATATAGTAATAACTGTTATTGCAACAGGATTTGAAAAAGAAGATGAAAAAGTTCCCTCAATTGGAGAAATAACAAGCAAGAGCTGGTCACCAAAGACTTCGACAATATCATCAGATACATCAAGCTCAAGCGGAGACCTTGATATCCCTACATTCTTAAGAAAAAATAAAGGGAAATAAACAAAATATTTTTACTTTTTTGAATATACATGATGAATAGAATATAATTAGAAAAGAAATAATCTAAATTTGTAGATTATTTCTTTTTTTCGTGCACAAGATATGACAAACTTTTGAATTTAAAAAAGGTATAATACTAAATACGATATGACTAAATATAAGAAGGTGAGAAGGTGACAATATATCTTGATATTATTTTTGTAGAAAATATTTTAATGAATTATATTATTCTTTTTGCTACACTCGTTATATTAAAAGTGAAAAATAAGTGGCAACAGATACGATTGTTAGTGTCTGGAGTAATTGGAAGCGCATATGCCATCATTGTATATTTAGACATACTTTCAATATATTCTGGAATAACTGCAAAGGTCATATTATCAATAGTAATGGTATATGTAGCATTTAATCCCCAAAGCATAAAACAACTATTCAAACAATTATTAATATTCTATTTAATATCATTTATATTTGGGGGCTGTACATTTGCATTAATATATTTCATTAGACCAGAAAACGTTCAAATGCGAAACGGAGTATTTGTAGGAATGTATCCAATTAAGGTTGCTATAATTGGTGGAGCAATAGGCTTTATAATTACTCAAATAGCTTTTAAAATAAATAAAAATAAGCTTAATACGAAAAATACGATTTTTGACATACAAATATATTATGAGGATAAAACAATCAATATAAAAGCCTTACTGGATTCTGGAAATATGTTAAAAGACCCAGTAAGCGAAATACCGGTAATAATTATAGAAAAGGAAATTATGTATAAAATAATACCCAAAAATATTTTGGATTATATAGAAAAAATAATGAAAGGAGATGAGGCTGAAGCAAATTATGACATTCAAAACTACATATCAAAAATACGAATGGTGCCATTTATGTCCATAGGAAAAGAAAATGGAATGTTAGTTGGAATTAGACTTGATAAAATAAAAATTCAAACAGAAGATATAGATGTAGAAAGAAAAGATGTAATAGCTGGAATATACGATAAAAAAATAACAAAGGACAATAAATATAATGCACTTATTGGATTGAATTTGCTAGAAACGGAAAAAGAATTATATCAATCCAAATGTTAGGAAAGGAAAGTGATTGCATTGAATTTACTACAAATATTGAAAAATAATGCGAATATATTGTATGCGAAGTACATAAAGAAAGATGATATTGAAACATTACCAATATTCTACATAGGAGGAAGTCAGACTTTGCCTCCTCCACTATCACCAGCAGAAGAGGAAGACGCAATAAAAAAATTGGCTAATGGTGACCTAGAGACTAGGCAGTTGTTGGTAGAAAGAAATTTGCGATTAGTAGTGTATATTGCTAAAAAGTTTGAAAATACTGGGACGCGGAATAGAGGATTTAATTTCAATTGGAACAATTGGATTAATGAAGGCAATAAACACGTATGACACGAGTAAAAATATCAAACTTGCAACATATGCGTCAAGATGCATAGAAAATGAAATACTTATGTATTTGAGAAGAACGAATAAATTAAAAGGAGAAATTTCTATAGACGAACCACTTAATCAAGACGGAGATGGCAATGAATTATTGTTGTCAGATATACTTGGAACAGATTATGATTCTATATCTAGAGGACTGGAAGATGAAGTGGATAAAAAACTGTTGAAAGGAGCAATTGCAAAATTAAATTCGCGTGAGAAAAACATAATGGAATTAAGATTCGGCTTTATTACAGGAAACGAAAAAACACAAAAAGAAGTTGCCGACATGTTGGGAATATCACAGAGTTACATATCTAGACTTGAAAAGAAAATAATAAGCAAAATGAGAAAAGAAATACTTAGTAAAACAGGTTAAAGTATAGAAAACTTCTTTTAGGAAATAATATAAACAAAATATTTCCAAAAGGAGGTTATTTGTTTGATTAACAAGGTAGAAATCTGTGGAGTAAACACATCAAAATTACCAGTGCTATCAAATGAAGAAAAAAATAGATTATTAAATGAAATAAAGAAAGGAAATAAAGAAGCTAGAGAAGAGTTCATAAACGGGAATTTAAAATTAGTGTTGAGCGTTATTAAGAGATTCTATGGAAGAGGAGAAAATTTAGATGATTTGTTTCAAATTGGATGTATAGGATTAATAAAGGCAATGGATAATTTTGATCTGGACTTAAATGTACAATTTAGTACTTACGCTGTGCCAATGATTGCTGGAGAAATAAGAAGATATTTAAGAGATAATAATATGGTAAGAGTAAGTAGATCGGTAAGAGACTTGGCTTATAAGGTACTTGCAGTGAGAGAAAAAGCGTTAAGGGAAAACAAGAAGGAACCTACGATAGATGAAATTGCAAAAGAATTGGGAGTAGAAAAAGAAGAAATTGCATTTTGCTTGGATGCAATACAAGATCCGGTTTCACTGCAAGAACCAGTGTATGGAGATGATACAGAAAATATATATGTAGAAGACCAAATAAAAGACAAGAAAAATAGTGATGAAAATTGGGCAGATGATATAACATTATTAGAGGTAATGAAAAAATTAAAAGAAAAGGAGAGAAATATCATAAACAAAAGGTTCTTTGAAGGACGAACACAGATGGAAGTTGCAGAAGAAATTGGAATTTCACAGGCACAGGTATCACGATTAGAAAAGAATGCTATTGAACATATAAAGAAATTATATAATTAACACTTTGGTAATCTTCCTAGAAAAGAATCATATAATAATTCTAGGAGGAAATTTTTATGACTGGAAAAGGACTGGATTTTAAGCATAAAGAGGTTGTTAATATTAATACTGGAAAAAGGCTGGGATATGTGCAAGATGTATGTGCCGACTTAAACACGGGGTCGATAACATCAATTATTGTACCTGGTGAAAGCAAGTTGGCAAGCATGTTTTCAAACAAAAACGATATAGTCATACCGTGGGAAAAAATACACTGCATAGGGGACGACATTATACTTGTAGACATTTAAAAATAAAAATAGACAAAAATATTAAAAAAATTTAAAAAAGGTGTTGACAAAGAATATGGTCTGTGGTATTATAAGAATGTACCGAGAAACGAGTGAAAATAATAAATATTTTTAGAACGTAAATTAGTAAAAACAAGAGAGCAATTTAAGAAAAAACAACAATTACTAGTTTATTATTTTGCCCTAAAAAACAGTATAAAAAATAATTTGAAAA
>FR880021.1 GCA_000435175.1 Clostridium sp. CAG:245
TTATTAAATAGAATTTACTTTTTCAATTAACATTTCTATATTATTTACCGAATTGTTGTTCACTTTTCTTGACATGTGAGCCAAATAAGAATATACTGAACATGTTAGTTTTGTACTAATTTTTTTGCTATTAAAAAAATTCAATTTTATTTGTATAAATTTTATAATTAACTTAATTATAGAATCTATACATTTTTGAATGAAAATTTCTAAAAATTAATTTTGTTATAGCAATTATGTTTTAGTACAGCATAACTTTTAAGAAAGGAGATTTTTTAAAGTGGAAAATTTAGTAGAAATTAGATGGCACGGTAGAGGTGGCCAAGGTGCTAAAACAGCTTCTCTTTTGCTTGCAGATGCAGCATTTAACACTGGTAAATATATTCAAGGTTTCCCTGAATATGGTCCAGAGAGAATGGGAGCCCCAATTACAGCTTACAATCGTATTAGCAATAGTCCTATTGTTATTCATAGCAATATTTATGAGCCTGATTATGTTGTAGTTGTTGATGACACTCTTTTAGAAACTGTTGATGTAACTGCTGGTCTAAAAGAAACTGGAGCCATAGTAATAAATACAGTAAAAGATGCAGATTATTTAAAGAAAGCATTAAAAGGATATAAAGGCGGAATTTATTGCATAGATGCAAGGAAAGTTTCTGAAGAGGCTTTAGGAAGATATTTTCCAAATACTCCAATGCTCGCTGCTATTGTTAAAGTTGCAAATATTATGGATGAAAAAGACTTTCTAAACGATATGAAAGGTTCATTCAAGCATAAATTTGCAAAGAAGCCTGAAGTTATAGAAGGAAATATGAAAGCCTTAGAAATGGCTTTAAATGAGATTAAGAAAATTAATTAATGAAGCAAGATTAAAAAATATAATTTTGGCTAAGTCAATTTTCATTTAAACACGGTTACATATCACATATGTTTCCATGCTTTTAAAATTCATTTTTCTTACTAAAATTTAATTTTTTTAATCGAGTTTATTCATTATAAGAAAGGATTGTGATAAAAAATGTCAAAAATGCATATAGATAAAACCACACCAGTAGATAAATTAACACCAGGCGGAATTATTTATCAAGCTGGAAATGCTAGAGAATTTAAGACAGGTGACTGGAGAAGTATGTACCCAGTATGGATTCCAGAAAAGTGCACACAATGTGGATTGTGCTTCCCTGTTTGCCCTGATGACTCTATTCCTGTTAATAAAAAATGTAAAAGAGAAGATTTCGATTACGATTATTGCAAGGGATGTGGAGTTTGTAGCAAAGTTTGCCCTTTCGGTGCAATAGAAATGAAGGAAGGAGTTGGAAAATAGTATGAGTATAAGAGAACGTTTAAGTGGAAATGAAGCTTCTGCAGTTGCTATGAGACAAATTAACCCTGATGTTGTTGCAGCCTTCCCTATTACCCCATCAACGGAAATTCCACAATACTTTTCAACATTTGTTAGTAACGGACAAGTTGATACAGAGTTTGTAGCTGTTGAGAGTGAGCACAGTGCTATGAGTGCTTGTATAGGTGCGGAAGCTGCTGGTGCAAGAGCCATGACGGCAACATCTGCAAATGGATTGTCTTTTATGTGGGAAATGCTTTATATAGCTTCTGGTTCAAGACTTCCAATAGTTATGTCTTTGGTAAACAGAGCCGTTTCTGGTCCTTTAAACATACACAATGACCATTCTGATGCAATGGGTGTACGTGATGCTGGCTGGATTATGCTTTTCTCTGAGAATAACCAAGAGGCATATGATAATTTAATAATGGCTCATCAAATTGCCGAAAATAAAGATGTTTTACTTCCTTTAATGGTTTGCCAAGATGGATTTATTACATCTCATTCAATAGAAAATATTGAGCTTATCGAAGATGACAAGGTTAAAGAATTTGTTGGTACATATAAGCCAGAACATTATTTGTTAAACCATGATGAACCAGTTGCAATGGGACCGATGGATTTACAAGCATTCTTGTTTGAGCATAAATATCAACAAGCAGAAGCTATGAGAAACGCAAAAAAGGTTATTCTAGAAGTTGCTGATAGATTCGAAAAAATGACTGGAAGAAAGTATAGCTTCTTCGAAGAATATAAATTGGACGATGCAGAAATTGCAATAGTTTGTATGAACTCAACGGCTGGAACAACCAAGGCTGTTGTAGATGATTTAAGAGCAAAAGGAATTAAGGCTGGTCTATTAAAGGTACGTGTTTACAGGCCTTTCCCAGCAGAAGAAATTGCAAAAGCATTATCACATTTAAAGGCTGTTGCAGTTTTAGATAAAGACGACAGTGTAAACGCTGCTGGTGCTCCCCTATTTACAGACGTAACATCTGCAATGTATGCAAATCAAGTTGCAAATGTTCCAATGGTAGACTACATGTATGGAATTGGTGGTAGAGATACTACTACAAAAGACATTGTAAGTGTATTCGAGGATTTACAAGAAATTATTAAGACTGGAAATTTAGGAAACCCTTATAGATATTTAGGATTACGTAAAGGAGGAAAATAAACAATGGCATATAATTTAAAAGAAATAATGGCAACTAAACCATCAAGATTTACTGCTGGACACAGAATGTGTGCCGGATGCGGTGCTCCTCCTGTTGCAAGAATGATTATGAGAGCATTACACGAAGGTGACCACGCAGTTGTTTCTAATGCAACTGGATGTATGGAAGTGTCTACATGTATTTATCCATATACAGCATGGACAGATTCTTACATACACACAGCTTTCGAGTGTGCATCTGCTACATGTTCTGGTGTAGAAGCTGCATATAAATCTTTAGTAAAGCAAGGAAAATTAGTAGAAAAAGACGGAGAAAAAACAAAGTTCATAACATTCGGTGGAGACGGTGGAACTTATGATATAGGAATTCAATCTCTTTCTGGTGCAATGGAAAGAGGACACGACATGACATATGTTTGCTACGATAACGGCGCATACATGAACACAGGAATTCAACGTTCATCTGCAACACCAAAATTTGCAGACACAACAACATCTCCAGCTGGAACTGTTATTCCTGGAAAGATGCAGTCTAGAAAAGATTTAACACAAATAATGGTAGCACACCATTTGCCATATGTTGCTCAAACAGCAGCATTTGCAAACTTCAAAGATTTATATGAAAAAGCTGAGAAAGCAATATACACAGAAGGTGCAACATTTTTAAATGTTTTAGCTCCATGTCCACGTGGTTGGGGCTATGCAACAGAAGATTTAATGAAGATAAACAAACTTGCAATAGACACCTGCTACTGGCCATTATACGAAGTTGTAAACGGAGTATATAAAATAACATACAAGCCAGCCCAAAAATTACCAATAGAAGAATTCTTACGTCCACAAAAACGTTTCAAGCACATGTTCAAACCTGGAAACGAATGGATGATAGAAGAATTTCAAAAAGAGGTTGACAAAAGGTGGCAAGAATTGTTAAACTTAGAAGAGATGACAAATATCGCCCAATAGGGACGCCCCTTTTGGGACGAAAAGAAAAGGTGGTGAAATTCATGGCATATAAAATTACAGATAAATGCATTGCTTGCGGAGCTTGTGCAGCTAACTGCCCTGTTTCTTGCATTTCTGATAAAGGAAGCAAATATGAAATTGATTCTTCTATGTGCATAAGCTGTGGAACATGCGCTCAAGTATGTCCTGTTGGGGCTCCAGAAGAGGAATAAAATTTATATACTAATTAAGAAAAAAATCTCCAATATCTATAAAATTGCAAAAGATATTGGAGTTTTTTCATTTTTTAATTGTTCGCTTGTTTTTTATAATTTGTCAAATAAAAGTTTTATCAATAAATAAGAAAATATTACCAATTTTCCACGTTTTGCTCTCTATCCATTGATATACTCGCAAAAAAATGATATAATTAGTTTTAGTTCTTTTGGCTCATATCGGAGCCATGAATTATGTTCGACTTTTCAAAAATAATTTTAGGAGGTCAGAAAATATGTTAAGAACCATTACCCAGAAGTGCCCGTCTTGCGGATATGTATACGTTGAACAGCAACACGTTGAAGTTCAAACAGTATCCATAGAAAAGCGGTATACCCATAGGCCCGTTCGAAATCTAAATCCTATTCATGGAAAAGAAATCATAAAACGCGATTATTTGGAAGGTGACGAAGAGTTCTCAGAAATCTTTGTTAAAGGTACCTTGGTTTCTCACTCTACGCAGTATCCGGAAATGAAACTTTTAGTTTGTCCGAAATGCGGTACTGTTTTAGCCCCTTGGGTCGCTATGAAGGTGGAAGTAACCGAAGAATAATATGTTCTTAACCCCAACCCAGCCAGCAGAGATTTTAACGCCTCTGCTGGCTGGGTTGTTTATGTAAAAATTTAATTATTTCTCTTTTTATTTTCTTCTTTTTCTATTATTTTGTCTCTTTTTTCTAGTTCTTCTAATTTTTGCAGTTCTTTTAGGTTTGCCATTTCTTCGCTATCTACTGTATTTTCAATACTGTCTTTATCATTTCCGCTTGCATTTTTTATTACTTTTACGTCTTTTGCTGGATATGTTTTGTATGTTGTGATGTCGTCTTTCCTAAATTGTACTTTTATTGCTTCTTGCAATACCTCTTGTGTAACAACAGTTCCTTCTCCATCTTCTGTTTTTACTATTGAGCCTACTTTTGGCAATTTTTTTATTTTGTCTTCATATACTTCTTGCTCATATTTCAAGCAACACATTAGTCTTCCACAGTTTCCAGATATTTTCGATGGATTTAGAGAAGCACTTTGCTCTTTTGCCATTTTTATTGATACCATGTCGAAATTATTTAAGAATGAGCAACAACATAGTTCTCTTCCACAAACACCATTTCCACCTATTTTTCTAACTTCATCTCTAACACCTATTTGTCTTAGCTCTATTCTTGTTTTGTAGATAGCTGCTAAATCTTTTACAAGCTCTCTAAAATCTACACGTCCATCAGCTGTAAAATAGAATATTATTTTACTATTGTCAAACTTATATTCTACATCTACTAAGTTCATGTCTAATTTGTGTTTTTTTATTTTTTCTTTGCACACCTTCATTGCTTTTTGCTCTTTTATTTTGTTGTCTTCTACTTTTTTTAAATCTCTATTGTTTGCAAGTCTTACTATTCTTTTTAATTCTGTTGAAACCTTATCGTCTGGAATCTGCCTTTTATTTATTACAACTTCTCCTACATCTTCTCCCATTGTAGTCTCAACTACAACTTTATCTTTCAAGTTTAATTGTATGTATCCTGGATCAAAGAAATAAACTTTACCAGGCTTTCTGAATCTAACTCCAACTATTGTTTTCATCTATAGTCCCCTTTCTTAAATTTAGTTGAAAATAATTAAATTATTTTTCAACCGTTTCCTCCCACATTTTCAATAATAAATTGTCTATACACATATCATAATTATTATTCAAAACTATTCTATTTTTGGTGTCTTCTATTATTGCTATTAAATTCAAAAATTTTGCTCTATAATCTTTACTTTTGTTGATATATTCATAAATTATTACTATCATATAATCCAGTAAATCGTTTATAATCTCTTTTGATTTATATAGTATTTCGAATTGGCTTAACATTTTTACTACATTTGGTATTTTCCCATTTAGAAAATTGTTAGTTGTACTTTCTACTGCATTGTATTCTTCTAGATTTTCATTTACCTTCATTAGCTTTCCAATGCTTCCGTTACACATCTTTAGCAAATTTTCACTTGGCACTTGCATTCCTTGTACACTATTTATGTATGAGATTAAATCACTAGTTTCAAGATTATTAAAACTTATTTTTAAGCATCTAGATTTTATTGTGTTTAACAATTTATTTTCGTTTGCCGTTATCAAGATTATCATTATGTATTCAGGTGGCTCTTCTAATGTTTTTAACAAGCTATTTTGAGCCTCTTCTGTCATTTTATCACTATCATTTATTATAAATACTTTTTTTCTCGACACAATTGGTTTTGTATATACATTTTCTTGCATCTCTCTTATCTGTGCTATTTTGATAGAATTCCCATCAGGCTCTATCAAAACAAAGTCTGGATTGTTTCCTGAATCAAATTTTACACATGAGCTACAATTGTCGTTTCCAATTACATTAGTATTATCATTATTAATTACATTTTCTTCTTGATCTGAGACAGTCTTCTTAAAACCATTTGCATTGCTTAAACATAAAGCCATTTTTGCAAGTTCTTTTGCAAATAACTTTTTCCCAATTCCCTCTTGTCCAACAAATAAATAACTATGTGATAATGTATTATTTTTTATGGTCTCTATAAATTCTGATTTTATTTTCTTATTTCCAATAATATTTTCAAAGCTCAAGTTTTTATCTCCTAATCTCAATTATTAATTGGTTTAATATATTTTTTCTATTAGTCGCAATAATAAACAAACATTAATTGGTTTTAATTCTTTCTTTATTGATTATATCTATTCAGCCTTTTTTATTGTTCCAAATTTATTTAATGGCCAAAATCTTATTGTTACTTTTCCCTCTATTTTTTTTAATGGAATACATCCAAATCTTCTACAATCTGCAGAAACGCTTCTGTTATCTCCCATTGCAAATACACAACCTTCTGGAACTATTATATCTGTAAACATTCCACCATAAGCTTCAGTTTTTACATTTGAATTTAAATAAGCAGATTCGTCTAGTTCTTCACCATTAATATATACTTTTCCGTCCATTATTTGTACATGCTCACCTGGCAAGCCTATAACTCTTTTTATATAGCTCGTCTTTCCCCATTCTAACACATAATAAGCGAACTTAGAAAATATATTTGTTGGCACTTTATCATATATTGCAACTGGATTACTTAAATCTACTTTATCTTCTCCAATGTATGTAACGCTTGGTTGTTCAAATGTAATTATATCTCCTCTTTTAGGAAGTTGCTTTCTTGTTCTTGGTATTCTGTTTAGTACTAACCTTTCCCCTTGCTTTAATGTAGGATACATTGAGTCCATCTGAACTACTGTTGGAGTTCCAACATAATATCTTATTAATAATGCAAGTACAATTGCTATTACTATGCATTCAATCCATTCTAATATATTTTTTAATTTATCACTCATTTTCTGTTCCTTTCTTTACAGCTGGAATTCTAATTACTACTTCTGTTCCTTTTCCCAATTCACTCTTAATGTCTATGCTTCCATTGTTTTGTTCTATTATCTCTTTTGCTATTGATAGACCTAGGCCTGTTCCACCCATTTCTCTTGAACGAGCCTTATCTACCCTGTAGAAACGTTCGAACACTCTTGCTAAATCTTCTTTTGGAATTCCAATTCCATTGTCTATTACTTTTATGTAAGCATCATTATATACAAAGCCAACATAAATTTTGATATTCCCTTTTTCTTGCGTATATTTTACAGCATTGGATAATACATTTAATATTACTCTTTCTATTCCATTTTTATCTGCTTCTATTGGTGGTACATCCGCTGTAACATAACATTCAACATTTTGTTTTTTCTTTTCTATTTCAATTGCTAATTTTTCTTGACATTTTTTTGCGACTTCACCTAAATCAAAAATTGTAAGCTCTCTTGTCATTCTGTTTGTATCATATCTTGAAAGTGTCAACAAATCACTTACTAAATCTGCCATTCTTCTGCCTTCAGACGAAATTACTGATAAAAATCTTTGCTGTGTTCCTTTATCGTAATCTCCGTCTTGTAATGTGTCTGCATAACCAATTATCGAAGTGATAGGCGTTTTTAATTCATGAGATACATCTGCGACAAATTCTTTTCTCATATCATCTAGTTTAACATGCTCTGTAATATCTTGAATAACCGCAATAATTCCAGATGATAGGTCGTTTTCATCTTTATATGATGCTAAGAAAACATTTATAGTTTTATCTCCAATTACAATTTTTTCTTCAGCAGTATTATCTAAGTACAAAATTGCATCCATTTTTATATTTGCATTAAGCCTATTAAAAATCTCATTAAAATTCGACTCTTTATCTATATTCAAAAGTACCTTAGCAGCTGGATTTATATGCATAATATTTCCTTTTTCATCAAATGCAACTATACCATCATTCATATGTAATAAAATAGCTTCAATTTCTCTCTTTTGCCTATTTACTTCATTCAACTTTTGGTTCATTTCCACATTCATAACACTAATTATATTTATAATAGAATCTAATTCTGTTTTCTTTTTTCTTTTTTTCTTAGGGTTTAACTCTATAAGTTCAACACTCTCACCATTTGCTAGTTTTTGAGCATTTATTATCATTTTATTTAGTGGCTTTACAATAGCCTCTGAAATAAATATTCCAACAACAATTACAATGCAAGAAAATACTAATATTGTTCCTAATATTAGTATTTTTGTTTGGTTCATTTGAGCAGCCGTAATATTTATTAAATCTTGAGAAGTTACATATTCCGAAGCTCCTATAAACTCTTGATTTTCACCTATTATCCCAGCAAAAAAAGCTCCCATTCCAATTATTATAATTGTTCCTATTATAAAGAATATCAATAATATTTTATTTTGTAATTTTTTCATCATTAATCCCTTTTATTTAGAGGCTAGATAATATCCAATTCCTCTTTTATTAATAATAATTTTTGAATTTTTTGTGCTGTCTCCAAGTTTTTCTCTAATTCTGCAAACAGTTACATCTACTGTTCTTATGTCTCCATAATACTCATAGTTCCATACTTTTTCAAGTAAAACTTCCCTTGTAACAGGAACTCCAGGTTGCATAGCCAAAAATTTAACTAACTCAAATTCCTTCGGTGTAAGTGGTTTAACTTCTCCTTTTACTTTAACTTCAACCTTTTCTAGGTCAAGTTCTAAGTCTCCAACAACAATTTTTGTATCTTTCTTTTTTTCTTTATCGATAACACTTCCGTCATCATTTTTTCTTAAGTTTGCCTTTACTCTTGCCATCAATTCTCTAACACTGAAAGGCTTTGTAATATAGTCATCTGCACCTAATTCAAGTCCTACAATTTTGTCTACCTCTTCATCTCTTGCAGAAATCATTAATATTGGAACATTATATACTTGCTTTACCTTATTGCACACAGTTAATCCATCTACTTTTGGAAGCATTACATCTAACAATATTAAATCTGGTCTTGCTTCTAGTGCTACATTTATCCCCATCTCACCATCAGTGGCTTCTAATGTGTTATACCCCTCTTTTTTTAAATTGTATACCAAAATGTCTATTATTGGCTTTTCATCGTCAACAACTAATATTGTTTTTTTGTTTGGATCTAATTCTTCTTTCATAGAAGTACACTCCTTCTTTTTATT
The DNA here is from genome assembly GCA_000435175.1 of Clostridium sp. CAG:245. Taxonomy (GTDB): domain Bacteria; phylum Bacillota; class Clostridia; order TANB77; family CAG-508; genus CAG-245. The sequence continues at coordinate 9,323 of FR880021.1, forward strand.
TTCGTTTTATCTGTCGTCTCTTTCTTGTGATTTTGAACGTTCTATTTCTTGCATTTTGATTTTTTCTCCATCTTTTTCGGTCACAAGTTTATAGTTTGCATCAAAAGCTTGTGCATCTGCAAAATTCTCAATAATCTTATCTAACGTTTCCGTTGGTATTTTGCCATCTTTTGAAAAATGATATTTTTCAAGTTCATTTGATTTTTGAATTTCGTTTACGAGTTTCTTATCTATGCTTCCACTATAGAACAAAGATGTAGCGTTCTTTAGTTCTTTGCCTGTTGGTAATTTTATTTCCGTAACTTTGCTAACCTCGCTGCCATCAAAAACCTCATCACAATATACTTGTATTCTATTTACATCACTTGGATCTTTTATACCATATGCTTCTGCAATTTTCTTCTTAATTATCGCATTATAATTATCTGTTACCAATTGTTTTGCATTACCAATTGTATTACATGCTTCTAAATAAGCTTCTTGTTCATTAAATGTTGGTTCTACCTTATTTTTATATTTATTATACGTATCTATGGCATTTGTCAATTCTTCAAGCCTATCAAAATCTTCCGCAGAAACAACCTTACTCATCATTGGATTAGCTTTAATGCTTTCTAAATATTCCTCAGAATCTGCTACCATTTGTATTGCAGCTTTTGTATCGTTTGTATTTCTAATATTTTTAGCCATATTTGAAATTATTGGACCACCAATTATTCCTGCTGCCAAGCTAACTGTTGCAGCTCCAAGTCCTAACTTTTTATATAATGATTTCTTTTTTTCTAATTGTTTGCTTTTATAGACTCTTCTTCTTGCTTGCTCATTTGTTTCTCTAATGTTTAATGTTAATTCTCTTTTTTCCATATTTTATCCTTTCTATGGTATAACAATAATTTTTCAGCTACCATTTCCGTTCAAAATCTTTGCCCTTATTATAACTCTACCTCGCATATATGTCAAAGCTTTTTTTCAATATTATTACTAGTTTATTACATTTAAGTTTCAAAAATAATTTTGACTATTGATTTACTCATAATTATGTATTTTCGCCCAAAAAGGGGCGTCCCTATTGGGCGAAAATTTATATTATTACTTCTATATTGTATACTCCATTTTCTCCTATTTTTATCTGTTTTTCTGGTATTTCTTCTCCATTACATATCATTTGTTTTACAATGGTTGTATTGCTTATGCTTGTGATGTTGGCAGTATTTTCTCCTGTTTTTTCGCTGTTTTTATTTAGACCTAAAATAATGTTTCCACGTGCTACTTTTATATTTAATACGCTGTTTTTGTATTTATATTTTATTTCGTAATTGTCCCAATTTTGTGGTATGTGTGGTTCTATTTTTAAATATCCATTTTCTATATTTAATCCTAAAATATATTTTATTCCTGCTATATACATCCAACTGCTTGAGCCTGTATACCATGTCCAACCTCCTCGTCCAGCTAGGTTTCCTTGTCCATATACATCTGCTGCTATTACATATGGTTCTACTTTGTATTTACTACTTTCGTCTTTCGTACGGGCATGCTCTATTGGGTTTATCATTCTAAAGTTTTCATATGCTTTGTCATTTAAGTTTAGCATGGTTTGAGCAATTATTGTCCAGGTTGCAGCATGTGTGTATTGTCCTCCATTTTCTCTTGTTCCTGGCAAATATGCCTTTATATATCCAGGTTCTAACTTGCTTTTTTCGAATGGTGGATCTAACAATTTTATTATTCCTATTTCTTTATCTACCAAATGGTTTTCTAGGCTTTCCATTGCTATATATTTTTTGTCATTATTGCCTGCTCCAGAAATTGTTGCCCAACTTTGTGATATGCTATCTATTTTGCATTCTTCGTTTTGCAAACTTCCGAGTGCATCTCCATCATCTGTAAAGGCTCTTTTATACCATCTACCATCCCATGCATTGTTATTTAATGCTCTTTTTAGCTCTTCCATTATAAACTGATATTTTTCTTTCTTCTCGAAATTTCCCATTCTTTCACAAATAGGAATAAATTCTTTTAACACAGCATACATGAAAAAACCAAGCCATACACTCTCTCCTTTTCCTTTTGCTCCGACATTGCTCATTCCATCGTTCCAATCTCCCGTACCGATTTTAGGCAGACCATGTTCTCCAAAATTTCCTATTCCAGTTTGATTTAATCCTTCTTTTCCGAGATTGTCCGTTTCTCCTTTATTCTGTTCTGCATCTTGTTCATATTTTCCTACTTTTATTTTTTCAACTTCATTATCTTCTATTCCAATTGCCTTTTCTATTGCTCTTATGCAGTGTTTGTATACACTTTCTTTAAAGTCTGCGTCTTTGTATAAATCATACCTTTCATTTTCGTTTTCGGATAATTGTAGTCCGTCTTTGTACGACTGGTTTTCTTCTAAAATTTCATAATCTCCTGTATAGGAAATGTAGTCTGCGACTACGTATGGAAGCCACAACAAGTCATCAGAGATTCTGGTTCGTATTCCCTTATCAGTTTCTTCGTGCCACCAGTGTTCAACATCTCCTTCAATAAATTGATGTCTGCAATTTCGTAATATTTGTTCTCTTGCGATGTTTGGTTCTACATATTTTATAAGCATACAATCTTGAAGTTGGTCTCTGAAACCATATGCACCACCAGATTGATAGAACCCAGTCTTGCCATACATTCTAGAGCTTATTGTTTGGTATATTAACCAACCATTTAACAATATATTTGTAGATTCCATTGGTGTGTTTATTTGCAATTTGTTTACTAGCTGTTCCCAATGTCTTCTTATATTTATATATTCATTTTTGCAGTTATTTACATTTGAATACTTATATGCCAAGTCTTGATATTCTTCTCTGTTCGACGCATCTCCCAAGGTAAATACTATTTCTTTTGTCGAATATGCTTCTATTGTTACATTTATCTGAATTGCGACTATTCCATCTTCTCCAAATGAATTCTCCCTGTTTAGAGCAAGTTCGTCTAACCCAACCGGATCTTCTAATGTTGAATTTTTTAGGAACGATGTTTTACTTCCAGTGTATGAGCTTATTTTTTCACTGCACCCGATAAAAACTTGATTGTTATTTTTTTCATCTGATAGATTTTTTACAAGCATAATGTTTGACGCATTATTCATTTCTAACTGTAGAAATCCATTGCTTTTTATCTCGTCCTCACCTAAAACAGGCTTTATATAATAAATTAATTTTAAATTTTTACGCTGAGGGTTTTTGTTTTCTAAGGTTATTAAATTTACTTTAATATTGTCGTTTTCTGGTACGAACATATCAACAGTCTGCCTTATTCTCGAAGAACTATGAATATATTTTGCATAGCCAAATCCATATATTACAAAATAATCGTTATTGTCTGGCATAGGATTAAATCCCAGCGACCACTTTCTGCCTGTATCCATATCTTTTGCATATATTATTTCTGATGGAGTGTCTAGCACTTGATCATTTGACCATGCTGTAATTCTGTTTAATCTACTGTTCTTGTACCAAGTATATCCTCCCATATTCTCTGTTGTTAATGTTCCAAAGGTTTTATTGACTAAAACATGGCTCCACACCGTCGGTAGCTTACGGGTTTTATTAACGCAAATCAAATATTCCTTGCCATCTTTAGAAAATCCGCCATATTCGTTAAAATATTTTAAAGAAGCCTCGTCTATGAAGTTTTCTTTCTCGTTATTTACTTCTATAAAATTGTTTTGTTTTGCATCAAAAACGGTTTCTTTAACATTGTCTAGCATCTTGCTTTCTATGTCTTCCATTTGAAGTGCTAGAGAGCTGTAATAAGCGTTTATTACTAAGTTTGCACGCTCTTCTAGCAGTTTTTTATCTTTCTTCTCTATATTTTCCAAGCAGAAAATTCCAGCTGGAATATTAAGCAAGTACGCTAAGTTTCTATTAAAAATAGCCCTTTGTATAGCGTCTTTTACATAATTTTCGTACGATTCTTTTTCTTCATTTAATATTACTAAATCCACTTTGATATTCTTTACCCTGAAGAATTCATAAGCACTTAAAACTTCTTGAATTATATCAATATCATTTATGTCTTTTATTTTTACCATTAATATTGGCAAGTCTCCAGATATTCCATATTTCCACAGTTCAGATACTGGACACTGTCTATCATACGAAGCTTTTATAGAAACTTTTGGTGTAAACAGCAAATATGAAAGCATTTTCTGATATACTTCTATGTCTTTGCCTTTTATACCTAGATATCTATTCTCCGCCTCACTCTTTGCTTTTAACAGTTCGAAGGTACGTTTTGTATTTTCATTGTTCATAAATTTTGCCATGTTTTTTATTACTTGCTCTTTATCATATCCAACTGAAATTATTAGGTCAAATATTGCTGTTTCTTCTGGTTTTATATCGACAGTTTTCTTTAATGAAATTATTGGGTCTGTGGTGTAACCAATCTTCTTGCTAAATGGAATCGAATTTTCTACTTCACGTGGAATTCTGTAATTACACCTGCCCCATAATTTTTCTTTATCAATCTCGAATTCTACGTCTCCCAATTCATTCGACTGGCTAAATAGATTTACTGCCATATATGCATCTTTTTCACCGTTAGTGTGTGCTTTTCTCTTAACGACTATTGTGTTTATTGAATCTATATACTCAAACGAAACAAATAAATTATTGAAGGCCTTGTGCGCAAAATCCTGCATTGCATTTGATAATACTGGTTCTAAAAGTGCCGTTATTTCCAATACTTCTTCAGACACACCATTGTTTTTCAGTTCCAGCCTTCTTATTTCGACTGGGTCATCTGTATCTACTATTATTTTTGTAACAGTTCGAATATTTTCATCATTTCTTACTATTTTGTTAGCCTCAGGAGAGAAAATTATATCGTATTTATCTGGTATTCGCAGATTTTTTGAATACGTATTCGTCCAAATGTTTTTATTACGTATATTCTTAATATAAAATTTTATTCCCTGCTCTGCCTCGTCAGTTTCCTTATATCTATTAACCTGCAAATCTCCATATTTACTATAACCATTGCCATATTGGTCAAGCACGATTGTATAGTTGTCGTTTGCAATAACATTAGAAACATTCAAATTTTCGTTTATTTTGCTGTATTTTCTCTGAGTGTAATCTTCGTAATCTACATATTTTATCTTCTCAATTTTCTCTTTTTCTTCTTTTGTAGTTATCATATTTTCTGGCATTTTTTCTTGCAGTAAAATATCAACAGCCTCAATTTCCGGATTTTGCTTAAACCTCTTTTTTATTACACCATTGTTTAATAAATTGTCTATTGAAAGCAAAATTAATCCTTGATGATGTGCCATATACGTTTTTACAGGCGTATAGCCGTTTTTCGCCCTGCCAGGTGTAAAATCTATCGACTCATAGAAGCCATACTTATTGTACATTCCCTTTTCACTTAGGTTTTTTAGATTTTCTATTACTAATTTAGGTTCTTCATCAATAGCCAAAATTGAACCATATGAAGATGTTACAATCTCGTCTGAAAGTCCCCTCTTTAGCCCCAGCCAAGGTATTCCAAATGCCTTGTATTGATAATTATTATTTAAGTCTTTTAGATTAAAGGCAGCCTCAGAAATTCCCCATGGAATTCCCAATTTTTTAGCATATTCCAGCTGACTCATTATCATAAATTTACAAGACTCATCTAAAATACTGCCCGGGTATTGCTCGATGTTTATTGTAGGCATCAAATACTCAAACGAAGTTCCAGACCATGAGATAAGCCCTTTGTAATTATTTAGAGTCGTAAGAGTTCTGCTTAAATTATACCAATGCTTCTCAGTAATATCTTTTTTAGCAATAGCAACTAAACTTGTCTGCCTTGCCTCAGATGCAAGTAAGTCGTAATATGAGTCTGTTAGTTTATTTTCTTCTACATTGAAACCTATCGAAAATAGCCTATTCTCACTATCATACAATTTTGAAAAATCTGTGTTATTTATGAGCGTGTCTGTAACATTAATCATGAAATCTATCTTATTTAGCACATCAGGCGTTATTTGTACATTTTGTTCTTTTTCTTCACTACTTAAATTCTGATATATTTCATCATTCTTATTCTCTCTTTTTTCTATTAAAAACTGCTTTAAAACATACAAATATCCTACAAAATTTCCACTATCAACAGACGAAACATACTTTGGAATTAGTGGCTCTAATGTTTCTATATTGTACCAGTTGTACAAATGTCCATTCCATTTTGTAAGTCCGCTAATTGTTTCTAGCATTTTATATAATAAATTTAGTGTGTCCTCTAAATTTTCAAACTTTAAGTCATATGAAGCCATTACAGCAAGCAGTGCAAGCCCGATATTGGTTGAAGATGTTCTCATTACCACTTTTGGTTTTCTATCTTCTTGATAATTGTCTGGTGGCAAGAAGTTTGACTTTTGTGTTAGGTTTTCCTTAAAATATAGCCATGTTCTATATGCAACTTCTTGCAAGTATTTTTTTTCGCTTTCATCTATTTTTTCTACAGCTTTTATTTCTTTATTTGCCTTGCTAATTTTGCACATTAAAGCTGGAGTTAAAAGCCAATACAAACCTATTATTAGCGCAAAATTTGCAATGCCAACATTTAAGCTTTGTACTAATATTGCAACAGCAATTCCTAATATTCCAAACAGAGTGTTTGCACTCATATTCTTGTAATATGAAAATACATCTGTTTTAGCCGTTCGTTCAGCTTCTTCTGATGTAATCCACTCTAAGAGATGTTTCTTGCTTTTAGTCATTCTGTATATTGTTTTGGTTTCTGCCTTTGTGGTTATCCATGCCTTGTCTGGAATTAACCCAATGTCTAAAATTCCTCTATAAACACTAGCCTTTAAACCATCTATTGTTTTTACAAACCTTTTAGTCTTAATGTTTCCATCTTTTTTACTAATGATTCCATTTATAATATCTAGTATAGTTGGAATTAGAGAAGATATCAGTGCAAGCACAATTATTCCACACATGTTTATTTTTAATACAGTTGCTATAACCGCCGAAAATACTAGCATTGCTAGTACACTACTTTCTTGTTTACTTCTTACTATATTGCTAAATATTTTATATTTACTAAGCAATTTTAATGGATTTTGTTTTATCTCGCCTTTTTTATTTTCTATTGTTTTTCCAAGCCATGGTAATATTTGATAGTCGCCTCTAATCCATCTATATAGCCTCGTTCTAAAACTTATATAGCTTGATGGATAGCCATCCATAAGCATTATGTCTGATGTTAGTGCACATCTTAAATAGCTTCCTTCTAATAAGTCGTGGCTCAAAACCGTATTTTCTTTAATCTCATTTGCAAGCACTTTCGAAAATATAGATAAATCGTAAATTCCTTTTCCAGTAAAAATTCCTTCATCAAAATTGTCTTGATACAAATTTGAAATTACATTTGTATATGAGTCTGTCCCTCCTTCGCCTGCATATACTTGAGTAAATATGCTCTTTCTGCTCTCTACTAGTCCAACTCCAACACGTGGTTGCATTAGTGCATGCCCTGAAATTACTAGATCTCCTCTCTCATTTACTTCTGGTTTATTTAAAATATGAGCCATTGCTCCAACAAGCTCTAATCCAGATTTCAATGTTAAATCAGTATCTGAGTCCAATGTTATAATGTATTTTACTTTTTTTATTTGTGAGATATCTATAGTATTAGCCCTAAAAGGATTTGCAATATTCCCGAGCAAATATTCATTTAATTGGTTTAATAAGCCTCTTTTACGTTCCCATCCCATGTAACACTCTTCATTAGAATTCCAAATTCTTTTTCTATATACAAAATTGAAAATGTTACCATATTTTTCGTTTAGCCTTTTTGATTGCTCTATTCCTTCTCTTATAACTTCTTCATCAAACTCTTCTATTTCCTTGTTTCCAGAACTACAGTCTCCCAGCAAAGTAAAGTACAAATTTTTGCTCTTGTTTGCAATATAATAAACCTCTAATTTTTTCATTAATTCTTTAACTTTTTCTTTGCTCTTTACTATCGTAGGAATTACCACCATTGTGCTGCAATTCTCTGGAATTCCGTTTTGAAAATCAATTTTCGGAATAAGCTTTGGTTTTATCACTTTACTTAGCACATATTGAATAATCTTAGAAACAATATTTTCTATTGGCAATATTGAAACCAATGCTAGAATTATTGAAAGTAATACTTTAACTAATATTTGAATATTTCCTATAAAATTACGAGTAACGTCTCCAAAGCTCTTGTACCATAACATATAATAAAAATTAATGCTCAAAATAAGTGTCAACAGCAAAGAAACTCCCCATACTGTTTCTATATAGATTTTTGCCTTTTCTTCATTTGATTTTAGTGTAATCTTCTTTTCTAGCAGGCTATTCAATAAAGTTTCTTTTCCATCAGAAATTAAGTAAAACCCAATATGCATGCTCTTTTCGTTTGCTTCTGGTTTCTCACTAGCCTGTAAACTTAACTCCAAGCACTTCTTCGCAATATAAATTTCTGAAATTTTAGTCTTTTTAGAAATCTCCTGTATTGCATTTCTGTAATAGCTTTTAGTAGTACTATCCATTTTCTCATACTGCTTTGCTGGGTCTTGTTTTAGAATATCCTCTACCCTATTTATCTTTTCGAATATTTCCAAGAAATTAATTCTCGAAATTGCCTTAAGAGTCAATATACAATTTCCAACAGATACTTTCTTTACTGCAATATCAAAATGCTCTTTTTTTACAACCTCGTAGATATCGCTGCCTGTTTTTGCAACTTCATCTTCCAAAATATTTAGATACGCATATGCCTTGCTTCCCATCTTTTTTAGTCTATATGACATATACTCTATGAACGCATTTTTTACTTGCCCATTCTCTATAAGCATAATTTTAGGTAATATTACAGTTCTACTTTTTTTCTTTTCCTCTCCAAAATACTTGCATATAATCTCTTCTACTCTGCTCTTTTGCATTTGAGACATGTAAATTGTTTCACAAATTTCTCTTATATTTTCTATTAATGCAATCTGAATGAACAATCCAATATTCCAGATTTCATTCATGCTTAGAGTTTTTTTAGTTTGATATGCTTGTAACATATATTCTAAATTTTCTGAATTTATCTTCCCATCAGTATAAGCTACCATTTCTGTTGCAAGCACATAAACACGTGCAAAGCCCTTGAACCTACCATTTGCAAGTCCCAGAAAATCTGTATATTTCTTTAACGTTAACTCTTTACTTATATTTTTTACAATTTCTTCTATTACATATAAATTATCTAGAATCCACTCTCCTGCTGGATGTATTGGTATTCCCTGCTTTATTTGTTCATTCAATAATTTATAAATTTCTTTAATAACAAAAAAATTTTCTTTAAGTCTTGGAATTGGATACGTATCCTTCGCCGATTTTTCGGTTAAAATATGGTCAGAAGCAATTTTTTCTAAATATTGCTCCAATTGGTATCTATCTAAAACGGTTCCTTTAATATTTAATTTCTTTTTTTCCTTCAAAAAAATCCACTCCTTGGAATATGTTTTACACATATTTTCTCCAAAAAGTGGATAGTTTATTCTATTTTTACTATAAATCTCTATTTCTCTTTATTTGTATATACGATACTACTGCAATTAATCCAAGTGCAAGCACTGCTATTACTACATCTAATTCTCCTGTTTGAGGTAATTTTGTATTACTTTGTGTATTGTCTACTGTTATAGTATTTTCAACTACTTCTATGTCATTAGTAACATTTCCAATTACGATTGTATTTTCTACTGTGTTATTTTTGTCGTCTTTTTTGTTGTCATCATCTTTCTTGTCGTCATCCTTTTTGTCATCGTCAGGAACTACTGTCCCAGTTACAGAAAATTTTAATGTTTGATCATCTAATTTTACAGTATCTTCTGCAACAGATGATAAGCTTGTAAATTTAATTTCTGTATCTTGACTTTTTAAGTTTGTTTTTACTTTTAATTTGATAATTCCTATTACTTGATTTTTGCTTGTTCCAGTATTTATTGTTGCTAAAAATGTTCCTTTTTTTGCTGTTTCTTCATCATTATAAGCTATTGACCAGTTGTTTTGTGAAGATATATCATCTGAGGTAATTTTTTCAAATACATTTTCATCATATTCAAGTTTTCCACCAAATGTATTTATTCCATCTTGTCCCATTTTTATATTTGATAACTCAAGTGTAATAGTAATTTCTTCACCTTCATTTAATTTTGTAGAACTAGGTGTTGGTGTAAATACTAAACTTCTTTCAGTAGTATCTGTTTCTCCTGCTTGCTCATCTGCTTGAGTAGAAATTTTAGTATTTATTTCATTCTCGTCTGTACCAGATGTTGCAGCTTTAACAGCCCATGTCTTGCTGGTTAATAATGATATAATTAATAAGCTTAAAATAATTTTAGATTTACGCATTTTTTCTTTTATTCCTCCTTTTAGGCAAATTTATTTAATAACTTACAGCTATTGTTCCAATATTCTCATTGCCTTTTTTATCATATGCTAAAAATGTGTATTCAGCATTTCCTCCTGTTACAATATGGCTTCCTTCCGGCTCATAACTAAATGTACCATTTGGAAGTACTATGTATGCAAATTTATCTTTGCCTTCTGTAATTTGCCATTTTATTCTCCAATGTGTAGAGTCTATGGCTTCTTTGTACAATACAAGTTTTATTTCGCTTCCATTATTTATACTATCTATAGTTACATCTTTTACTGTTGCATTTCCTGCATTATCATATGCAATAAAGCTGTAAACTCCGTTTTCATATATTTCTATGCTTCCACTCGAGTTTGTAACCCTCTTGCCATCTGGTAATGTAATATTCGAAATTCCACTCTGTTCATCAGAAGATACCCATGAAATCTGTATTCCTCCATCATCTGCTGAGTCAACTGTTAAGTCTAAATTTGGATTAATTTTATCTATATTTGTAACTTGGTGTTCTACTAAAATTCCATTCCCTATTTTATCATATGCTAAAAATATATAATTTCCATTTTCAGTTACTATATAACTGCCTTGTTTATCTGTTACGTTTTCAGAACTTGGTAAAATTACATTTTGCAATCCACTTTGATAATCATCGGCTTTCCAATTTAATGTAATTTCTCCATTTGTCCATTTATCAGTATCTTGAGTTACTTCTAAAATTGGATTTATCATATCCACATTACTTACATTTATACTAAGTTCTCTCGTGTTTCCAACTTTATCGTAAATAACAAATGAATAATCTCCCATTTGTGAAACAGTAAATTCTCCTGTTGCATTTGTTGAAAATGTTGAATCTGGCAATAATATTTTTGAAAATCCACTCTGTAGGTCAAATGCTTTCCAAGAAATTTTTATTTTTTCATCTGTAAGTCTATTCTCTTGTAATGATAATACTCCTTCTGGCATTATTTTGTCAATATTATTTATATTTTCTGTCAAAATTTTGCTATTTCCAACATTATCATATAATGTAAATGTATATGTTCCATTATCTGTAACAGTGAAATCTCCACTCGCATTTGTAGTTGATGTACCATCTGGCAATACAACTCTATTAAATCCACTTTGTGAGTCCGATGCAGTCCAATGTATTTTTACATAGTCTATTACCCAGTCAGTTGGATTATGGCTCAAGCTTCCCGTTGGCGGTGTTTTATCAATATTTGTTACTGTTTCTTGTAATGTTAATGTATTTCCTGCTACATCATATACTACAAATGTATATGTTCCATTTTGTGATACTGTGTAATCTCCTGTTGCTGTTGTTTTTATTGTTCCATCTGGTAACTTTATTTGTTTAACTCCACTATTTGCATCTGCCACACTCCAATGTATTTTCACATCTGTGTTTACCCAATTTGTTGGGCTATGACTCAAACTTCCTGTTGGTGCTGTTTTGTCTATATTATTTATTGTTACAGTATAATTTCTTGTATTTCCAACATTATCTTCTAATACAAATGTATATGAGCCATTAGCTGGTACTACATATATAGTTGATACACTATAAGTATAACTTCCATCTGGCTTTTTAATCCTTTTCACACCACTCATATCATCAGTCGTATTTAATGTAATAGTTACATCTCCATTAGTCCAATTAGTAGGATTTATTGAATGTGTACCTGTAGGTGCCGTTACATCTTTATTAACATTGAAATATACAGTTACTGGTACTGACATATTACCGCAGCTATCTGCTGCCCATACCTGAAAGAAATGCTTTCCATTCGATATATTATTTGGAATAGAAAATGATGTATGAAAATATTTTTCACTACCATTTGGTCTCAGATTATTGGCAATAACCATTTCCTCTCCACCATCTATGGCATATTTTACTGTTACAATGTCTCCATTATCAATGTCGTTCACATAGCCTTGTACATCAACTACTTCCCCTTGATAATAACTATTTTTTAATTGACTAGTTACTCTTATTGTAGGTGGTGTATTTAACGTTCCAATACCAATAGCTACTGAAAAGATAAGTTTTTCTCCGTTTTGAATAGTTCTATTTTTCCAAGAAAAGGCCATCCCTGAATCTCCTTTTCTTTCAGACTCACTTCCATAATCAAAAGTCTGTGAATTATTCCATTTATTTTCTTCTCTTATTTGATATTGTCCAAACCAATATGTATCAACATCTGTTACACCATATGAATTTCTTCCCAAAAAAGTAAAAGTATATTTGGTTTCATCTGTCATGGTAAAACCCCTGTTATCACTTAAATTTGTAATAGGCGCATAATCATTATTTGCAATCTGAATATCTGCATAGGTTGCAATTCCTATTGTTTTTGCAGAACCAGATGTATTTGTTGCTTCAAATGAGATTTTTACATAATTTCCATTACTTATATATGATAGTTTTGTTTGAACACTTACTCCATTTAATGAACCAGAGCAATTTTTTATATTAGCTTCAGTTCCATTAACATTTAACACCGAAAAATATCCTTTATCACTATATGTCGTTTGAACACTGTCGCCCCATATGTTAAAGTTTGAATCTGTCATTGGATATGCATTCATAGTTATGGCTTTAGTCGTGTTAATATTAATAGCATTAAGGAGAATAACAATTGTAAACATTGCTATTAATTTATATAATATCTTATGTTTATTCATATCTTTCTCCTTTCATTAATTTTATATTACATTACTTGTTATTCTAAATGGTATATTTTTATCATTTAAAGTAACACTTTTTATAATAAATCTTGTATATGTTTTTGTTCCTTTTTGTTTTTCATCAGATATTTCAAATTTGTTATCATTATTCTGTTTATTAGATACATCCACTGTTGAACTATATGACTGCCCCTCTTCTTTTCCTTGGTTAGAATTTGTACTATTTAGCATATTTATGTTTGCATTATGTTGCCATACCGTTCCACTTCCGTTTGAATATTGAGAAACTTCTATTTTTAATCCCTCTGGAAAGTATTCCAATACATTTACAACTTCTCCATCTTTTCTTACTAATTTAATATTACCAGTTATAGTTCCTTTTACATTAGTTGTTGCAGAATTTACTTGTATGAATTTAGAGGCATCTGACAAACTTGTATCTGAAATTAAGAAGTCTGCACCATTTGCAACTGTACTTCCATTATTCGTACGTGTAAAACTATTTATCTCAAATTCAATATGATCAATTTCGCTTGTATTTAAACGCCCCATATTAACTTGTATTGTTTCTATATTTGCATTTCCTGCCACATCATAAATAATTATAGATACCTGATGTATTTTTGAGCTTTGTTCTATTACATCAAAATCTGCAGTATTTTCACTAGAATTTAACTCTTTATATAATTTTTCATCTATATATAATTGATATTTTGCTGTTCCTGATAAATTCTCCTCTGATGAAGCTTGTATGTGGAACGTTTTTCCTGTTATTTGACTTGCCACTAATTTTATATTTTGAGGAGTCGTTTTATCTATTTTTATAACCTGTGTAGCTCCTTCTGATTTATTACCTGCTACATCATATTCATATATTGTAATTGTATAAATTCCTTCATTTACAATCGACATCTCTTGTCCATTTGTCCTAGTTTCTGGTACATTTGCTGTACCACTTACTTCATATGTTGCGTGACTAACACCTGAGCCACCTTCATCTTCTGTAGATTCTATTATTTTTAGATTTACATCTCCCTTATACCATTCATTATCTTCTTGGTCTTTTTCGCCTTTTACAATTTGTAATACTGGTGCAACTGGAGCTGTTTTATCAATTTTTACTTTAAATGATGTTTCACTTTCATTTCCCACATCATCTCTATTTATAACCGTAATTGTGTATAATCCTTCTTGAGTAATTGTTAGTGGTTCAGACCTTTCTTCAATGGCTACTGTTCCATCAACCTTAAACGTTGTTACTATATTTTGACCACCTTGTACAACTTCCATATAAACATTTTTGTTTGTCCAAGTATTAGATTTATATTCATTTCCATTTGCATCGTTTAATTTCAAAGTTAAACTTCCTGGTCTTTTTATTTGTTTATCTATAATGGCAGTATATTCTCTTTTTGTTACTAAACCTGCTTCATTCTCGGTTGAAACAATTAATTTTGTTTTTCCCTCGTTTTCCAACACAATCGGTAAACTTGTTCCTGCTTTAAGCTCATTTGCCCCTTGTGCTTCAATTGTTACTTTGTTTCCAATTTCTTTCCTTTCCTTAACATATATATTTTGTTTAGCTGTTTCTCCAAATATGTATTCTGTTCCATCTTCACTTCCAAGTGTTGCCACTATTTCAGCATTTATTGGTGAAGTTTTATTAATTTTTACAGTCAATGTTGCAATCTCAGATTTTGTTCCAATTACAGAAACACTATAAGCTTTTACTTCATATGTTCCATCTTGTTGAATTGTTATCTTTTTATCATCGTCAATTTGTGTTTCTTGAATGTTTTCTGTTCCAGTAATCTCTAATACCATATATTCAATTTTTACAGGAGATTTCTCAGGTTTGTTTATTTGCAATTCAACACCAGAAGTATACCAATTATTTTTTCCTTGTTCTCCAGATAAAACACTTATAATTGGAGCTGTTGGGGTCTTTTTCCCATCAATATCCAATTTTCCATAAACAACATATTTTATTAAAATACTAACATCTTTTTGTGTAATCTCTCCGTCTCCGTCAACATCTATTGCTGTTGCATTTATCCCAGATAATTGGTGAGCTTCAAGTCCAACAACATGTTTTATTGCTTTACTTATTTCATACTGAGAAATTTCTCCATCACTATTTATATCTCCAATAACACATGCAGTATACTCATTCTCTATGTTATCAAAACGAATTTTCATTCCAGTTCCAATAACTCCATTTTTCATCTCAGTAGTACCATTCTTGGCATAAACATGAACTTTTTCTTTCTCCAAATTAAATTGTTGCTTGAATTCTTCAATATCTGTTTTAGGTATAATTCTGCTTATTGTTAAGCTTTTTTGTGAAATCGCATATTCTTCACTCTCTAGCGCAACATTAATAGTATCAGCATTTACTCTAGAAAAAATGCTAATATTAATGCAAATCAATATAAATATTGCTAGAATTCTTACTCCCTTTCTTCTCATTTTTATTCTTGCTCTCCCTTCTTGGTACAAATTTGGTTAAAAATTGTAAATTTCTTTTATTTCATACATTTATACTTTTTATATTTATATATATTATAGTAAATAACTAAAAGTCTTTCAATGCGGAAAATGTTGGTATTTCTAGCTTTGTGCCATATTTGCATACGGATATTGTGTTTGCTAAAATTTATTACATTTATGTTACATTTTTAGACCATTTTTCTTATTTTTCTAGGGAATACTAGCTTTTAAAGCACAAAAAAACACCTATTGGAAAATGTTTTACACATTTTTTCCTTTTAGGTGGATAATTTTTATTATATTATTGTACTGATGTATTTGTTGTATCATTATTTGAATTTCCAACATATTCAGCTTTTCCAAATCCAAGTATCATTTGGAATATTGGGCTTAATAGTAAAAGTCCAAATATAAATGCTGTTGATTGATTAAATGCCTTGCCTAGTTTTACCATAGAAACTATTGATAAAGCAAGTGTTATAATCCAGCCAATAACTGGTATAGCTGATAATAAATATAATAACAATAACCATGGTGAAAGTCCTATTATTTTGTATAGAACAACTACATTATATATTGGAATTAATGCTTTCCATCCTTCTTGACCAGCTTTAACAAATATTTTCCATTGTGCAACAATTATAAGTACATAAAAAGCTACAAAAATCATGCTATATGTACTTATTAAAGATGCAATAGTAGCTACTGAAGCAAATGTTGTCATATCAGCGTATGTAGAATCATACATATTAAAGTCCTCCCTTCATTTATTTTCTAAATTGAGAATACCATACAAGATAAAATTTTTCAACACTTTTCTGCAGATTTTATATTAAATATGACTCACATTTTTTCAAGTACTGATTATAGACAAAATTTCATAATGTTTTTATAACCTAAAAATACTCCATTATTCCATTATATATCCCCCATGCAAGCTTAGTTTGGTATTCTTCCTGTTGTAATTGTTTTTCCTCTTCAGGATTTGATAAAAAACCACATTCTACAATAACAGTTGGTATTTCTACATGTTTTATGATATACACGTTGTTAATTTTTAGTGGCGTTCTCTTATTTTCCTTTTGTATTGTTTCATTTAGATTGTTCTGTATACAATTGGCTAGTCTCTTTCCATCTTCATTACCATCTTTAAAAAAAGTTTGCCAGCCATAATATTGATTTTCTGGTATTTTGTTTAAATGTATGCTAACAAATATATCTGCTGATGAATTGTTTCCAATTCTAACTCTGTTTCTTATGTCTGAATTTTTCTTTTCTCTTAAAGTTTTCTTATCTATATCATAAATCGCATTATTGTCCGACCTTGTAAGTACAACATTAGAGCCACTTTGTTCTAATAATTGCTGTAATTTCAGTCCAATTTTTAAATTAATTTCTGCTTCACTAACACCATTATCGCTCACGGCTCCGCCATCTTCGCCACCATGGCCTGCATCTACAATTATAGTTTTACTACTTACAGGAGTAGCCATTGTTGCAACAGTTTTGTTTGTATTTATATTACTTGCTGTTTGAAGCACAAACATACCAATAGGCAAAAATATTGCAAGTGTTAAAAATATTATTCTTTTTTTATTAATTACAAACATAAAAATCTCCTATGAAAATATTAATTATTTTTAATATATTCATAATGGCATGATTTAATAACAGTTCAAATTAATTTAGCCTATAATCTTTTTTACTTTCTCAGTGCTTAATTCTACAATGTCTGCTATTTTTTCAATTGAGCGCTTACAATTATTTTCCTCTCTTGCAAATATTCTTTTAAAAACATAATCTGATGTTAGGGGAAATCGTGTTTCTTTTTGAACCTGTGCCTCTAACTTCGTATAGTAATTTTTTTATTTTTCTAACTAATTTTTTTTGCCCCCAAAAAAGGGCGTCCCCATTGGGCGACGTCCTTCTTCTAAAATATTATTCTTCATTTTCTGTTGTATTTTCTACATCATCTGTATCGTCAACAACATCTTCTACAGCATCTGCCTCTGTATCTTCTGGCATTTTTTCTCCGTCTGGTGCTACTGATACTTCTGTGTTTTCTGGTTCTTCTGTGTTTATTCTTATTTTCTTGTATCTCTTCATACCAGTTCCGGCTGGGATTAACTTACCAATGATAACATTTTCTTTTAATCCTATTAATTCGTCTGTTTTGCCTTTTATTGCAGCTTCTGTTAATACTCTTGTTGTCTCTTGGAATGATGCTGCAGATAAGAAACTATCTGTTGCAAGTGAAGCTTTTGTTATTCCAAGTAATACACGTTTACCTGTTGCAGGTCTTAATCCTTGCTCTTCGGCTAACTTGTTTTTGTCTTCGAATTCATACATGTCTACTAAAGAACCTGCAAACATGTCTGTATCTCCATTGTCTTCAACTCTAACTTTCTTTAACATTTGTCTTGCAATAAGTTCGATGTGTTTGTCGTTGATATCAACACCTTGGTTTCTATAAACTTTTTGAACTTCGGCAATGATGTATTCGAATACACCTTGTGGTCCGCTAATTGCAAGTACTTCTGCTGGGTTTTTAGAACCTTCTGTTATTTGGTCTCCGGCTTCTAGAACATCTCCTTCTCTAACTTTTAGTTTAGATCCGAAAGGTATTAAGTATGTTCTGCTATCATCGTTTGATGTTACAGTTACTTCTTTTCTCTTCTTTTCGTCTCTTATAGAAACTTTTCCAGCGATTTCTGTAATTATAGCAACACCCTTTGGTTTACGAGCTTCGAAAAGCTCCTCAACTCTAGGAAGACCTTGTGTAATGTCGGCAACACCGGCAACACCACCAGAGTGAATAGTACGCATTGTAAGCTGTGTACCAGGCTCACCAATTGATTGAGCTGCGATTATACCAACTGTGTCTCCTATATCAACTTCTTTTCTAGATGCCAATCCCATACCATAGCACTTAGCACAAACTCCGTGTTCTGTTCTACATCCGAATACACTACGTACTTTAACATGTGTAATTCCTGCATCTACTATCTTATCTGCTAATTCTTCTGTAATTAGAGTATTTTTGTCTACTATTATTTCTCCAGTAGTTGGATTTTTGATATCGTCTAATGGATATCTACCTAATAATCTTTCTTGCATTTTTTCGATTACTTGGTTTCCATCTTTTATATCATATACTTCAAGTCCATCTGTTGAACCACAATCATCTTCTCTTACGATTATGTCTTGTGATACATCAACCAATCTTCTTGTCAAGTATCCAGAGTCTGCTGTTCTTAAAGCTGTATCTGAAAGTCCTTTACGAGCACCGTGTGCAGAAATGAAGTACTCTAATGCGTCAAGTCCCTCTCTGAATGATGATTTGATTGGGATTTCAACTGTTTTACCAGTTGTACTAGCCATAAGTCCACGCATACCAGCAATTTGCTTTAACTGGTCTAAGTTACCTCTGGCTCCAGAGTCTGACATCATGAACATTGGGTTTTCTTTACTGAAGTTGTCTCTCATTGCATTTTTAACATCATCAGTAGCTTTTTCCCAAATCTTAATTACTTCGCTGTATCTCTCATCATCTGTAATTAATCCACGTCCATATTGTTTTAATATGTTATCAACATCTGCTTGAGCTTTTGCAATTATTTCCTTTTTCTGTGGTGGTACCTTAACATCATCTATAGATACTGTTACAGCACCTAATGTAGAATATTTGTAACCTGTAGATTTAATATAGTCTAGTAATTCTGCTGTTCTGCTTAGACCATGTACAGAAATACATTTTCCTATAATCTTTCCTAGGTTTTTCTTTGATACTACTCCATTTATTTCATATTCAAATTCGTTTTCTGGCTTACTTCTATCAATAAATCCTAAATCTTGAGGAATTCCTCTATTGAATATTATCTTACCTGGTGTTGTAGCAACTTTTGCATGTTTTTCTACACCGTCTACAATCTTAGTTCTTCTTACGAAAATCTTAGAGTGCATTGTTACATCGTTGTTTGCAAGTGACATTATTGCTTCTTCTGGAGATGAGAAGTATGTTCCTTCGCCTTTTTCTCCATCAACATCCATTGTTAAGAAGTAACTTCCTAGAATCATATCCTGTGTAGGAGTTGTTACTGGCTTACCATCTTGTGGTTTTAACAAGTTGTTTTCTGAAAGCATTAAGTATCTTGCTTCTGCTTGTGCTTCTGGTGATAATGGTAAGTGAATAGCCATCTGGTCACCATCGAAGTCAGCATTGAACGCTGTACAAACTAATGGGTGAAGTTTTATTGCTCTACCTTCAACAAGTACTGGCTCAAATGCTTGAATACCAAGTCTGTGTAATGTAGGAGCACGGTTTAATAATACTGGGTGGTCTTTAATAACATCCTCTAATATATCCCAAACTTCTGGGCGTAATCTTTCTACCATTCTCTTTGCATTTTTTATGTTGTGTGCTATTCCACGGCTAACTAGTTCTTTCATTACAAATGGTTTGAATAATTCTACTGCCATTTCTTTTGGAACACCACATTGGTAAATTTTAAGTTCTGGTCCAACAACTATAACTGAACGTCCTGAATAGTCAACACGTTTTCCTAGTAAGTTTTGTCTGAATCTACCTTGTTTACCTTTTAACATGTCTGATAATGATTTAAGTGGTCTGTTTCCAGCACCTGTAACAGGTCTTCCACGTCTTCCATTATCTATTAAAGCATCTACTGATTCTTGAAGCATTCTCTTTTCGTTTCTAACGATTATTTCTGGAGCTCCGAGTTCTAGTAATCTCTTTAATCTGTTATTTCTGTTTATAACTCTTCTATATAAATCATTTAAGTCTGATGTTGCAAATCTTCCACCGTCTAATTGAACCATTGGTCTTAAATCTGGTGGTATAACTGGTACAACTTGCATTATCATCCATTCTGGTCTATTGTTTGAAAGTTTGAATGATTCAACTGTATCTAATCTTTTTACCAATTTGGCTCTTTTTTGTTCGCTAGCCTTTTCAAGTTCTTTCTTTAATTTCTCTGATAATTTATCAACATCAATTTCTGATAGTAATTTTCTTATTGGTTCTGCACCCATTTCTGCTTTGAATGAGTCTCTACCAAATTTTTCTTGAGCCTCTACAAATTCTTTCTCAGAAAGTATTTGTCCTTTTGTTAATGTTGATGTACCTTTATCAGTTACTATATATGATGCAAAATATATAACTTTCTCTAAGGCTTTAGGTGAAACATCTAACATTAAAGCTATTCTGCTTGGTATTCCTTTGAAATACCAGATGTGAGCTACTGGGGCAGCAAGCTCTATGTGCCCCATTCTCTCTCTTCTTACTTTAGATTTTGTAACTTCAACGCCACATCTGTCGCAAACTATTCCCTTATATCTTACTCTTTTGTACTTACCACAATGGCACTCCCAGTCTTTTGTTGGTCCAAATATTCTTTCACAGAATAGACCATCTTTTTCTGGTTTTAATGTTCTATAATTGATAGTCTCTGGTTTTTTAACTTCTCCATGTGACCATTCTCTTATTTTCTCATCAGATGCTATGCCAATTTTCATTTTATCAAAATTTTCTAATTCATCCACTATTTTTTCCCCCTTGGAATTAAAAGTACCTATTTAGTTTTACTCATCGTCATCATTAAAATCTTCATCTTCTAAGATGCTTGAATCATCATCTAGTATGATGTCATCGTTTTCATCATCTAGGTCATCAAATAATTTGTCATCTTCAGAATCTTCGTCATCTGATGATTCTTCTGTGTATCCATCTGATAATTCATTTTCATCTACAACATTTTCTTCATGTAGAGATTTATTTTCTATATTACTAAAGCTTGTAGAATCGTCTATATCTTCTTTAAGCTCAACTTCCTTGTTATCATGTGTATACAATCTTATGTCTAAGCCTAAAGCTTCTAATTCTTTTACAAGAACTTTGAATCCTTCTGGAACGCCTGGCTCTGGAATGTTTTCCCCTTTGACAATAGCTTCATATGTTTTAACACGTCCTACAACATCATCTGATTTAACAGTTAACATTTCTTGTAGTGAGTATGCAGCACCATATGCCTCTAATGCCCAAACTTCCATTTCTCCGAAACGCTGTCCACCGAATTGTGCTTTACCACCTAAAGGTTGTTGTGTAACTAATGAGTAAGGTCCTGTTGAACGAGCATGTATCTTATCATCAACTAAGTGGTGTAGTTTCATCATATACATAACACCAACTGTAATTGGTTTAATGAATTGCTCTCCAGTTCTTCCATCGTATAGAATTGTTTTTCCATCACGACGTAGTCCTGCTTCTTCTAGCAAGTCTTCAATTTCATAGTCTTTTGCACCATCGAATACTGGTGTTGCGACTTTCCAGCCTAATGCACGAGCAGCCATACCTAAGTGAACTTCAAGAACCTGTCCTAAGTTCATACGAGAAGGTATACCCATTGGGTTAAGAACTATATCTACTGGTGTACCATCTGGTAAGAATGGTAAATCTTCTTCTGGTAATATTCTTGAAATAACACCTTTGTTACCATGACGTCCAGCCATTTTATCACCAACTGATATTTTTCTCTTTGTTGCTATATAACATCTAATTACTTGGTTTACTCCAGGAGCTAGTTCTTCTGAATTTTCTCTAGTAAATATCTTGATATCTACTATTGTTCCAGCTTCTCCGTGTGGTACACGAAGTGATGTATCTCTAACTTCTCTAGATTTTTCACCAAATATTGCACGAAGTAATCTTTCTTCTGCTGTTAGCTCTGTTTCTCCCTTTGGAGTAACTTTACCAACTAATATATCTCCAGGTCTTACTTCTGCACCTATTCTTATAATACCGTTTTCATCAAGGTCTTTTAATACGTCGTCACCAACATTTGGAATATCCCTTGTAATTTCCTCTGGACCTAATTTTGTATCACGGCATTCACAATCATATTCTTCGATGTGGATTGATGTGTACACATCTTCTTTAACAAGTCTTTCGCTTATTAATACGGCGTCCTCGTAGTTGTAACCTTCCCATGTAGAGAATGCTATAATTACGTTTCTTCCTAATGCCATTTCACCATTCTTTGTAGCTGGTCCATCTGCTAGGATGTCTCCAGCTTTAACTACTTCACCCTTTTGAACAACTGGTCTTTGGTTAATACATGTACCACCATTTGTTCTCTTGAATTTACGTAGTCTGTAATGGTCTATCTCATTTTTCTTATTTCTTACTTGTACTTCGTCAGCTGTAACCTTTTCAACAATACCTTCATTTTTAGCAGTTACTGTTGTTTCAGAATCACGTGCAGCTTTGTATTCCATACCTGTTCCAACTATTGGAGCCTCTGGTATTAAAAGTGGAACTGCTTGACGTTGCATGTTAGATCCCATTAGAGAACGCTTAACATCATCGTGCTCCAAGAAAGGTATCATGGCAGCAGCAACAGAAACTAATTGTTTTGGTGAAACATCTACATAGTCTACTTCACTTGCCTTAACCTCTGTAATTTCAGATCTACGTCTTACTTTTACCATTTTGTTTACAAATCTGCCTTCTGCGTCTACTGGTTCTGATGCTTGTGCAATTGTATATTTATCTTCTTCATCAGCAGGCATATAATCAACTATATCTGTTAATTTACCTGTTTCTTTATCAACTTTTCTATATGGTGTTTCTACAAATCCATATTCGTCTATCATAGCAAATGATGAAAGTGCAGAGATAAGTCCAATGTTTGGTCCTTCTGGAGATTCAACTGGGCATAGTCTACCATAGTGAGTATAGTGAATATCACGAACCTCGAATCCAGCTCTTTCACGAGAAAGACCTCCAGGTCCTAATGCAGAAATTCTTCTCTTATGAGTAAGCTCTGATAATGGGTTTGTTTGATCCATGAATTGTGATAATTGAGAGCTTCCAAAGAATTCTCTTATTGATGATGTGATAGGTTTTGTATTGATTAATGTTTGTGGTGTTACAGAGTCTAAGTCTTGTATTGTCATTCTTTCACGAACAACTCTTTCAAGTCTTGTTAAACCAATTCTGAATTGGTTTTGTAGTAACTCACCAACACATCTAATACGTCTGTTTCCTAAGTGATCTATATCATCAACTTTTCCTATTCCATAATCTAGATTTAATAGGTAACTGATAGATGCAATCATATCCTCTGTTGTGATTGTTAGAGGAACTAATTCGTTGTATCTTTCTTTAATTACATCATGTAATTTCTCGTCTGGAGTTGTATCCATTATAGATTTTAATACATTGTAATTAACTCCTTCTTTGAAGTGAAGGTCAGATAAATCCACATTTGGTAACATTTTGTGGATATTTACTATTCCATTTCCTATTACTCTTACTTTTTGGTCATCAACTAATACGTCTACTATATTAATTCCAGAATCTTGAATAGCTTCAGCAGCTTCAGCAGTAATTTTTGTATTCTTCTCTGCTAAAACTTCACCTGTTGATGGATCTATTATATCATCATAAGCAACTTGTCCTGTTATTCTAGTTGCTAAGCATAATTTTTTATTAAATTTGTATCTTCCTACTTTTGCTAAGTCATATCTTCTGTTGTCGAAGAATAAACCATCGAATAAGTTTCTAGCAGCATCAGCTGTTGGAAGTTCCCCTGGTCTTAATTTCTTATATATTTCAATTATTGCTTCATCTTGAGTTTTTATTGTATCCTTATCAAGAGTTGCCTTGATTTTTGGATCATTTGCAAATAGGTCTAATATTTGCTCATCTGTTACAAATCCTATACTTCTTAATAAAGATGTAACAGGTAATTTTCTTGTTCTATCAACTCTTACATAGAAAATATCATTTCCATCTGTCTCATATTCTAACCATGCACCTCTTATAGGCATAACAGTAGATGTGTATATTCTCTTTCCTGTTTTGTCGTAGTCTTGTGCATAGTAACAAGATGGAGAACGAACTAATTGGCTTACAATTACTCTCTCTGCTCCATTGATAATAAATGTTGCACTGTCTGTCATTACTGGGAAATCACCTAAATAGATTTCTTGCTCTTTAATTTCACCAGTCTCTTTGTTGATAAGACGAACTTTAACATGTAATCTTGTTGAATATGTAGCGTCTCTTTCTTTTGCTTCTTCCATTGTGTACTTTGTTTTTTCTTCCATGTGATAGTCTAAGAATTCAAGTACTAAGTTTCCAGAGTAGTCAACTATTGGAGAAATATCTCTTAATACTTCGCCTAAACCTTCCTCTATAAACCAATTATAAGAATCTTTTTGTACTTGAATTAAGTTAGGCATTTCTACGAAATCACCTATCTTAGAAAAAGATTTTCTTGTGCATTTTTCGTGTTTTACTTCTTTTAGATTCAAAGTTACTCACCTCATAATAAAAATTAAAGCAGAATTTGAAATATATAAGATTTCAAAAAAGTCCTTCTTGCTTTTAGACACTTTGTAAATTGCTCGCTCACTGCTCCTTTAAGCTTGCTTTTTACTAGTATTTTCTAAAGCAATTCCTCTTTTTTGATAATTTATCAATAATATAAAAAGACAACAAAAAACTTATTGACAATCTATGCTGTTTTTGTCAATTAGTTCTTTTGTATGTTCCCTATTTTATTTAGTACTTTTGATTACTAATTTATTAATATTAACCACCCTTGCTATCTCGTTGGAGATTAATAAAATTAAAATTTTGTTGAAAATATTCCATATTATCAACACTATACTAATTATACAATTTTTGGTATGTTTATGTCAATAGAAAATATGAAAAATTTAGAAAAACTTTCTATTGTTTCGTACATAAAAAGAAAACTAATGATACCATTTTTTTAACCTCGACACATTGTTCTTAGTCGAAGCTCCTTCGGACTCCTCAAAAGGCGAACCCAGGTCTTGCTTTCAAAAATGGTATCACTTGTTTTCTCGTTTTGAATTTGAAAATAAAAATCAAAAAAGCATAGTATTTTTAATATATTCGTGTTATACTATTATTAGATTTTTTAAGAAAGGATAGTGAAATTTATGATTAATGAAAAGCAAGAAATTCTTGCAACAGTCAATACTTTACCTGACAATACAACTTGGGACGATGCAGTTTATACTTTATATCTACATTCGAAATTACAAAAAAGTAAAGATGATATAAAAAATGGTAGAGTAATGTCTATTGAAGAATCTAAAGAAAAGATGAGAAAAAAATATGCAAATTTTCATGTCAAATGAGGCTCATGAAGATATAGATTCTATTTTTGAATATATATCACATGACTCTATTAAATATGCGAATGAAACCTCAGAAAACATATATTCTCGCATATATGAGTTGGAAAAAACTCCATATTTAGGTAGATATGTTCCCAAACTTCCAGATAAACATTTACGAGAACTCATTTATAAAAAGTATCGAATAGTTTATGATATTTCTGAAGATTCAAAAACAGTTTACATACATTTTGTTGTTCACGGTTCAAGAAGTTTTAAATCGTTTTATAATTCCTATATCAAAAATAATTTTTAAGTCAGACTAATTAATCGTATCAAATAAATTCCAAACAACTCTATATAGTAAAAAAATTAGAGACATGTTTTCACATATCTCTAATTTTTATTGTTTAGATTATTTTCTCTTTTTTAATACTACCAATGTTATTGTTATTCCTGCGATTAAGATTAAAGCTATTGCTCCGCCTAATACGTAGAATAGATGTGTGTTACCAAATGGAGGTAATATTACTACTTCTTGAGAATCATCTGCATCTATTTCGCGTGGTTCCATTGTTGGGTCTTGGTTACCTACAACTGAGTATGACATTTTTCTACCAACTGTATTTTGTGTTGTTACAAGTTCTGTCATGTTGTTATATATTCTGTCATCACTGCTACTGTCTTGAGTAATCATTTGTGTTAATATTAATTGTACTCCGCTTACGCTTTGTGTACTATTAACTGTTTCTAATGCATGTAATGGGTCACTCTTGAATGCATTTGCAATCTTGTCTTTTACATTTGATTGGTCTGCAATTACTGGTATTAAGCCTTTTGAAGCAGCTGTTGTTGTTATAATGTGACCGTCTGTATACTTATTAACATTATCTGTTAATCTAGTATTTAACAATCCATTGTTTAACAAGTCTGCACTTGAAATTGTATTCCAATCTGGGTTTTGAGCCTTGTTAAATTGTAAGTTATTTCTTGTTGACGTGTTATCATCGTTTGAATTGTAATCATGTACTTGTGTTCCAACATAGTCAACTAAAACTCTTGGGTCTGTTTTTACTATTGTGCTTGTATCTGCAACTTTTCCTGTGTAGTAGAATTGTTCTTCATTATAGTCAACTTCACCAACGTTTGCTACTGTTATAGCATATGTTATTTGAAGTGTTGAACCATGCATCAATTCTTCATCCATTGTAAGTTGTACTTTACCTTTATTTGTAGAGTTTTGTCTTACTACTGGGTTTAGCATTAAACTATTGTTGTAGTTCTTGTCTGTGCTGTACACGTTATCTGTATCTTGTCCATGTGCTTTATGATCTACCCATAACACGTTTGTTGCTCTAGCAGATGCATCGAATAATGTGCTATTGTTTGCAAGTGTTAATTTAACATTTGTAATTTGTTTTGTAACTTTAAGTTGTGCCTTTGGTCTTTGTACTAAGCCTAAGTCTAAGTTTTCTAATACATAGTGACCTGCCATTTCATAGTTGTTTCCACCTATATTGTTATGTCCTGTACCAGATGTATTTGTTACATTATCTTCATTACCTGTTCTGTTATATTCGAAGTTTACATCTATTGTTCCAGATTCTGCAACCATATATGTGTTATTCATAAATTCATTTAACAAGTTCTTCATTTCTTCTGCGGTATATTGTGTACCATTATATTCTGGTATGCTTTCATAAGAAGCCAATATTTCTGCTAAGTGGTTTGTCATGTCTCCATTTGAGTATGCCTCAACATTCTTTCTTGCATTGTTACAGTTTACTAAGTAATCTGCATTTGGTGCAATGTTTACAACATTGTCATTTTTGTTCATTATATCTTTAGCATCTGAGTATTGGCCTTGGTCTGCTGCACTAAAGTTATATTGATATGAG
Organism: Clostridium sp. CAG:245; assembly: GCA_000435175.1. Classification (GTDB taxonomy): domain Bacteria; phylum Bacillota; class Clostridia; order TANB77; family CAG-508; genus CAG-245. Next base: position 37,018 of record FR880021.1, read on the forward strand.
CCTGTTGTGTTGTTTGTGTATGCTCCTGAGCCATTGTTTACACCAACTTGATATGAAGTTGATTTGTAATCTTGACCGTTGTAAGAATTTTTGTTTAATCCGATATTTACAGCTGAAGCAGAATATCCACTTCCTGCTGTTTTCTTATTATATCCTTCTTGTGAAGCATATAAGTTTGTCACAGGATTTTCTTCTTCGTTTCCATTGTTATAATTTGTGTATGTTGTTCCAAGAACTGTGCTCTCACCAGAACCATATATAAATCTTACAATGTAATTACCTGGTGCAAATGATGTAAATTTGTATTTACCATCAGCGTTAGCAGTGTCTATTGTATAATTTGGTACTAAACCACTGTTGTTTATAATTGGTGTTGTTGAATCAGTGTTTCCAGAAAGAACTTCTTTCCATATATACTCATATGTTTTTCCATCTTTTCCTTGTCTTAATTCAATTAATTGTACTCTTACACCGTTTATTCCGGTTTCATTGTCTTTTAGTCCATCTCCGACTCTTGCATTTTGTTCATCTACATTTCTAGTATCCTCAAATACCGTTCCTTCTACTGTTCTTAAGTTATCTCTGTTTAAGATAATTCTAATATTTGGAGCTTTATCTGTATCATTTTCGAAGTTTTCATACTTGATTACTCCGTCTTTTGGTACATCTGTTGGGTTTAGGTTACCTGGTGTAGAGTTGCAATCTGCTATACCTGCTATATCTCCAGTCTTATATTCTTGTTGTGTTTGTGAATTTCCTGTATTTGGAGCTTTTGCTTTTTGTCCATAGTATGATTTGTATCCATTAATTTCTGCAATATTTTCTTTACCAACACCCTTGGCTGTTCCACTTGCAGCATCTTCATCTAGAAGTATGTTTCTTGCAGCATCTTTATTTACCATAAATGTCACATAGAAGTATACATCTTTGTTGCTATCTGGGTCTGATAATGGGAACATATTGCTTGTTACAGTATCATTTGCCGCATTACTGTAGCTTTGATCACCTGTAATATATAAGTTCTTATATCCAGCTATTGTAGTTTGAGTTTCTACTCCATATCTACTAGCGTCTTTCAAATATACATTTCCAATCTTATTTCCAGCATTATCGCCTAAGTATGAACGGTCTTGTACATATGTGTAATCTGCATCGTAGTAATCAACAACCTCTGTTACAGCTGCTGCTATGTTTTCTGACCTATTACGTATTGTAAATTTATATGTTACATATACTTTCAATTCAGAATCTTCAGATAATCCTAAGTTGTCTAATGTAGTAGCATTATCTACTATTTGATAATTATTTACTTTGTAATCATAGTCTTCTCTGTATAACTCTCTTGAGTAATCGTAGCTATAATATCCATCAGAAATTCTTGTTTTAATTTCCCAATATGAATTTCCAGCTGCATCTGTTTCTAAGTTTTCTCTCTTATTATATTTGTATACTTGTGTCTTGCCATTAATTTCTAATGTTGCCTTGTATACATCTTTTCTTAAGGCTAAGTCTAATTGTTCTCTTAGAACTAATCCTAAGTTGATATGATGCATTACATCTGGGTTCTTATACAATGTTTCAATTTTTTGTGCCGCTACAAATTTTAATATTTGTGCAGTATTTGATTTTGCATTTAAGAAATCCTCTGTTACAAATACTTGGAATCCTGGGTATAAGTCCTTTTTTGTAGTTCCATTGCATGTATATGCGTTCATCATAGATTGGTTTACATACTCATCATCAGATTTTCTTTCACCTTGGTCATCTACTTGTCCATTGATGTTTCCAAATTTATCAATCTTACCTGATTTTTCAAGTTCTTCTCTTGTATGCATCTCACTTGGTTTGTTCGTTGTAACTGTGTTCTTTGGTGCCGAACCAATTTCTCTAAAGCTTGCATTAAATGTATCTCTTTCAGTCAATATATCTAAGCCTTTTGATGTATTATCCCAATTTGAATCTTGTCTATTTACATTGTAAACTGTTGGTTGATAATATTGGCCATTATATGTGAATTTTACATAGTATTGGTACATTGCATTTTGATTTTGGAATAAATATTCTCCATTATCATCTGTTGTTGTTGCTGCAATGAATTTTCCTGATTGATTTCCATCTAATCCAGATACTTGGTATAATGAAACTTTAACATTTGACATTGGTGTGTCTACTTCTTTATTAAATAATCCATCATATTTGTTTTCTTTTCCAGCTCTGTTATCTACCCAAACTCGTCCTCCAAGCTCAAATGTTAAATTAATTGGAATATCTATATCATTGTCTGGTGTATCTGGTGTGTCCGGCTTCTCGCTATCTGGTTTTCCACTTACAGTCGCTGTATATACATTGTATGTTCTGCTTCCATCAAGAGAAACCCTTAATTGTTGAGCACGTAGATATCTAACTGGTTTTACACTCATTTGTACAAATGGTTGAACTAATACAACTCCTAATACTGAACTAAAGCTATCTATTGTAATACTATCTCTATGAGGAATTGGAATGTTAAATGGTCCTCTTGTATAGTATGTAAAATCAATTCTACCTGTACCAAAAGCCTCTCTCATTTGGTATTTGCCACCTCTTGCTACATATCCAATATATTGATATACATTAGCTTTAGTATCAAGAATATTAAATGTAGCCGTTGTTTTCTCTAAATATTCAAGGTCAACATACATGTTAACTGTCTTTGGATAATTTGTTTTTTCAGCTGAAAATTTTACATAGAATTTAGCACCAGAAGCAGGATATTTTTTCTTTAACCCGTTTGATCCAGATTTCGTTTCACCTATAAATTCTATTTCAAAATCATCTGTGTTTTCATCATAAACTAATGTTTTTTCATTTTCTGTTCCTTTATCTGTTACTAGATATATTGCCTTCATATATGAAATATCTTCATAGTATGGGTATGTAACACTTAAAGGTCCAACAATATAACTCTTAGTTGCTTGATTTACAATTACTTGAGCCTCTGCTAATGGATCATTTACTGTATTTGCATTTTGTGTATCTTGTTTTTCGCTCTTAGCTCCAGAAGCATAAGAATTATTCGCTACACCATGTATCTGGGCTTTATAGCCATTTCCATTTATATAATTATCCAAGAAATTTTGGTAAGATAATGCTTTACTATACAATGTTAAACCCTTTGCAGTTAAATGTCTTCCGTCTGGTATATTACCATCCAAATCAGCAACTTTCCAGTGTGCTGTTTGAATATCTGATAAAGAATATCTATTATGTATTGATCCAGTTGCTCCCGAATAGGCATTTTCCATAGTTGTTAAAACAAATGCTAATTGAGTATTTGTCTCTTTTTCTGTTGAACCTACTTTTTGATAATGGTCTTGAGCTCTATCTTTTGTTTCCATTATAACAACTTCAGGTCCGTATATAGCATCTCCGTTCCAACCACTTTGGCTAATTTCTGGGTTTGTAGTTTTATCTTCAGTATCTTCTGGAGTCTTCCATTTACCTAGTTTGTCAAATATTTTCCAAATAATTTTCTCAGCTCTCTGCTTTGCTATAGCATATGACTTCGAATATCCTCCATCACTTATAATAGCAGATGCAAGCATTGGCTTATCTTTTTCAATAGCCCATCTTGTTGGATCATCTGTTGGTCCTCTAAATTGAGTATATGATATGTTGCTGACAGTTGCTGTCGCTTCTCCCATAACGCCACCATTTGCAAGGGCTTTAGCTCTAGCCGCCATCTTTAATACATATTTCATTCTGTTTTCAAAGTCTATATACCCATATCCATTGCTTGTTGTATACCCGACTTCATCCATATAATATCTTTTATAATCATATTCTCCAAACCTAACTGCTTTTCCTGCATCATTACAGTATACTGTTCCTGTGCTCATTTCTGTTGTCCATGCTTGGTATGGGAATTGATTATCCGCATCACCTGTAAACATTCTCTGTTTTAATATTTGAGGAAATAATCCAGATGGGCTAACGCTTAGTGATGGCATACCACTATTTTCATTTCCTTGCCAAGTTCCGTATGCCAAAGAAACATTACTTGCCGAAAACAATGCAGTTAATGAAATTGTCGCTGTTGCAATTGTTGTTATTAAACATTTTTTTAATGTTTTATTTTTCTTCATCTTACTATCTCCTTTCTATATTAATACTTTCTTTTTTATCATGTATAAGCCTATTCCAACTATCGCAATTACTGTTAAAATTAATGTCGTATAGATTACTACATCTCCCGTTTTTACAGATGTTAAAACATTTGCTGTTGAGTAGTCATCTTCATTTGTTGCTTTATTTCCAGGTGTTGAATCAATATCTAATACACCGTAATCATTTGATGTTTCATATATTTCTGCTGAGTTATTTATTAATCCAAAGTCGTTATCACCATTTATGTTTTTTGTTAATATTAGCGTTACTTCTTTACTCTCTCCTGGATTAATTATTGTATTTGCAAGTGAAGCATTATATATTACTCCATCTTTACCTTCATACCAGTCTTTATTAAGTTCTGAATTAAACTTTAATCCTTCTGGCAAGTAATCTGCTAGCTTCTTTACATATCCTGCAATTCCACCTTCATTTGTAATTGTGAATTTATATTCAACAACCATTGATGATGTTTTTGCATATTTAGATTCGAAATCTATTTTTGCAAGTTTACTATTATAAACATGCTCTGTTGTATTTTTCCCATTATTTACTGTTATAGCTTGTACTATTTTGTCAAGTTTCAAATCAAATTTCGCATCTTCAACTATACCTAAGTCAATATTAAATTTGTTTGTATCTGATAATACTATTTCTTCTGTAACTGCTGCTATTTGGTCTTTTCCTTCATAGTTTACTGTTTTATCTATTGCATCTGAATTTTGCTCTTCGCTTACTCCAGATTTTTTATATGTTGTAGGACTATACTTTGCTGAATCGTAGAAGAATATTACACTATATTTACCTTGCGGTACATTGTTGAACATATATGAGCCATCGGTTCCTGTTGTTGTTATACATTGTTCGTTGTTTGAACTTATTGCTATATTACTTGTGCTATTATCCAATAATAAAACTTTAACTCCAGAAACTCTTTGTTCATTTGCATCTTTTACTCCGTCTTTATTAGTATCAATCCATACAGTTCCTATTACTTTTCTTGTTTCTTTATTGTTATCATCAGGGTCAACATTTACATCTGTTTTTTCAAAATGTTTAATTACATGTGCTACAGAATTTGTTTCAACTTCTCCTATATCTTCATGCACAAATTTTGCTTTATTAGATATATCTGTATCATTATCAATTGAATTTGCAGCAACATGAACGTTAATTGTTATCTTTTGGCCTGCTAACAAGTAGAATTTTGCATTTACGCTTCCATCTCCATTAATGTCCACTTCATTATCAATTGTTCCATCTTCGTATATAACTTCTATATATTTAAACTGAACTTCTTTAGGTAGTGCATCTGTAAATTCAACATCATTTAAATATATGTCTGATAAGTTTTGTGCCGTAAATGTATATACAAAGTCCTCGCCAGCTGATATTGTTGTTCCTTCAGGAATATTTGCGGTTTGTGCTACACTAACTCCTGGTTTATTTATAGTAACAGATATATCTTTAATATTTTCTGTTTCTGTTCCATCAGCTTTTACATTGCTTGTTACAGTAACATCCTTTTTGTATACTCCATCCGAAAGTTTTCCTACCTTTGCATTTACAGTTAAAATTTTTCCTCTTCCTCCATCAACTTCTCCGATGTTTACTGTAACTTTTTTACCTTTTACCTTTACATTTGTAGTTGATGTAATATCATCATATTGGGCTGTATCTTCATTTAATTTTGTAAGTTGAATAGATTCATATTCTAATTCATCTGGCAAATTAAATGTTACAACTGTATTTTTTCTATTGTTATCTTCACTTCCATATTCATCACTATAACTATCTTGAGACGATTGTAATGTGATTTGGAAAGAATAATTTTCTCCCTCTTTACGGCTTGTATACTTCGATACAATTTGTGTATTAAAACTAACCTTTTCTATTATATTTGATATTGTATTTGTTGCTATTGGTTCAACATTATCGTAACTTACAGATGCCTTGACCTCAACTTTTACATTTTCATAACTTTTTGCAGTAAATTTTAAAGTTTTCTTTGTTGTAGAATTTGCATTAATTTTTCCTAAATCAAGTACTAAAATTGATGCATATTGATCTTCTAAATATTTATTATCTTCTTGCATTAATTTATTTGCAAGTTCCAACAAAGAATTGTAGTCGTCTCCATTAATTTCAGTATTCTCTTTATCTTTTTGGTCAAGAGTATCTGTATCATCAAGTGATGGTTCAATCGTTTTAAAAGTATAATTATCACCTTCATTTGGAATAAAGCTTAATTCTGGTGGTAATTTTATTTCCACCTTGACATTATTTGCATCTAGGGCTCCTATATTATTTATTGTTAATTCATATTCTAATGTTTCACCAGATTTTACACTTGCACCTTCACCTATTGTTGATGTTAATTTTGCATCTAATTTTGCTATATTTCCTGTTGTTAATCCAATCTTTGTTGCTATTGCTTTATCCTCAATTGTTCCAGATGTTTTATTATTGTTGAAGAATACTCCATAATTTTCATATACTTCTTGATCATAATCTAAGTTTGCAGGTAATGTTGCTTTGTATGTAAATGTAATTGTGTCTCCACTGTTCATTGCATAATCTTCATTTAACACTATCATGTAAGATTTTATTTTTGTATAATCTGTTACACTTGTTGTCCATCCATTTTGTGAATTAGATAGGTCTGTTGTTGCTTCTCCATTTTCTGAATAATATATTGTAGCTTTTGAAGCATCTACTCCTGTTACTGTTAGTCCAGATGTAAGTGGCATTGTAATATTTGAGCCTAAACTTAATGATGTGGATACATCTTTGTTGTCTTTAAATGGTGTTCTTCCTAATACAACAACATGGTCTAGTGTGTTTTCGTAATTGTTTATTACATTCATTGTAAATGTAACTTCTTTTTGTTCTGCTTTTGTTGGTATTAAGGCTTTTTGAGATTCTCCATTAATAACTTCTATTTTTTCGTCTCCATTGTATCCTGTCATTGAGTTTGTTGTTACAACTCCTGATGGAGCAATATATTTAACGTCTGTTGCTACATTTGTAACCGTTGAATCTCCATTTGTTATTTCTGCTGTTATTTGTGTATTTGTTGTTGGTGTTAATGTATTTAATGTAATGTCTGTTGTTAATACAACTGTTGCACCTTTTGCAGCAGCATTGTTATATTTTGTTTGTGTTCCTTTTAATTTTAATTCTAGTGTTTTTGTTCCATCTTTGTTTTCATAATACATTATTGAATCTTCATCAATCTCAAGCTCATCGTCAAAATATACATTCCAATCTTTTACAGCTAAAGTTTCTATGTTTGCTTGGAAATGTAGCTTTAGTGATGGATTTATATACATTGTGTCATCCGCGCTGTCATTTTCTAATGTAACTTTTATTTCTACATTTTCGTTTTTTACTATTGTAGATAATCTGTTATTACTTGTTGTTATACTTGCTTTTTGTGTTGGTTCTGTTAAATCAATATTTTTTGTGCTTTCTGTATTTACAATATCTGTATCAGCATTTTTTGCTGTTCCTATTACAGATGTTTTTATTTGTGTAAAGCTCTTTAATTGACTTGTGCTATATTCAATGTTTTTAGCTAAAGCCTTTGTTATTTCAAATATAATATTACCTTCTGACTGTGGCTTTGATGTTTTTATCATTATGCTATTTGTATTAAATGTTGCTAGATTTAATACTATTTTATTATCTTTTACTTCTGTATCCTTGTTTATTGTTGCAAGTGTTGTTCCTGCTTCATTTAAAATAGTTATTTCTCCATTTTCTCCTAACACCTTATCAAATTCTTGTTTTGATATTGTTAGTGCCTTGTCATAAGCATAATTTGTTCCACCTACAGTTGTTGATTGTTCATTTCCATTTGCTGTTACAAATTGGTCAATGTTTTGTTTGATTTCTATTTCATCAATTATGTCCGCATACGAAACATTTGCTATGTATTTTGTATTATATTCTGTCTCTTTCTTATTTTCGTCTTCTGCATTTTTGTTATTATATATGTAACCTTTACTTACACTTTGTGTTGCATCTGATGTAAATTCTATTATATCTCCAATTTTCTTTGTTTGATCTTCGTATCCATCTACATGTGCACTTACTTTGTTTACTCCACTTTGTACATATAAGTTCATACTTGAGCTTGCATCATATGTAACTCTTGTAACTGAATCTTTTACAGCCTCATATACATCTGATGAATATATGTATGTTACTATAAATTCATCTGTTGTATTTTTAGCCCATTGGATTTTTCCATTTACAGCATTGTTATTTACTGTAATTGTTATTTTTCCAGTTGTGCTATCATATGACCAGTTATTCTTAGAGAAGTTATCTCCGTTTGCATCTCCATTTGTTGCATTTGTAGAGTTTGCAACTACTGTAACTGCTTCTGGGTATTTATTATTAATTTTTGGAGCATTGACTTCTATGTTTGTATTCTTTATTGGTAACACGCTGTTTTCAACATATGATGTAATTTTGCCTTGAGTGATTAGCTTGCTTACATTGTTTGCTGAATATGGAATGTATTTTGTAATTTCATAATCCAACTTAGCTTTTGCAGTTGATGCTGTCCAGCTTGTGTGAACTACTATATCTTTCTTAACTGCAACTTCTTCACCTTTAGCATTTACATATGTTCCAGTAAATTTTATTGTATTATCTCTGTCAAACATATCTTCACTTATTTCATCTTTTTTGTCTAATGCTATGTTTATTGTTTCTGTTACATTCTCGCCATTGTTTATTTGGTTAAAGCTTATTTTTTTGTTTTCTGCATCTACTGCTTGAATGTTATCAGATTCTTCTGTTTTTGCAATTTTAAAGTTTGTGTCTGAGAAGTCTACTACTGCATCTTTTAGATATCCAGCCTTTTTTACGTTTAATGCAATATTTAATTTCGTATCTTCTGCATTAACATCTGCTGAAACAGTATGTTTTCCTCCATCATAATAAACATCAAACTCTACATTCTCATTTGTAGTTGATGTTCCTTGATTTTCTAATGCTTTTGCACTTAAAAAATTGTCTGCCGCATAGCTTACTACTGTTGCTGAATTGGCATACAATATTGTTGTAGTTAATAGCATCGCAATTACTTTAATTAATTTTTGTTGCATCTTTGCTCCTCCTTAAAAAATTCACTATAACTAATTATACTCTATTTTTGCTTATTTTTCAATGTTTTTTTAACTTTTTTTAAAATTATGTAATCTTATATTCATGTTATATTATTGCATTTTTTCCCATATTTTTCAATGGATCTTTAAATTACGATAAAAAAGCAATTGAAACCTGCTTGCGGAAGGCATTACTAGCACATTTATTAAATTTTTATTACATTTTTAATCATTTATTTTTTTATGATTATTTTTACTTCTAAAAGTAATTAATTTTTCCCGCTTATTTCAAGCTTTTTGCAGTTTGTATATTTTTATGTTAATTTATTATTATTCCTACTATATATATTTCCCTAGGTTTTTCACTTGTTCGGCAAAAAAAATTCTAATTATCAAGTTTTCATCTTAATAATTAGAATTTTATTTATTCTATTTATGCTTTTTTAATACAACTATTGTTATAGTAATACCTGCTATTAATATGAATGCTACTACACTTATTAATACATAGAATATTGGTGTATTTCCAAATGGTGGTAAAATTACAACATCTTGAGAATCATCTGCGTCTATTTCGCATGGTTCTGTTATTGGGTCTTGGTTACCAACAACTGAGTATGCCATCTTTCTTCCGACTGTATTCTTAGTTGTTACAAGTTCTACCATGTTGTTGTAAGTTTTGTCATCATTTGTATTATCTTGTGTTATCATTTGAGTTAATATTAATTGAACTCCACTCACACTTTGTGATGCATTTACTGTTTCTAATGCATGCATTGGATCTTCTTTAAATTTATTTGCAATCTGATTTTTTGCTCCCGAAGTATCTGCAATTAATGGAATAAGGTCTTTAGATATGGCTTCTGTTACAATTATATGGTCTTTTGTATATTTCTTTATACTTGTTTCATATGCCTTATTTACTAATCCATCTTGTAACACTTTATCCATTGTAATTACTTGCCATTCTGGGTTTTGATTACTATTAAATTGTAAATTATTTCTTGTTGCCGTTTTATCATCTCTATCATCCCATTCATGTAATTGCGTTCCAACATAGTCAATTAACTTTCTTGGATTTGTTTTTACTATCGTACTAGTGTCTCCTACTGTTCCCGTATAGTAGAATTGATCTTCCTTGTAGTCTACTTCTCCAACATTTGCAACTGTTATTGCATATGTTACTTGAAGTGTAGCACCATGCATAACTTCTTGGTCCATTGTAAGCTGTACTTTACCTTTACTTGCAGATTTTACTCTTACAATTGGATTCATCATCATGTTATTTTTGTAGTTCTTATCTGTGCTGTAAATATTTGAAGTATCTTTTCCATGTGCTGTATGGCCAACCCATAATACGTTAGTTGCTCTTCCAATAGCATCAAATAGTACACTATTATCTGCTAGAGTCATTTTAACATTTGTGATTTGTTTTGTAACTTTTAATTGAGCTTTTGGTCTCTCAACTAATCCAAAGTCTAAGCCTTCTAATACGTAGTAGCCACCTCTATCATAGTTGTTAAATCCAACATTTGCTGTTCCTACAATTGGTGTCGTTTCTGACTCTTCTCTGTTATACTCACTCTTCATGTTTATAACACCAGTTTCGGCTACCATGTAAGTATTATTCATAAATGTATTTAAATATTCTCTTGCTTTATCTTCGCTTGTTGGCAAATGTTCGTATGATGCTAGAATTTCTGCTAGCTCGTTTGTAACATCTCCATTTGAATATTTCTCTACTATTTCTCTTGTATTGTCTATATTTACAAGATTTAATGGGTTTTTAGCTACTTTTAATCTCCAGTTTCCAATGCTTTGTATTATACTTGAAAGTGAACTATAATCCATATCTTTCATTATATCTTTTGCATCTGATTGATTCTTTCCATCAGCTTCTTCAAAATTATATTTATATGAGCCTGATGTGTTGTTTCTATATGCTCCAACACCATTAAACAATTCAGATTCTACTTGATATGATGTAGATTTATAATCATTTCCATTGTATGATTTCTGGTTTATAGCTGTTGCTCCGCTATAACCTAGTTTTTGTGTTACAGGGTTTGATATAATTTCTCCTGTTTTATAATCAACAGCTTTTTCAGATAATACAGTTTCATCTGTTGAACCGTATATGAATCTCACAATGTATTCTCCTGGGATTAATCCTTGGAATAAATACTCTCCAGTTCCAATTCCTATTGATGTTAGATCTGAGAATGTAACATTTCCTCTTCTTGGTATTACTGTTGTTAAGGACTGAGTTACGTCTCCGGTTTTTACCTCTTTCCAAATATATTCATATCTGGTTCCATCTACACCATCACCATTAGATTTTTCTCTTAATTCTACTAGTTGTACTCTTACTCCATTTATTCCAGTTTCTTTATCATCACGTTTACCGTTTCCAACCATAGCATTATTTACTTCTTCTGTTCTCTTGTCTTCCCAAACAGTACCTTTTATTGTTCTAACATTTTGACGGTTTAACGTAATTTTAATGTTTGGAGCTTTATCTGTATCATCTTCAAATTTAGAAGTATCGATTTCACGTAAGTTACCTGGTGTTGAATCTGTATCTGGAATACCTGCAATATCTCCTCTTACAAACTCTGCCATAGCTTTTGTATTTCCAAAGTTTGGAGCAACTGCTTTTATTCCATAATAAGATTTATAACCATTTATTTCTGCTACGTTTTCTTTTCCAGTGTCATCATCTAAAAGTATGTTTCTGCTTGAATCCTTTTTTACTTCAAAAGTTATATAGAAATATATATCTTTATTCTTATCTGGATCTGATAGAGGGAAACAGCCTGTACTTGCAATATCATCTCCTGCACTACTATATATATTTGAACCTGTTACATATATAGTATTATAACCATCCATTTTCTTCATGGTTGCTTCTGAGTATCTACTCTTTTCGTTTAAGGTTACACTTCCTATACTATTTCCATCTTTATCACCTATATATGAACGTTCTGGAACAGGCGTAAAGTCTGGGTCATAATAGTCTACTACTTCTGTTACTGCTGTTGCAATTCCATATGAGCTGTTACGAATTGTAAACTTATATGTTACAAATACTTTTAATTCTGAATCTTGAGATAGTCCTAATGCTTCTTGGAACAATCCCCATTGGCTATAATCTTCTACTTTAAATGAGTAGTCTTCTCTATAAAGTTCTCTTGTATAATTATTGCTGTAATATCCGTTATTTCTTCCCTTAATATCCCAGCAGCCTTCATAAATTATACTGTTTCTTTTATCGTATTTGTATTCTTCAACTTCTCCATTTATTTCAAGAGTTGCTTTATAAACATCTTTTCTCAATGCTAAATCAACAATTTCTCTTTCCACAAATCCTTGGTTTACATGTCTCATTATGTCTGGTTCTGCATATAATGTTTTTACTTTATCGCTTTCAATAAAGTCTATCATTTGTTTTGAATCTATAAGTGCATGTTTCTTCTCATCATTTACAAAAACATCTAAATTTGGATATAAATCCATATTATTAGTTCCGTTACAAGTATAAGAATCCATCATACTTTCGTTTACATATGTATCTTTTGATTCTCTCTTACCATCTTTACTTACTTCTCCAACAATATTTCCAAAATCATCTATCAATCCTTGATCTTTTAACTCTGTTCTTGTGTGCATTTCTGCTTTCGGCTCTAGTAAGTTTTCTGGTGCAGAACCAATATCTCTAAATTTTGCATTGAATACATTTCTTTGAGTTGCAACATCCATACCCTTAGAATTGTTATCCCAATTTTCGTCATCTCTATTTGCGTTATACTTTGTTGGCTCATAGTATTGACCATTGTATGTGAATTTTACATAGTAATTATACATTGAATTCAAGTTATAGAATACATAATCACCATTTTTATCTGTGGTTGTTGCTTCTACAAATCTTCCTTTTTCTATAAAATCAAACTGTTCAGTTACACCTCCTATTGTTCCACCAGTACCTATTCCACCAGTAGAATCTGTTTTTCCTTCTTTGCTCTTTTCATATAATATTTTTTCTAATAACCATTGAGCAAGTTTTCTTGCATCTAAATTTCTATTTTCTTTTGTTGTTCCACCTAGTACAACTATTGCATATTCTTCATTTTCATATACAAATGAAGCAATTACACAGTAGCCAGAAACCCTAATTTGACCTGTTTTTGTTCCTTCTATTCCTGGTGTTGTTTTTAATGGGTTTGTACTATTAAGCTTTCTTTGGAAGCTTGTTCCATTTCTATTAATCGTTATAGATATTGATTGTTTTGAGCCTTCTTTAAAATACTCTGCAAATATTGGGTTATCCATTGCAGCATCTAGTATTTTAGCCAAGTCCTTAGCAGAAGATCTATCTTCTGGTTTTACACCAAAAGGAGTAACAAAGTGACTTGAGGTTGCACCCAATGAGCGAACTTTTTCATTCATTAGGTTCATGAATACGTTTTTTCCACCCGGATAATATTCTGCAAGTGCTTCTGCAGCATCACAGCCTGAATATACAAGCACTGCTCTTAATAAATCTCTTACTGTAACCTTATCGCCTTCCTCTAGTCCAACTATTTGAAGTTCTGGGCTCCAAGTACTTGTTCTTAAATACTCTCCTACAGCAGTTCTATTAACTGTTACAACATCATTCAAATTCATTCTTTCTGCTACGACTAATGCTGTTACCATTTTTGTAATTGAAGCAACTGCACATTGAGTGTTTTCACCTTTTCCCCATAGAGTTTCTCCAGTTTTTCTGTTATACACTAAAAATCTTGGAGCAGATATTGTTGGTTTTTTAGGCTCATCTGTATCTGTTGTTGGTGGTAGCGTTGGCTTTGGTTTTGTGCCTGGTGTTGGTATTTTAGGTATTTCATATAGTGAAACTTTTACATTTGACATTGGTGTATCTCCATCACCATATTTACCATCATATTTATCCTCTTTGCCTACACTGCCATCTACCCATACTTTACCACCAATTTTCATTGTTAGGTCTACATTTGTTTGATTTTTATTAGGGTCTAGCCCTGGGTTCGTTGGTAAAGTTATATTGTTTTTGTGTGCTTCCATATGGTATACCTTGTATTCACGTTTTCCACCCATTGCAACATCTATAGGTTGAGCATCAATTGTATCAACTGGATCTTTTGTCATTTGAACAAAAGGTTGAGCTATCATATATGTATCGTCATTATGGATTGTAAGCCATAGCGTACCATATTCTGTTGTTGTATATGCGTATAAAAATCCAATATGCAATTGCTGGTACGAATATTTTACTGTTATAAATGCTTGTCCTCTCGCAAGTCTTAGCTTTTTGTCGCTTTTGTCTGAACTTGTTTCGTTTGCTCTTGCCGTAAGACCAATATATTGATATACATTAGTTTTTGTTCTTAATTGATTGTATTCTATTTCTGCTTTTTTCAAGTATTCAACATCAGCATATATTCCAACATTTGTTGGGTATAAAGTATCTGAAGCTGAAAACTTAATATAGAATTGGCTTCCAGAAGCTGGGTATTTTTTCTTTAAACCATTTGAACCTGAAACTGTTCTTCCTATGAATTCTATTTCAAATTCATCATTATTTTCATCATATACTAAGGTTTTAGATTTTAAAGGTTCACCTTCATTTGTCTTAAGGTATATTGATTTTAAGTATGATATATCCTCATACTCAGGATAATTTATCGTTAATGGTCCTATTATATATTGGTTGGTGTTTCTATTACTTATAATTTGTGACTGCGACATATCTATTTGAGCAGAGAAATTTATAAGATTTTTATTTACAAAAGACTGATAGCTTTTTGCCTTTTTGTACAATTCTTTTCCATTTGAAGTTTCTTGTGCAGAGCTTATTATGCTAAAATCCTTTGCTTCCCAATATGCTGTTTGAATATCACTTAAATTATATCTACTTCTTACAGAATTAGTTACTCCACTATATGCATTTTCCATAGCAGTTAGTATGTATGCAATATTGGCACCTCCTCTTCCAATAGATAAATTGGTGTATTTTTTTGTATCTCCTTCTTGTTGATATCCGTTTTCAGCTCTATTTTCTGTTTCCATCACAGCAACTTTTGGTCCTAATACTGGATCAGAGTTCCAATAAGACACATCTTGAATTCCCATATTGGTTGAACCATCGGTTGTTAATTCTGGTTTATCCCAATTTGTTAACTTAGTTAATATTCGAAATGTCATTATGTTTCGAGTTAGACCCTCTGACTTGCTGTAATCATAACCTGATGTACTTGATGCACTTGATGATTGTACCCTTGTTATTAGCATTGGTTTTGTAATCTCTACATTAAATAATTCATTGTTGTAAATTGAAGGTCCTTGAATTTGATCATACCATATAATAGGAGTACAGCTTTCATATCTTAGCCCAAATGCGCCATGTACAGCTCCAATTAAATCAGCTAATGTAAATCCGCTAAAATATTTTTTTGCTCTTTCCTCACATAATTTTTTCATTTTGGCTAGGAAATCTAAATATGTTCCAACATCTTGGTTAATGTATGGTGTTGGATAGTATTTTGTTGCATCGTATTTTCCAAATCTTACAGATTTATTTGAATCTGCTCCATACATTGTTGAACCACTTACTTCTGTTGACCAATTTGTATATGGAAATTCTGTATCTGCATCTCCAGAGAAAGTCCTTTTTTGAAGTATATTAGGTAGTAGGCTACCACTATCCGAAAAAGCTCCCTTTTGAGGCATTCCACTACTAGTGTTTCCCTGCCATGTTCCATATGCAAATGTTTTCTTTTCAGCAAAGAACAGCGTTAATACTAAAACAACCAAGATGATACCAGCTGTTTTTATAATCTTTTTGTTATTTATTTTTATGTTTTCTTTCACTCGCTCTTTGCCTCCTTTACTTTAATACTTTTTTTCTTATTACATATACACCTGTTGCAATTATTATTAACACAGCCATTGTCAATGTTACATATATAACTGCTTGTCCTGTTTTTACTCCTACAATAACATTTGCTATCGAATAATCATCTTCATTACTTGCTTTATTTCCTGGTGTTGAGTCTATATCTAATAATCCGTTATTATTTGATGCTTCATATATTTCTGCAGAATTGCTAAATACTCCAAAATCATCATTGTTCATATTTTTAGTTAATATTAGAGTTACCGTTTTACTCTCACCTGGGTTTATAACTGTATTTGCCAAACTAGAATTATATACGGTTCCATTTGCTCCTTCATACCAATCTTTATTTAATTCTGAATTAAATTTAAGCTCTGTTGGAATGTAGTCTGCTATTTTCTTTGCATATCCAGCTACTCCTCCTTCGTTTGTTATGGTTATAGAATACTCAACTACCATTGAAGATTGCGTTATATATTTTGTCTCAAAATCTATTTTTGCATTTTTACTGTTATAAGTGTGTTCTGCAACATCTTTTCCATTATTTGTTGTAATAACCTTTACAGTTTTATCCAGTCTTAAATCAAATTTTGTATTTTCTACTAGCCCTAAGTCCATATTATAAACATTAAATGTTGTAACTTTTATTATTTCTGTTACTCCTGCAATTCTTTGGACTCCTTCAAATACAATAGTTTTATCTATGGCATCTGAATTTAAGCTTTCGTCTACTCCATCTTTTCTATAAGTTGTAGCACTGTATAAAGAAGATTCATATAAAAATACTACCGTATATGTACCTGAATATAAATTGTTAAATAAGTAATTTCCATCACTATCTGTTGTTGTAACACATTCTGATTTTTTTTCATTTTTTACTATGTTTCCATTTTGGTCTATTAATATAGCTGTAACATTAGGTACTTTTTCTTCATCTGCATCTTTTGCACCATTTCTGTTTTTATCTATCCAGACTGTTCCGGTTATTTTCTTTGTGTATGATGGTTTATCTGGATCCACATTGTTTTTATCGAATAGTTCTACAACATGTGTAATGCTATTACTTTCTATTTCACCAATTTTATCGTGCGTAATTTTTCCTTTGTTTGTTATTGTTGTATCTTTAGTTAAAGATTTTGCCATTACTTCTACTTTTACATTTGCTGTCGTTAATTCACCAAGACTTAAGTTCACTTCCATTTCTCCATTTTCATTTACACTTACATCTGTGCTCTTTGTACCATCTGAATATATTGTTTCTACACTTTTAAGTTGTACTTCATCTGGTAGCTTATCCGTTAATATTACATCTTCCATAGGTATTTCCGAAAGATTTGATATTGTGAATGTATATGTATATTTTTCTGCTGCAGAAATAGTTGTATTTGCTGGAATATTACACGTTTGTACAATGCTTACTCCTATTTTATTAATTGTATCTGTTAATGTTGGTATAGTTTCTGCATTTTTTCCATCTGCTTCGATGGTTCCTGTTATAGAAACGTCTTTTTTATAAACTCCATTTAGCAAATCTTTTACATTTAATTTAAGTGTTAATTGCCTATTTTTACCTCTTTCAATAGTTCCTAAATTTATCTGTAATGTATTACCCTTTACCACTACTTTATTAGGCGTTGTACCGCCTTCGTATGCAACAGATTTATATTCCATTTCTTCTGGTAAATTTATCTTTAATATTACATTTGTTGCATCATTTTCAAAGTCATTTGTACTAATATTTATTAAACATTCGTATATATCTCCAACTTGTATTTTCTCTTCATTATTTGCATTAATATTTACATTAAAGTAACTTATCTTTATAATGTTTGTTACTTCATTTGTTTCAGCTCTCATATCTTCATTATATTCAACTGTTGCTTTTAATTTTACTTGTTCGTCTTCAGCATCACTTCCAAGGTGCATGGTGTTAAACTCCAGTTCTTTTTTTATTGTTTGATTTGTTTTCATGTTTCCTATTTCTATTACCAATATTTTTTTCTGTTCTGTTATATTTTCATCAAATTCAACACCTTGTGCTTTTTGCTCTTCTACCCATTTTGAATATTCTTCCATTTGTTGTTTCATTTGTTCAGCCTGTTGTTTCCACATCGCCATTGCTTCTTCTTTGCTCATTTCTGATTTATCCCAATTTATGTTATCCCAATCTGGTTCTTCAGGCATTTCAAATTTTTGCAATGGCATTATTGTTCTTATTTTATAATTTTCGCCTTCTGTTGGTATGTACTCTAAGTTATTTGGAATTTCTATATTAATAGTTGTTCCCTCTGCTGAAATTGTTCCATTGTTGTTTATTGTAACTATATATTTAAGATGTTCTCCGGCTTTTACGCTTGCACCTTCTCCAAGCACTGATTCTAATTTAGCATTTAAAACAGCCTCTTTTCCGGTGTTTAATCCAATTTTAGTTGCAATAGCTTTATCTTCAATCTTTCCAGTGCTTATATTGTTTGTAAAGTATATTCCATACATTTCAAATGCTTTATTCTCATAATCCAAATTAGCTGGAGCTTTTGCATTGTATGAAAACTTAAAAACATCTCCAGATTTTATGTCATAATTTTTAAAGACAATCATATAAGATTTTACTTCTGCATAATTGGTTATTTCTTTAGTCCATGCATTTTCTGCATTTGATAAATCCTTCGTAGCATTTCCGTTTGTAGAATAATATATTTCTGCATTTTCTTTTGGCAAACCACTTAGTGTAATCTTCGATGACATTGGAATATCCATTGTTGTTCCTAAATCTTGTAATGTATCTACATCTCTATTTCCTTTGAACATTGTTCTTCCTAATATTACAGCATTGCTCAATGTGTTTTCATAATTATTTATAATATTCATCTCAAATGTTAACTCTTTTTCATTTGATTTTGCTTGTATTAACGCCTCTTTTGCTTCTCCATTTACAACTTCTAGCTTTTCATTTTCGTTATATCCTATTACACTATTTGTTGTTACAACTCCAGAAGGAGCAATATACTTTACGGTAGTTTTATTTTCTGATGTTGTCTTATTTTCATCACCATTTTGAGCAATAACTTTTATTTCTGTATTCATAGTTGGAGTAGTTTTTTCTAAAGTTATATCTGCCGCAATAACAATTGTTGCACCTTTTGCAATTGGATTATTAAAAGTTGTTTGTGTTCCTTCAAGCTGTACCTCTATGGTTTTAGTTCCGTCTTCATTATCATAAACCTTTGTTTCAGCGACTTTAAGTTCACCATCAAACATAACTTCTACTGCTATTATATCTAATTTTTCAATGTATTTCGGCATAATAATTTTAAAATTAGGATTTATAAACATAACATCATCAATACTATCGTTTTCTAATGTAACACCTATTGCAACAGCTTCATTAGTTGTAACTGTAGATAATCTATTGTTTTCTAATTCTATACTTACCTTTTGTGATGGTTCTTTTAACTTTGTAACCATTTCTGTCGTTTCATTTAAAACAGCTATATCCGAATTCTTAGCAACAACATTTAATGAAGATTTTAAGTTTGTAAATTCTTTAATTTCTTCTATGCTATAATCATTGTCTTTTGCGATCGCTTTTGTAATTTCAAAATTCAAGCTTCCTTCAGTTTGTGGTTTTGATGTTTCCAATACAATATTTTCGATTTTAAATGATGTCAAATCAACTTTAATTTCATCTTGTTCTGCTTGCGTATCTTTATCAATTGTATTTAAAATCGTTCCATCTTTAGATTGAATTTCAATCTTACCATTTACTCCCAATACATTATCAAATTCTTGTTTTGATATTTTTAATTCTTTGTTATACGTATTTGCTTTATATTCTTGTTCTTTACTCGTTGTAAACTTATCATCGTTTTGCGAAATTGTAAAAGAATCTATTAAATTTGAATATGCAATATTCAATGTATATTTATTTGCAATTTCTGTTTCTCTTTTATTCTCCTCAGCAGTAACTTTGTTGTTATACATGTACCCTTTGTAAATGCCCTCATTAGGGTTTTCTAATGTAATATCTGCAATTTCTCCTAGTTTTTCTTTTTGTACTTGTTCTGCTGTTATTTCTTTTTTTATTGTTAATTCATTATTACTATATAATGTAATTTCCGAATTTAACTTATAATTCAATTTTATGGATGTTTCTTTTATTTTTTCATATGCTTTAGCAGAATAAATATATGTAACTATATATTTTTGTGGCTTGTTTTTTTGCCATTGTATCTTATTATTTTTTATTTCATTGTTTTCTTTTATCGTTAAGGATCCGTTTTTTTCATCATATGTAATATTTTCTTTATTAAGTTCTTTTGTTATTTCTTCTGTGTTATTTATAACTGATACTTTCTCTGGATATTCCCCTGCAATTTGTGGAATACTAATGTTTATATTTGTTTTCTTAACTGGTAAAACGTAGTTTTTTACGTTCGTTGTTACTTTTCCTTGAACAATTATTTTGTTTTCTTCATTTGATGCATATGGAATATATTTGATTGGTTCATAATTTAATTCTGTTTCCACGTTTTTTGCAGTCCACTCTGTATGAAGAACTATTTCTTTTTCAACCTTTGTTTCTTTTGCATCTGTATTTACAAATGTGCAAGTAAGTTTAATTTTATTATCCCTGCTAAAATTGTCTTCGCCTATCTCCTCTTTAATGATTGGATTAATATATATTTGCTCTGAAATTTGCTCTTTATTTGTTATCTGTCCGAATGTAATTTTCTTGTTTTCTGCATCAAAATTCTGAATCTTTTTAGCCACTGTTGTTTGGGCTGCATTACCATTTTCATTTGTATTTTCATCATTTATTTGATCTATTTCAAAGTTTGAAGAAGAAAAATCTATTGCAAGATCTTTAACATAGCCACTCTTTTTTAATGATACAGCAATATTTAGCTTGGTATTTTTCTCGTCAATATTTAATGTTGCACTGTGTTTTCCATTGGTATACTGCACATCAAAATCTACACTTCCATCTTTTGATGTAGTGTTTTGATTCTCTAACTCCTTTTCACTTAAAAATACTTCTGCAGCATAGCTTACTACCGACCACGAATTTGCAAATATAATTACTAGGGCTAACATTGCGGCTATAAACTTGGATATTTTTGCTTGCATATTTTTCCTCCCATTTTCACTCTTAAGTTATATATATTTATTATTACATTTTTAATTTATGTTTTGCAATGGATATTTTTTCCTTGCCTAGCGTACAACTGAAATTCGCTTGCGGAAAGGGTTAAAAGCACTTTTATTAAATTTTTATTACATTTTTTTGCACGTAATTTGTTGTGAGATATTTTATGTTAAAATTTAGAGTCGAATAAAGGCTTATTTTTAAGCATTTTAGTGTTTTACAATTTTTATGTAAATCTTGTTTCATATTTATTTTGCTTGATTTCCCTATGATTTTTTCTGTTTTGTAATAATTTTATTATTTTTGAATATTTAGAGTGAAAAATTCATACAATATAGTATGAACTTACAATCAAGGTCTATCAAAAGTAAATTATCTTGTTAACGAAAACTATTATATATTAAATTTAAAAACAATAATTTAGCTGTTTATGCTAGCTTTTAAATTGCACAAAATATGGGCAAATGCAAATTTTTTTCAAATTTTATTGACAAGTATGTATATAAGTTGTATAATTAAAAAAGTTCATACATCGCGGGATGGAGCAGTTGGCAGCTCGTTGGGCTCATAACCCAAAGGTCGGTAGTTCGAGTCTATCTCCCGCAACCAAATATAGCAAGCTCTAAAGAGCTTGCTAATTTTTTATATTAAACAAAGTGATGGGTATTTTTTGTAACAATTATTTAAACTTTCTATT
>FR880022.1 GCA_000435175.1 Clostridium sp. CAG:245
TAATAAGTTTCCTAATATAATTAATAATATTCCTATTTTTATTTTTTCATAATCAATCCTCCATTTCAGCAAATTTCTATTTTTCTAATTCATATAATACCACAAACTCATTTATCCTGTCAAAATTATCCATTGGATAATTTTGCAGGAACAGGGAGTTATACTAATCCCACTTAATAGCCTAAAAACGAGGTTTTTAGCGCATATGCAATTTTCCCCAAATTGTATGCTCATACGGGTGTAAAATCCCCTGGATGCGAAAACAATACTATCCATTTACCTTTATAATCATTTAAAGATATATTGCCCATTGTTGTCGTAGCACAAAATTCTGGTGCTATTTGACCTATTTTTACATTTCCATTCATCATTAATTCATAGTCCATAGAAAAAGCTCCTTTCATACTGTTGTATAATATGAAAAGAGTACTTATTTTGCTACATTTAAATTTATGATTATTTTTAGTTATAGAGTTTTATAAACAATAAAGAAACACAAAAATAATTTACCTTTGTGCTTCCTTTGTTATTAAACTCTTTTCCAGAACCAGTCTAAACTGTTATCTATGCTTTTTCTATTTTCAACTTTTGCTTGAATTTCATCCATCCATAAGTATGAAATAAAAGATAAAAATATAAATACAAAATCTACTAGTATACTTCTTGTTATTGCATAATGCATTTCTTCTGTAATATTTGATATTGTTCCCAATTCAACAGCATGACAAACAAGAATTATTAAAAATACAGATAACATTGTTGCTATAATTCCGCTTTTCTTTGTTTCTTTACTTAGTACTAATGCTAGTAGAAACACAACTAATGTTAATAACATTGTTGCTACATTAGTAAAATTAATAAATGGCATATGTTTTCCTCCTTTTATTTTAACTTTTGTTCTATTAATTTAGCCAAAGCCTCTGCTTTAGTTTTAATATAACCTTGATCCTCGCCTTCTATCATAACTCTAACAAGTGGTTCAGTACCAGAAGGTCTAATAAGCACTCTACCATTTCCAGAAAATTCTTTTTCTAGTTTTTCTATCTCAGATTTTATTTCTGGATCTTTATCAAAGTCGTATTTTTTATCTGAGTTTACTTTTGCATTTATTAGCACTTGTGGATATATTCGAATTATATCACATAGTTTTGAAATAGCCAACCCTTTTTCTAACATTATTTTTATTAGCATTAAAGATGTTAAAATTCCATCTCCTGTTGGGTTATAATCTAATAATATGATGTGTCCAGATTGTTCTCCACCTAAATTGTAGCCATTTGCAAGCATGTTTTCAAGAACATATCTATCTCCAACTTTTGTAGCTTCAAAATGAATATCATTGCTTTCTGCATATTTTCTTAATCCTAAATTACTCATTACTGTTGCCACAAGAGTATTTTTGTTAAGCTTGCCCTTTTCTTTCAAATAATTAGAAATCACTGCCATAATACGGTCACCATCTATAAGTTCGCCTTTCTCATCAACGGCTAAGCATCTGTCCCCATCTCCATCATAAGCAATTCCTAAATTGCATTTATGTTCAACAACAAATTTTTGTAATCCTTCAATATGTGTTGAACCACAATTATCATTTATGTTTATTCCATTTGGATGATTATTTATTATGTAATGATTTATTCCTAACTTTGTGAATACTTTATCTGCGACAACTGATGTAGCTCCATTTGCTGTATCTATTGCTACTGTAAAATTTGCTTTATCTAAGTTTTCTAATTCTTCTTCAAAATTCTTTCTAAAGAAATACACATATTCCTCTAATAAATCTTCTCTATTTTCAGACACACCAATCTTATCACTAACTGCTGTTAATGCATCTAATTTACCAGAATCCATTACTTCTTCAATTTCTTCTTCTAATGCATCTGGAATTTTCATTCCTTTATTACTAAAATATTTAATTCCATTAAATTCAAAAGTATTGTGTGATGCAGAAATAACAACACTTGCATCTGCTTTATATCTTCTTGTTAAATACGCAACACCTGGTGTTGGTAAAACACCTAACAATTTAACATTTGCACCATAACTTAAAAAGCCTGCTGTCATTGCCGCTTCTATTAGAGTACCAGATATTCTAGTATCCCTTCCTATAAAAATTGTTGGAGTATGGTCTGTGTGTTTTGAAAGCACATAAGCTCCAGCCTTTGCAACTCTGTACACTAATTCTGGTGTAAGCTCACTATTTGCAATTCTTCTAATACCATCTGTTCCAAAATATTTTCTCATATAAATAAAATCTCCTTTGTCGTATAAAATATAGTTTTTCTTGGTATATTATATTTTTTATAAAAGAAAAAAGCAATAGTTTTTATAAAATATTTATTACTGTTACTACAAATTTTTATTATTGATATTTTTCCATTCATTACTTTTCATTTCTAAAAGTTTAAAGTTACAACAAACTACTTTAAAAAAGTCAAAGTCAATATTATTCTTATCATTTAAAACATTTAATACTTTTTCTGCTTTATTTAATATTTCTTGTATTACATCATATTTTCTCAAAAAATATAGTTCTCTATACAAATAATATTTTGATTTGTCATTTTTAATATTCACTTTATGTACTACATCATCTATGACAGGTATCATATTATTTATTGTTAGCTGTGCAATTACTTCTTTTTTATTTTTAATATTTATTGTTAATTTTGGATTTCTCTTCTTAACTTTCGACGTAAAAGGTATACAATAGTCAGTTTTTTCTTTTGTTATTAATATTCCATAATATTTTCTATTTGACTTTTTTCTAACATTTTTATCATATTTACTCAAATATTCTAAATACATAGGATCAATCTCATATACGCTAAATTTTCCTTCCTTTATTCTCATATTTCACCTCTTTTCGCACAAAAATAGAGACTACAGCTAGTAGTTAATACTAGTTATAATCCCTATTTCATCATCCTTAATTCTCCTCTAAAGTGGGAGCTTACTCATCTTGAATTCTCCTCTAAGTGGGAGCTTACTCAATTGTTTTCTCCTGTATAGTCGGAGCTTACTCATCTTCTATAGCCTTAGTATAGCATGACTATGTGCAAGATGTCAATACAAAAAATTTATATTTTTCAATATATTTTATTCATTTTTTTACAAATTATTACATACATTTTTCAAAATCCACTTATTTTAAGTTTTCTTCTACACATTTCAAAGCTTCTGCTATTACTTTATCCATATCATAATATTTATACATTCCAAGTCTTCCACCAAATATAACATTTTTGTCTTTACTTGCTAGGTCTGCATATTTCTGATATAAAGCATTATTTTTATCATTATTTATTGGATAATATGCTTCTTTTTCTCTGTTCCATGTATCTGGATACTCTCTTGTTATTATTGTTTTTGAAATTGTATCTTCTTGTCCTAGACTTTTTGCATATTCAAAATGTTTATGCTCTATAATTCTAGTATATGGAACTTCGTATTCAGTATAGTTTACAACTGCATTTCCTTGATAGTTTTGAATATTCAATTCTTCTTCTTCAAATCTCAAACTTCTATATTCAAGCTCTCCAAATTTATAATCATAATACTTATCTATTGGTCCTGTAAATACTATTTTCTCTGCAATATTATCAAGTTCTTGTTTATGTTCAAAATAGTCATAATTTAATTTTACTTCTATTCCATCAAGCATCTTTTCTATAATCTGAGTGTATCCTCCCATTGGGATTCCTTGATATTTATCATTAAAATAATTATTATCATATATGAACCTTACTGGTAAACGTTTTATTATAAAGCTAGGAAGCTCTGTACACTTTCTTCCCCATTGCTTTTCTGTATAGCCTTTTACAAGTTTTTCGTAAATAGTTTTTCCAACTAAAGAAATTGCCTGTTCTTCTAAATTTTTAGGTTCTGTAATTCCAGCTTCTTTCTTTTCTTGTTCAATTTTTGCCTGTGCTTCTTCTGGCGTTACTACTCCCCATAACTTGTTAAATGTGTTCATGTTAAATGGCATATTGTAAAGTTCATTTTTATAGCGTGCAACAGGTGAATTTGTGTATCTGTTAAATTCCGCAAATTGATTTATATAATCCCATACTTCTTTATTACTTGTATGAAAAATGTGTGCACCATATTTATGAACATTAATTCCGTCTTTATTTTCTGTATATATGTTTCCTGCTATATTTGAACGCTTGTCTATTACAAGAACTTTTTTCCCTCTTTTATTTGCCTCATAAGCAAATATTGAACCAAATAGGCCAGAGCCTACTATTAAATAATCGTATTTCATAATTTACCTCTTTATTTTTTAGAATACCTTGTCTGATATTTTTATTACAATAATATTATTTATAATTTTTATTGATCCATTATTAGGATATATTGGCATATTTTTAAATTCATCACTTTTAACAATACTATCATATTCATCTTTTGAACATATCTTTATTTTTACTCCTAAATATTTATCAAAAAATCTATAGTTTTGTAATATTCCATTGTAATTATTCCAAGTTTCATTATCATAACTTATAAATCCATTAGTTTTTTCCAGATTATTAGCTTTAAATTTTATTACATCACTAAATAACCATTTTTTAGTTGTAGAATAATCTTCTAAACTAGTAGCTTTACCATATATATCATTTGCAACTGTATAATAATTTCTAAATGTTTCTTGCCTGTTCATATATGTATAAGTATTTTGTATTATAAATGAGTTTGTTAATATTGTAATTAGTATTATGCATAAATATTTAATTATATTATTTATCGAATTATTCTTTAAGTTATTATATATTACTATCATCAATACTACTGATGTTATTATTCCTGGTCCAGTAACTAAGTTTACTGTAGTCGATGGTGCAATTAGATCCATTATGCTTACTACTATTGGAAAAGTTATAATTGCCAAAATTGTTAATACTATTCTTAATATCTTTTTGTTCCCTTTCATACTTACAAAATTCAGTATTAACCCAATTAATGATATCATAAATAATGCTGAGTTTATTTGCATTCTTTTATAATATGAATTTCTTATTATCTTGTTTGTAAAGAAGAAATTGTAAAAATCCCTATATGTTTGTATAATAGACTTTGGTAATGCTTTTATAGTATTTATACCTAAACTATCTGCACCTTTATAAGACGCTAAAGATAATCCTAATATTGCTAATATTACTTTTAAAATGAGATAATATATTATTATTCCAATTCCTATTGTAACAATATCTTTCAACACTTCTAATAAAATATCTTTAACATTTTTTTCCCTAAGAAATTGACTTATTGTATATATTACAAACAATCCTAGTATCACTCCTAAATAGGCCTGATACATTGAGCAAGTTATTATAGTACATAAACAAGCAATTAAATAATTCCATTTTTTATTTTCAGCTTTTTTTAAAAAGAATACTGTTAATGTTGATGTTAAAAATGCAAAAGCATATGCATCAGCACAATAGATAAAGAAATATGTTTCTGTAAATTGTGGAGCTACAGCTACAATTGCAGCAATAATTGCTATAGCAGTTTTATTTTTTATTTCAAATATTCTTGATATTACAACAACTGCCAATGCAAGAAATATTAAAGATATAAATACTATAATAAATTTATTTACTAATCCATATCTCAATAAATTTATATATTTAATTCCAAATCTTCCTAACTTTATCTCCCAGTTTCCTGCTATATTAAAATCAGCTGATGATAAAGCATCTGGTGCTATTCCTTCTGTTATAAAAAAAGAGAAATTATTTATTATTCCTAGTACTAAAACTACTAAAATTATAAATATATCATTTTTTGTTATATTCTTTTTTACCTTTAAAAATAACTCATTTGGTTCATCTATTTTCATAAATTTTCCTTTCTTCTTTTTATGGTACTATTTTTTTAAATAATGGTAATTTTTTTATTATACTTACTATCGCTAAACATATTATATATGTTGAAAATATGCCAATTGTTCTCCATTGCCATGAATATACATCTATACTAAGTATTTTTTGTTCATAATACATAACAATTTTATGTATTAAATAAATTCCAAAGCTGCAACCTGACATTTTTGTTATAAAGTTTCTTACTTTGCTATTTGTTATAATTTTTTCAAAATTTAAATTCTTTATTATAAGAAAAACTGCTGCTGTAAGTAATATTGCGTGCCAAGATGTATACCCCCAAGTTGTTTTTACAACGCTTCCAGCTTGTTTACTTAAATAAAATGTTGTAACAAATCTGTATATAAGCCCTATTACGGCACCAATATAAATTAATATTCTATATTTTGGGTTTATATTTTGAGTTGATAATAAATATCCAAGTATTATAAATATTGCATACCCTCCCAGTTGAACAGTTAAATTGGTATTTAATTGTATTTTAAATAATTCTAATATATTAGGCAAGAAAGCATTAAATATAAAATATAATAAAACAACAAACCATAGTTGTTTTGTATATTCTTTTTTAGCTAATAATGATAATAATGGCATAGTAAGATATAACCCTAATATTATAAACATAAAATAATATGTTGCTTCTTCTTTATTGGCAAAAAATGCATTTATAAATTTAATTGGTGTATTAATGCTTTGTATATTTAGCCAACCTATGTGTATCTTCCAAACAAACATTATAATTGCCCAAAAGATGAATGGAATTGCAACTTTAAGCAGTCTTCTTTTAAAAAAAGTCTTTGTATCATATTTTTCTCTATAATTCATTAAAGTTGCTCCGGAAAGCATACAAAATAATGGCACTGCAAAGTAACACATACATTCTATTATAAGACTGGTTATCCATGCCGTAGAATTAGGTTTGCCATGCACTATACTATTACAGTGCATGGCTATTACTGCAATTATTGCAATAATGTTTAAAATATCAAAATATATAACCCTATTGCTTTTTTTCTTAGATATCTCATTTTCCATTTAATTTCCCCTATTATTTTATTCTATTGCAATAGTTATAAATCATTGCAGCTGCTTCTGCTCTATTCGCTGTTCCCTGTGGATTTAGTTTTCCATTTGAACCATTTACTATATTGTTTGCAACAGCCCAATTCATTCCTGTTTTTGCAAAACCTGATATTTTACCACTGTCTGAGAATTTACTATAATTAGCATTTGTCGCTTTATATTTGCCTTTATATTTACAGTAATTGCTTAGCATAACAGCAAGTTGTTCTCTCGTTATATTGTCATCTGCTCCAAATTTTCCATTTGAATAACCATTTACAATTTTATTGCTACTTGCCCATAAAACTGCGCTGTAGTAATACATATTCTTGTTTTGTACATCTGCAAATTTACTTGTCCCTGTAGCTTTTGGTTTTCCTTCCATATTATGTAATATTGTTACAAGCATTCCTCTTGTTAATTTAGAGCTTGGTGAATATGTTGCTTCTGTTGTTCCAGACATATATCTATTATCTTTCATATATTTTACTGCATTATAATACCAATCAGATTGTTTTACATCAGAAAATAGTTTTGTGCTTTGAAGTTTTGTCATTACAATTATTCCATAACCTTTTTCTGTTACTGTTCTGTCTACATATGTAGTATTTGTCATTTCTTCATAATTTATATTAACCTCTACACCAAGTGTATGTGTTAAGAAACAATCCAAAACAGCTTTAGGATCCATTTTAACATTCATCTCTAGTGGTGTTAAAAATACTTCACCATTAATATTATTGTTGCCTTTTATATAGAAGTTTTTAGAACTTATAATTATAAATGTATTTTTGCCTGCTGTTCCCACATTATCCATAGTTACTGTATCTGTTTTTGCATCATAGCTAAATTTATTTTTTAGTCTTTCTGGTATTTGTAATTGTGCTGGATATGTATTATTGTCGTTTGCTTCAACAGTGTCTATTTCTATAAATTTCCCTTCTTTAGTGATAGCATAGTTTTTAGTTTCTTCGCTATCTGCAACATAGTTAATATCTTTTGGAGTTATAACTACCTTACTTGTTCTAACAGGTGTAGTATCTGTAGATTTTGTGTAACATTCAAAAATAAGCTCTTTTTCAAGTTCTTGTATTCCAGCTCCAATCTCCCAGTAATCACCACTTTTTAATGCAAATTCCAAATAAAAAGTATAAGAATCGTCTGCATTTTGCTTTATGTAATTAAATCCATCTTTTCCTAATAATAAATCAGAGTTATCTGTTAGCAAACGCACCTTATTTATGCTCTTTGGCATTGAAATCTTAAGTGGTAAATATAAAAAGTTCTTTCCATTTGCTATTTTTTCTAATTGTGCATAATATTTACTTGAACTATCTATTTCCCCTGTACCGTTTTTGAATTCTTTTACAATAGATTCCAAGTCACATTTTGGTGAAGCAATAAATAACTTGTCTTCTTCACCTTCTAGCATTTGATATTGTTTTAATTTGTTTATTGGAATTATGCTGCCTGGCAATTCAGCTGGTGTTACACTTGCAGTATCCATCTTTTCTACCGCTTCTGTCTTATTTGCACCAATAACTTTAGGTACATCTGCATTTACGACATTTGCAATAGTTATTATTAATAATAGTATTAATGCCATTGTAATAATTTTTTTGTTTTTCATAAGTATTCCCCCTCATATTTATATAATTTTTTATAAAGAATCAAATTTTGATATACTCAAAATTACAGTTTTTCAATTTTACTGACTCCATTATATTACTAATAGGGTTAATTGTTCAATAGTTTAATATATATAATTTTTTATTTTTCTCTTCCTGTTAACTTTTTGTATAATTTCCATACAAATTTATAAAATGAAAAGCCAAATATTGTACTATATAATGCAATTCTGTCTCTCTTTTTTATTCTTTTATCCTTTAATGCTTTTTTTCTATTTTGCTTAATATATTCCATAAGCTTTTTTTGTTCTTCTGGATACTTATCTTTGCAATTAGCAAGCTGAGAAAGTGTTGCTAGATAAGCATACATTAACCTTCTGTCTGCAGCCTTTTCTAGATCTGGGTATTTATTTTTTACATAATCACACATTTCTTGCGTAGAATCTATTAATTGCATTTTTTTAGGAGAGAAGCCTTTGGTTGTAATTGAATTATCTCTAATTATATAATAGTATTTGCTTTCTGAACCTAATACAATTTTTTTGCACTCGTCAATTAATAAATATGTTGTTGCTGCATCTTCAAATATTCTTCCCTTTGGGTACTTTACATTATCAAATAACTCTTTTTTGTACATTTTAGCCCAAGCAGATAAGTCTATTCCCTCATCATATAATATTTTTTCTAATGTTGTTTTTGGATCTAATACTAAATGTTCTCCTGTTTCTTTTTCTATTCTTGTTCCATTTGTATATAAAACTGTATGAGAACAAATAGACATTTCAGCGTTGTTTTCTTTTATTAATTGATATAGAAATTGAACATAATCTTTTTCAACATAGTCATCAGAATCGATTAGTGTTATATATTTACCTTTTGCAATTTCTATTCCAGCATTTCTTGCATCAGATAAGCCACCATTGCTTTTATGAATTACTACTATTCTTTTATCTTTTACTGCATATTCGTCACATATTTGGGGCGAATTATCTTTTGAACCATCATCTACAAGTATTATTTCTAAATTTTTGTATGTTTGGTTTATTACAGATTTCAAACATTTTTCTAAATATTTTTCTACATTGTATATTGGTAAAATTACACTTATCAACTCTTCTTCCATTTATATTCCTTCCTTAGTTTGGTAGAAAAAGAATTAAAATTTTGTATTTGTCAAAATATAATTCTTTTTCTTTCCAATTTACTTTTCTTTAATAAATCTCATCGACTCTCAAAAAATTTAATTTATTTTATCTTAGTACAATAATTATAAATCATTGCAGCCGCTTCTGCTCTGCTTGCTGTTCCTTGTGGATCTATTCTCGTTCC
>FR880023.1 GCA_000435175.1 Clostridium sp. CAG:245
CATTTTTTCGTTTATAGAGAATTTAAGAAAAATAGTATATTAGCTCACAGTTTAAATATTTTCAATTTTTCTAATAAAAAAGAAGAACGTCTATATTTTTTTAACGTTCCTCTTCAATAATTATTATGATGCTTTTATTCAGAGCTCTTTCAAACTCCTCGTAAGGCGTGCTTTACCTTATTTTTTAAATTTGATTTAGTTCTTAATTTTTCGCCCAAAAAGGGGCGTCCCTATTGGGCGAATTTTCTATTTAGACATGTATTCTTTTGTTTTTACTAAGATTATGTTCTTAACATTTTTTGTTACTATTTCTTCGTCTATTTCATCGTTTTCTTCTATGTAAGCAACTGCCAATGCTCTTATTACACTGGTTACTCTGCTTTCTAATAAAAGTTTTTCTTTATTCTTTTTCATTTTTCTGTGCAAGTACCATCTTAATAATAGATTTCCTCTGGTTCTGCATATGTAATTTTCAACTTCTTCTTCACATATATCTTGAACTCTCGTACCTCTTTTGCAAAATTTACGACCACTAGCAACTCTTTCAAATTCTTTTGCATCTTCTAATGATTCTATTTTTAATATTTTATCCATTGAAACTGAAGTCTCTTCGCTTTCTAATTCTTTCGTTTTTTTCATAATCATTCCACCTTTAGTAATTTTACACTACTATAATACCATTACTAAAATTTTATTGCAAGAGGATTTTACTATAAATTTTATAGCCATTCCCCATTTTTCTTTATGTATATTTTCTTTATTATTTCTACTAACACTGAATATATTGCCAACAGTAGTATTACAAATCCATAATATTTTAGTGGTAATATTTCAAAATGGAAGCTTGGTATGTTGTGTAGCAATATTGGTGTTAATATTGTTCCGATTATTGTTCCAAAAGTTCCGAGTGTTAGCCATTTATTTGCTCTTGATTCTATGAATGGCCTTTTAGCTGTACGCACGTAATGAATTATCATTGTTTCCGATATTAAGCATTCTACAAACCATGCTGTTTGGAAGAATGTTTCTTTGCTTGCATTGTATCCGAACAAGAACCAGAAGCCTAAGAATGCAAGTACGTCTATTAATGAACTGGTTATTCCCATTACATTCATGAATTTGCTAATTCCTTTTGTGCTCCATTTCTTTGGCTTTTCTAGAAATTCTTTGTCTACATCATCATAAGGAATTGCTATTTGAGATATGTCATATAAAAAGTCTTGTAATAACATTTGTATTGGCAATAGTGGTAAGAATGGCAAGAAAATACTTGCAATTACAATACTAAACACATCTCCGAAGTCTGAGCTTAGAGCCATTTTCATATATTTAATAATATTTCCATATACTCTTCTGCCTTCTAGCACCCCTTCATAAATTACTTTCAAACTTCTTTCTAGCAATATTATATCTGCCGCTTCTTTTGCAATATCTGTTGCAGTATTTACACTTATTCCAACATCTGCTATGTGTAATGAAGGCGAGTCGTTTACTCCATCTCCCATATATCCAACTACATGACCGTTGTTTTTTAGCTGCTTTACTACTCTTTCTTTTTGCAATGGATTCATTCTAGCAAAAACATTAACTTCTTCAACTTTTTTAGCAAGCTCTTCATCAGACAACTTGTCTATATCTGTTCCTAGAAGTGTTTCTTTATTTTCTAATCCAACTAAATTGCAAATATTATTTGCAGCATATGGGTTATCTCCAGTCAATATTTTTGTTGTAATTCCAATACTCTTCAATTTCTTTAACGTAGCTTTTGCATCTTTTTTAGCCGGATCTAAGAAAGCAACAAATCCGATGAATGTCATATTTGCCTCATCTGAAACATTAAATACATTCACTCCCCTGTACTCTCTTTTGGATGCAATAGCTATAACCTGCATTCCTTGCACAGCATATTCTTTGGCTTTTTGCTCAACTATTTCAACCATTTCTGGTGTTAGCTCATTTACGTGTCCATTGTATTTTACCTTGGTGCACACCTTCAAAATTTCTTCCAATGCCCCTTTAGTAAACATTCTGTAGCCGTTATTTTTGTTACTCTTTACAACAACACTCATTCTCTTTCTCGTATAATCGAATGGTATCTCATCTATTTTAGTATAATCGTTTACTATTTCTTTTACATTCTTTTCGTTTCCATATATGATAATCGCTCTATCGACTAAATTTTTCATTCCAGTCCCGAAATAACTATTTAAATAAGCATATTCTAATATTGATGTATCTTCGTTTCCATTAACATCTATATATTTTTGAAGAACGATTTTATCTTCTGTAAGAGTTCCTGTTTTATCTGTGCACAAAACATCTATTGCACCCAAATTTTGAATTGAGTTTATATTCTTAACAAGAGTTTTCTTCTTCGCTAATACCTTCGTGCCTCTCGTCAAATTTACATTTACTATCATTGGAAGCATGCTTGGAGTAATTCCAACTGCAACAGATAAAGCAAACAGTATAGCCTCTAACCAGTCTTTTCTGATAAAGCCATATATTACAAAAACTGCAACCGAAACAACAAGCATGTATCTTATTAGCATTTTTGTGATATTATTCATTCCCTTTTCAAAGTTTGTTGGCTCTTTCTTAGTCTCAACCTCTTTACTCATTCTTCCTAAGTATGTTGTAAATCCAGTATCTATAACAACTCCAGTTGCTCTACCACTTATAACACTAGAACCCATTAAACACACATTTGAAATAGAAAATATCTCTTTTGCATCATTGGTATTTTGTGCGACCTTTTCAACTGGAACACTCTCACCAGTAAAAACAGATTGATTCACAAATAAGTCTTTGCTGTCTATCAGCATTATGTCCGCTGGAATCATAGAGCCTGCACTCAAATGCACAATATCACCTGGCACAACCTTTTCGACTCTTATCTCTTTTTCTTTTCCGCTCCTTACAACATTGGTTGTGGTGTACATTTTAGCTTTCAACTCTTGATTAAATTTATACACACTATAATCTTGAAAATATCTAATTAATGCACTAATAACAGCAATTCCAAGAATTATATATGTACTTAAAGCATCACTTAAAAAATAGTTTATTATTGCTAGCACAATTAAAATAATTATAAATTTATCTTTAAAACTATTAAATAAGAAGTATAATCGACTCTTCTTCTCGTTCTTCACAACAACGTTAGGACCATTCTTTTCTAGTAACTCTGTTGCTTTATTTTCTGTTATTCCATTTTCACTTGTATTATATTCTTTTAGTACTTCTTCCTTTGTTTTCTTTGATATTTCTGAATATTTATTTAATAATTCATTATCTTCTTTTTTTATTTTCTTTTTAATCTCAAATAATTGAATCATTTATTACTTCCTCCATGCTTTTTATGATGTATTTTTAACATCATTTTTAACATCTCCAATTATAGTAATATGAAAAAAAATTGTCAATAAAAAATTAGCCTTACCTTAATTTTGTAAAGCTAATTTTCTAGTTTTAATATTTCTTTTTATTATTTTATTTTATTATTTTTTTGACTTCTTCAGTGCTTAATTCCACAATCTCTGCAATTTTTTCAATTGGTGTATCTAAAGAATGTAGTTTTTTTACAATCTCTATTTCTCTATCTTTTCTACCACGTTTTTCGCCTCGTTTTTCACCAATCTTTACTCCACGTGCTTCTCCCTCTTTTTCGCCAATTTCTCTATTTGTTTCCATTTCTACATTGTATCTCATAATACTCCACTCACGTTCTTCATATTTAGCTATTTCATCTGGATCTTTGCTTAATTTAT
>FR880024.1 GCA_000435175.1 Clostridium sp. CAG:245
TTTACTCCTAATGTTTTATTACTATATTGAGCTTTGCATATTTCATTCATTAAATATGGTCCATTATTATAGCCTAATATATTAGCAAAAGTTACGGTACTGCTTGTTGGGTTTGTACTTATTATATCTACTGTATCATTTTCTTTATCTACATTTAGCACTTTCCATGTTAACCCTGTTGTTTGGGCTATTGTTTGATTACTACTGTATCCACTATATGTTGATGAAAGAGAATAACTCCCAGCTGAATCATATGTGTAATTTACGCTATCTCCTATTTTGATATTTATATCTTCTAATA
Organism: Clostridium sp. CAG:245; assembly: GCA_000435175.1. Classification (GTDB taxonomy): domain Bacteria; phylum Bacillota; class Clostridia; order TANB77; family CAG-508; genus CAG-245. The sequence continues at coordinate 302 of FR880024.1, forward strand.
TTGAATTTTTAAATTGATTTACTGTTACACTCACTTCTTTTGTATATGCTGTTCCATCTACTGTTCCTGTTACTGTAAATTTATATGTTCCATTTTCTGTTACTGCATATGGTACTTCTGGACTTACTGTTGTTGTTCCTCCAGATATTGTACTTTCAATCATTATGTATAATGTTGTACCTTTTCTTGTACTTGCTTCTCCTAGACTTGAGCCTGCTC
>FR880025.1:0-3905 GCA_000435175.1 Clostridium sp. CAG:245
AGTCTACAAAATCAAATTCATTTTTGAATTTATCTTTAAATATCTCAAATACTTTTGTTAATGTTTCTTCATCTTCAACGCTAACATATGATTCTGTTTCTTCATCACTGTCATCGTCTGAGTCTTCAACTTTTAGAATTACCACTTCTCCTGGCTCTTCGCTTTCTTCATCATCCACTGGTAATAAAACAACATATTCTTCATTATCTAATTCAACTAAATCTAAAAGTTCGAAGTTAGATTCCTTTCCTTCTTCATCTGTTAAAGTTATTATGTTGTCTGATAATTCTTCCTCAGAATTGTTTGTTATGTTTTCGTCATTCATTATTTTATTCTCCCTTCAAAATTAATTTTATTATAATTTGCATTTCTACAAAATTAAAACCATTTTATTTATACTATTATTTTATTTTTTGTCAATTATATTCAATTATCTTTTTTCATTTTCATATAAGATTCCAAAATATATACTGCTGAAATTGTATCTACTATATTTCTTTTTTTATGTTTATTTACGTTTAAAAAGTTCATTGTTTTATGAGCTTCTACAGTTGTTAATCTTTCATCTATTCTTTCAATTTTTATTTTATTGAATTTGCACTGTAATTTATGTATGAACTTTTCTGTAACTTCTACGCGTTCTGTTTTTGTGCCATTCATATTTAATGGCATTCCAATTGCAAATGTATCAATTTCGTTATTATATTCAGCAAGTATTTCTTCTAAACGCTTTAAAACTATTTTATCATTTCCTTGATGATGAATTGTTTCTAGTCCTTGAGCCGTATACCCTAATGGATCTGTTATAGCAATTCCAACTCTTGCATCTCCATAATCTATTCCTAAAGCTCTCATATATTACTTGTCCAATCCAATATAATTTTTTACCATTTCTTCTAATAGTTCATCTCTTTCAACTTGTCTAATTAAATTTCTTGCTCCATTATGGCTTGTTATATATGTAGGATCTCCAGAAAGTATATATCCTACTATTTGATTTATTGGGTTGTAACCTTTTTCAGTTAAAGCCTTATATACCTCTTTAAGAATTTCCCTAGTTTTTTCATTTTTTTCTTTTTCAACATTAAAACTAACAGTTTCGTCTGTAACCATATAAAACCTCCTATAAATAATTTATATTACTTTCTGATGTATCAGCCGTATCTAAATATTCTTCTAGTTTTTGAGTAACACCAACTAAAGCAGTACCTTTATAATATTTTGCAAGAGCAATATTTAATTTTGGTGATACCTCAGTTTCATCTCCTTTATAGTCTTCTGCAGGTGCTATTTTTATAGCTTCCGTTTTTTCTTTTACTGTTTTCATAAACTCCTCAACTGCTTCTAAATCAACTCCTGAAAAAACTATAGCAAATTTTGGTCCCATATATCTCACAAATAAATATTCTGGTGATAAGTTTTGTTTTATTTCTCTACAAACTTGTGTTATTACATTATCTCCTGTCTTTCTGCTTATTTTTTCATTTATTTCAACTAAATTGATTATTTTTAATAAGCAAACAGTTGATGTAGAATATTTATCTATAACATTTTTTCCTTCTGTGTATAAATACTCTGCTGTTTTTAATTCTGAATATTGGTCATCTCTTACGATTTTTTCTATTGTAGATTGATTTTCTACAGTTTTTAAAACAGCAACAATATTATTTTTTACAACTTCTAATATTGTAGTATCCACATTATCGAATTCGTGAGGAGTGCTTCCTTCTATTATCCAATAACCAATGTAAACATTGTCTATGTATATTGGAAAGAACATTGCTGCCTTTGCTCTTCCAAATTCCATTTTTTGATAAGGCAATTTTTCGCCTTCTTTTTCAACTGTAATGTATTTTGGAATACCCGTTTCTATACTATCTGCAAAAACTGGTTCTGACTGCAAATTTTTCAATGTTTCCCAATGTTTTTCTGCAACATTTGAGGCTCTTATTACAAATTCCGCACCATTATAAACTACAATGGTTGAATATTTTATACCATATTTTTCTATTAATATGTCATTAATTTTTTTCAGCTTATCATCAACACTTGATGTTTCACTTATGGTATCCATAAAATCTTGTAATACATTTAAACTTGTAATTTGTTGGTTTATGTTCTTAAAAGAATCAATTTTTTTATGTATTGACATATTATAGAACATTAGGCCTATTATTATTGCTACTAGTAATAAAACTATTATTATCATCATTGTAAAATTTCACCTCATTTTGTTTATTTAAAAATTATTTCTCATCTTATTTAATGTTGCATTCATATTACTATTAAATGAATAATTTGTTTTTGTATTCTTTTTACTATAATCATTATAATTCTTTGTTGGTTTTGTCTTATTTTTTTCGTTTGCAATTAAAGGATATACCATGTCTCCTAATCTTTGTAATGCGTCTAAGAAAATTTTAGAATACCCATTTAACGATATTTCACAATCTACTAATCTCTCTAAATATCTACCATAAGTTTGATCTTCAAATGGGATTGTTGTATACTTTACATTATCTTTATCAAACAATGTATTTATATATGTTGATGCTGGATCATTATAACAAGAAATTCCTCCTATAACCATTTTGTCGGTTAACTTTCTTAATTTTAGTGTTTTATTTATTACTATTCTTAATTTATTTGGATTTAATATATTTTTATATTTCAATTCATTTAAAAAAGCCGTTAATGGTTGAATTGTAAGAATATCATATGTTTGTACTAAATATATCTCATGTGATTCTGCAAAATAATTGAAATTTGTGTCAAAATCACAATCCAATAATACTAAAGAATAATTTTTAGATAATGTATCTAATATGTTTCCATAATCATCTATACTTGGATTTTCACCTGGCAATGTAGTATATACAGTAAGATTTTTACTTACTTGAATGCCATCTGCCACACCACTTCTAAGTCCATCAATACATCTAAAAGACTTTTCTCTTAATGCATCTTCGTTTAGAGTATAAATGTAATATGCATTTTTATTTTTTGTTAAATCCAATATTGCTGTTTTTATTCCTTTATTAGATAATAAAACCGCTAGATTATTTACTAAGAATGATGTTCCATTCTTTGATGTTCCAACAAATGATACAATTTTGCAATCGCTTGTTACTAAATTAGATGTTGCTGTGTTTTCATTTTGGGTATTATTTGCAACAGTATTAATAGCGTTTGAACCTTGTATTTGATTATTTTTATTGAAGTATTCAAACGAATTACTGTAATTGTTCATCTCGCTATTAGTTAAATTTTGAGTATTATTTTGTTGCAAATCTCCGCCTAGGTATCCGCCATTTTCTTCATATTCATTCTTCTCTTCAGGCTTATTTTCCTCCTGAGGTTCTACAATTTTGTTATTGTTAAAGCTCTCCATACCTGGTAATTGAGGCATTTCATTGTTTTCAAATAAATCATTGTTAAAATCTCTTTTAAAGAAATCAACAGGCTTGTTCTCTACTGGCTGCTCAAACTTTGGTGCTGGAGTTTCATCTTCAAATCCAGGTAGCATTACATCATCTGAATTTTGTTCTTGAACATTTGAAGATACTTGATTGTTTAAATCAAATAGATTTATATCATTATCTTCTTCAGTCTCTGGCAATGTAACAGCTTCTGGCTCAACTGTTTCCTCTGATTCAACTATCTTTTTAGGTCTACCTCTGCCTTTTTTTACTTTTGCTTCTTCCATAGCAATTTCTTCAGGTGTTTTTTCTTTTCTTGGTCTTCCACGCCCCTTCTTTACTGGTTGAACTGGTTCAGTTTGATTACTTTCTTCATTTTCTGGCATTGTATTTGTATCTTGTCCGAACTGTTGAAGCTTCAAATTTGTATTGCCTTGTTGCAATGTTATTGGTTGTACATATTCTTGTTCAATTGACTTAGGTTCT
>FR880025.1:4006-5489 GCA_000435175.1 Clostridium sp. CAG:245
TGAAAAAGCATCATTACTTTGCTCAATTCTTGGCATTGTACTACTATTTCGTTCTACACTAGGTATTGTAGAATTCATTGAATTTAATTTATCTTGTTTTGCTGTAGTATATGCTTTTTTTACATTTTGCATATTTATTGCAGATGGAATTACTACCGGCTTTGTAAGTTTTGCTTTTTGTAATTCTTTATCAATAAGTTCAATTTTATTTACATTCTTACTCTCTATATTTTTTGTAGTAATTTTCTTTCCTGCTTTTCCCTTAGCAGCAACTTGATTTTTTACGCTTCCAATCATAACCTGTTGATATTTTGGACATCTTTCTTCAAGAACAGCTCTAACATTCAGCGGCAAATATTTTGTAATTAATTTAAGCTGAGTGTCTGTATATTGTTCAGCGATCTCTTCAAAACTTTTTACATATAAATCTTCATTTTTTCCTAGTTTTTTATAATGATTTAATATGTGCTGAATCTCTTCTTCTTTTACAGTATCCATGTTTGAATCTGTATATTCTACTTCTTCTCCATCTATACCATAGTACACTTTAGCTTCTCTTTTAGTACGTGGCATATTGATAAGTTTACATACATTATCAATTCTTCTATCTTGTCCTATAAGGACATTATAGATTCCCATACTAAACAACTTTGCAAGCAATGAATCACGTCTTTCACGTCTATCTGTTGCAATTAAAATAATAGGAATATCTCCTTCTCTGCTATTAGAAGCTTCATCACTTATACTATCTAATTTATCATATAAGAAATTATCTATAACCTCATAATTATTATTTGCATAAGGTTCCAAATCTTCTCCTATAACTATTCTGTCATAAGACTTATCCTTTTGTAACTCTTTTATTATCGCGTTGAAAAAATACACATTTTTCCCTGAAATTATTTCTTTGTACATAGACTGATATTTTTTTGTGATAGCCTCTGAAATCTTTTCATTATTTACTGCGAATAAAACTCTCATTAGTTTAACCCCTCCAACCTTTTACTACTATTGCAAATACAAGTGGCAATACTTGGCATATTACTACTATTGTAACACTTGCAATCATTAAAGCAAAACCTTTATCTCTTACGTCTAATTTTTTTAGCCCAATTATGTATTGATAAATTGCTGCTATTATTATAGCCACAAAACCAAATGGAATACTATAAACTCTTATTTTATTTAATAAAAACGCTGTTAATCCATACGCATCAGAGCCATAGGCTTCTTTGTATTCTTCTAACGTTTTCAATTCTTTATCTTTTATTTCAATTATTTTTCCAGTTGTACTTTGAGCTACTTCGTTAACTTGACTTGTTGCGTAAACAGATGTACATCCCATTAATAAAAACAAGATAGATATGATTGCTATTACTTTTTTCATTTAATTATCCCTCTTCCTTTATTTATTCTTATTTCTATATAAATTACATCTAATATTCTACACTAGAATGAAAAAAATAGCAAGAAAAAATCTTAC
>FR880025.1:5517-10492 GCA_000435175.1 Clostridium sp. CAG:245
AAAATCTTACTATTTTTTAGAAAATTTAATTTATATCATATTTTTATTACACTAGAATTTTTTTATCCTTTTATTTCTTCTTTTATTCTAACAAGTGTGTTTAGAGCCTCTATAGGAGTTAGTTCATTTACATTTACTTTATCTAATTCGTGTGCTATTTCTGCAAGTTTGAAATTATATAAATCTAATTGCCCTGATACTTGCTTTTTATCTTCTTTTTCTTGTGCTTTGTTTACAAGCACATTTTTTCTTTCTATTTTCTTTAATATCTCATTTGCTCTTTGAGTTACTGCCTTTGGAACTCCTGCCAAACGTGCAACGTGTACACCATAGCTTTCGTCTGTTCCCCCTGGAATTATTTTTCTTAAGAAAATTATATCCTCTCCTTTTTCTTTTACAGCAATCGAATAATTTTTTACACCTTCTAGTGTATCTTCTAGTTGTGTCAATTCATGATAGTGTGTTGCAAATAATGTTTTTGCTCCGCATTTTTCTTTGTTTTCTATGTATTCTGCAACTGCCCAAGCTATTGAAAGTCCATCATATGTTGATGTTCCTCTTCCTATTTCATCTAGTACAACCAAGCTGTTTGCCGTTGCTTCTTTTAGAATATTTGCAACTTCCATCATTTCTACCATGAAGGTACTCTGTCCCATACTTAGGTCATCAGATGCACCGACTCTTGTGAATATTTTATCGACTACTCCGATGTGTGCCGATGTTGCTGGTACAAATGAACCAATTTGAGCCATCAATGTAATTAATGCGACTTGTCTCATATATGTTGATTTTCCAGCCATATTTGGTCCTGTTATTATCGAGACTCTGTTTGACTCTTTATCAAGATATGTGTCATTTGCCACAAACGCTCCACTTGGTAACATTTTTTCTATTACTGGGTGTCTTCCATCTTTAATGTCTATAATTCCACTATCATCTACTTCTGGCATACAGTAATTAAAATCTTCTGCAACTTGTGCAAATGAGCATAAAACATCTAATTGTGATACTGCCATTGCAGACTTTTGTAATCTTTGTATTTGAGATTTTATGTGTTCTCTTATTTCTGAAAAAGCTTTGTATTCTAGTGCTACAACTTTTTCTTCTGCTCCTAAAACTTTGCTTTCAAGTTCTTTTAGCTCTTCTGTAATGTATCTTTCTCCACCGGTTAGTGTCTGTTTTCTTATATATCTATCTGGAACTTGTGATAGATATGATTTTGTTACTTCTAAGTAATAGCCAAATACCTTGTTATATCCTACTTTCAAGCCTTTTATTCCAGTCTCTTCTCTTTCTCTTGCTTCTAATTGTACGAGCCAAGTCTTGCCGTCTATCATAGCTGTTTTTAACTCATCAATTTCTGAGCTATATCCCATTTTTATAATTCCACCTTCTGTTATTAATATTGGTGGTTCGTCTACTATTGCTTTGTCTATTAATTTGAAGATATCATCTAATGTATCTAGGTCATCATATATTTTTCTAAGCATTCCAGACTTAGCATTTGCAAGCATATTTTTTATTTCTGGTAACTTACTTGCAGATGATTTTAAAGAATTTAAGTCTCTTGCATTAGCACTTCCATAAGATATTTTTCCAGCTAGTCTTTCTATATCATATACACCTTTTAAACTTGATGAAAGTTCTCCTCTTAATATAATGTCGTCCTTAAACTCTTTTACCGCTTCTAACCTGTTATTTATTTCTTTTACATCTATCAATGGATCTGAAATCCATCTTCTTAAAAGCCTTCCTCCCATTGATGTTGCTGTTTTGTCCAATACCCAAAGAAGAGTTCCTTTTTTAGACTTGTCCCTCATTTTTTCTGTAAGTTCTAGGTTTCTTCTTGCATTTATATCTAAAGACATATATTTTGTAATTGTATAAATTGTAATCTTGTTGATGTGTTCTAATTTTGTTTTTTGAGTATCTTCAATATATTTTATAAGTCCATTTATTGCAGCAACTGCAAATGGTCTTTTTTCTAGGTCTTTTATGATGTTTCCTTTATCATCACTAAGCGCATACTGCATATATATTTCTTCTGTTTCTTCGCTGAACTTTTCCTCATCCTCAGTAGAAATATATACATCAAAACGTTCTTTTATTTTGCTTATTTCTTCACCACAATCATACAACATCTCGTTTGCAATTATTTCAGATGGAGAATATCTTGAAATTTCGTCTAGTAATCTCTCAAAATTATTTTCTTCTTTTATTTCTGCCGAATAGAAGTCTCCAGTTGATATGTCGCAAACTGATATTCCGAAAAATATTCCCTTTTTGAATATACTCATTATGAAATTGTTTCTTTTTTCTTCTAGTAAGTTAGATTCTGTTACAGTTCCTGGTGTTACAACTCTTATAACATCTCTTTTAACAATTCCTTTTGCAAGTTTTGGGTCTTCTAACTGTTCACAAATTGCTACTTTATGTCCATTTTGAACTAATTTTGCAATATATGATTCTGCTGCATGGTACGGAATTCCACACATCGGAGCCCTTTGCTCTTGTCCACAGTCTTTTCCTGTTAGAGTAAGTTCAAGCTCTCTAGATACATTAACTGCATCATCGAAGAACATCTCATAAAAGTCTCCTAATCTATAAAACAATATACAATCTTTATATTTTTCTTTTGTAGCAAGATAGTGTTGCATCATTGGTGAGTACTCTGCCATGTTTGTTACTTCCTTTCTATTGTACTTCTCCTTTTAAATACCACATATGTTCAGATACAATCTTCAAATTTACTATTTTTCCAATCATATCCTCTGTTCCTTCAAAATTTACTACTTTATTTGTATCGGTTCTGCCTGTAAGCATGTTTTCATTTGTTTTACTTTTTCCCTCAACAAGAACCTTTTGTATTGTGTTTACATATTTTTGATTGTTTCCTGCAATCTGACTCTCTGCAAGTTTCTTTAATCTATCAAATCTTTCATGTTTAACTTCATCTGGAACTTGATTTTCCATCTTATCTGCCGGAGTTCCAACTCTTCTAGAATATATGAACATATAAACTTGCTCGAAGTGAACCTTGCTTACAACATCAAGAGTATCTTCAAAATCCTCTTCTGTTTCTCCTGGGAATCCTACTATTATATCTGTTGAAAGTACTATTCCCGGAATTCTAGCTTTCATCTTTTCTACCAAAGCTAAATATTGTTCTTTTGTATATTTTCTGTTCATTCTTTTTAATATTTCTGTACTTCCAGATTGTAATGGTAGATGTATTATTTTGCATACTTTTTCACAATCACGTATTGCTTCTATTACATCATCTGTAAAGTCCTTTGGATGTGGTGAAATAAATCTAATTCTTTCTATTCCATCTATTTTATTTACTTCTCTAAGCAGTTTTGCAAAAGAATCAATCTCTCCAGTTGCAAGATTTTGTTCTCTTTCGACTCTCATGTATGAATTAACATTTTGTCCTAAAAGAGTAATTTCTTTGTAGCCTTCTTTTGCCAAACACTTAATCTCTGCAATAATATCTTCAGCCTTTCTGCTTCTTTCTCTTCCCCTAACATAAGGAACTATACAATATGTACAGAAATTGTTACAACCGTTCATAATTGCAACAGACGCCTTAATATTATCGTCTCTCTTTATTGGAAGCCCTTCTATAACTTCTCCATCTATGTCTATTATATCTTCAATTTGCTTACCATTTACGATAGCATTATAAATATCTTCTGGGAACTTATAAAGAGTATGTGTTCCAAATACAATATCGAAAAATGGATAACTGTGTTTCAATTTATCGACAATGTGTTTTTCTTGCATCATACAACCACCAATAGCAATAATAGTGCCATTGGTTTCTTTATATTTCTTAACTTCTCCTAATTTTCCAAACAATCTATCTTCTGCATTTTCTCTAACGCAGCATGTATTAAAGGCAACAACATTTGCATCTTCAATCTTATCTGTTTTAGAATATCCCATCTCTTCAAGCATACCAGAAATTTTCTCTGAATCGTTTTCATTTAGCTGGCATCCCATTGTTAAAACTATGTATTTTAAATTTTTTCCTTCGTTTAATTTGCGTACTTTTTCTATATATATTTTTTGTTCGCTAATTTTTTCTTGCATTTCCATAACCTTCTAATATTCTCCATTTTTCAACTTTTTCTCGGATTATTTTACTATAAAAAAGAAAAAATAGCAAGGATATTGACAATTAAATTTGGCTAAATCGTAATGGTTTTGAACCAGAACTGGTTGACAAAAGCTAAAAATATAGTATAATATTATTGTAGTTTTTGATGTAGGAGAAAAAATTATGGCAAAAATATGGAAAAAATTGTTGTTAGTAATTCTTATTGTTGCATGCTTATTTAATGTAGTATCTAAAATAGTAAAAAGATACTCATTAAAAGAAGAAATGCAAAGTTCTATTCAATACATGGAAGAACATCAAAAGAATGAAAATACATTATAAAAAAAATAAATTAATACTTGAAAATATAATTCAATTATGTTATTATAGTATTTAGCAGTTTTTATTAAAAAAGGGAGAGGTGAATACAATGAAAGAAGGAATACATCCAAATTATGCAGAAACAACAATCACATGTGCATGTGGTAATGTTATAAAAGCTGGATCAACAAAGAAAGATATTAAAGTTGATGTTTGCTCAAAATGCCATCCATTCTGGACAGGTAACTTAAAAAGAGAAACAACAGGTGGAAGAGCAGCAAAATTCAGAGAAAAATATGGAATTCAATAATAAAAAAATTAAAGGAAATGGAAGCATCTCCTTTATTTTTTTGCCTTATGTTAATAAATATTTATACATTTTGCCTTTACTACATTATTTTCTATGTATCCATTTATAAATACTTGATTATTTTTATTTAATTTGCTATAAACAAAATCTGCAAGTTGATTATACGCTTGTATCCTTACTATTTGTTTATCGTTCGTTTCTATTTCAAAACATGCTATTGCTTTATTTTTTGAATTTATTAT
>FR880026.1 GCA_000435175.1 Clostridium sp. CAG:245
ATAAAAATATCAAACAGTCATACAATATTGATTGTTTGATATTTTTTTACAAAACACCAACAAAATATAACCAATTCTGCATCTAAATAGTAGAAAGCAGAAATGCTGAAAGAAAGGAAAGGTGTTACGTATGAAAAAGAAAATTATACTAATAATTATTGTGTTAATCGTTATTACTTTAGCAGGAGGAGTATATTATAAAATAAATCATCAGGAAAACTCGAAAAACTTAAGTGAGGAAAATGATTCACAAAATCGCAATGAGGAGATTTCAACAAATAATGAGCCTAAGGTAGATTCTTATGGATACAGAGCTTTATCGGAACTTCCACAAGATTATTCGTTGGAGCAGGCGATTGATGACGGCTGTGTAGTAATTACATATAATAAAATTTACGGTAAAGACAAACTTGATAAATTTATTGAAAACACAAAAATAAATTCTCAAGAGAGAAAAGAGGATAAAATAAGAATTGTACAGTTTACTGTTGAGGGCGATTTGATTATAAAGGATCTAGAATACAAAAAAGAAGAAAGATTAGACGACTGCTTTAAGTTGGATAAAACGGGCTATATTCTAACTGTGGATAATACTAGAGATAAGTTTTCGGCAGACAAGGATAGAAAAATTACAGTTGATGAAGATATACCAGCAGTTTTCTATGGGATAATCAAGGAAGAAAAAGATGATGACATACATATTGTATTAGCTTTGTATGCAGAAATAGATTACGCAAGTGATGCTGCAAAGATATACAAAGCAATTGAGGTTTGTGAGTACAGAAAGAGTATAGAAGATAGCGAAGTAACAATAATGGAAGAATAATGTATAATAATTTTAATAATTTAATAAAATGACAGAAAAATTAAGAAAATATATATTATAACAAAAGTATTTAAAATAAAGGAGAAAATCACTAATTTATATGAGTTTTCTCCTTTTACTAATGACTTACATAGCATTTATGCTATGGACACTAATGTAATAATATTATATGAAAAAATCAAGAATATATACAATAAAAAAACGATAGCTTTTTAGCTATCGGAATATAATGATTACGTTCTTTTTAGAACGGACACTAATGTTTTAGTAATTTTATTATAAAACAGTCATGAAAAAATGTCAAGAAAAATTTAAAATTTTATTCATTTTTCAAGGGTTTTAACCTATATAAAATTTCAAGTTGTGAATTGATTTCGGTCCAGTCATTTTTAGAAATAACCACTAATTTTCCTTTTCTTCTAAATGGATCCGTAATTCTTATTTTGCTAACAACTTTTAATTGTTCAACTAAAACAGTAGAATCGATTTTCTCTAAGTCAACGTGAAACCATAATTCATCATTTAACCTTTTAGTTGTTAAAGGAAGAATTGTACAAATTGGAGAATTCTTAGAGGATCTTAATATTAAAACTGGCCTTAATTTGTTTTGTTCACTACCAATGTTTACACCTAAATTGCACCAGTAAATAAAATTATTGTATATTGGAAATTGTGGGAGCTTCCCGTTATACCTTAAATATGTTTTTTCTTTAGTCCACTCAGAAAATTGAATTGCATCAGGAGTATTAATAGTATCTAGAAAAATTTTGGCTTCTTCGAGATTATTGTGGATTTCTGTATTCATAATATCACCTCACTTTTTAGTATAACATATTATAAAAAACAAGTAAACAAAAGTTCGTAATATTTTATGCAATATTTTTTTATAAGATAGAATCCACTTTGTAAATTACCAAGGACTAGACCGTTCGATTAGTGAAAAATCAAAAAAGTTCTCCCATTATTTAGAAAAGTATGATATAATGCTTTTGAAATAAAGGGAGATTTTAGTTTAGAATAATTTCACAACTAATATGCCTTAAACAAATTAAAAAGGGAAAATTTTATGGAAAAGGTAAAAGATTTTTTTAACAGGCTTACATCGAATTACAAAACGTACGTAAAACAGTACATGGCAACAAATATAGTAATAATTATTGCAACACTTGTGTTTACATTTGCAAATTTTAATGCATGGAGCAAGTTTTTAACTTCGTTTGCGATTATTGCTGTAATTGCTGCCATTAATTTCTTTGTGGCTGAGTCATATTTTAAGAAGAAAAGTGCAAGAATTTATTCGTACATTATAGGATTTGCAATTGCAGGTATATTCGAAAGATTTGTTCATTATAATGCCTTCGGAACAAGTATATACAGAATTTTAATAGGATATTCCATAGTAGCTTTTTTAATAGGTCTATTTAAAGTTATAAAAAATTCTGGGCTAGAATTATCAAAATATTGTACCAGAGCTTTCAAAAATTTATTTGGAACAGGTGTAATATATGGAATTTTAGTTGTAGGATTTATTTTAATAATGACAATAGCAATCAGCTTGCTAACTTCAGGCAAAGATTATGAACCAGTAATGAGGGCGCAAATTGCAATATTTGGCTTGTTCTTAGTTCCGGCAACTTTGTTATCAATAACAAACACAGAAGGCGAAAGCTCTAAGTTTATAGAAGCGGTAATTTCATTTGTGTTACTGCCATTAACGTCTCTTGCAACTATAATAATCTACATATATATGCTGAAAATATTAGCATTAAGACAAATTCCACAAAATTCGATCTATAGAATTATAGCAGGCCTGTTTGTTGTGGCTTTCCAGGTATGGGTAATGACTTACGAATACAAACAGAAAAATAAATTTGTAGAAGTATTTTCCAAAATAATGCCGATAGCATTCATTCCGTTGATTGGACTTCAGGTATATTCGATTGGAGCAAGAATTGGTGAGAATGGAATTACACCTGTAAGATACATGGGAGTAATGTTTATAATATTTGAAATCATAGCAATTGTTCTATCTATAGTAAATAAAAGAAAATATTTAACCAATGCTTTGCTAGTTGCAGCGGTACTGATGGCAATTTCAACAATATTACCAGTAGTGAACATGGAAGAAATATCGAATTACAATCAGGCATCAAGATTAAAAAATGCATGGAGAGAAGGAGAAAGCTTTACAAGTCTTTCAAGTGAAGAAAAAGCGACAGCCTCAAGTGCTTATAGATATTTGTTAAAACAGGAAAATTCCGAAAAATACTTACCAAAGTATTTGGATAAAGAAGAACTTACTGAAAAATTAATAGAACATTATAGTCCATACGGTGACGAAGATGAAACGTATGATGAAAAAAGAACAACATATAAAAGAGTAAATTATCAATATCCAGACGATGGAGTAATAACTGTAGAAGGATACAACTATATAAAGAAATTCCAAGTCTATGAATATGATATAAACGAGGAAAATTTGGAAAGTGTAAGCTTGTACGACACATTCAACATAAATTTGAAAGATTATGTGCTGGGATTGATAGAAGCCAATAAAAATGGTGATGAAAGTGCAAAAGAATACATTGTAAGCCATAGAGTTCATAGGGTGGATGATTCTAGAGATATATACATTACAGACATGAACTTGAGTTATGAGGTAGACTTAGAAGGTAATTACGATTCTAAAGAAGGAATATCGATAGTAATAAAAGGATGTTTTTTAATTAAATAGAGAAATGATGAAGTAAAGGAGAAAACTAACATATAAGTTTTCTCC
>FR880027.1 GCA_000435175.1 Clostridium sp. CAG:245
CGTTCAACCTCTCAGTCCGGCTACTGATCGTCGACTTGGTAGGCCGTTACCCCACCAACTATCTAATCAGACGCGAGCCCATCTACTAGCAGATTACTCTTTTCCCATTTTCATCATGTGATGTTCATGGCATATGCGGTATTAGCAATGATTTCTCACTGTTATTCCCCTCTAGTAGGCAGGTTGCTCACGCGTTACTCACCAGTCCGCCACTAAAGCCATTGTTATAAAATCTCAATCAGATAAATCTTCAATCCTTTTTATAACGACTTCCGTTCGACTTGCATGTCTTATGTGCGCCGCCAGCGTTTATCCTGAGCCAGGATCAAACTCTCATATTTATGGTATTTATATTTAATGTTTTTCAACATTTTATAAATCTAAATTTTTAAGTTTTAAAGCTCATTAAATTTGTTTTTTATGGTAGTACAAATTAACTACCGCTATTGGTCTTTTTTCAAAGGTTTATTGTTTACTTTTCAATGTGCTCTTGTTCTTCAGCTCTTCGCTGTGGAACGTTTCATATTGTACCATCTTTATTTTGTTTTGTCAACAGTTTTTTTAATTTTTTTCAAATTATTTTTTATACTGTTTTTTAGG
>FR880028.1 GCA_000435175.1 Clostridium sp. CAG:245
ATTGCTTCTTTTGCACTTTCCTTTGGTGGATCAAGAAAACCAATAAAACCTAATAAAGTCATTTCTTTTTCATCAGTGCTATTAAAATCTTTTTTATTATTAGTTATAATTTTTTTACAAATGGCAACAACCCTAAAGCCTTCCTCATTTAAGTTTTTACAAATTTTTCTCATGTTTTCTATTTTTTTATTTGTAAGTTTTTCCGTTTGTCCCTTATATTCAAATGTTGTACAAATATTTAGAATTTCTTCAACAGCGCCTTTGGTTATTAATTCATCTTTATTATCTATTTCTACTGCTACAGATAAACACCTACGAGAAAAGTCAAAAGGAATTTCATCTATTTTTTTATATTCTTCTACACTATTCTCAATTCCAATAGTTTTAGCTTTAGCAACTACTGCCTCGTCTATATTGCTTTTTAGTCCTGTTTGCAAATAGGCATTTAAAAAGGCATATTTTAAAATGTTGAAGTCTTCTTCTCCATTTACATTTAAATATTTTTCTAGAACAATCTTGTCTTCTGTTAATGTTCCTGTCTTATCTGTGCAGAATATGTTCATTGCTCCAAAGTTCTGAATTGAATCTAACTTCTTAACAATAGTCTTCTTTTTTGACATTCTCACAGCACCTTTAGATAAACTTGAAGATAAAATAACAGGTAACAGTAGTGGTGTTATGCAAATTGCTATTGCAACAGAAAAAGTAAATGCTAGAATAATATCATGTTTTTCCACATTTATTAAAA
>FR880029.1 GCA_000435175.1 Clostridium sp. CAG:245
TAACAATGACAATGAACCTATACCAATTTTTTTATTTTTCATTACAAATACCTCCTCGATAAATTACTATTTATTTGTTTCATCTATATCTAAATATAAGTTTAATTCTTCTGTTGGTAATTTATCCATTAATTTTTTTCCTTATATTCTTCTTTTAATGTAATAAAATCAAAAATATCTAGTAATCATTTATTTCTCAATGAAATTAATAGTATAAAATTTGTAAAGCCTTTTTATACTTTTCATTTCTTTTCACATCAACCTCTGTAACAAAGTCTAATCTAGTTTTGTCTAAATTATGCGTTAAATCTGCTATTTTAACTTTACAAGCTATTGAGTTATTTTTTATTCTTTTTATATATTCATCATATTCTATATTTTCTTCCCTAGTTAGTAATTTTAGAATATCTATTATTTCTTTTGAAAATACCTCTTCTAGTTGCTTAAACGTTACATTTGTATCTTCAACAACATCATGGAGTAACGCAATTATACATTCATTTTCTGTATCCATTTGTTCTGCTACATGAATTGGGTGATATATATATGGAACTCCAGATTTGTCGACTTGGTTTTTATGTGCTTCATAAGCTATTATCATTGCTTTTCTTGTTAACTTAGTATTAATCATCTATTCAACATATAATCAATCAAAGCATATTGATTGTATTATTCTCCTTCTACTACTTATAATTAGCTTTTCATAAAATTCTTTATATTACAATGTTCTGTAATTATTTTTATCTGATCTTTCATCTTTTTCCATATCATATTTTTTGTTATTGTAAAACCAATCTGTTTTACTGTCTTTTGGGTGTGACTGTCTATTTTTATCTAGTAATAAATCAAAAAAAGTAAACAGTGGTAATGCAACTCCTACTAACGAAAATAATACATTAATATAATCATCAACCATTCCGTTTCCAGCTTGCATTGCCTGCAAATTTTTA
>FR880030.1:0-4255 GCA_000435175.1 Clostridium sp. CAG:245
GTGCAATAGTTTTTCTTTAACTTTTTCAATTTGTCGTTTTTTGTTGTATTTTGTCGTATTACAATTTTTATAATATATAGCAAATTTAAAAAACTAATGTATAAACATTTAATTTAAATATATAATTTCTAAGCACTCGCACTACCAAAACAAACCTCTGATTTTAATTAATCAGAGGTTCGTTTTTATCTTTTTTTATTGTTTCTGCATAGTCTTTTGAATTTATTATAGCTGTTCCAGCTACTAATATATCTGCTCCAACATATATTATTTTAATATTTTTTCTAATATACTAATTGTGTATACCTTTCGCTATAGCGAAAAATTCCTATTTTTTCTCATTTAAAAATGCTTTTACCTCTTCTTCCTTTAATTCAACTGCTTTAGCTATTTTCTCTATTGGAATGTTTAGCTTGTGTAAATTTTTTATTACATTCTTTTTTTCATTTTCTCTTCCATTTTTTTCTCCTTCGATTCTTCCACGTTTTTCTCCTATTTTCAAGCCACGTATCTCTCCTTCTTTTTCTCCAAGTTCTCTGTTTGTTTTCATCTCTACATCATATCTCATTATGCTCCATTCACGTTCTTCATACTTTGCAACTTCTTCTGGATCTTTGCTTAATTTATTTAATTCCTTTAATGTTTTGTTTATTTCTTCATTTTCTTTTGCCGACATTTTTACTTTCTCCTTACTTTCATCTATCAACCATAGCCATTGCTCTAGCTTTGTGTTGCAGTCTGGATTTTTTTCTTTAAATTTAGGCAGTTCTATTAAGTAAAATTTTTGCATGTTTTCTGTTACTCGATAATACTTTTTTGTTATGTTTCCTTATATTAAAATATAAATTAATTTTTTAAAATTACATTTTTGTTATACACTACTGTATTTCATGTGTTTTTGGGTATAAAAACTATTATCATGTAACAATTTTTGTACTTTTTGTTTTCTTTGCACATTCCAAATTTAAATTCACGTTCTTCTTTTATACACATTATATTATGTATAAATAAGTTATCATATTTTTTTCTGTTAAAATGTGGTTATCATCAAGAATAATTTATTTGAAAGGACATAATAACTGTGCAGTTTAAAAGAATAAAAGATTTACGTGAAGATAATGATTTGTTTCAAAGAGATATTGCAAATCTGTTAGGTATTTCTCAGCAATATTACTCTGAATATGAAAGTGGTAAAAGAACAATAACTATTTCTCACTTAATTACGCTTGCTAAGTATTATAATGTTTCCATTGATTATCTAGTAGGGCTTTCTAATTTTAAAGATAAAAATAACAAAACGGATAAACTTGCTTAAGCATAAAAATTATCCGTTTTACTTCATTTTTATACATTTTCTACTCATTTACTAATTTTTATTTCTTTAAAATTTCAAAAAAATAATCGCCGTATTTCTACAGCGATTATTTATATGTAACTATTTTTTTTCTTCATTTTTTGAAGACTTTGGCATTTCAATATCATTTGTTATTATGTTTGCTCTGCCTAATACCATTACTAATCCAATGAATAGTAGGATTATTCCAACAACTATTAACATTACACATGTTGCAATATTGTTACCTTGTATACTGCCTTGAATTCCAGCAAATAACATGCTAACACCAATTATTGCTAATAATATCCAAAATACCCATACTACTGTTTTTACTTCTTCGTTTTTCTTAGCCATGTTTGTTCCTCCTTCGTTAATTCTTTCTACATTATATTGAATAATTTTATAAAAGTCAATATTTTCGGTTATACTTCTCTACATTTTATTATCAATCTTTGTGTTCCATAATTTTTACATGTGATTAATGTCATCTCTTTTTTTCCATTAGTTAACTGGCTAGTACAACTAACATCTGTTGGATCTACTATGTATTTATTATAAGCCTCATATGTAACTGTTTTTCCTGTTGCCAAATCTTTTAAAGTGGCTATATCTCCTATTTCCATTTGATTTAACTTTCCAAATAATTTTCCATTTGCATAATTATGGCCTACTATGCAATAGTTTCCTATTTTGTTTGGACCATTGCCCCAGTATTTGTTTAATGATATTTTTAATAATTCATCTGATGTTTCTGAAAGTACAGGATAACTTATTCCTATACAAGGAATAGATAAAATAGATTCTGTCATATCTGCATATGGATCTTCTTGGGAATCCTTATTGTCTGAAGATTGATTCTGGTTTGGTGTATCATGAATTTCTCCATCAGCATCATTTGATTCTTGTTCATCTAGCGCTATTACTAATACATCATTTACTATGTTTTTTGTTGTATTATCATTAGCAATTGTATTGTTAGTATTTTCTATTTGGCTTAATATTGCATGCGCCACTTCTTCGCTCTTATTTCTATCATTTTCTGCATATATATAATATGAAAATAAAATACAAATTAAGAAAACGGATAAAAAGAATCTTATTTTATACATTCTTTTTTTACGTTTTATTTCTGGTGTTATGTATAACTTTTCAGTGACTAAAATTTGATTCATTTTGTACCGCATTCCTCCCTTTTTTTATTTTTCAAAATTTACATATCTATTATGATTATAACATTTTTTGTTTTATTTTTAAAGGTCTTTTTTTATTTTTGACATTACCTCCAAAATTACTAGTTTTACCTCCTCACAATTTTCATAATAACATGTTTTTTCATTTTTTTAATTTTTAGTAATATAACTAAATATTTATGTTTTATTTTTTCTCACTAATATAATCTGCAATTTTCCCAAATTGTTCTAATGTTAAACTCTCTCCTCTTACATTTTCATCAATTTCAAGCTCTTTCCACATATTTTTTACATCTTCTTTACTATGCATTATGTTGTTATTTGTTAGCACATTTGATAGTGTTTTTCTGCGTTGCATAAAGCTTTTTGATATTATATTGAATAGTAATTTTTCATCTTTTACTTGAATTTTTTTACCTTTTCTAACTTTTAATTTAATTACTTCAGACTCTACTTTTGGACTAGGCACAAATGATTCTTTTGGAACTTTTATAATACTTGTTGCATCTGAATAATATTCAACAGCATATGTTATTGCTCCTGCAAGCCTTGTTCCCGTTTTTGCAGTTAATCTTTCTGCTACTTCTTTCTGCACCATTACTATTATTTCATCTATATCTAGTCTATTTTCTAATAGTTTCATTATAATTGGAGTACTAATATAATATGGTAAATTTGCAACTATTTTTACACTTTTTATTTCTGTTTGTTTTCTTTTTTCTGCAATTATTTCATTCAAATTTATTTTTAATATATCTCCATTTATTATTTCTAATTTACTTTCAGCTTGGTCGTTTATATTTAGAATAAATCTATCTTGCAATATATTTACCATTCTTTTATCAAGCTCTACTGCAATAACATTATTTGCTTCTTGCAATAGTCTATTAGTTAAAACACCAAGCCCTGGCCCAATTTCTATTATTAAATCTTGCTTATCTATGTTAGAGCTACGTATTATTTCATCTATAACATTATCATCTACCAAAAAGTTTTGTCCCAAACTTTTATTAGCCTGTATTTTATATTTATGTAATATTAGTTGTGTTTCTTCATATACATTCATTTTTCGTATTCCTCTCTTCTTTTTGCAGTTTTAGCTAAAAAATAAGTGTTGCACCTACTATCCCCGCATCATTACCTGCTTGAGCAGTTAATATTTTAGGTGGATTTTCTTTATTAAATAAATATTCTCCACTATAAATTTTTTCTTTTAATCTCCCGAATATTAATTTTTCATAATGCGACATACTTCCACCTATGCTTATCGCTTCGGGTTCTAATATGTTTATTATGTTTGCTATTCCTAATGCTAAATTATCAACATATTCTTCTAATAGATTTTTCACATCATCATTATTCATATTTTCTTCTACTGCTTTTGTTAAGTCTGCAGCACCAACATATTCTGTAATTCCTAGTATTTTTTGCATCTGCTCTTTGAATTTTTTCTTTGAGCAATACACTTCAAAACAACCTTTATTACCACAGTTGCACTGTTCTCCATTTTTATTTATTACCATATGTCCAAATTCGAATCCAGCATTGCGCATAGGTCTTATAAATTTACCTCCAAAGAAAGCAGCTCCGCCAATTCCTGTACCGATGCACAAAAATACACAATCATTATAATCTTTTAGTGACCCTTTGTATTTTTCTGCTAATGCCGCACATTTTCCATCATTTTGTATATTTATTTTTAAATTTTTACTTCCAAATGATTCTCTTA
>FR880030.1:4319-50478 GCA_000435175.1 Clostridium sp. CAG:245
AATTTTACAACATTTTTAATATAGCCATCTTTTGGATTTCCAGGTGTTGCAATACCAATACTTTCAATTTGGCATAAATTATATTTTGTACTTTGCAATATTTCATTTACTCCGTGAACTATAGAGCTTACTATATAATCTTCTAAACTTACATTTTTTCTATTATTCATGTAATAAGTTCTTTTTTCTATTATTTCGCTATTTTCATCTACCAAGCCAATTGCAACATGGCTTCCACCTAAATCTATTCCAAATTTCATAAATAGTCTCCTTTGAATTTCACAATACAATATTAACATATAATTTTAAAAAATGCAAAAAAAATTCGCCCAAAATGGGGCATCCCCATTGGGCGAAGGTTTTATACTCCTGCTGCTGAAAACATGAATGTTCCCATGTATACTTGAATACAAGGTACAAGTACAACTACAACAACAAATATTAATAGAACACCAACTATCGAATATACTAATTGTGGCAATATAGCCATAATTTTATCCATTGTATTTTTTATATCAACATCCATATATTCTAATAATTTTTCCATCATCGCAGATAAGTCTGTTTGCATACCTACCTTTAACATCTCGGTTATCATTGTTGAACCAAGGCCTGCTTTTTCGAATGGTTCTATCCATGATGTTCCGACTAAAATATTGTTTATAGATGTTTCTACCATTGCTCTCATAACAAAGTTATTTACTACGTTTTTGCTGACATCTAATGCATCTTGAATTCTCATTCCATTTTCTAGGTTTAGTAACATTGCTCTCATAAGCCTCGAGTAATCCATAGTATAGTTTAACTTTCCAAATATAGGCATTGTATATTTAAAATAGTCAAAGTTATATCTTCCTTTTGGAGTATTTATATATGCAATTATTACTGCTGCTATTGCTCCAATTATTCCAACTGGTACATACCAGTGTGCAGCAATCCATTCTATTACATGTGAGAACGCTATTGTTATTCCAGGTAGTGTATCTTTTGTACCAACTTCATCATACACATTTTGTATTGTAGGTATTGTGTATAAGCTTCCTACAAATAATAATGCTATTAATGCTACCAATTGTATTACATTTGGAATTATTATTTTCTTTAATTTTTTAGACGTATCTGTGCTAGTGTCTAAGTATTTTACCGCCTGTTGAAGTGATTGAGTTAAGGAACCTGAAAGTTCTCCAACTTTTATCATATTTATATATATATATGGAAATATATTTTCATAATATTCCATTGTTGTATACATATATTCTCCTGCTTCAAGACCAGCTAATATATCTTCCAAAACACCTCTAAATGTAAGGTTTTCTGTACTCTCTATTATTGTGCTTAATGCATGAATATTGTTAAAATCTGCTTTTTTTAGTAAATAAAAATTTTGCGTAAATACCATTATATCTCTTGTGGTTACTTTTTCTTGCTTGGAAATAGCAAGGTTTACTTTTTCCACAAATGATTGCTTTTTTCTACCTCTTCCTTGTATTACACTTGAAGAGTTTGCAGTTTTCATTATTTCATCTATATCAGTTACATTTTTCTTTTTTGTGTTTACTTTTTTTCTTCCATAACCTACTTGAACTACATCTATTGGTGTCAAGTTGCCTTCTTTTAGTCTTTTTACTAGTGATTGCTTATTTCCACTTTCAACCCTGTTTTTTACTATTACTCCTTCTCTAGTAATGGCTCTATATACATATTCTGGCATTTTTTATCACAAACCTCCTTTTTTGTTCAAATTCAGTTTTAATTTTCTAATATAATTTTTGAGGATTATCTAAAAGTCAACATTTATACTTTTTAATCCAAACTAATATCCAATATGGTTTCCGTTGTTTCCTCTTTTTATTTTTAATTGCATTATTGTTCTATTTAGAATCTCTATGTTCTTCTCTTCTATTTGAGCCTTTGCTTGGTCTAATGTTATTCTATCATCAACAAATAGTTCTGCAATTGAGTTTATTAGTCCTATGCTTCCATTAGCAGAGTTACTTTGTATTGCGTCTTCTATTTCCGAAACACTAAGCTTTTCTTTTCTTATTATACCAGAAATAATATTATCTACAACCATAACTTCTGGAACTAATACCAATTTTCCATCTTTTCCACGAATTAATCTTTGTGATGTAACTAATTTTAATAGTGAAGCTATCATATATTTTATACTTTGTTGGTCTGATATATCGTAGAAGTTTATCATTCTATCGATTGTTTCTGCACAAGATTTTGTGTGTAATGTTCCAATTACTAAGTGGCCTGCTTCTGCTGTTTCTATTGCAGCATCCATTGTTTCTCTATCACGAATTTCTCCGATTACTAGAATATCGCAGTCCTCTCTTAAACAGTTTTTAACACCATCTTTATATGTTAAAACATCTTGTCCATATCCTACTTCTTTTTGTACTATTACAGATTGTTTACATTTATGCTTAAATTCTACTGGGCTTTCAAGTGTTAGTATTTTCTTATTTTGTGTTTCATTTATTTCATTTATCAGTGCATTTAAAGTTGTTGTTTTACCAGAGTTTGTCTTACCAGTTACAAGAACTAAACCTTGTGGTTGGTACATCATTCTTCTTACTATATCTGGAACACCTAGTTCATCAAATGTTGGTAATTCATTTTTTATAAGTCTTAATGTAAATACTGGAACATCTCCAGATAAAGATATGTTCACTCTGAAGCGAAGTCCGTTAAACTCAAATGATGAATCTAGTTTTTTTGTTTGTGTAAAAACTGCATCTTTATCTATGTTACCTCTTATGAAATAATCATATATATCTGCCATATCTTCTGGCGTAAGATTATCACATCCTTCGTATGGAGTTAAATGTCTTGCAATTCTTAGCATTGGTCTAATTCCACTTATTAAATGCACATCTGATGCATCTTTTTCTATCGCTGTTTTTAAAATATCATCTACATCTACCATGTTACTCTCCTTTTGGTATATTACCTTTATTTTAATATATAACTAATTTAGAGTTTAATTCTTTTAGTGTTGTATATCCATTTAAAATCTTATTGAATCCATCTATTACTAAAGGCTTATACCCTTCTTCCATAGCTTTTTTTCTAATTTCCAAGCTTGACTCACCTTTTATTACTAGTTCTTTTATAGCTTCAGACATATCTAATATTTCGAATATACCAATTCTTCCATAGAAGCCACTATCGTTACAATATTGACACCCAACAGTATCATATGTGTATTTTCCTGTGAAATCATATTCGACTCCGTATTTTTTTGCTATTCCATTAATTATATTCTTTTCTTCTTCTGTATACTCTCTTTTTACTGCACATTTAGGGCATACCTTTCTTACCAATCTTTGAGAAAGTGAAGTTGCAAGTGTACTTGCTATATCGTAGTCAGAAACTCCTATTTTTCTTAATCTAGTAATAACCTCTATACTGTCTATTGTGTGTATTGTTGATAAAACGTAGTGTCCTGTTTGACCTGCTTGCATAGCAATTTCTGCTGTTTCTCTATCACGAATTTCTCCAACAAGAATTATGTCTGGATCTTGTCTTAAGACAGTTCTTAAAGAATCTGAAAATGATGTTTTTGCATCAATTTCGATTTGGTTTAGCCCTGGAATTCTTATTTCTACTGGGTCTTCAATTGTTGTAACATTTATTTCTGGTTTATTTAAGAAATCTATAATACTGTACAATGTTGTTGTTTTACCTTCTCCAGTTGGAGCAGCAATTAAAACTATGCTGTTTCTCTTATTAAAACATTTTTTTACAAGCTCTGGATCATTTGGAAATCCTAATTCAAATATTTGTTGTACGTCTGCATTTTTCTTTAAAAGTCTTAAAACAAATTTTTCACCATAGACATTTTTCTGTGAAGATACACGAATATTATAATCACTATATAGCAAAATTCTACCATCTTGAGATTCCTGTTTTTCTTGATGCATGTTAGAAATTGCCTTTAATCTTCCTATTAATTGTGCTTGCTTATCTTTTTCTATTGTTGCAGCAGTTACAAGCTCTCCATCTATTCTGTATCTTACTCTTATAGAATTTTCTTCTGGCTCTATATGAATATCACTCGCTCTTTTTTCCATACCATTTTTTATTATAGAATTTACAAGCTCTGATATATCTGCATTAACATCTATTTTTTCTGTTGCAGCAATTTCCATAGAAGTTAAAATTTCATCAATAATGCTATCAAAAGTAATATATCTCTCCATTATTAAGCCTTTGTTTAAAAACAAAAGCCTCATATTTTCTAGCATTCTCTGGTTAGCCGTGTTCGAAAAACATACTTTTATTTTTCCACTACCCACCTCAAAAGGTATTGCTTTATTTCTTCTTGCAATATCAATAGGTAAATACTCTGGTATATTTATTCTTATATCTGAAGCACTAAGCAACATAGGTTTTTCACCTAATATATCTGCTATTGCAGCAATTAGTTTTGATGGATTACCTATATGTAATTCATATAATATATCTCCAATTTTTTTTGAAGGATGCTCCTTTTGGTACTCTAATGCCTTATTTATATCTTCTTCACCAACAATTCCTCTTTTTACAAGCTCAATTCCAATTGGCTGTGTTCTTCTGTTATCCATACTTATAATATCCTTTCCAAGGTTAAATTTTAATTATTAAATATTTTTAACCTTCAACTCTTTTTATAAATAATTTACCAATATCTTAGAACATAATCTATCTTTTGATTTATTAAATTTTGCGTTGAATCACCAACAATAATTTTCACCGAAAGTATATTTTTTTGAAAATTATCTACTGTTTTTGTTGAGTTAATTACAGAAAAATATTGAACATTCGAAGCAACTTTAAATTCTCCTCTATATATGCATTTTTCTGTTTCATTGTATTTATATTCTGTTCCATCTTCAAATTTAATTGTTTTTGCGGTTTCATCAACGACTACAACACTGTTACTCTTTGAATCACTAATTAAACAACTATTTAGTGTGTCAAAATCTCCCGCATTTTCTATAGCATCTTTCATCATTCCTATGTTATTGTAAAACAAACTACTTACTCCAGCCATTATTCCTACTATGGCTGTTAACACAATAATATAAATAGTAAGAGTTAACAATGTTACGCCTTTTTCTGACTTTAAACAATTATTGGTCATTTTCTCACATTTCTCCTTCAGATGTTCATGTAATTATTTTTCTTTTACTTTTAATTTGTTAATAGTTATTGATTTTTCTTCACCATTTACATCATATCTCACTGTAATTATTGCCTTTTTAAATGAATCTTCTAGTGTTTCAGTACTAAATTCTACTTTATAATCGTCACTTATATCAACATCTCCAAGGGCTTCTAAATATGAAACAAAACTATCATTAACTTTTTCAAAACTTTTTTCATCAACTTTTTCTAGTATGATTGTTGCGTACGCCATTGCATTTGCACTTTTTCGTATTTCTACTACTGTACTATAAGTGTTTACCATAAGTGAAATTATAACACCAGAAAATATACTTAATACTATAATGCCAATTGTTAGGTCAATTCCTGTTATTCCCTTATTATTTGATATAATTTTTTTCATATTTTTTTGTTTTCCTTTCTCAAGGTATGCTTTACATTCCAACCAAAATTATCCTTTGTAAAAAATTATACAATTTGTAGTTATTAGAGTAATTATGTTTGTAACACATAAGAAAAACCCTATTGGTAACTTTTTATTTGTTTTACTATAGTTTGCCCTTTTTTGATTAATTTTATCAATTAAAACTTTTATAGACATTGCTAAAAGCGTAAATATTACAGTTAATATAGAACAATATTCATATGTGAATATTAACATTATATTAAGTAAAATTAAACAATCCAATGTATAATTATTCTTTACTTTCTTCTTATAATAAATGGTATTTGCCATAGTTAATATTACTAATGTTAATAAGTATATGACATATCTATAAATACTAGCAGAGTCTACTATACATAGATATATTATATACACTGCTTCTACTATTGTAAGATATAATGTTACTTCATTTTGGATGTTTATTTTTTCTTTATCTATTCCAGACACGATAAATAGACCAGCTATATATAGCAAGCCAAAGATAAAATATACTATTGTTTGTGCTGTTAAAGTATATATGTTAAGCTTTATTGATAGTGCAAATAATACAAATACCAATCCTGAGCAAAATTCTAGTATGAAATACCTAGGACGTATTTTTTCTTTACAATATCTGCACTTTGCTCCTAAGAATATATAACTAAATAATGGTATCATATCCCAGAATGATAATTTATGGTTGCATTTTGGGCAATATGACCTTGTATGTGTTATATCTTCTCCTCTTGGTATTCTATAAACAGCAAGTGTAAAAAAACTTCCAAAAGTTATTCCTATAAGGAATATGTAAATATATAATAGTAGGTTCATGTTTCTCCTTGTATGCTTAGAGTTTAAAATTTATTAATTATTTTTATGGTATAATTTTTCATTCTACCTATAAAACTGATCTTTTTATGTAAAAAAGGTTACCTAAAAAGGTTTTTTCAAATGTTTTAGGTAACCTTATTTTATGAATATAAACTTTTTATATTCTTAGTATTAACTATTTAGCTGTTTTATCAACAATATACTTAGTCATATCAACTTTTATATCATATGTTGCTGTACCTTTTGTATATGTTATAGTATCTGTAGAACCTGATTTAACAGTAAAAGCAGAATCATTAATCTTCTCTACAACATAAGCAACATTAGCTGTTTTACCTGTTGGTAAAGTATTTGATAGAACTTCTATTTGTACAGCTTTAAGGCCTGATTCGATAACATCTTCAGCATAAGCTTTATCTTGAGCTGTTTGAGTTTCTTTAGCTTTTGTAACTATACCATTATTTCCTAATACCATGCTGATTGAAACACCTGCTAATATTAAAAGAACAACTATAGTTACAACTAATGCTACTAATGTGATACCTCTTTCTTTCTTAAACATACTTAATTCCTCCTTTGATAAATTTTTGTATATATTTTTTATAAAAATATAACCGAATTTAATTATTTTCCACTAATATTATTAAAATAGTGGTCTGTTGAGTCCGGATTCTTGTTTGTGTTATTGTTTCCAGACGGTGTAGTTGTATTTTCTGTAGTATTACCCGATGCAGAACTTGTAGTGCTTGAAAATGGGTTTGCTTTTCCAGATTCATAGCTTTTGTCTTGTTTTTTTATTGTTAAGTCTGAATCTGTTATTTCACGTGTTATATTCTGTTTTGGATAATCTACTATTTCTTGACTTATTTCATCCTTTATTGTATTGGATGTTTTATATGCTTCTACTGTACTTGGAACCACTTTGTTGTTTGGTATATAGTCGTAAAAAATAACTCCAAAAACTAAACATACTGCTATGCATAAAAGCAATATTATAAATATTTCTTTTATTATTGACTTCATTTTTTACTCCTTCCTTACTGTACTGTAGTATTTGTATTTGCTTGTTCATTTGTATTATTTGAGCTTGTGCTTGAAATTGTTTCAGCCTTTATTGCTACATTGTTTACTGTAAATGTTGCTGTTACATTTTCCCCACTAGCAGTCATCTTGAAGTTTTCTATCCTAAATGCCAAATCGGAATCATTTTCTAATGCATATATATAGCTAATAACTCCAACATAACTTCCTGTAGTTGTAAAGTTCAATGTATACTTGTTATTTACTCCTGTTGATGATACATCCCATTTTAGTGTAACACCCTCTTTTGTAGCATATGACCCAACTTTATTCCATAAGAATTCCATTGCATATGTCTGTTCAAGATTTGCTTCTTGTATTTCTTCATCTGAACTTACACTCGCTAAATCTAAATATTTTTGCTTAGCTGTTGTAAGGTCTTTAGTTGCAGTTTGTAAATCGTCAATTTTCTTTTTATAAGTTGCGTTTTTAAGATTGTTTAATTCATCTACTTCATTATCTAAATTTAAACTTTCTTGTTTTATATTGCTAATACTTAATATACGAAAACTTCCGACTGTAAGTCCCTTTACCATACATATAATTATAACAACTGTTAGAAGTATAGAAATTACTGTAATTAAAATGTCTTTCATGGCAACTCTCCTTCTATTACAATTTTTACAATGTTACCTTCTTTTGTCGCTTCTGAAGATACAACAGATGAAGGTGTTAATACTCCTTTAGATTTTAATAAAGCTTTAAAATATGCTAATTGTTCATATTTTTCTGATTGAGCATTTATTACAATCTTTCTGGCGCTTGGGTTTTCTATTGATGTAAGTACTACTTCTTTTGGAATAACATACATTATCTCACTTAAGAATGTAGTAATTACATTTTTATATGCATTCTTAGTATTTGCAGTATCTGATGCATTTTGTAAATTTGTTGTAAGTGTTGTATATTCAGATGTTTTTGAATTTATTTTTTCTCTATCTCTATCTATTAATGTTATTTGAGCATTTATATCAGTTTTTGTATCACTAATTTCTTTTTCTTTTTCTTGTATTCCATAGTCTATATACGTTGCAAGCCCTCCATAAACAACTAATAGTACTAATACTCCGAAAAAATCACGCATAACCCATTGTTTTACTTTTGGTGAATTCAAATTGATATTTATTTTCTTTTTACCATTGTCTTTTCCTTTTTTTCCACCAAATGTAATATCTGAGAATAATGCTTCCTTAATTTGCTTCCAAGTATTCTTTTTATTGAAGTTCATATTTGCGAGTCCATATTCAAGTCCTTGCAATGCAAGTGATATTGCAGAGTTTACCTCAATATAGTCTTTCATATTAACCTTTGGGCTATCTTCTATAAAGAATGGTTTTAATATTTCACATTTTATTCCATCTAAAAGTTCTTCAAAATACAAATCTATATTATTTATTACAGAAGCTGTTCCAGTAATATAAACTTTATTTATTTTTATTAAAGATGCCCCTATTATGTCTTTTACCTGACTTGCTATAGTAAATAAGTTTGGAACAATATAATTCAAATAACCGTTTTCTTGTTGTTGTAGTCCTTGTCCCTCCATTGTGTATATCGTTGTATTCTTACATATTTCGTATGCCTTTAAATACGAATTTTCTTTACTATTTATTTCATCTAGTATTTGTTGAGCTCCAACATCTAACTTTTGTACATCATATATTTTACTTCCTACTAATGTAGTAATATTTGTAATATCTTCAATGTTTACTATTAATACATTTTCCTTTTCATTTGTCTGTGCAATATTTGGAATCGTTAAAGCAATTGGTGTTATGTTCTGTAATTTCTTACCATCAAAATTTTGTATCACTTGATTTATTTTCATTTTGTTTTCAGAAACATGTATTACTTTTATCTTTGTCTTATCATTTTGGTCATTAACAATCGCATATCTTGCTTCAAGTGCATTTGGATTATATTGTTTTTCTGTGCATAAAGACTCAAACTCTGTTTCAATTGCCTTTGCCAAATCTTTTCTACTCAATAAATCTGACATATAAAAATAATTGTACATTTCGTCTGTAATATTTACACTTATTGGGTCTTTAAAACTAAAGGTCTCAGATACTATTTGGTCAATTGTTTGTAATAAATCAGAATATATTTTTATTCCGAAGGCATCAACCTTTAAGTCATTTTTTTCTTTAGTTATTTTTGCGTATTTAATAATATTTCTATCTATATATATTCCTAAACAACTAGCCATTCCGATTCCTTTCTTTTATTTTTATATATTTATTTTTTACATTTTTCATTAAAAAAATACAATAAAATATAAAATATAATTCATTCACTAATATTTTATCTTTTTTTGAAAAAAAGTCAACATATATATCCAAATAGTAACCAAAATGTAATATTGTAATATTTTTGAAACTTTTGTACAAAAAAAATATCTTATTTTCTATTAAGCTTGTTTTTTAATAGTTTATTTGTACTATGTAAAAAACTAATTTATAGCTCTTTCAAAAATAAGATATTATATTTTCTACCCCCATGCAACTAATGTATTATTGCAACTATTATTATTAGAATTCCAAATATTACTCTATACACTGCAAATATTTTGAAACTTCCTTTTTTTATGTACTTTAACAAAAACTTTATTACTAGTAAGCCAACTAAGAAACTTGCTAATACTCCTATTATAAATGGTACACTAAATACAAAGTCTTTAAACTTTAGCACTGTTGCAGCAAAAACTATTGGTGTTGATAATAAAAACGAATATTTTGTTGCAGCTTCTCTAGTTACACCCATGGCTCTTGCCGTTGTAATGGTAACTCCAGAACGAGATACTCCTGGTATAAAAGCAAGTGCTTGTGATAATCCAATTAAAAATGTTTGCTTTAATGTCATTTCTTCATATTTTACTTTGTTCTTAGAATTTTTATCTACAAAGTACAATACAACACCCATTACCATTAATGCTATTGCAATTATTATTGGTCTATTTAACATGTCTTGACAAAAATGATCTAATAAAAATCCGATTATTCCTCCTGGTATTGTTGCTAAAACAATATACCAAAACATTCTTCCTTGTACTGTTTTTTCTTTTTTAACAGCATATTTAAAGCCGCCTTTTATAAGTTCTATCCAATCCTTAAAAAATACAATTACTATTGCAAGCAATGTTCCAAAGTGAAGTGCTACATCAAATCCATTAAAAGCTTCTGTAAAGCCTGGTTGATTTATCCAACCAAGCATCCATGGTATAATATTTAAGTGTGCAGAACTAGATATTGGTAATAATTCTGTTATCCCTTGCACAATTCCTAAAATAAGTGCCTGATATATTTCCATTTTCTTTTTTCTCCTTATATTTTATTATATTTTCCTACATTATAAATATGAATATTTAATATTAGCAAAGTAATACACAATATAATCCTATTTTTATAATCTCTTTACTTTATAAATGTAACTTTTACATTGTTCTTTTACTTTTTCATAGAAATTTTCATATTTCTATAATCTTATTCTTTCTCTACTTCATTATCTAAATTAATTGTTTGCTGTTTTGTTTTCTTTACATTTTCCATCATTTCTATATCATTGTTATTTAATTTTCCAACTATCTTACAAGTATTATCTAAATATAGGTCTATGAACATTTCTTTTTTACTTAATGTTTTTCTCTTATTTTTCTTCTTGCCATCCACACTTAATCGTGGTTTATTCACTTCATCGATTATCGGCATAAATATATTTTCATCAGCCATTTTATCATATAATGTTGGATTTTCTTCTATAGCAATATTCACATAGTTTTTGGCTTTTTCAGTTTCGCCCTTTATCATTGCAATTCTTGCCAAATAATAATATGCTCCAGATTCCACTTCTTCTGCTTCTATACATTCCATGAAATACTTTTCTGCTTCTTCTAGGTCACCATATAGCAGATTAATTTGTCCTAAACTATAGCGAGCATGGTATAACGCACTATTTATTTGTGCTGCTTTTTCATAGCATTCCTTCGCCTTTGCAAAATCGTTTAACAGTGTATATGTCATTCCTAAATGATAGTATAAATCATAATCTGCTGGTCTATATTTTAATGCATTCATATAGACTTGAACCGCTTCTTTAAATTCTTTCTTACTATTTAATATATCTGCTAAAATCATGCTTGCTTCATAGTAATCTGGCTTATTTCTAATAAGTTCTCCTAAAATTTCAATTGCTTCCTTTTCTCTTCCAATACTACCACATAGCTTTCCTATTTTTAGGTATATTTCTTTATCATCTTGATTTAGTTCATAAGTTTTTTCATATTCTTCTAAGGCAAGCTCATATTTTTCTGCCTTTTCATATATTTCTGCTAAATATTTATGACCCTTTATGGAATTAGGATATTTTTCTACCAATTGTAGCAAATACTTTTTTGCGACCTCTTCTTTTCCAATTAATATAGTAACTTTTGCAACCAAAACATAGAATACTTCTGCAAAATCAATCTTCTTTTTATATTCTAGCCATATGAAAAAGATTGGTAATATTACAGATAATAAATACATTATTAATTTTACAATTGCGCCAAAGCTTTTACCAAAGCTTAACTCTATAAAATTTATGGCAATTCCAACAAATTGCGTAATTAATAAATAAACATAGCTTGTATCATTTTTTCTTATAAATTTTATAAAAATGAGTATAAATAATGTAAATGCAAACAAGTTGAATATTATTTTTTCAAGCATTGTTCTCTCCTTAATTATTTATTTTCAAACTCTTTTTTATAATTTTCTAGAGCTTCTTGTATTATTTTTTCTGCCTCTTCTCTTCCCATCATTTTATCAACTGAAGTAACTTTTCCTTCTAATTGTTTATACACTTCGAAGAAATGCATAATTTCTGCAGATGTTTGTGCTGGTATTTCAGATATATCTCTATACTCATTTAAGAAAGGGTCCTTCTTTGGTATAGCGATTATTTTTTCATCATCTTCTCCGCTATCTGTCATTCTAAGTACCCCAATAGGATAACACTCAACCAATGTAAGTGGATAAATTTCTTCTTGACAAAGTACAAGGACATCAAGAGGATCATGATCCCCTGCATATGTTCTTGGTATAAATCCATAATTGGCTGGATAGTGAGTTGCTGTATATAATACTCTATCTAATCTTAATGCTCCAGTTTTCTTATCAAGTTCGTACTTATTTTTACATCCTTTTGGTATTTCAATTACTGCTAAAAAATCATCTTTTTTTATTCTTTCTTCATCAATGTCATGCCAAATGTTCATATAAATTCCTTCTTTCCTTTTTGATATTTTTTATTTTAAGGCATTTATATGAAAAAGTCTAGTATTTTAAGAATAAATCTGAAAATTTTCAAAATTCATTCTTTACTCTCCCCATTATACTTCTCTATAAAATTAAAATTTTTCATAATTTTGTTTGTATGCAAAAATTTATTTCATAAATTTTCTGTGCAATATTTTCTATTATTTAAAAATTAAATTTCATGTGTTTAATTTTAATTATTACATTACTTCAGAAATCAAACAAATTATACTATCTTATTTTTATCAGTTTTCTACACAACTTATTAAATCCACTCTGACTAAAATATTGAATAGATTGACTTGATAAAAGTTTTTCTTCCATAGCAAACCTATTCCATTCTTTTTCAGAAGGAATTATTCTTGTTATATTCATATATAATTGTAGTGCTTGCATACTTTGGTTGTATTTTTCTAACATTACCATCTCACCCTATATAATTCTGTTATTTCTACATTTAATGCTCTAGCAAGTCTTACCATTACAAGTAAACTAGGGCTTTTAAATGCCTTTTCAATATCACTAATGTGCGCAACTGATACACCACTTTTTCTTGACAATCCTGAAATTGTCATTCCTTTCTGCTCGCGCACCTCTTTTACTAAAATTTCTATATGCATACTTCCTTCACCGGTTCTTCTTCAAAATTTTAAATATTAAATCATACCTAGCTTTCGCTATGGCGAATATTGTAACTTTTTTATTTATTTTTACTTAAATGTTTATAATTAGAAACGGTGCTCTACCTAATATAGCAATTATTTTGTACATTTTATAATATCACATTTTTTGGAAATTTTATTTTAAATCGTTCGACAAATTTTGACATAAAATTTACTTTTATTTTATTTTCTCATATTGGGTTAAAATTATACGCTAAATTTTCAAATTTCGGCATTATATCTGTTTATTAAGACTTTTATTTTTATTAAGCTTTACCCAAACACAAATAATTTTGAGCTTATAGAATTTAAATTGAAACATAGTTTTAATAGCCCAAATACTGTTTTTTATAGATTTTTATTTTAATTTTCTCAACATTTTTCATTTTTTTCATTTTTTCTATTGACAAATACTCCTCCTTTGTAGTACAATACATTTCGTTAGCCAGTTAAGTGACTTATATGCAGATGTGGCGGAACTGGTAGACGCACAGGACTTAAAATCCTGCGGTTGAATAAACCGTGCCGGTTCGATTCCGGCCATCTGCACCAAAATGAGAAACTGTATTAGAACAGTTTCTTTTTTGTTTTACACTAACACATATAAACCGGAATCGAAAAGGAGGATCAGAAAATAGTCCTGTGGACTATTTTCCCGACGCGGCTCGACGATTCCGCCCATTTGCACCAATAGGTATAAAAATTTTTTACTTTTGCATAAAACAATTAAACTATAACTTATATTTAATTATAGCTATAGTTTAATTATAAATTTATTCAATCTCTTCCATTTCTTCCATATTTTCAATATCTTCAATGTTCTCAAATTTTTCTGCATTATTTGCAGTTATACCATCTTCCTTTTTATTAATGTTATTAATCACCGTAATCCCCAATATTATTAAAATTATTGCTGAAATACATAAAACTAATTTTTTATTCATAAGTTTTTTCCTCCTTTAGTCCTATATTATACAATAATTACCATTTTTTCAAGTTTCTCTTAGATTTTTTTATTTGCAGGCATTTTCAATTCTAGTAACAAACTCTGGCATATTTTTTATCTTAGACACTTGATCCTTCATAAAGTCTTTTAATAAATCTGCTTCCTCTTTTGTTAATTCTTCATTTTCAAGAATATCTAAGACTAATTTATCGCCTTTGATTTCTATATCGTCTTCTGAATAATATCCATCTTCTCCTGAATACTCATTTTGTGCAATTTCAGCTTTTAAAGCATCATATTCACTTGCTTTAAATTTTCGTATTATTTCTTCAATTTTTTTATTTCTAGCTTCATTTTCTTCTTCTGATTTTCTTAGTTTTTCTTCAAATTCTGGACTGAAAACCGTTTCTTCTTCAAAAATGTCATTTGAAGGTCTTATATAGGCTTCTTCTGGCACATTTTGAAGTATTGGCTCTGGTACATCAGGCACTACTTTAACTTTTTCAATTATTGTAGAAACTGCTTTTATACTAACTGGAATTATAATTAGGGTTAAGATGGTTAAAACTATTAATATTTTTTTACTTTTCATATCTATTTTCTCCTCGTATAATATTTTTGAGTTATATGTTTTTAGCACCTCCGTATATACAATTTCTAATTTGTAGTATTAATAATAGCATTTAACTATTTTTTCACCTCCCTTTTATTTTTTTAATCTTGATTACCATATCTACATATAAGATACAACTACTAAAGAAAACAGATGCATTAATTTTTAATTTTTTTTAAAAAATATATAAATGAGACAAAACACATATTAGTGATGTCTCATTATTTATTATTTATTCTTCTATTTTTAGAATTTTATCATTTATTTCAAGTCTTATAGACTTATTTTTATCTATTTTATTTTTAGTAATATCAAATTGCAAAATGCATTCATCTTGTTTATCATTGCTATCAATTATTATTTCTGTTCCTTCATAAGATTTTTCTCCAATATATATTTGTTTACTATTAATATATTCTTTAGCATTTAATATAATATACATCCCCGTATCATTTACTATACATTTTTTTATCTCAATATCATCCGTATTTTCAAAATTATAAAATTCGATGTTCTCTCTATTAACAAATTTCTCTGCTATATCAATTTTAAAATCACAATCACAATCTATTCTTATTACATTTTTCTCAGGATTTTTCTCATCATACAATATTATACGATTAAAGCTTACATTTAATTGTTTCATTTTAGGATGTTCTTTTGAATAAATAAATACTAGTTCTTTTTTCTCTTTATTATCTGTACAATTTATTTTCTTGCTTCCTTTTACTGTTTTTACTTCATTCTCATCAGTATAACTATATATAACATTTTGATTTTCATCTTTTATATCTAAATAATTTACTGCCATTCTATAATTTTCATCCATGCTTTTAGCTGAACATAATGAAAATACTATATATAAATTTATATCATCTACCATCACATAATCTACCTTTATCTTGTAGTCTTTATTAATTGTGACATAATTCATATTAACATTCTGAATATAATTTTCTTTTTCTATTGCATCTACTACGCTGTCATTATTTATATTTATACTACTTAATGAAAATATATTTTTAAAAAATGATACAATATTTTGTGCAAACACTCCTCCTGTAGTTAAAGTAGTAATAGCCAATATTGTTATAGCAATTTTACGGATTCCGAAATTATTTCTTTTACCATTGTAATTCATATTTTTTATAATATTTTGTGTCTTTTGCGGCACTTCTTTGTTTTCTTTAAAATACTTAAATAGCATTTCATCAATTTCATCAAAGTCATTATCTTGATATTTCATTTTCCATCCCTCCCTTACTATAATTTTTTCTTATTTTACCTTTTACCCTATTAATTCTACTTTTAACTGTATTTTCATTACATTTTAAGATTTCAGATATCTTACGTATCGTATATCCACTACCATAAAATAATACAATACAAATTGCATCTTCATACTTTAATGTACTAAGTATCCCTTCCAAATCCATTTTTTCTTCAATGTTTTCTGTCACCTTAAAGTCTTCTTCAGAATTATGTTCTTTTGTTAATTTATCAAATATATTTAATATTTTATAATTTTTTTTATAAACTTTATTACATTCATTAATTAGTATTTTTATTATCCATGTTTTAAAATATTTATCTTCTTTCAATTGTCGTAAATTTTTATATGCATATAAATTTGTCTGTTGAATAGCATCATTAGCATCATCTATATTTTTTAATCGTGTTTGGGCAATTCTAAACATTTCACATTGCATTTGTATAATTAATTGTGTGAAAGCTTCATCATTTCCCATTTTAGCTTGCTTCACTAATTCTTCCATTTTCTCCTCCATATTTTGCTTTATACATATTAGATACATTAATTATATAAAAAGGATGCATAACAATCAAATAATATAAATATTTTTTTATTCAAATTCATAACTAGCTTTGTATATTCTCAATTACAATTTTCATTTGCA
The DNA here is from genome assembly GCA_000435175.1 of Clostridium sp. CAG:245. Classification (GTDB taxonomy): domain Bacteria; phylum Bacillota; class Clostridia; order TANB77; family CAG-508; genus CAG-245. Next base: position 21,243 of record FR880030.1, read on the forward strand.
ATTACTTTATTTATAATATACATTATTTCTTTAGCTCTTCAAATTGTCTTTTTTTTATTCTTTGATATAATAAATAAAAATTTTGCAACATTTTATCAATTTGTAATATCTAATAATATATAAATTTATTTAGGAGGTTCCTATGAAAAAGAAAAAAATTTTTATTTTGCTTTTATTATTAGTAGTCATATTTTTTAATATTTTTTTAGCATATATATTCTTTTATGACAGTGACGATTTTTATCCGCATACAGAAAAAGAGTATTATACAGATTACTCCCTCTCTTCTGATTTACTAAATCTTTCTCAACTAAAAACAGAAACTACTCAAATAGCACAGACTTATGAAAGTGGTTTAGTATTAACTGAAATTACTTACTTTTTTTATGACAAAAATAATGGTATTATCATTTTGAACTTTTATAAGGGCTTTTCCGGTAAAAATAAGGTATGTACTTTAGAGTTCAAAATAGATATATTAACTAAGAAATTATATTATGTTCTATATCAAAAGGGCCATGGGAAGAGTCTAGCTTGGAATGGAAATGAAATTACAGCTGATTTACAAACAGATTTATTGGCCTATATAGATAGTTATCAGCAAAATTTTTCCATAAATATATTAAATAATCGTATATCCGCTATAAATGTACTTCCGACTACGATAACCAAATTTAAATAAAATTAGTAAAAAAATAAGAAGGTAAATTTATTATGAAAAAAATAAACTATTTAAAAATAGCAGCATTTATAATATTAATTTCATTGTTTATAGTATTTATAGTTAATACAATTTTAAAATTTTCTATAAAACGTTCTTCTACTTTAGACTCTGAAACTCTATTAGATATTGAACATTTTTTAAATAAAGTGGCAAATAATGGTTTTATTAATCACACTTATGATGACGCTAGTATGATAGATATTTCAGAAATATTATACTATAATACTTATATTGGAAACATAGTCGATTCTAACTCCCCTGAATATGAGTACTTAGTTAATACTGTTTTCAATGGCACTCCACCCACTGGAGATATTCTAACCTTTGACCCATTGCATATAAAAATACTATATTTTGAAAAAACAGGGCTAGATATATCTCAAAATAGCAATCCAAATATTCAATTAAAATATTGTAAAACTTATGCAAGTAGTAAACAAATTAGTATGAAAGAAAATTATATCTACTGCTATGCTTATAGTGATACTCACCATATTAATGCAAAATGCCTTTCTGGTAATGTAAATAATGGAATATATCATATCATCTATTGTGATGCAAACACCCCCGAAAATCAATATAAGGTTACTTTAAAAAAGAGCGGAAATGGATATATTTTTATTCAGAATAAGAAGATTTAGGAGGATTGGATATGTGTAATAAACAAAATTATTCATTTAAAAAAATATATATAATAACCTTTATAATTACAGTTGTTAGTTTTATTGTATTTTTTTCATATGCAATTTTCCATGGTAGTGTTATAAAATATGATAAACAACAAAATACTAGTACTATATTAGAAATGATAAATTATTCAAGTATAGGTGAGGTTCCCATTAGCAATGAGGCACATATAGAAAGTGTAGAATATATGTCTGATTTTCATAATTATAAAATAAAAATTAGGTATTTAGAAAATGGAAAATCAAAAGATATCATTGTAAATATGCAAGACAAAGATTCTATTATACGCGATTATTTTAAAGATAATGGAACTGGTATAAGTGAGTCTATGTTTTCTTTAATTATAAATATATATAAGTTTATATTCCTTACTTTATTTATTATTTTAGTACTAATATTTTTATAGATTACAACACTTTCTCAAATGATTTATAAGTTTGCAAATAATTAAAATTTTAATTGACAAAAAAATAAAAACTCAGTATAATAAATTTAGGAAATGACAAATCCACAAACGTGGTTTTACCGAATAGATATAAAAACTCACATCTAAATCGTCAAATTTACAGATGTGAGCTTTTTTATTTATGTAGTTGCTTATCAACCCAGTTCTTGTAAAGAACTGCAGCTAAGGCAACGCTTAATGTTAAAGATAACATAAATGATATTATAAAAAATACTATTACTTTAACCATAAGCATCACCACCTCTCTTACGATAATTCGTATAATTGGTGGCAAAACCACATCTGCTTATTATCATTTCCTATGTAGACTAGTATGGCATACAATAAAAAGCAAATCAATATAAATAAAGCTGTAAATGTAATAATTTTCTGCAAAAATGGATTTGGAAATATAGTATTTACATACTATGTCGATTGTGGTAAAATCAATGTAGTTTCTTATGCGTAACCATTAAATTTAAGGAGGATTACTTCATGGAAATCACTAATGTAAGAATCAAAAATGTAACTGTAGGTTTAGACTCTCGGCATAATTTGTCCGCAAGAATGACTTTTGAAAACCAGTACGCCACCTGCGACTGGAGCTTCAGTCTGACGGATCCGGTAGATGTTCATCGCCTTATGAAACTGATGAGTTATGCAGGCACAAATACGGTTCAGAAACTAAACGGAAAAATCGTTCGAAAAATCGATCACAACAACAACTTCCGTGGATTCGGAGATCCTATCAAAGACAAATTCATTCCGGTTTTTGGTGAAGACCTTAAAGAAGTTACTAGCGTTCAGTTCAAAAAGCTTCTTAAGGAAGCCTAATAAAGTTTCATTTACTCCTTACAAGGGCACCTTATTTAATTAAGGTGTCCTTGTTCTATTACAATTTTAATTCATCTTCTAAATCTTAATTTGCCTCTTTCTAGAGCAAAACCATTTTAAGATGGAAATAGAAGAACAGCAATACTTGCATAAAAAAATTCTAATAGAAAAAGGCATAATTGAAAGAGTTTGATCTACTAAAAATGGAATTTGAAAAATATTATAATTATAGAAAATAAACAAAAAAGACTCTCCAAAGTCTTTTTTTATTTCTTACCTTCTTTCATCCAATACGTTCAAAAAGATATAAACACCTTAAAAAATGTCGCTTTTCTGGGTATCATGCGTTTTTGCATAATCAAGCATTTGAGCAAATACCTCATCATCAGAATAAATGCCTTTATCACATTCATACCAAATGTCAAAGGCTGTTTTTGCACCATCTGCAACCATCTGCTGAACTTTTGCACTCTTAAACACCACATTGTTGTTCTGGTCATCTAAAGAATGATAGCACCCCATATCTTGATATACTTTAGCCTGAAGGTCAGCCTCTAATTTATCACAATGATATGCAAATATCGCCTCTCTGGTTTTTCTTGCGTCAAACTCAAACAGCAAAGAGATAAATTCATCTTTCTTTACCAAGTCTCCAATAACTTGAACCATTGCCTCATGCTCAATTTTCATTTTTTCTTCTACTGAAACATTGTCAATCTGAATCTAAGCTTATTGCTAAAATGCATGTACCATATACATGCTCCGCAATGCTTTCTATCCGCTCTTTGCTCACGTTCCAGTGCTTTTCATCCCAACCGCTTCTGATTTTGTATTTCAGCTGAGTAGCCAAAAGATAAAATCTCATTGCATTTTTTAATTTGTTTTCTTTCATGTTTGCTCTCCTCCAATAATTATTGTGTTGTTTATCGTTTTATGTGTAAACTCCAAAAGGAGATTATAAGAAATTAGCATAAAAATTACATCACATATGTATAAAAAAATCAATGCTCTTACCGATAAAACTTGACATATTAAGTATTTTGTAATATTATATTAACATAAAATATTCGTAGCTATCGCGAATTAAATAAAGATAGCCTAGTTATGGAGGCCACTATGTATAGTGCCAAAAATCGGGACGCAAATTTTATTCTTCCCATTGCCAAACGGCAAGTCATGTTCTCGGAAGATGCCTATCTTGAAGAAGGAGGACCATTCGATCCTAGTACTCTTCCTAAAGAGTACCTCGAAAACCTCGGACTCATTTACCTTTCGAATATGGGAGACTTTTATCAAATCACAGATTCATATCCTATTGTCAAGTATTATTCTAAAAATACTTGTCTTAACCGTTTTGTGAACAGCATAACGGTCACTACTGCGACTGGTAGATTATTTTCTTTTAATGATAGCCACAAGCTAGAAGAAGAAATCTTTGAGGATGAAGTCATCACTTACATCACAACTCCTGAAGGAGTGAACACTGCAGTTTGTAACGATGAGATGTGCAGAATGCTTTATAGAAAACCTAAACTCACAGTTACTTCTGAAGGAGTATTGATCTTTTATACTCCTACTGCTTTATATGCAACGCTTGACTGCGGTTGGGGTAACTGGATTGAGATTGAAGAACTTTCCACGGCAATTAAAAATGATGAAATTTCACATATTTCACATATTTCTGCAAACAATGGTTCTTCCTCAATTACATTTAAGACAAGGAATGGAAAAAAATCTACATATCGGCTTTCTCTGACAATAGACCTCCTCTCCACTAGCGGAGTAACGATTGAAATTGAAAGATAATTCCCAAGAACATGAAAAAGGCCGCTTATTCAATTTGGATAAGCGACTTTTTTATATGCTTCACTAAAATTATCATTTGATTTTCCTTCACAAATAATATATAATATAGTAAATATTCGTAGGTACAGCGAATTATAAAAAATGTACCATTTTAGTATAGAATGCTAATACTTTAGTATTCTTCTAAAAGATAAGGAAGAAATCATGAAACGGTTTATTGCATTAGTATTACTCGTTGTATTCACATTGTGCTTAACGGGATGCATGGAGGAAGAAACTGTTCCTGAGGAAAAGAACTTAGAGGTTCTTAGTACGCTTCAAGGAAGCACCCTAGAGAAAACGCATGAGATCGAAGGTTTTGAATTCATAACTACCTATAATACAGGAGATTATAATTTAAGTAGATGGCGAATAACAGATTCCAAAGTAATCGATATGTCAGCCGAAGTTGCAAATATTCCGGAAGGTGCAACAGTATTGATTGAACATGTTCATATAGACATGTCTCTAAAAGCTACTAACCCTCAGCTTGATGGTCTTTCACAAGACAATATGGATGATTCCTATCACGGAACATCTCAAGACGGCTTTTTTATAAGTGACAAATATCCGTATCAGAATAAATTTGCTATAGAAGGTTTCAGCAAAGATTTGATTGATGGTTGGATGTTTGTTTGTGGTGACTACGGTTCAGGTTCTATCTCTCAGGAAAGACTTACCGAAAAAAACTTGGTTCAGTATGGTAACGTATATGCTAACAAAATGCAAGTGGTTTATGATATACTTGTAAAATATGCAGATGAAGATTTTTACCATGTTGTATCAGTTTTGGATGAATTCCTCATACCCGTAAAGTATGAAGTTGATACATCTGAGTAACCATTATCACTTTCACGTTTCAATGCCCATCCAGTATTTAACTGATTGGGCATCTTTTATTTTATAACAAATTTCATAATTCTCTAGTTGATAATTATGTAAATTAGTGTTATAATCTTATAGTACGTATATTTTTTGTTAGTGAACCATACAAAAGGAGGTTTTTTATATGGTTACAAGAGCAAAGTTCATTTATGCTCGCAAAATTCATAAGCATTTTGCCCCTATTCCAGTATTGGAAATTTGGAACGACTTTTCTCCCAAAAAAGAAAGATGCCTTATTTACAAGTTTCATAATGGTATTGCAACTTTGGTCGCATATTCCGTGAACTCGTTAGAAACACTCTCTAATTTGGTTGAAGGTTGTTTTGAAAAAGAATCAAATTTTAAGAAAGTTCTATTTCAAGCCTTTGAGCTTCCTTCTAATACTCTCTTTATCGGACTACGGGTTATTTACAAGGGCACCATTGTCCTAATCACCCATTACTCCAAAAAAGATTTTATTGGAGGTTATTATGCAGCACAAAATTTGCCCAGAAGTGAAATCATCCGGACAATAGAAGCATTACCTCGTGGTGATTGTTTGATGTTTGGTCTACCTAAAAAAGCATTTGTAAGAAAAACCTATCGTGCATATGTGGTTCAAACTAAAATAGATCAAATTTCTGAATCCACAGAATTTGTCTTCAAAAGTTCGGAAGAAAAAGTACTTTGGCAACATTGGGAAAATTTGCTTAAATATCCCGAAGACGCAGGGTTGTATATTACTGTAATTCCATTTGCTAAGCGTTTTGCATTATGGATGCAGTATCTTATGACCAAGTGTGACAAGCCGATTTATGACATTGCCAACTATGCAATGAAGTCCGGGCACATGGACAGCATTGACTTCGTAACATTGTGGCGAGCAGTAGAAGTTCTTTCTCAGTCTTGGAAGTATGGTGATGAACTCTCAAACTGGTTTGAGAAAAAGTACAAACTTCCTATTAACAAGTACTAACAAACAATAGGCTAATTAGCCTATAAAAAGAGGAAAAAAATGAACAGTAGCAAAATAGTCCGTACAGCGGACTTGCCCCTTAGCATAGTAGTTAGGGTTCTTGAAAGCCTTAACCGTGGGAAAATTATCCTTGTGACATATGGAGATGATATAACCATAGTCACTGATACTAATCCGAGGCAATTTAACTTTCCCGAAGGCTGGTATTTTTCAAATGGTGTGTTCACTAATAAATTCCATGCCACACGGCATTACAGTGAAGCTAAAATAGTCAACTCTAGAGGCTCTGCTTGGATGGGCGCTGCAGGCTGTCTGCCCGATTAAGGCAAACAACCAAATAAAAAAGATTCTATCTTTTTCTCTCTCTTCGAAGAGAGTTTTTCTTTCATTTATATTATTACATTTTTTCTAAATATTTCACACAATTTTCACATTTTTTTGTTGACTTGGCTACTGTTTCCATTTTATAATTGATTGTATATTTTGCATAAAATCATGGAAAAATAATTATTTTTTCCACTGGTTTTACGCCTAAAGAAAGGAACGTGATTAATTATGAATTATTGGCTAATGACGTATGAGACTCCACTAGCAGTTTTACTTACAGTTATTGGATTTTTACTTGTGGTATTTGCACAAATTAAAATAAATACTACATATTCTAAATATAGAAAAGTTCAAAATTCTGCTGGATTAACTGGTCAAGATGTGGCAAGAAAAATATTGGATTCTAACGGATTGTCTCAAATTTCTGTATATGAAATTTCGGGAAATTTGTCTGACCATTATAACCCATCAAAAAAGCTTATTAATTTATCTAAAGATATTTACAATGGAACTTCAATAGCATCACTTGCTGTTGCAGCACATGAATGTGGGCATGCTATTCAAGACAAAGAAAATTATATTTTTTTCAAGATAAGGTCTGCCCTAGTTCCTGTTGTAAATTTTGTATCTTATTTAGGATACTTTGGATTACTTATTTCTATTATAGGAGGATTAACTGGATATATTAAATTATCTATAATAATTCTTCTAGCAACAGTGTTATTTCAATTAGTTACACTTCCAGTTGAAATTGATGCTTCTAAGAGAGCATTGGTTCAATTAGAAGAATTAAATCTTGTTTATAATGATGAAAATAAGTCAGCTAAAAAAGTTTTAAGTGCAGCTGCTATGACTTATATTGCAAGTTTGCTTTCATCTATATTAGATTTATTAAGACTAATTTTAATATTAAATTCAAGAAATGATGACAGAAGATAAGTTCTTACCTCCGCTATCAAACAAAAATTCAAATGAAAGGAAAAAGAAATGTTAAAATTATTAAAAAACTTCACTAAAAAAGATTGGTTAATAGTTGCAATTTCTTTACTATTAATCATATTTCAAGTTTGGCTAGATTTGAAACTTCCAGATTATATGTCTGAAATTACAAAACTTGTTCAAACAGAAGGAAGCCAAATGTCTGATGTTTTAAAGCAAGGTGGCTATATGCTTGCTTGTGCATTTGGCAGTTTGATTGCAGCAATTGTAGTTGGTTACCTAACTTCCCTACTTTCTGCATCATTCACGCTTCATGTTAGAAAGAAATTATTTGAAAATGTAGAAAACTTTGGTATGCAAGAAATTAAGAAATTTTCTACTAGCAGTTTAATTACAAGAACAACAAATGACATTACAAATGTTCAAATGCTAATATCTATGGGATTACAACTTTTGATTAAATCTCCTATTACAGCAGTTTGGGCAGTTATTAAAATTTTAAATAAAAACTGGCAATGGAGTGCACTTACTGGAATTGCAGTTTTGGTTCTAATGTCTTGCATTTCTCTTCTTGTAGCATTGGTACTTCCAAGGTTTAAGAAAGTTCAAAAAATGATTGATAATATAAACGAACTTACTCGTGAAAACCTTACTGGTATAAGAGTCGTAAGAGCTTTCAATGCAGAAGGATATCAAGAAGATAAATTTGAAGTTGGAAACACAGAACTTACAAATACTCAAATGTTTAACCAAAGAGCCATGTCAGCAATGTCTCCTGTAATTTATTTGGTAATGAATACTTTAACACTTTCAATTTATTTTGTTGGAAGTAGATTAATAGATTCTGCAAGTATGATGGATAAATTACCACTTTTCGCCGACATGGTAGTATTTTCAAGTTATGCAATGCAAGTTATAATGTCGTTTTTAATGCTTTCAATGATATTTATAATGTACCCAAGAGCTCAGGTTTCTGCTCAAAGAATTGCAGAAGTTTTAGATACAAAGCCTTCTATTAAAGATGGAAAAGTAAATAGCGATGAGACTGATAAAAAAGGCGAAATCGAATTTAAAAATGTTTCATTCAAATATCCTGATGGAGATGATTATGTATTAAAAAATATATCGTTTACGGCTCATCAAGGTGAAACAGTTGCAATAATTGGCTCAACAGGTTCTGGAAAAACAACAATGATTAACTTAATACCAAGATTTTATGATGCAACAGAAGGAACAATTTTAGTAGATGGTGTTGATGTAAAAGACTATAACCAAGAATTTTTACACAACAAGCTAGGCTATGTTCCTCAAAAGGCTGTAATGTTTAGCGGTTCGGTTAACTACAATGTGGCATATGGAGACAATGGAAAAGATGAAATTTCAGAAGACACAATAAAGAAAGCTGTAAAAATTGCACAAGCAGAAGAATTCGTTGAAAAGATGCCTGAAAAATATGAAGCTCATGTTGCACAAGGTGGAACAAACTTATCTGGTGGTCAAAAGCAAAGACTTGCTATTGCAAGAGCCATCGCAAGAAACCCAGAAATATATATTTTTGACGACTCTTTCAGTGCATTAGACTACAAAACAGATTACACTCTAAGAGAAGAGTTAAGAAATTACACTAAAGATTCTACAAATATAATAGTTGCACAAAGAATTGGAACTATATTAAATGCAGACCAAATTATAGTATTGGAAAATGGAGAATGCGTCGGAATGGGCACACATAAGGAGCTTTTAAGCAATTGCAAAGTGTACCAGGAAATTGCATATTCACAATTATCAAAGGAGGAACTAGAAAATGGATAACGAAGAAGATTACAAGAAAAAGCCACGTAACTTTGGTAGAAACGCTCCTGCTGAAAAGCCAAAAGATTTAAAAACAGCAGTAAAAAAACTTGTTCATTATTTAAATAAATTACTTCCATTGGTAATAGTTGCACTAGTACTTTCTTGCTTTAGCTCTGTTTTATCAATAATCGGGCCAAACAGATTGAGTGATTTAACAAACGAAATTACAAATGGATTAATTACTGGAATGAACTTTGATACAATAAATTCTATAGCATTGTTTCTTCTTATTATTTATCTTGTAAGTGCACTATTTGACTTTTTACAAGGCATAATAATGGCAACAGTTGCAAATAAGTTTGCTCAAAAAATGCGTACTCAAATATCTAAAAAGATTAATAAACTTCCACTTAGATATTTCGATACACACAGCTATGGAGATTTATTATCAAGAGTTACAAACGATGTTGATACAATTGCTATGTCATTAAGCCAAAGCTTAGGCACACTAGTTGGAGCAATAACATTATTTATAGGTTCAATAATAATGATGTTCTATACAAACTGGATTTTAGCCATAACAGGTATTGTATCTTCCCTACTTGGATTTGTTGCAATGTTTGTTATAATGGCAAAATCTCAAAAATACTTTAATGCAAGACAAGTTGAACTTGGAAAATTAAATGGACATATTGAAGAAATATATTCAAACCATAATGTTGTAAATGCTTACAATGGTCAAAAAGAAGCTTCTGAGACCTTTGACAAATTAAACCAAAGTGTGTATGAATGTAATAAAAAGAGTAGATTCTTATCTGGCTTAAGCCAACCTATAATGAGCTTTATTGGAAACTTTAGTTATGTTGCTGTTTGTGTTGTTGGTGCAATCTTAACAATGAATGGAAGCATCACATTTGGCGTTATAGTAGCATTCATGATGTACATACGTTTATTCACAGGACCTTTAACACAAATTGCTCAAGGTATGACAAACTTGCAGACAACAGCAGCTGCTTCAGAGAGAGTTTTCGAATTTTTAGAAGAACCTGAAATGGATGAACAGAAAAACATCACTAAGCATCTTGATCCAACTAAAGTTGAAGGAAACATTTTATTTGACCACATAAAATTCTCTTATGATGGCAAAAAGACAGTTATAAAAGATTTCAGCTGTGATGTAAAAAAAGGTCAAAAAGTTGCAATAGTTGGTCCAACAGGAGCTGGAAAAACAACAATGGTCAACCTACTTATGAAATTCTATAACATAGCAGACGGAAACATTACAATAGACGGAGTTTCAACAAAAGAGCTATCTCGTGAAAACATACACGACCTGTTCATAATGGTATTACAAGACACTTGGCTATTTAATGGAACAATTAGAGACAACATAAAATACAACAAAGAAGTCTCTGATGAAGACATAATGAAAGCTTGCAAAACTGTCGGAATAGACAAATTTATAAAAACACTACCTGGTGGACTAGACTACACATTAAGCGATTCAGAGAGCATATCTCAAGGTCAAAAACAATTGCTTACAATTGCACGTGGAATGATAAAAAATGCCCCATTCTTAATACTAGACGAAGCAACCAGTAGTGTAGACACACGTACAGAAGAACTTGTACAACAAGCCATGGATAAACTAACAGAAGGCAGAACCTCATTCATAATAGCACACAGACTTTCAACAATTAGAAATGCAGACATGATATTGGTTATGAACGAAGGAAACATAATAGAACACGGAAATCACGAAGAGCTAATGGCTCAAAACGGATTCTATGCAGACTTGTATAATTCACAATTTAAAAAATAAAATTCAAATTTTTAACTAATATAATAACCAAATTTTAAAGAAATATTCGAAATGTTATTTTCAACTTTTTTCGAATATTTTTTTATTTTTTTCTTATACTATTATAAAATAATTTTAATGGAGGTCTGTTATGAAAGTACTTTATTATATAGCTCTTACTCTTGTAATTATTGGCGCTATAAACTGGTTACTAATTGGTTTGTTCAATTTTGACCTAGTTGCTACAATTTTCGGAGCAATGTCTGTAATGAGCAGAATTATTTATGTTCTAGTTGGTATAGCCGGACTAATAAGTATTGGACTTTATTCAAAAGTAAATGACTAATTTTTTCAATAAAAATAAAAATGATATTATATAAAAACTTCGGTATTTCGCTCTTGGTCGGAGCTCCTTCGGACTCCTCAAAAGGCGAGCTCGACCTTGTTTTTTATAATATCATTTTTTTATACAAGTTTTCGTCTCAAAATACTTTCGCTCGTTTGACACTTCCGTTTGTGAAAAATATGAGCCTGTATTTATAATCGTATTTTATATTTGATTCTATGATTAGAATTTAACATAAGATAAATAATTTTGCAAGAGTTTTTTAAAAATTTATCTCATCTACAGGATTAATCTTTTCTATAATAGATTTAAAAATCTCGTATACATAGACTAAATTCTTATCAGCATTTAATTCTTCATCTAAATCTTTTAACTTATATCTCTTATCTTCCGTATAATTTAGGAATTCAAGAGTTTCGGAAGCTTTCAATTCATTATTACTTTGAGGTATTTTTATTTGTCTTCCTTCTGTACTAGTAATTAATATATCTTTTCCTTCTTTAACTATTTCTATTTCGATTTGTCCCATATACTTTTAATCTCCTTTCTACTGCTTCTTTTCCTCCATCTAGACTCTCACTAACAATTTCTAATAAATCTTTATCTTCTAAACAACCAGATTTAACACTTAATATATTTTTTCTGTCTTTAGTAATATTTATTACATTATCCACATCTAAATTAACAACTAAAAGAGGATTATGTGTTACAAAGATCACCTGTTTTTTATCTCGTACACTATTGAAATAATCTATCATATAGTTTTCTATTCTTTTCATGCTAATATCATCTTCTGGTTGGTCTATTAAAATTACATCACTGTCAATTTCTTTTGATAACTGTAATTTATAATATGTTAAAGCAATTTCTCCAGGAGTTGTTCCAATTTCATCTGTCCCGTTTTCATCTTTAATACTAGTTTCCTCCTTAGTATATTCTGTAATAAACTTCTGAACATTGGAATTTAAACTATTTTCTATCATTTCGTATGTAGTTGAACCTTTAACTGCACTAGCAAATTCTTCCTTATTATTAATATTCATAATTTTCTCTTTAGATTGATAATTTAAAACAAATAAATCCTTATATAATATTTTTTCTAAATTAGCATTATTATACTTTGCTTCTTTTATAAATCTAAAACCATATTTAGATTTAACACTTGTTCCTTCAATTGCTTTTGGAAAATTAGGAAATTCGGTTTCTTTATCTTTGTTTATTAAATAATTTTTTATTTTCGATGTAAAATCTCGAATTTCTGTAATCATATCTTCATTTTCATTTTCTTGTGATGTTCTATCAGCCTTAATTCTTGTATTTATATCATTAAAGACTCCTATAACAACATTTATAGCTTTATTTTTTTGATTAATTTCGTCTCTTTCTTTTGCAATTAATTTTCTTAAGTCTTGCAATGATGTTAATATTTTATTGATTGCATTTGCTTTTTCTCCTGTATAAAAATTAACATTAGATTTATATTCATTATATAGTTTGGTATATATATCATTAATTTCTGTATATCTATCTTTTGGATTATTCTCTATAGTTTCAACATCTGTATTCAAAGATATATAATAATTTTTGATTTCTCTGAATTCTTTTATTTGTATTTTTAAACTATTTATTTTGTCTTGCTCTTCTCTTTTCTTTATTCTTTCTTCTACATATTTTTTTAAATTGCTTACAAAACTAATAATATTAGTTTTAAATTCATTTATTGTCGAGATTTCATCATAAAATTCTGAATCATTATCTAGTAAGTTACCTGATTTAACTTTTTCTATTATTTCTCCCTGACTAATCTTCGTTATAGTTGGATTTCCTACTTTAGAAATCTTTATATTATTAATATCATTAATTTTTTTATATTTTCTGTCTTCTTCAGCATTTAATTTTCCTAGAACATATGACTTACCCGCACCATTTTCTCCAATTATAGCATTTATCCCTGTTGATAATTCGTAACTTTTATCTTCTAATTTTATTTCATTAATATAGTTTGAACTATTACCTTCATCAGTTCTTTCAAATCTTGTTTCTGGTGATGTTAAGCTCAAAACTAATCCTTTAAATGTAGGTAAGCATTTAATTGTTGTAATATATTCTTTTTTCTCTTTTATTTTCTCATCTTTATTAGGGTATGCAGACCAGACATGACAATCACTGCCTGTAATTGTTGCAAACTTAGACTTCATCTCTCTTAAATTATTTTTTATCATCCCTTGTACTCTTGGTTTTTGATATTCTAATGCATTAATAAACCCTGTTTTTATCCATTCTCTAGGATTCTCTACTGCTTCTGATAAACTATGATGATTTTTTGAAGAATTTTTTATATCTAAATCACTTTTTTGATGAGCTATCAATAATACACTTACACCAATATTATATAATATTGTTTCAAACTCATTTAATGTATAATAATCTTCTTTATCTTCTAGCTTTTTAACTTCTTCGATTTTACTTTGTAACCTGCATATACTATCTTCATTAGAATCATCAAATATACAAATAATATGACATGCCACTTTACTATTTTCTTCTAATTTAACATCAAATTCAACACCTGGCAAATTATTATTTATATCTTTATATGGTTCTTTATTTATTAGCTCTTTTATTTTTTTGTAAAGTGCATAATCGAAACTATTATGATCTGTTATTGATATTAAATTAATATTGTTTTCTTGTAACTTTGATAGCAGAACATCAATATTTTCTATATTACTTTCATCTACATATCCATCCGCTTCTTTATACTCACTTGTTTTGGAATGAATATGTAAGTCTACTTTGATATTTCGATTTAACATTTTCCCCTCCATAATCTTTATATCATATTTTAATTATTTCCTATTCATTCTTCTATCGTTAAGAGTTTTCCAAATTTCTCTATACATACTTATAGTATCAGCTGATATACCTAAATAATTCTCTAATATTTCTTTATCCATTACTTTGATTGCCTCTCTTATATCTTTATTATGTCTTATATTGTCATCTAAAATTCCTATTAATCTATTTACATTTTGTTCATCCATATCATCTATATTAGGAATTATAATATTTTCCGCTTCTTTAGGTAAAATTTCCAAAACTCCTCCACCATAGCTTCTACCACATAGTTCTGTAAAAGCAAATGATATACTATTATAGTATGATAGTAGTATCTTTCTATTATCATATTCATCTTTTATTTTTATTCTATGCATTGTATCTGTCGAAACAGCATCAATTCCATTTAGAACAAATTTAGGATATACATTACTTCTTCTTAGTAAAAAAGCATCTGGTATCCAAATTGAAGGTACTGAATACCATCTTTTTCTTATTCTACATTTATATCCTTTGTTCTCTCCGTTGTCTTCTCCTATTTTTATATATTTGCGCTGTCCTTTGCTCATATTTTTTACATCTACATCTTCGTTTATAGTTAAAAGGTATGCTTTTACCCCCTTATCAACATTCCTTTTCCAGTCTTTCTCATCAAATATTAATCCATGTGTTTGTGAACTTCTTCCTATTAGTGGCTTAGTATATTTTTTCAAATCATATTTCTTCACATAGTCGTCATCTAAAGAAAAATAATTATTATTTCCTGTCGTTATTCCAACATTTACTAGACCTACATCTCCTATTTTTCTAAATCTACTATCTTTCTTTATTTCTTCAATAACATTATTTTCTTTTTCCTTTAAATAATATCTTGTCCATTTATCATTGGTTAAAATTTTCTCATAAACCAAATCATTTTCATTATATTTTCTTATAAAGTCATCTATATCATCATATATGCAATTAGATATTAAACACTCTGTTTCTTTATCTTTTTTTGTTCCTATTAATACAACTACTTCTTGTTCTGCATCTTCAAATAGTAGTTTATTAAATGAAATAATATTTATCTTTGATAAATGCTTGGATAAATATTTTCGTAAATCTTCTGCATATGCAACTTGCATTATTTCAGCTGGTATAACAAAAGCAATCGTTCCATTTTTCTCTAATAATTCTATACAAGCAACTAAAAAGAACACCCAACTATTTATTAATTTATTTGATTTCATTTTGTTTTTTATTAAAACTTGTGCTTGTTTTTCCCTTTGAAATTCAGTTAAGTATTGATATCGTATATATGGTGGATTTCCAATAATTAAATTATACTTATCTTTACAATTAACATAAAAATTGTAGAAATCATCATTTGTTACATTAGCATTATTAATATTTTTCAGAATTCTTTTACTTTTATTAGCTTCCTCTTCTATATATTCAATCGCATCAATTTTTTCTATATTATAATCATTATTATCTAGTATATTCTTTATACTTTTTAAGAAAGAACCATCTCCACAACTTGGTTCCAAAATTTTCTTTTTATCTTTCAATGTTATTTTAGTTATATAATCGGCTAACTTTTGTGGAGTATAATACCCTCCTCTTAATTTTCTTTGTGTTGTATTTTCTTTTAACTTCATTATTATTCTTCCTTCATTTTTATTAATTCCGTAATATAATCCATTATTCCTTTTATTATATGGTTCTTTAAATTAATTATTGCTTTTGAATCTACAGTATTTAATGTTCTATCCCTTAATAGACTACTTTTTAATACAATATTTAACTCATATATTTTTTTCGTTTTTTCTACAATTTTGTCATAAAGAGCTTTCTCTTTTTCATTTTCAAAATCTACATTAATAATAGGTAACTTTTCTAAGACTTGTGTTCCTCTTGAATAGAAACCTCCCTCGAAATCACTTCCCATTTTTTCCATTACATCACTTATTATTGGATGGCTTAAGTATGCTTGTAAAAAAAACAGATCATATTTATTATTTTCTTTCATCTTTATACCACAATACCCTGCTGTCCCACCACTTTGGATAACTAGATTTTCATTATCATACATAAACATAGGTTCTTTTGACATAACTCCAACAATTAATTTTTCCTCATTATTAAATTCATTTATCGCTTGTACTCTTCCAAACTGATACCAATTGTTTTCATTAGCATTTGGTACATCTCTTCCTGTACTTTTACCTGAAATTTGTTTTGGAACAATTAAGTCATAATTATCAAGTAAATATTCTTTTATTCCACTATATTGTGATAAATTTATATCTATCAATTCGCCATTCTTATCGTATGGAAAAATAATATATTTGTCTGTAACTAGGGGATCAAATGAATTTACATTTTTTTCAACTTTATTTATAGGTTGAAAATACATTTTTAGTACTTCTTTTTCAATATTATATTTTTTTCCGTTTTTATTTATAATAATATAATTTTCATTTTCTCCAAGTATCTCTTTTCCTTTAATCACATATATTCTATTTAAACTAGTTTGAACCCCATTAAAAGGTCTTGCTATCTCTGATAGTCGTATAGAATTATTAAATAATTTTTTTAACTCTTTCATCTTTTCTAAATCCATAGATAATATCCAAGGATTTTTATCTATTTCATTACAACTTATCTCAGTATAAATATTACTCTTATTATTAATAATCCATTCTTCATAACTGTTTATATAAGAATATTCAAAATTTTCTTCTTTACTTTTATTTAACAAAATTATAGAACTATATATAGTTTTATCCTTAAATACTTGCTGATAATTAAAGTCTATAAACATCTTCAAATATTTATTTTCTGAAATAAGCTCTCTAATTTTTTCTCCTGCAACATTATTTATGAACTTATTAGGTACAATGTAACATACTGTTCCATCGTCTTTTACTAAATCTACAGCTCTTTGTATAAATAAGAAATACTTATCAAATTGTTTATACGCAACGTAATATTTTGATTTATATGCTTGTACTTCTTTTTTATCTTGAAGCTTTATCATATCTTCCGTTTTTACATATGGGGGATTTCCTATTATTAAATCAAATTTATTTCCACCATTTATATCATTAAAAGAAAATGGTCTAATATTTATTAATTCATCTGTAGTTGCATCTTCTATCATTTCTAAATCAATTAAAGAATTTCCATTTACAATATTACTATCCAATGATGGCAATACTGGTTTCTCATTTATTACTGTTTCTTCTGTTTCATTTTCTAGAACTTTTAGTAACAAGCTGAATTTTGCCACTTCTACAGCCTGATAGTCAATGTCTACACCATATAAACAATTAGTTAAAATTTCTTTTTTCTCTTTATATGTTAATTTGTATGTATTTGTATATGTTTCTTCTAAATTATCATATTTTTTATTTTTTTCATACCAATCTTGGCAATAATTAATTAAATAATCTAACACTTCTGTTAAAAATATTCCTGAGCCACAAGCAATATCTGCTATTCTTAATTTTTTAATTTCTTCTGGACTTTTTTTATTTGTAAACTTCTCCAAACTTTTACTAACCATAAATTTTACTACATCATATGGAGTTGTAACTATTGCTCTATTTAAGTTTTCTTTCTTAGCTTGTAGTATTACTTCATTATTTTTTACAATAAGAGTTTCAGATATAAACACCTCATATATTTCTCCTAAGATGTTTGAACTAATAACAGTAAAATCATAAGGACTATTGGGATAATATAAATCTGTAATAATATTTTTCAAAATATTTTTATCAAGTTCATTTATTATATTTCGTTCTTTAAAAATTCCAGAATTATATCTTTTATCTGCTATTTCAATAATTTTCTCCAATTCTTTTTGAAGCATTGAATCAATTGAAATAGATTTTTGTAAAGTTTTATATAGAGGTAAATTTCTATCTTCGCAAATTCTCAAAAACACAATTTCATTTATAAATTCTTGAATCTCTATATTTATGTCTTCTATATTTCCACCTTTTATATTGAATAATTCTTGTCCTAATTGTACTCGCCAATCATTTATTTGTTTCAAAAACATTTCATCAATAGTCTGTCCTATAGCAGAAAAACTTTTAAATTTTTCTTCAAATTTACCATTATATACAATTTCTTTAGAGATTAATTCATATATTTCATCATATTTATCAAAATACTCTAAATAATTATATTTAGCAATTAAATTTTTACTAGTAGGATCATTACTTTTAGGCATATCAGAACAATCATATATCAATAACTCTTTAAAGTTAGTTAATATTGATATTCTGTGTTTTGCTGACCAACCATACCTTCTAGTTTGAAATGAGCAATCACTATTATCCAAAATATTTACTGCTGGTTTTTTAGCTTCAACGAAAAAAGTTGATATTCCATTAAAAGTCATTGTATAATCTGGTTTTCCTAATTCCTGTTCATACGACTCAACTACTACTTCTTTTAAATTAGGAGACTTACCATTTGAATTTTGAACATCCCAGCCAAAATCCTTTAAGAATTCATCTATAAATTCTAATCTACATTCGCTCTCATTATATTTTGAATTATTATAGAATTCATAGTTAACTTTAAATCTATTTATCAATTCTTTAAGATTATTTTTTGCATCAATTTTGTTAAAAATAAAAGACATTTCTTCACTTCTTTCTAAAATTTTTATTCTATATTACTTTATCATAAAAAGAGATTTTTCACAATAAAAAAACTACTTTTAAAGTTATAATTTTATAAATGTTAATTGGAAAAGTAATTTCTATAACAAAGGATTAAGAAAATATAAAACCGCCAAAGAGCTTAATAAAAATCAATCAACAAAAAGAAGCTAGTTTATAGAATCAAACTAACTTCTTTCTCTTTTTGATTTTATCTAAACCTTGAAACTCTTTTATGTCAAGACTTTCAAATGGTTCTACAAAAATCGTTTATAGCTCCAAAAAGAGGCGTTCCTATTGGGCGAAAATTTTATTTTGCTATTATTTCACAAATTAAGTTACTTATTTGTGTTGGATTTTCTACTGGTAAACCTTCTATTAGTCTTGCTTGTGCATATAGAACTTGTGTGTATTTTTTTAGCTCTTCTTTATCATTTGCATATAAATCTTTTATTTTTTGAGCTATTGGGTGCGAATCGTTTATTTCTAATGCTGTTTGTGCTTTTACTTTTTGGTCGTTTGGCATTGAGTTTATTACTTTTTCCATTTCGACTGATAATGCACCTTCACTTGTTAAGCATACTGGATGATTTTTTAGTCTGTGTGTAAATCTTACTTCTTGCACACCTTCCCCTATTGTTTCTTTCATTAATGTGAACATGTCTTTGTTTTCTTCATTTTCTTTTTTCAAAGCTTCTTTTTCTTCGTCAGTGTCTAGGTCAACATCGTTTGCACATACATTTATAAATTTCTTTTCTTTATGCTCCATTAATACTTGTACAACAAATTCATCTATATTTTCTGTTAAATAAAGTATTTCGTAGCCCTTT
The DNA here is from genome assembly GCA_000435175.1 of Clostridium sp. CAG:245. GTDB lineage: Bacteria > Bacillota > Clostridia > TANB77 > CAG-508 > CAG-245. Next base: position 41,154 of record FR880030.1, read on the forward strand.
TCCTTTACTGCTTCAACCTGTGGCAATAATTCTATTTTATCAACAGTTTCTCCACATGCATAATATATTTTATCTTGACCTTCTTTCATTCTATCAACATATTCATCAAGTGTTACTAATTTATTTTCTGTTGAAGAATGGAACATTAATAAATCTTTTAGATTATCTTTATTTAATCCAAAATCATTGTAAACTCCAAATTTTAATGTTGTACCAAATGTTGTAAAGAATTTTTCGTAATCTTCACGATTCTTATGCAACATGTCTAATAATTCTGATTTTATTTTCTTATCCAAATTCTTAGCAATTATTTTTAGTTGTCTATCATGTTGTAACATCTCTCTTGAAATGTTAAGTGATAAATCTGGGCTATCTACCAATCCTCTTACAAAACCATAGCAATCTGGAAGTAAATCTTCACACTTGTCCATTATTAATACGCCATTTGAATATAATTGAAGTCCTCTCTTAAAGTCTTTTGTGTAATAGTCGTATGGTGTGTGCGAAGGAATGTACAATAATGCTGTATAGCTTACGTCTCCCTCAACAGATGTACGAATTACTTTTAGAGGCTTTTGATAATCCCCAAATTTCTCTTGATAAAAATTATTGTAATCTTCATCTGAAACTTCTGATTTATTCTTTTTCCAAATTGGAATCATGCTATTTAAAATTTCGTCATGTCTTACTTTTTCGAATTTAGGCTCTTTCTTCTCTCCTTCTGGCTGTTCAACCTCATGCTCGTGTTCCACTTTCATCTTGATTGGATAACGAATGTAATCAGAATATTTTCTAATTAATTCCTCAATCTTGTATTCAGCAAGAAAATCACTATATTTTTCGTCATCAGTATCAGCCTTTAGTGTTAAGATAATTTTTGTTCCGAAGTCTAATTTATCGCACTCATCAATCGTGTAACCTTCTGCACCTTCTGACTCCCAAGCATATGCTTTTTCTGCGCCATAGCATTTACTCTCAACTCTTACCTTAGATGCAACCATAAATGCAGAATAGAAACCAACACCAAATTGACCTATAATGTTTACATCATCGTCTTTTTCAGCATTTTCCTTTGCCTTAGCAGCCTCCTTAAATGCAAGAGAACCACTCTTTGCAATAGTTCCAAGGTTTTCTTCAAGCTCGTCTTTGCTCATACCGCAACCATTATCTTCAATAGTTAAAGTACGTGCTTCCTTGTTTGGAGTAACCCTTATATATAAATCATCCTTATTAACTTTTACATTTTTATCCGTAAGAGAACGATAATACAACTTATCAATTGCATCACTGGCATTTGAAATTAGCTCCCTTAAAAATATCTCTTTATTCGTGTAAATTGAATTAATCATTAGGTCTAACAACCTTTTAGACTCTGCTTTAAATTGCTTGTTTTCCATAATAAAATTCATTCCTTCCCTTCGTAATAGCCTGAAAATTTTAATATTATTTCACACTATTTTTAATACTAAAACGTATTATAGTTCTTTATTTTAGCAAAGTCAATAACAGAGTGCTAATTTCACAAATAATTCACAATTTAATATTCTTCTACTTCTATCACTGCTTTTTCTTCTAATGCAAAACGTTTTTCTACGCTTATTTTGCTTACTTGATTATCATCTTTGAATACGAAGTTATTCATTGCATCAAGTATAGATTTTGCTATGTTATCAACATCTGGTTTCTTTGTTGGACTTATTTTATTTTCTAGCATTTCCTCTACTTTTGCTTTACTTGTACTTTTAGGAATTTTTAAATAAGCTATTATATTTATTGAAAGCCTTCCTTCTAGCATCTCGTATCTTGGATATTTCATTTTAAAATATTGCTGTACTAAAAATTCGTAGTCTTTTGTTTTTCCAGGAGTATATACTCTTCCAGTATACATATTTACTCTTGGTCTTTCCTTTCCTACTATTTCCCCCGGTACTTCAAATTGGTATTTCATTGTTTCACTCCTTCTTTAGTTGTAAATACATTTAATTATTCTTCTTTATTATTTAAGCTTTTTACATTTAAATTTTAATTACTTTTTATAATAAACTTCGCCCAAAAAGGGGCGTCCCTTTTGGGCGAAGTTAAAAATTATTCTGCATCTTTTAATCGTAAATATCCAAGCTCTACCCATCTATTATATGCTAAATTTAGATTGAATAATACTTTAGGTTTAGCACCTGCTCTGTTTTTGTCAACCACGCACGCATAGTATCTTTCATCAGGGTCATCGTAATCCTTTAAATTAAAGAATTTATCGTCTACCTCATTTAATGAATATTCATAATTTTTATAATTTTCTTTGTATATTTGTTTAAATAAACAAAGTGTATCTAATACTTCCTTTACCGTTCTACTAACGGCTAAATCGTTTATGTTTAAGTTAATTGGGTCAGTTACTGTTTCTGCAAGTTGTAAAGTAGAGCCGATAAACATATTAAAATTCTGTGCTAAGTTCGATAATATTGTTGCCGTTTTCTTTAACTCTTCCCCATTTCCAATATTATCAATATCTGTTTTAAGTGTATCATAAAATACATATTCAACATGTTCTTTATAATAATAGTTCATTATTACCTTTTTTAACTCATCATTCGTATGATCTGTTATATTTATAAAATATATAGAATTTTCTATCTGTTTATTAAACCAATTTGTTACTTTTATTGTTTGTGTAAATTCTGTTGATATTTTTGAAAGTCTTCTTGCAAATTCAGCCTGTGATTCATCTTCTTCTTTAACAACATATCCGTTTTCATCTACTCTAACAGCTGTAGGGTCATCTGGTCTAAACTTGAACTCTAGTAACTCTCCTTCTGTTTTATGTAGGTGTTGACCGTGTAGCTCTTGTATTTCTGGGTTATTTATTATTGTTGTTATTAGACATAGTTTCATCTTTTCTTCTGACATCTCATTAGAAATTAATAAAACTTTCTTTTTATGTATCAAGGCAATATATGCTGCCAAGTTAATTGTAAATCTACTCTTACCAGAGTTTGATGGCATTGCAAAAGCCATTGTTTCACCTTGTCTTATTCCTTTGAACACACTAGATAAAATTTTAAATGGAATTGATAAACCATTTGTTAAAGTATTATCACCTCTTACCAAAAATCCAGTTAAATCATCATTTAAAACTGACCTTTTAAATTTTTCTGTTGCGGTAACCTGTTCAACAGCTCCTTCAACTTCTTCAACAGTCATTTTATCATATAATTCGTAATTTCTTATGTCTGCAATCTCTTTTTGTATATGTTTTACAGGATTTTCTCTACAGCATCTTCTAAGTGTAAATAATTTTTTAAGCTCAGTATACGTCTTTTCCATTTTGAATTTAGAATTTTCATAATCAACTTGAATTTGATATTTGAATTCTATTAGTTCATCAGTTGTTCTGGCAAAATTAAATCCTTCTTTCGCAATTTCTGGTGCATACTTTTCACCATCTGTAAACAATACTGTTTTATATACATCTAATAGCTGTTCATCTAAGAATAGACAATCTTTATGCAAGAAATAATATGCAGAAATCTGTTTTACATCATTTAAAAGCAAACCAATATATCTCTTTTCAAGTTCAGTATCGGCTAATTCAACAGGATATCCTAGACCTTCTTCTTGTTTTCTCTCTTTTATCTTTCTTTCCTTTTCCTTGACCTCTGCATAATCCTCATATTCTACATTCCCAGACATTTGCAATATTTGTAATTCATCTAAAGCCTCTTGAAACTTACTTTCACTAAGGAATTTTCTGATTTTTTCCATTCTTTCTCTATTTTCATCAGTTACCTTAATTCTATCAAGTAAATCATAAATAACTTGAGCATTTTCTTCGTTCATACAATTTATCCTCTTTTAATCTATTATTGTTATTTTTTCAATTACTGGTTGATTATTTTTTGCAACAGTTCCATTATCATCTTCAACAGCTGTGTCTGCACAAATTTTATCAACAACTTCCATTCCACTTGTAACAGTTCCAAATGCAGCATATTGTCCATCTAAGAATGTGCTATCCTGATGAACTATAAAGAATTGTGAACTTGCACTGTTTGGCATAGAAGATCTTGCCATTGAAATAGTTCCTCTTACATGAGAAATTGAATTTTTTACTCCATTAGAAGCAAATTCACCTTTTATAGTTTTACTACTTCCTCCAGTTCCATTTCCAAGAGGGTCTCCTCCTTGAATCATAAATCCTGATATAATTCTATGGAAAGTTAATCCATTATAAAATCCCTCATTTACTAAATTAGCAAAATTTTCTACTGTAATTGGTGCAACATCTGCATCCAATTCTAGTACTATTGTTCCATAGTTTTTTACAACTATTTCAGCATGATGTTTTCCTGTACTATACATATTATTTTCCTCACTTTCATTGCTTATTTGATTATTTTGTATATATTCGTCTTTATTCTCTGTGTTATTCTCCTTTGTAGAATTTTCTGTATTAGTTGTTCCTTCTATATTTGTTGAATTTTCTTCCAATTGTTTTTTGCTTTGAGAATTGCTGTTTATAACTGCATAAATTCCTATTGCAACAAGCATTACAATTACAACCACTCCTATAATAATATACGACTTTTTCATGTAAATTCCTCCTTAATTATATAAATTATCTTCCATCATAAATTTACTTTGCCCCTTCAATAATCACTGAAATAACATATCGACAGATTTATTTTTGTTAACTATTTTTTCTATAATTTTCAATTTTTTCCATTGATACATATTATCTTTTAGGATTTTTATGAGCAATATATACTGGTAAAATATCAATATGATTTCTTTCAATTATACGTTCTGGATTAAACCAAATGTTTTTACTTTTGAATGTTCTTTCTTCTCCATTATTGTCTCTTGCATAACATATGATTACGAAAGGATGCCTATTAATGTAAAAATCATTCCTAAAAACCATTCTGTAAATTTTACTCCCATTTTTTCTCCTTTGTATTTACACCAGTTATAAAATATCATTCTTCCCATTAAGTGTCAATGTTTTTTATTTAAAATATAAAAAATGAATTCAAATTATAAACTTGTTGTCTAATAATTCGAATTCATTTTATAAATATCATTCCTAATTTGATTTTATATGCTATTAACGTATTATTTTGCCAGCCTTTTTAATCTTAGTGCGTTTAGTGTTACTGTTAAACTGCTTATTACCATTGCTAAGCTTGCTATCATAGGGTTTATTGTTACTCCCCATTTGCCAAGTAATCCCATTGCAATTGGTATCATTAAGCTATTATAGAAGAATGCCCAAAATAGATTTTGTTTTATGTTTCTTATTGTTTTTTTACTGATGTTTATTAGATTTAGTATGCTGTTCAAATCATTTCTGGTTAATATTACGTCAGACGAATCCATTGCTATATCTGTTCCACTATTTACACTAACACCTATGTTACTGCTTGCGAGTGCTGGACTGTCGTTTATTCCATCTCCACACATCATAACATATTTGCCTTCTGTTTTCAGTTTTTTTACTACCTCAGTTTTTTCACGTGGTGTAACGTTTGATATCACTGTAGTTATGCCTATTTCTTTAGCAATTTTTTCGGCTGTTTGTGTGTTATCTCCTGTTAGCATTACAGTCTCTATTTTATTTTTATTCAGTTTACTTATTACTTCTTTTGAATTTTCTCTTACAATATCGTTTACACCGATAATTGCTGAAATTTCATTGTTTATCACAACATAAATTATGCTATTTCCTTCTTTTGCAAGCTTTTCTTCGTCTTGTTTATGACTATTTGTTATATCATATTTTTCTAATATTTTTGAATTGCCTAATATTACATCGTTTTCAGCTATCTTTCCAATTATTCCATAGCCACTTACATCTTTAAAATCTTTTACATCGAGTGTTTCAATTTTATTTTCGTTTAAGTAATCTTCAAAAGCCTTTCCTATTGGATGTGTCGACTTTTTCTCCAAGCTTCCAACTATTTGCATAAGTTCTTTTTCTTGCATTTTGCTATAATTTATTATTTTGGCTATTTTTAGCTTACCATATGTTAATGTTCCTGTTTTATCAAACACAACTGTCGTAGTCTTTTCGGCATTTTCTAATATTTCACTCTTCTTTACTAATATTCCATTATTGGCACACACGCCTTCAGATACAACGATTGCTAATGGAGTTGCTAAACCTAAACTGCAAGGACATGCCACAACCAATATCGTTACAAAAGCATTTATTGCTGTGGCAACAGTGTTTCCTAAAATTAGATATGCAATAAAAGTAATTATTGCAATTAGTATAACTGCTGGCACAAAGTATCCACTTACAGTATCAGCCACTTTTGCGATTGGAGCTTTAGTGTTAGTAGCCTCTATTACGAGTCTTACAATTTCAGAAATAGTTGATTCTTTTCCGATTTTTTCGGCTTCATATTCAATATATCCATCATAATTTATACTTCCGGCTATTACCTTGCTTCCTTCTGTTTTACTTGCCGGCTTGCTTTCTCCAGTAATAAAAGATTCGTCAAGATGTGCCTTTCCTGTTATTATTTCTCCATCAACCGCAATCTTTTCACCAGGTTTGCTTACGACGATATCACCTTTTTTTATTTCATCTATTGTAACCTTTTTTTCTTCTCCGTTTACTTTAATAACCGCTTCTTTAGGTGTTATTTGTACTAATTTTTGAATTGCTTCTTTCGTCTTATCTTTACTAATTCCATCAATATATCTTCCTAATTTGATGAAAAATATTACTATTGCAGCAGACTCAAAATATAAATTTTCTACATATTCATGATGTCCTTTTGCAATCATGTACATTCCATAAATACTATACAGAATGCTTGTAATAACACCCATTGCAACAAGTGTATCCATGTTTGGAGCCTTATGAATTAAATTTTTACAGCCACTTTTAATAATATCAAATCCATACACAACGAAAGCAATCGTTAGTGCAAGCAAAGTTTCAGCATAAATTAAAGGATGCATGTGCATATCTAAAAACGAAAAGTTTGGAAGACCAATCATGTGACCCATAGAAATATACATAAGAGCCACTGCTAAAACAGAAAATATTATAAATTTAACTTTTTCATTTTTATTTTGTTTCTTTTCACTATTTTCATTATAAATGCCTAAGCTCTTAAATCCCGCTTCTTCAACAAATTTTTCAAGAGTTTCCAAGTTTAAAATATTTTCATCATATTCAATTAAGGCATTTGCCATTACAAGATTTACTGTTGCACTTTTAATTCCATTTTGTTTATTTAAATATTTCTCCAATCCGTTAGAACACGCACTGCACGTCATCCCATCTATAGAAAGAACAACCTTTTTCAAAAAACTTCACCTCTTCTATTTTACATCAAATCCTATATTTTCAATTTTTTCTTTTATTTTTGATTCTTCTATTCCATCTTCTGCTTCTATCTTTACAGTTCCAGTCGTATGGTCTGCCTTTACACTCTTTATTCCATTCATATTTTTTACTGCATTTTGAATTCTGTTTTCACATCCTGTGCACATCATTCCTTCTACTTTTAAATTAATTTCTTTCATTTTAAAATTCCTCCCTATATTTATTAATTTGTCCAATTATTGGCAATTTATTTGTTAAACCTTTTAAATAAACTCGTTAGCTCATCTATAATCTCCAAGTTTCCTTTTTCTAAATCATCACTTACACATGTATATAAATGATTTTCTAATATGTGATTTGACAAGCTTCTTATAGAATTTTCTACTGCCGATAGTTGAATTAACACATCATTACAATATCTATCTTCATCTATCATCTTTTTTATCCCTTTTATTTGCCCTTCAATTCTATTCAGTCTATCATTCACAATCTTTTTTTCTTCCTTTGTGCGATGAGTTTGTTTATGACAACAATTTTTATCTTCTATAATTTCATCACTCCCTTTCTCAACTTTCAAACGCTATTATATACCCCAGTATGGTATTTGTAAATAGAGAGGTATATAGAAATTTATTTGTCGAAATTTAGCGAACGAATTTTCTTGCTTTTTGATATGACTAGTAATATAATTTTACTAAATTATTTCAAAGATATTTTATTCGCTATAGCGAAAGTTTTTAATTCAGAAGTAAAATCCAATAAATTATATTTATAGAAATATTGACCTATGGGTAAACCATATTGTATAATAAGGAGGAAGGTTAATGAACGAAGAAAAAATGTATATTCCATCTGGCTTAAAAACTAGAGATGGAAAAGATATTATGTGTTACACTGGTGAGTTCTATTTAAAAAATAAAAAAAAAATAGATAAGTTAGTAAAAAAATGTGAAGAAATATTAAAAGCAGATTTTGAAAACGATAATCCATCAAAATCACAAGAAAATGCTACAAATATTTTAAAAGAGGACTCTGAAATATACAATCTAAATACTCACCTAAATAAAAAACACGATAAATTGTTTAAAGAAATATTATCAGACAAAAAAGAAGCTGTTAAATTTATAAACAATTATTTAAATCTATGTTTAGTAGAAAGCGATATCGAAAAATACGAGAAAGAATTTAGAACTAATGGATTTTATAATATAGAAACAGACATTGTATATAAATTAAAAGAGAAAAATGTTTTTATTTTAATAGAACATCAATCAAGTGTAGATTTAAAAATGGCATACAGGGTTTTATGCTACAAAAATGCAATAATCGAATCTGCAATAGATAAGAAAAGATTGAAAGAACGAAACTATAAAATTCCTAAAGTAATAGCGATAGTCTTATACACTGGCAAGAGAAAGTGGAATAGTTTATCTATAAATGATATCGAAGAAAAGATAGATGGATACGAAAATCCTAACAACGAATACCATTTAATCGATTCGAATGAGTTCAGTAGAAATAAATTATTAAGCGATAATCTAATAACATCTAAAGCCATGTTAATAGAAAAATCAAAAAATAAAGATGAATTATATAAAAATATTGAGGATGTAATACATAATCAAATAAGAAATAATACATTTGACAATACTCAATTAGAAAAATTAGTTAGATATGAGCTTGCAGAAACTGAAGATAACAATATCATAAGTGAATTTTTAGAAAAAATAAGAAATATAGAAGGAGGTAATGAAATTATGACAAATGCTTCAAGAATAATTAATAATGAAATAAGAAAACAAAGAAGAGAAGGAAAAATTGAGGGAATTGCTGAAGGAAGGGCTGAGGGTAAAGCTGAGGGTATTGCATTAATGGCAAAAAAACTAAAAGGAAAAATGCACATAAAAGATATAAGCCAAATAACTGGATTAAGTGAAGAAGAAATTAAAGCTTTATAAGAGTATATCGGAAAGTTTGTGTAAACTTTAG
>FR880031.1 GCA_000435175.1 Clostridium sp. CAG:245
CGTTAAATATATTGCAAAAATTAAGGATTTTATCTAAAAATAATGAAATATCAAAAGAAGAATTAGATATGATAAAAAAATATAAAACTTATGAGATTCTCACACATAGAGAAATTGAAAAGGAAAGGTAATTATAATGAATCAAATATATAAATATGGAAATGTTGATACAAGGAAAAAAATAGATTTAAAGACCTTAAAAAATCCAATATCTGTATATATGAAAATAACTAGTAAATGTATGTTAAGCTGTAAATTTTGTTCTCAATCAGAAAATAATAGTTTTGTAGACATGGATTTTGAACTTGCAAAAAAAATATTGAAAGAATTAAAATTAATAGGTGTATGTAATATATATTATACTGGTGGTGAACCATTATTATATAAATACTTAGAAGAATTGCTAGAGTATGGATATGAATTAGGATTTAATCAGATACTAATTACAAATGGTGTATTATTAGAACAAAAAAATATAAGAAAAGTATTAAAATATATTAATTCATTAGGTGTATCTATACATGGAAACGAAAAAATACATAATAAACTTTCTCAAAAGGATTGCTACAAACAAATTATTAATGGGTTAAAATATGTAGAAGAAGCATTTAAAAACATATCAATAAATATAAATTGTACTATGGTTCCAGAAAACACAGAATATAATAATATAAAGTTTCTAGCAACATTGTGTGAAAAATACAATTGGAAACTAACAGTTGCACGACTAAATTATATCGGAAATGGAAAAAACTACACAAAGGATAATTTGAAAAATATGATTGAAATAGTAAATCAGCTAAATAATGAAGGCTTTGATATTAAAATAAGTAATTGTATTGCTTTTTGCCAATTAGAAGATAAGTACAGGTATTTATGCCATGGTTGCGGAGCAGGCTATAAATTTTGTGCTATAGAGGCTAATGGAGATGTTAAGATTTGTGCAAGTTCAAATTTTGTTTTGGGGAATATAAAAAATGATAGATTTGAAAAAATATGGAAATGTAGAGAAAATAAAAAATTTCAAAAAATGAGCTGGTTACCGTTAAGATGCAAAAACTGTAATGAATTATTAAAATGTAGAGGCGGATGCAAAGCAGAATTAAGTGGCAAATTTTGGAAAGAATCCTGTGATGAGTTATTAGAAAAAAATGCAATACAAATATGGAATGAAATAAAAAACAAAAAATTAAAATTAAAAATAAAAAATGTGAGAAAAGAAAAATATAATCGTTATATTTTAATAGCACATCCTTTAAGACAATGTAATAAAACAACTTTAAAGATATTAAAAATTATCGATGGAAATTATACTGGAGAAGATATTGCAAAAATGAAACCTAAACTTTATAATGAAACAAAGGAATTGTTAATTACATTAAAAAGAGATAAAATAATTGATATATAATTAGGAGGAAAGTATGAGAGAAGTTAGTGTAGAGGATTTTAAACTTTTTAAAGAAAAAGTGGACAACTTTATAACAAAAGATGCTGAAACATTTTATTTCAGAAATTTAATGGAAGCTATACATGATAGTGATTATATGAATGAAGTAAATTCTATAATTGAGTATGTTAGCAAAGAAAGAACGGCAAAAGAAATAGACGAATTATTTCAAATGCTGAGAGCAAAGGCAGAAGGACAATTTGAATTGAGAGATAAGACAGAAAAATATGAAAAGAAGGTAAATTATTCATTACGAGGTTTGGCATATTTTTGCTTAGTAGAAGCACTAAATGAAAATAGTTCATTTAGTGAAAAAATAATAGAAGATATAAAAAAGAAATATGGAAAAGATTATCTAGATATTGTTAAAAAGATAGATAGAGCATATTTATCAGTCGATGGAAAAACGATATTAAAAGAACAGAATCTACAATTACCTAATGATGAAGAAATGAAAAAGTATTTGGTAATGAAAAAATGGCAAGATGAACAAAGACTTTATTCTATGAAACGAATTAGACCTCTTTATCCATTAGAATTAGAATATATAGATGAACCAGATCAAAACCTAATGTTAATACATAAAAAAACACTAGTAAAAAGAGCAAAAGAAGATTTGAAAAAAATGAAAATTGTACCAATAGAATATTTGGCAAAGCTCTATGAAGCAGGTTTAGAAGACGAATTGAAAGATATGATAGGTGGAAAAGCATTGGGATTGACAAAATTAAGAGCAAGTGAAATTAGGATACCTAAAACTTATGTTATACCTTATTATGTTGAAATAGAAGACAATGAAATTAAAAATTTACTTGATGAAAATAAAAAATATGCTGTTAGAAGTTCTGCTAATGCAGAAGATGGTGGAATACACTCTTTTGCTGGAATGTTTGATTCATATTTAAATGTTGAAAAGAAAAATATTACAGATAGAGTAAGAGATGTAAAGAAATCTGTAAAGAATGATAGAGTAAAAAAATATATTGAAATAAATAATTTACAACAACCAAATATGAATGTTGTAATACAAGAATTTATTGAGCCAGAAATATCAGGAGTTTGGATAGGACAAAGTGAAGATAAAGGCGTATTAGAATGGATAGAAGGAAATGGCGAAAAATTAGTTTCAGGAAAAGAGACTCCAACAAGAGAAGTATGGAATAGAAATACTGGTACACAAGATGGAATAAAAACCAACGATTATATTGGAAAGCAATTATTAGATATTCAAAACACACTAACCAAGTCTAATGGAGATACGGCTGATATGGAGTGGTGTGTTATAAATGGAGAATTGATATTATTGCAATACAGACCTGTTACAAGAGAAATTTCTATGGAAGAAAATAAAACTTTAACAAATTCTGATGAAGAAATTTTTGTAGGTTCTCCAGCATCAACAGGAGAAGTAATAGGAAAATCAGCTTATTATAGAAATTTAAAAGATATAGAAAAATGGAATGATGGAGATATATTAATATCAATGTTTACAGATCCTGATTGGTTAGATGTTATGTCTAGATCATCTGGTTTAGTTACAGCTGTAGGAGGAATGCTATGCCATTCAGCTATTATTGCTAGAGAATTGGGAATTCCTTGTGTAACTGGCATTGGAAGGAAGGCTTTAAAAGCTTTACGAGACGAAAATGAAATCTATGTAAATGGTACTACAGGTGAAGTATGTTCAAGTAGAATATATGAAAAAACAAAAAAAAAAGAAAAGGAGGTGATTAAGGATGATAAAAGCTATAAAGAAGATTTTGAAAAGTAAAAAGTCTCCATTAATGGTCATTAATGAAAAAGCAAATGACAAAACAATGATTAGAGAATTAGGCGGAAATTATTGCCAAGACTAAGTAAAACATGAGAAGTCTAATTGAATGGGCTTCTCTTATTTTTATAAAAGGAAGAGTTAAAAGATGTATAATAGAAAAGAATGTAAACCAGAAGAAACAGTAAAAAAAATAAAAAGAATATTAAAAAAGTTTAAAATTAACGTAATAGAAAAAGAAATTATTAATATTAATAATTCATTTTATTCAACTAGGGTGGAATTAAAAGAAATAAAAGGAATTGGAACAAATGGTAAAGGCATAACCAAAGAATATGCGTTAGCAAGTGCATACGCAGAATTTATGGAAAGATTGCAATCAAATTTCTTATTAAAATCATCATTTTTAAATAAAGAGGATATGTTAATTTATAAAGATGAAAAATATCTTGAACATAATGAATTTTACAATAAGTTTTCTGAATTTATTGAGGTAAATTCATTAAATGACTTAATAAAATATAATGATAAGTATAGATATTATACATCGTTTGAAAATATAATAAATAATGAAAAAGAAGATTTACCAATAAGATTAATTAATTTTTTAACGCATTCTAATGGTCTTTGCTCAGGGAATTCAAGGGAAGAAGCATTGGTACAAGGAATTTGCGAAATATTTGAAAGATATTGTTATAAAAAAATTATATTTGAAGAGATAAAAGTAAAAAATATTGTGATAAAAAACTTAGAACAATATCCGATAAGTGAGCAATTAAGAAAATTGGAAAACATGGGATTTGAATACAAAATAAAAGATTGTTCATTAGGTGGTAAATTCCCTGTTGTTGGTTTTATGCTACTTAAAGGAAACACAAAATATTTATTTACGGTTGGTTCAGATCCAAATTTTAATATTGCCTTACAAAGATGTATTACAGAAGCATTTCAAGGATTAAAAAAAGAAAATATTGAAGCAAAGATGAAAAATATAAATAATTGTTATGAAAAATATAAAGAAGAATATGGTGAAGAATTTTTACAAAATAATTGGTTGAAATGTTATTCATCAAATGCTGGTATTCATCCTAATAGTATGTTTTTAGATAATGAAATAGATATAAAAGAGCTTCCTTTTAAGAATGTAAAAGGTAATAAGGAAGCATTAAAAACTATCCTAGAAATTGCAAAGAAAAATAAAATGAATATATATATTAAAGATTATTCAATGATGGGATTTAATACATTTAAGGTTTACATTCCAAATTTTTCAGAAATAGAAACTATTAAACCAATTAATCTAAAAATTTCTGCTAATATGAAAAAAATTAAAAAAATATATTTCAATTTATTTGAAAAACAAGAAAATATAGAGTTTGAGAAAATATTCTATGAATGTTCAAAAAATATAAAATATACGGAATTAATTAAACCTAGTAATTTGATGGGAATAAATTGCTTGGTAAAAGGTGAGTATTTTGCTTTGGATTATTTTTACGTTTTTATTATTTATTTAATAAACTTAAAAAGATATGAAGAAACTATTGAATACATAGATGAAAGATTAAAAAGTGATATCGACCAATTTGAAAAAACTTATTTAAATGAGCTAAAAGATGTAATTAGTAAAAAATCTAAAAGTAAAAAAATAAACGAAGTAAATTATATTGTATTTAATACGGAAATGTTTTTGAAAAAAATAAAAGCATCACAATGTCCAAATTGCAAAAAATGCCCTGCAAGGGAAAAGTGTAAATATAAACTTTGGAAAAAAATAAATAACATACTTGTACAAAAATATAGTGATTATATAAAAAACAAAAAGGAGTTCTAGTAGATGAAAAAGAAATATCAGAGGTAAAGTGTCTTTGTACTTTCCTTTGTCTTTAACACTTTAACAGTCCTTTTATGTTTTCCCAATAATTACTTGAAAATTTATAACTTTTATGCTAAATTAATTACAGAAGTTGATTGATATTTGTATCAAACGTCGAGAGAGTCAAAAGTTGTAAATAACTACTTCGTTGGCACCATTAGAACACCAAGCGTTTTGAGTAATCAGAACTTGGTGTTTTAATTTT
>FR880032.1:0-28512 GCA_000435175.1 Clostridium sp. CAG:245
CATCTCTTCTTCTGCACTTGCTCGTCTTGTTGCTTCTGCCTGCTCTTTTGCCTTTTGTATTATTCCATCATCTCCCACAACTGTATTAATGCTAACACCTGCAAGTATTGACAGTACTACTATTGTTACTACTAACGTAATTAATGTAATTCCGTTTTTCTGTTTTCTTCAGTGTGCTTTTCATTCTCTTTCCTCTCTTTCTTTCATTTGATTTGCCCTTTCTTGTTTTTGGGCTTTTCTTTTTTAATTTAACTCTACTACCTTAAAATTCAGTTTTGTTTTCTTAATTTTTGTGCTATTTTTTTGATAGTTATTATTAAATTTTTTTAGTTTTGTTTTCATACATAATAAATTATGTACTTTTATTATACATGATTTTTTGTGTACATTTCAACTATTTCTTTCATTTGTAACATATTTGTAATTATTCTTCCCTTTTCTCTTTTTTTATTCAGTTTTAACAAAAATAATATACCAAAGTTATTATTTTTTATAACTTTGGTACATTTTATTTTCTTTATCTATCTGTTACCTGTTTTCTATTTTTTTCTTTATTTTTTCTTTAGCTTATTTTTCTTTTCTGTGCAAAGTAACAGAAAAATGCTGATAACTGGTCTGGCATTATTTTAAATAACAACCTACCTAGCCACATTGTTAGACTTGGAAATATAAGTATTTTATTTGTAGACATTTTTCTTACTGCATATTTTGCCACTTGTTTGCTGTTAGCTTCCGCTAGATTAAACTTTACATCTGCCACCTTATTAAAATTTGTATTTACTGGTCCTGGGCATAGAGCACTTATTTTAACTTTTGAATGTTTCATAAATAGTTCTTGTCTAATGCTTTGTGTTAGCCTTACTACATATGCTTTTGTAGAATAATAAGTTGCCATTAATGGACCAGGCATAAAGCCTGCTATTGATGCAACATTCATTATATGCCCTCTGTTTACTTCTACCATGTCTTGTAAAAATAGTTTTGTTAAAATATGAAGTGCAACTATGTTTGTGTCTATCATTCCAATTTCTTTATTTAAGTCTGTTTTAGTAAACTCTCCACATGTTCCAAAACCTGCATCATTTATCAACACATCTATTGCTCCATATTTTACTTTTACATCTTCGTGTAATTTAATGCAACCATTTCTATCGGTTAGGTCCATTGCTTTTACCTCAACATTTACATTATAAGTTTTTTCTACTTCTTCTTTTAGTTTTATTAATGCTTCCTCATTTCTTGCAATTGCAATAATATCATATTTTCTTTTTGCAAGTTCTATTGCAATATCTCTTCCTATTCCTGAAGATGCTCCTGTAACTAATGCAACCATATTTTTTCTCCAATCTCAGTATTATAATTTTATTTTTTTGCAATTATAAAGTTTTTAAAACTGTCATTAGTATTTATTTTAATAATTATTTATTAGAATTTTAATAAATTGTTGCTAAAAGCTTATAATTTTGTTGTATGTATCTATTGCTTTATTATCTGTCATTCCGGCTATGTACTCCACCACAGCAGTAGCATAATCTTCTGGCTTATTTATATTATATATTTTGTTGTTTTTTAGCTTTTGATTTTCTGCAATTTCTTCATTTGTGCAATAATTTTTAAGCCAACAAGCAAATTCTTCTATTACTTCTGCATATAGACTATTTATGTTTTCTTGTAAAATCTGATTTTTAGCAAATTTTAAGACTTCATAAATTGTATTTAACACTAAATTAAAATATTGGTCTGCCAATCTATTTTTGTCATTTGAATATATTTTTTTATAATTAAATGCTTTTAATTCATTTATAAAATTTAAGCCTTTCTGAGAAAAAGTCAAACCTTTTTCTAATGTTGTATTTTTCAATAAATCTGACATTAGATAATTTACTATATTTGTTGTATTTAGAATATCATACCCAGTATTTGCAACATCTAATCTATGTTGTAACTCTTTAATATCTGCTTCTGTAAGTATTTTAAATCTAAGTGCATCTTCTATATCTCTGCCAAGATATGAAATTTTATCAGAAATTTTTACAACACATCCTTCCCAAGTAAATGGAGCATATTCGTTAGGCTTTGTATAATTTTCTAGATTAATTGCTTCTTCTCTAGGCTTTATGCTGTTTTCATCAATTTCGCCACAATGCGAAATTATGCCATCTCTTACTGCATATGTTAAATTCAAATTTTCTTTATATCCTTCTCTATTATCCAAAAGCTCTATATTATCAACATAAAGTAAACCATTTCTTTCATGCCAAAAGGTTTTTCCTGTTTCATCTAGCAAAATTTTATTTAATACCTTCTCCCCAGCATGGCCAAACGGACTATGCCCCAAGTCATGAGCAATAGCAATGGTCTTAGTAAGCTCTATATTTAACCCAAGCGCTTTTGCTAAACCATAACTAATAGATTCAACATAGTTTACATGCTCTATTCTAGTACAAATATGGTCATTTGTTGGTGAAAAAAACACTTGCGTTTTATGTTTCATTCTTTTAAACGCATTAGAATAAATTATTCTAGTATAATCTCTTTCAAACTCAGACCTTATCTCTGTATTAGCCGTATACAACGTTTTTTTTCTTGCAATCATTTGCTTCCATTTAGAATTTTCTAGAGTAGCAGAGCCTTGCTTTAAAGCATTTAAATTAATATTTTCATTCATCATTATCACCTTATCCTTCGCCCATTAGGAACGCTCCTTTTGGGGCGAGATTTTATTAAAAATATCCTATCACAAAATCACAAACGTTTCAACGTTAATTTTCACAGAATTCTTATTCATATACTTATATGAAAATTGTAGCCTAAATCATCTTACAAATAATAAGGGAAGCAGATTATGTTCTGTTTCCCTTTTCTTATTTTTATTCAATTACAATTTTGTCGTCTTTTACAACTGCTTTTGCTTTTTTCTTTGGTTTTATCACGCCATCTAGTATTGCTTCTGCAATTTTATCTTCTAGCATATTTTGTATAGCACGTCTTAGTGGTCTTGCACCATAATTTGTGTCTACGCCTTTCTTAGCAATTAAGTCTTTTACAGATTGGTCTATGTCTATTTTTATATTTTGTGCGCTTAATCTGTTTTGAACTTGTACTAACATTATATCAATTATTTTCTTTATGTCTTCGTCTTCTAGCTTGTGGAATACTATTATGTCGTCAATACGGTTTATAAGTTCTGGTCTGAATTGTTTTTTCAATTCTCCCATTACTTCTTTCTTTATCGTCTCATATTCTTGATTCTTGTTTTCCTCGGCATTTCCACCAGCAAATCCTAGTTTATTTTTGTCTGTTATTAATTTAGCTCCGACATTTGATGTCATTATTATTACAGTATTTTTAAAGTTTACAGTTCTGCCTTGAGCATCTGTTAATCTTCCGTCTTCAAGAATTTGTAATAACATATTCATTACATCTGGGTGGGCCTTTTCAACCTCATCAAATAGGATTACAGAATATGGTCTTCTTCTAATTTTTTCTGTTAATTGTCCACCTTCGTCATATCCAACATATCCTGGAGGAGCACCTATTAATTTAGCAACAGAGTGTGGCTCCATAAATTCAGACATATCAACTCTTATCATACTATTTTCGTTGCCAAACAATGCTTCTGCCAAGGCTTTTGCAAGCTCTGTTTTACCAACACCAGTTGGTCCTAAGAATAAGAATGAACCTATTGGTCTGTTTGGATCTTTTAATCCAACTCTTCCTCTTCTTATAGCCTTTGCAACAGCCGAAACAGCTTCATCTTGTCCGACAACTCTTTTATGCAAGTTGTCTTCTAGGTGTCTTAATTTTTCATTTTCAGTCTCAGATATTTTGCTTACAGGAATACCTGTCCAAGTTGATATTACCCCTGCAATATCTTCTTGTTTTAGAGTCATTACTTTTTTAGTATTCCCCTCTTTCCATTTATTTTGAGCATCTTCTAATTCCTGTCTCTTATTTTTTTCTTCATCTCTTAGCTTTGCTGCTTTCTCGAAATTCTGAGTTGCAATAGCTTCTTCCTTCTCTTTACGAACCTTTTCGATTTCATCTTCTAAGTTTCTTATCGAGTCAGGTTTTGTATATGTCTGCATCTTAACTTTTGACGCAGCCTCATCAATTAAATCTATTGCTTTATCTGGCAAATATCTGTCATTAACATATCTTGTAGAAAGTTCAACAGCTGATTTTATTGCCTCATCAGTAATTTTCACATTATGATGAGCCTCATATTTATCTCTTAACCCTTCCAATATTTTGATTGCATCTTCTTCAGATGGCTCGTTTACCATTACTGGGCTAAACCTTCTTTCAAGAGCTGCATCTTTCTCAATGTATTTTCTGTATTCGTTTGTTGTAGTTGCTCCAACAACTTGAATTTCTCCTCTTGCAAGAAGTGGTTTTAAAATATTTGCTGCATCAACAGCACCTTCTGCAGAGCCAGCGCCTACAATCGTATGAATTTCGTCTATAAATAGAATTACGTCTCCGGCTTTTTTTACCTCATCAAGAGATTTCTTTATTCTTTCCTCAAAGTCTCCTCTATATTTTGCACCAGCTATCATTCCAGATATATCTATGCTTACAACTCTCTTATTTTTTAAAGTTTCTGGCACATCACCTTCAACTATTTTTTCTGCTAACCCTTCAGCTATTGCGGTTTTACCAACACCTGGTTCACCTATCAAACAAGGGTTATTCTTGCTTCTTCTTGATAAAATTTGAATAACTCTATCAATTTCAGTTCTTCTTCCTATAACTGGGTCAAGCTTTCCTTCTCTTGCCTTTTTAGTTAAATCACTACCATATTGGTTCAAAGTTGGAGTAGAATTATAACTTCCACCATTGCTTGTCCTCTTGCTCTCAGATTCTTGCCCTTTTGTTTCATTAATCATTTTCACAAGTTCATTGTACAACTTTTTTGGATTTACATTCAAATCCATCATAATTCTAACAGCTACACTATCGCCCTCGCGCATAATTCCACAAAGAATATGCTCAGTTCCAATATATTCACTGTTAAATCTACGTGCTTCTATAAAAGAATTTTCAATTATTCTTTTGCTTCTTGGCGTAAGCCCAATACTATCTGCATTTACAATTGGAGCATTTTCACTTACACCTATAAGTTCTTCAATTTCCTTTAAAACAGCTTCTGCAGTAACGCCTTGGTTTGCAAGAACTTTACTTGCAACACCTGTTCCTTCTTCTACTAAACCATATAAAATGTGTTCTGACCCTATATAATTATGCCCTAGCTTTGCAGCTAAATCATTCGCAATTTCTAGAGCATTTTCTGCACTATTTGTAAATTTATATTCCATAATTCACCACTTTCCTTTCATTCATACATTAGATTGAAAAAGAATTGGATTTTGGCAATTAAAATGAGTTTCAAATGTAATAAGTTCATACTTTTTGAATGTAATTACGTTTGAAATAGTATTTGACATAGCCAAAATTATAATTACTTTTCAACATAGCTTTTTATATTTATTCTGTTACAATTTTTCTAATAATCTCTGTTCTCTTCAAGTCTCTTTCATTAGAATCCATTACTTTTCCATAGTATTTTTGCAAATTTGCTGGCTTCGTATATAAGAATAATTTTTTTATTTTTGTATCATCTAATTCACTTATTATCCCCATATCTGTACCAAGTTTTACATCGGATAACAAATCTATGCATTCATTACTCGATAAAATTCTGGCATTTTCTAATATACCGAAGGCCCTGTACACTTTATCAGCAAGTCCAATTTGATTCTTTCCCAAATATTTTCTTGCTACTCTTTCTTGTTCTATAATCTTATCTGTTATAAGCTTCATATTTTTTACAATTTCTTGTTCTGTAAGCCCTAAAGTCTGATTGTTAGAAATTTGGTACATGTTTCCCATGCTTTGGCTTCCTTCACCATAGACTCCCCTTACGCTCATTCCAAAATTGTTTACAATATGAAGTATTTTATTTAAGTTACCAGTCTCCGCAAGCCCAGGTAAATGAACCATTACAGAAACTCTAAGACCTGTACCAACATTAGTAGGGCATGCTGTTAAATATCCATATTTTTCACTAAACGCATAATCCACTAATCTTTCTAGTTTTTGGTCAATTTCAATTGCAAGATTCATTAACTCTTCTATTGCAATTCCTTCTCCGAAAAGTTGCATTCTTAAATGGTCTTCTTCATTTATCATTATGCAAATATTTTCTTCATCATTTATAAGAATTGCACAATTCTCATCTTTGCTACTTGCAAACTCTGGACTGATAATATGTTTTTCGACTAAAGATTGTTTTGTTAGATTATCCATGTCTTTTAATCTTAATAATTTTAAATCATATCCAATACTTGAAAGAATACTTTCTATTTTTTCTAGTATATGTTTTTTATCATCTTTTGAACATCTGCTCTCAAAATTAAAATCTTTAATATTACGTGCAAGCCTTACTCTTGTACTAATTACCACATCAGAATCTTT
Source organism: Clostridium sp. CAG:245 (assembly GCA_000435175.1). GTDB lineage: Bacteria > Bacillota > Clostridia > TANB77 > CAG-508 > CAG-245. Next base: position 6,478 of record FR880032.1, read on the forward strand.
TCCATTTTGTAAATACCAATTAGACATTTTACTACTTCCCTTCTCCATTAATAATTTCAAATTGACTAATTTTTATTTGTTTGTTTTTTCTTTCTGTTATTTTGCATTTTTCTTTTCAATGTCTTTAATTTTATCCCTTATTTTTGCTGCATCTTCGTATCTTTCTTCTTGTATTGCAACATTTAATTCTCTTTTCAAAGATTCCAGCTCATCAACTTGACTTACTTTTTTATCTTTTTCAGCTTTAGAATTTTGAGAATTTACATTAGCCTTATTTTCACCAGTATTTTTCATTTTCTCTTCAATGTTTAAAGGTTTTCTTCCAACATGTTCTATACTTCCCTGCATATTCTTTAATACTTGATCAATTTTATCTTCAAACATATCGTAGCAATCAGCGCATCCTAATAATCCTGTTTTTATAAAGTTATCATACTCTTCTCCACAGTTTGTACACGTATTGCTATTCTCCTTCATAAAACTTGGTAATAATTGTTCATCATCAAACAAATCATCAAAGAAATTTGAAAAATGGATTGGCATATTAACCTTAAAATTTGATATTCCCATCTTTTCAGCACATTCTTCGCATAATACCATCTCTTTCTTTACTCCATTAACAATTTGAGTATATTTAACATTAGCTTCATTTTTTCCACAATTTTGACATACCATAATAATCATCCTCCTATAATAGATTTTATTTTTAGTCGTCTTTTTAACAGTTTTTCATTACCTTTTTACTGTTATAATTTAATTTTTTTCTTTTAATATTTTCGCTTTTTATCATAAACATAATTTAATGCTTTTGCTAAAATACACTTTTCTTCTGTAATCTTTTAGTTAATCTTCAACAAGATTTAATAACATATTTTTAAATATGTTAGCTCTTAATTTATCTTTTTCTTTTGGATCTACAGTGAGAACATTGTCACTAGTTGCAACCTTTAAAAGTTTTGCCTCATTTTTAGTAACCATATCATATGATAAAAAATTACTAATAAATATGCTAACTTCTTGAGCCGTTACAGCATCTCCCATACTTGATATTATATGCATTAAGTAATTGCTTTTTGTAATGTTTACTTTAGTAATTGTAATATGTCCTCCTCCACCACGTCTGCTTTCAACATAATAACCTTGTGTAGGTTTAAACCTTGTAGATATTACATAATTTATTTGAGATGGCACACAGTTGAACTTTTCTGCTAAATCGTTTCTTTGTATTTCAATACTATCTTCATCATCAAATAAATCCTTTATAAAATCTTCTATCATGTCTGATATTCTCACCTTTTACCGCCTCTTTTCTATTTATATTACTATTTTCATGTCATATTAAATTTTGCTTTCAATCGTTGTTTCATTTTTGACTTTGACTTTCTTTGACCTACATTCTTATTATAGCACCATTATTTTTTATGTCAATAGCTTTTTTATAATTTTTATTTCCAATTGGTCTTAATTTTTATATTTTTTTCAATTGACCTTAATTTGATGCTGGTTTAAATTTTTAATTTTTAACTTTTCTTTTGCTTTTATATTTTATTTTTATATTTTTTCTTTTGTTAATTAATCTGTTAACATCATTATTTATAAACTTAATATTTGTTAGACGTATATTTGTTTTTTCTAGTCATCTCATTTAACTCATCTGCCCTATTTTTTTGCCTATTAAGTCCAATCCATGCAAAATATGAAGAAACAAATTCTCCATATTTTGTTGTTCCCTCTCCTCCTAGTAATTCTTCCAAATGAAAATTATCAGATTCTTCTGTACTACTATCATTTTTATATAAGCCTTCTATTTTTACAATATCAGAATTTTGTTTTTGTAAATTTCTTAATTTTCTATTTTCAATATTTTTCTCTTTAAACATAAAATGCACCTCTTTTAGTTATTTTGTGCATTTTATTTGCTTTTATTCTATATTATCCTTCCAATAGATATTTCTTTTAAGAATACATTTTTCCATTACATTATGAATTCATTTTTAGTATTATTCTTCACCTAACACGTATTTTTCTATTGCTTCAGCAACACCATCATTATTATTATCTTTAACAATCACATCTGCAAACTCTTTCATGTATGGAGCACAATTCTCCATCATAACTCCAAGCCCAGCATTTTCAACCATTCTTTTATCATTCATATTATCGCCAATTGCCATTATTTCTTCTTTATTTATTTGCAATCTATCAGCTAATTTTTCAATAGCTCCCCATTTATCAACATCCTTGCTAGTTATTTCTGTATAATAATATTCAACTTTCTTTTCTTCTGTGCCAAGCTTAATATACTTTCTAGCCATATGTTGTAAATCAAGTACATCTACATTCTTTACTTCTCTTAGTTTTCTAATTATACTATCAAAAATTATTTTGCTTTCATCGCAAACAGTAATTTTTAGAACTTGTAAATCTGGATTTTCTTCAACATATTTATATATATTATCTATTATTTTTATGTTGGTTTTCTTATCCTCTGGAACATTTTTATTTTCATTATTGTAAAATAAAATGTTATAATTTAGTGATTTTGAAATTGTTAATTTTTCTGTATATATATTAAAAAATATACTATTTTCTTCACAAATTTTAATAATCTGTAAAGCTTTTTGTCTTTCTATAAATTTATCGTATATTATTTGTTCATTTTTCATATCATATAATACAGAACCATTTCCACAAATTATATAATTATCTGCTTCAACTTCATATGCATAACTTCTTGCAGATGAAATTGGTCGTCCAGATGCAATTACTATTTCTGCGCCTTTATTTTTTGCTTTTTGTATTGCTTCTTTATTTTTCTCTGATACTTCTCCATATGAATTTAATAAAGTTCCATCTAAATCTATTGCTACTAATTTATACATATTAATTTCCTTTCTATTCTTTCAAAAATATATAATTTAAGACGTATTTATAATACTTTAAATTAAGTTTTTTAAATTTTTCTACGGTTTAACAGCAATATTATAACATAGTTTTTATCTTTTTAAACATTTTTTTATTTTTCTTTCATAAAATTTCCAGTTTATTTTTGAAAATTTGAGGCATTATATATACTGTAAAGAGCACATACGCTTTTTAAATACTCACTAGGAGGTGAAAATTATGGCACATTCATCAAGCAATAGCAATTACAAAGTAGTTCCAGAAGCTGCTGATGCATTAAACAAATTCAAATACGAAGTTGCTAGCGAAGTTGGAGTAAATCTAAAAGATGGATACAACGGTGATATATCTGCAAGAGACGCTGGTAGAATTGGTGGAAACATGGTTAAGAAGTTAATACAACAAGCTGAAAGCCAAATGAAATAGTTTTAGTTTTTAATTAGTTAAATTATTATTAATTTTTAGTGATTAATTATTTACAATTAATTATTGGCTATTATTATTAGACAGGATTTTAAGTTCGTTTTATATATTTTATTTTGGAAAAGATAGAATACATAAGGCAGGATTTAATATCCTGCCTTATTATGTAGCAGAAACATTTTTTATTTTAGCAATTTACTCTCGTAATGTATTTAGAGTATAATTGTTATGATACCTTAATTATTCTATACTCATAATTTTCATATTTTTCTATTGCATTTTTTAATAGGGCCTTATATTCTTTTGAATTTTCTTTATGTTTTGTTTTGCAAAAGGCTTGTATCAAACTCGTTTCAATTATTTTTCTACTATATTTCGTAATATCTGGATTTATTATTATTGTTTTATTTCTGGCATTTTTTATAAATGTATCTGGCATTCTTTTTATAGCATAATCTTCTGGTGCAAAACCTAGCATTACTCTTATTTTTTCCATACTATTTGCAATTTCTATTTCTGCAATCTCAGAATACATCTTTTTTATAGCTTCACTTACAATTTCAACTGTTCCTATTTTTTTATATCTTACTGGTAAAAATAAATTTACCTCTTTTTCATTCATATCTAATTCTGGAACATTGATATTTTTAAAATTGATATTCAAATTTAAACTTTTTCCTAAAACGCTAACCGTTAAATATGTTTTTATTTCTACTGGTTTTGTCAAATCAATTATATTATTATTTTTTTGTTTTAGAATATTCATCTTTTTATCCTCCTATCAATTCATTACATAAACGTATGTTCGTATTTTGTGTATATTCTACATTGCTTTTTAGAATTTGTCAATAGTTTTTACGAACATTTTTTTGTTTATTGTATAAAAAAATTATCCACTAAATTAGCGGACAATTTTTTGGTTGACAAATGGTTGACAGTTGACAACTTTTTATTATTTTTTAGTTTATTTTTATAGTTTTATAAACATTAGATAATTGCTACATTACAGTATTATCAACTATTTCATAGCTTCTTCTACTGCAACTGCTATTGAAACTGTAGCACCAACCATTGGGTTGTTACCCATTCCTATTAATCCCATCATATCAACGTGAGCTGGTACTGATGAAGAACCTGCAAATTGAGCATCTGAATGCATTCTTCCCATTGTATCTGTCATACCATAAGAAGCTGGTCCTGCAGCCATGTTATCTGGGTGTAGTGTTCTTCCTGTTCCACCACCTGATGCAACTGAGAAGTATTTCTTTCCTTTTTCATAGCATTCTTTTTTGTATGTTCCAGCAACTGGATGTTGGAATCTTGTTGGGTTTGTAGAGTTTCCTGTTATAGATACATCTACATCTTCATGGTGCATTATTGCAACACCTTCACGAACATCGTTAGCTCCATAGCATCTTACTTTTGCTCTTTCTCCATCTGAGTAAGGAATTTCTTCTACTATTGTTAATTTTCCTGTATAATAATCAAAGTCTGTTTTTACATATGTAAATCCATTAAATCTTGATATTATTTGTGCTGCATCTTTTCCCAAACCATTTAGTATAACTTTTAATGGTTCTTTTCTAACTTTGTTAGCTGATTTTGCAATACCTATTGCACCTTCTGCTGCTGCAAAGCTTTCATGTCCTGCTAAAAATGCAAAGCATTTTGTTTCTTCTGATAAAAGCATTGAAGCTAAGTTTCCATGTCCTAATCCAACTTTTCTATCATCTGCAACTGAACCTGGTACACAGAATGATTGTAATCCTTCTCCGATTGCTTTAGCTGCATCTGCTGCTTTTGTACAACCTTTCTTTATAGCTATTGCTGCGCCTACTGTGTAAGCCCAACAAGCATTATCAAAACATATTGGTTGAATTGATTTAACCATTTCAACTGGATCAAATCCTTTGTCTTGACAAATTTTTCTTGCTTCTTCTAAATCTTTTATTCCATATTTATTTAATACGGGCATAATTTGATCTATTCTTCTTTCATAACCTTCAAATGTTACTGCCATATTATTTGCTCCTTTCATACCTCATAATTATTCTTGTCTTGGGTCTATATATTTTACCGCATCTGCATATCTTCCATATGTTCCTGTAGCTTTCTCTATAGCCTCTTTAGGATTCATTCCACCTTTTATAAAGTCCATCATTTTTCCAAAGTTTAATGCTTTGTAACCTATTATTTGGTTATCTTTATCTAATGCTTGGCTTGTTATATATCCTTCTGTAACTTCTAGATATCTTGGTCCTTTTAATGATGTTGAGTATATTGTTCCTATTTGAGATCTGTGACCTTTTCCTAAATCTTCAAGACCTGCACCTATTGTAAGTCCACCTTCTGAGAATGCAGATTGGCTTCTTCCATATACTATTTGTAAGAATAATTCTCTCATAGCTGTATTTATAGCATCACATACTAAGTCTGTGTTTAGTGCCTCTAGTATTGTTTTACCTGTAAGTATTTCACCAGCCATGGCTGCTGATTGTGTCATTCCAGAGCATCCTATTGTTTCTATTAATGCTTCTTGTATTACACCTTCTTTTATGTTTAATGTTAATTTACATGCTCCTTGTTGTGGTGCACACCAACCAATACCATGTGTTAATCCTGAAATATCTTTAATTTCTTTTGCCTTAACCCATTTTCCTTCTTCTGGAATTGGGGCTGGTCCATGATTTACGCCTTTTGCAACTGTGCACATTTTTTCTACGTCTTTTGAATAAATCATATTAATTGCTCCTTTCAATACTATAAAATTACGCGTTACCTTCGTAACAGATACATTATATTACAAAATTCTACATTTTTCAATTTTTTTAGCAAAATTTTTATTAAAATCCCGTTCTTGGTAATTTCTTTTCTTGCACAACATTGTAAATAGTTGAAACAGCTGTGTCTTTTGAACTAACTCTGTAATCTTGATTATAGCCTTCTAGTACAGTACTATTCTCTATTTTAGTATCATTTTCCAGATTCTCATTTGTTTTCATTATTATATGTGGCTTTTTCTCTGATTTGAAACCGACATCAACATTTCCGAAATAAATTTTTATTTCTGTAATTTTTTCATCTTTTTCTAAATGTAAATCTGTCAAGCTTATAAAATTGTCTTCTCCTCCGTTTAGATTTTTCTTTAATACCATGTATTCATCCTTTTGATTTGTTTTATAATATATATTGTAAAGAATATCTTTATTGTATGTTCCTGTTTCAATTCCTGTAATTTTTGCATAATCAGCTGGTAAATAATCATACCAAGTAAAATCTTCTAATTCTACATTTCCTGTATTCTTTATTTCGAAGCTATAATCTATTTCATCATTTGATTTTGTAATATTTTTACATGATTTTTTTATTTCAATCTTTGGATCTTTAGATTTATTAACAATATCTAACTTTACAATCTCATTGTTTTCTTTTATTTCAGCCTCATATATTTTTTTATCTAATATATACCATTTATTAGTTTCAATTTCTTGTACATTATATCTACCTTTTTCTAGTTTTTTTGATGTTGCCACTCCATTTTTGTCTGTTACTATTGTATCTACTAGTTTATTTTCCATATCATAAATATTAAATTTAACTCCTTCTATAGGGCTTCCTACTTCTGTTTCTAATATATTATTTTTATCTTCACTAAGCTTATTTATTTGAATCTTTCCTTTTATTTTTTCATTTTCTATTGTTATTTCATTAGTTTCATTAAATTTAACTGATGCTTTTATTTTTTCATTATTTAATACATAGCTATCTTTTGTTTCAACTTCTTTTATGTAATAATCTCCTATTACTAAATCTTTTGATAAAGCTTCTCCATTTTCATCTGTTTCAAGTTTTTCAATACATTCATCTTCCTCATTTAGTATTTTAAACTTTACACCTGCTAGTCTTACCGAATTATCATCTTTGTCTTGTTTTATTATTTTTATTTTTCCTTTTTTCTTCTCATTTTCTATTTTCAGTTCTGCTGTTTCATTCCAATTAACAGTAACTGATTTGTCAACTCCTATACTATATTCTTGTTTTGTTTTTGTTTCTCTAACTATATAATTTCCCGTATTAACAGTTGTCGAAGCTTTTCCATTTGCATCTGTTACAACATGATCAATTATCTTTCCACTTTCATCAATAATATCAAATTCCACTCCCTCTAATTTTGTATTGTTGTCGTCTTGATCAACTTTTTCTATAGAAATAGTTCCTTTTTGACGATGGTTTGATATAGAAAACATATATACTTCATTATATCCTAAATTAATTTCGTATTTTTTCTCGTCTAATACATATCCTTCATTAGTTTCTATTTCTTCAACAATAACTTTTCCACTTGGCATATGGTCACAATGTACGTAACCATTTTGATTTGTTGTACATATTCTCTTTCTTCCATCTTCATATGTAATTTGAAACTTTACACCACTCATAGGTTCACCAGTATCGCTACTTACTTTCAATATTTGAATTTCGGATTGTTTCTCTGGTATCTTCAAAAGAATCTTACTTTTCCCTTCTTCTATTCTATTAGAAAATATTACATAGTTTTGTTTTCCTTCAATTTTGCTTGCAACATAATATAGTACATCCAATTCTGATTTTATTGTATAATCCACTCTTGCTTCTGCACCTTCAACAATACTTTTCTTTGGTATCATTACTTTAAATGTCTCGCCTGGCAAGAATTCTGTTTTTGGATTACCATTTATATCTGCTGTAAATATATCATCATTAGCATAATCAATTTCATCTATTATAATTTTCGACTTTACATTTGCTTCTGTTACCTTATATTTTGCAGAATAATAGTTGTTATCTTTATCTATAATAAAATTGTCTTCCTGAATTACCTCTGGGTGTATTATTTCTTCCCTTTGTTCATTTGCAGCAATATTTACTAACTTATATATTGCATCTACAACCTTTTTACCTCTTCTTTGTATATCTTCTAAATTTTGATTATTAATTTCTGTCTCCCCAGCTCTAAAATGAGTATATATATTTTCAATTTTTGCATTAGGCTCATTTCCATGTTTTATAATCCAATAAACAGCTTGTTTTGTTGCTAGATAAGCATCATCTTCTGTTTCTACACCTAAATTCTGTGGAGAAACATTTGGATACCCATGTTTTAACACTTGCCATATTTTATCGTTTCTTAGCTCTTCTCTAACTAGTGCATCATAATTCTCATATTCTCCTGGTAGCCAGCCTACTCCATCCAAGTCTTGGTCCATACAATATGCAATTTTTTTATTTCCATCTTGATCTGTATAATATGTTCTTGAATATGTTATATACATCCATTTATCTCTATAATCACTCCAATATTGAATAGTATAAAAACCTAAACCTCCCCTTTCAATATTAAGCGTATCTCCTATGTTTACAGTACTTGCCAAAGCAAAAGCAGTTGGCCAAAGTATCATCAATATTTGAAAAATTACTAACATTTTTTTTAATTTTAATTTAACCATAATTTCCATATAATCAATTATATAAACGTATTAAAATTATTTAATTGATTAATTCCTTTCTCAGTTTATTTAGATGTTTTCCTGTACAGCTTGTACACATAATCTTTGGTTTACTTTATTTTTTATACATGTTATTAAAGTAAGTCTATTATCTGAAGTTCCCTCTAAATTACTCCAATCTGTTTCTAGTATTTCTTTTTTTGTATCAACAATATATTTTCTTTCTCCATATTTAGTTGTGTATACTATTTCATCTCCTGGTTCTAACTCGTTTATCCTAGCAAAATAAGAATATTTATTTCCCCTGTTGTGAGCTGCAAGTCCAACATTTCCATCATATTTTGCCGTTTCTTCTATGTGCCCTATGTAATCTCTTAATATCTCATTAGTACTTCCTTCTTTTACTGTTCCATTTAAATTTATTTTTTCAATTTTTAAAGAACCTATTAAATCTTCTTCAAATCCATCATCTTCAGTTACTTCTTTTTCAACATCTTCTGTATTATCAAGTTGCTCACTTGTATTTTGTTTTTCTTGCTCTATAACTTTCTTGTCATATGAAAATAAAAAGCCTATAGCAACAATTAATATGAGCACAATAAATAAAACAAATATTTTTTTGTTCATGCTTTTATAGTCCTTTCTTAAAACACTCAATCTAATTTCAAAATTTAATTTTTGCAAAGAAAATAAACACATAAAATACCTATTTTACGTTTTAGTTAGTATATTTAATAGAATAACATTACAAAAATGGCTTTTTGTCTTTTCTTTTTATTTTGGATTTTATTTTAGAATAAATTTTCTTGAAAAAATCATTTGTGATATAGTAATTTGATATATCAAAATTTAACTAATCTAATTATACATTATTTTAAGATATAGTCAATATGTTTTTTACATATTTTTACAATTTCACATGTCATAATTCGACATTTTATTAATTGCACTAATGTAGTCTATATAACTCCATGACCAGTTTCGTAATTTTTCATATATTTAACCATTCCTTGCCTTTGCCCAGTCTACATTAAGTACAAATATTTTATTTAAAATTATTTGGTATTAATTTAATATTTATAAATATAACAAAAGAGATTATAAAACTTCTAAGCGTCTTATAATCTCATATTTTAAACTATGCTTCTGGTTCTATTAAACCAAAGTTTTTGTTATCTTTTAATTTGTATATAACGTTTACTTTTCCTGTTTCAATGTTAACAAATGTTAAGAATCTGTTTTGTGGTTGTTCTTCTAATAATAATTTAGCATCTTCTGCTCCCATTGGTTTTATGCTGTAATACATTGTTTTAACTATTTCATCTTCTATTTCATGCTCTTCAGCTCTGCTTGCTTCTTTAGCTCTTATAGATTCTGTCATATTTTGCTTGTCCTTTTTAGTTTTCATTTTTCTAATTTGGCCCTCTAATATGTCAATATCTTTATCTATTGAAGCATATAAATCGTTGCTTGCTGTTACAGCTCTGAATGATTCTCCATTAACAGATATTTGCATTTCTGCAACTTGGTCTCCGCCTTCTTTTTTTATTGTTACAAATAAATTTATATCTTCTGTATCAAAATATTTTTCTATTCTTTCTGCTTTTGTATCAATATAATTTTTTATTGCGTCTGTTGCCTTTAGTTCCTTTCCTGTTATTTTTATGTTCATAAAAATCGCTCCTTTCAATTTATCGAAATGTATTTTTCTTGCGACTTCATTATATATGTTTTTTGTACTTTTTTCAAGTGTTTTTTGTTCTTTTGTTGTTTTTGCATTCTTGTTGTTACATTTGTTTATTTTTAATATTTATACACATATAGAAAATAAGATATGTATAGACGTAAAGAAAATCTGTAAACACTTAGTTTTATACACTTCATATGGCATTTTTTATATGTTTTATCTTATATTTTTCAGCTATTAAATACACTTCTACCACGTCAAATCTTATTTGCTTATTTTCCAATTTATTTTTGCATACATAATATTGGGCTGTTTGCTCTATATGAATTTGCTTAGTTTTAGTTACAGCTTCAGCTGGTCTTCCATATTTTAAATTTGTTCTAGCTTTTACTTCTACAAATATTATTTTATTTTTTTCAGTTGCTATTATGTCGATTTCTCCTTGTTTTCCTCTATAATTTCTTTCTAAAATTCTATATCCACTACTACTTAAATACTTTGTTGCTAAATCTTCACCAATTTTTCCAATTTGTTGTTTCGTATTCACGTTTCCAATCCGCCTTTCCTCAATTAATTTCTTAATTACATATAATTGTTTTTCAAAATACATTGCTTAATCTACATTTAGAAATATACTCCACGTGATACTTAAGAATTCAATATTCATGATTAAATTACCTCTTACTTAATTAGATTGTAGTTTAAAACTTTAACTAATTTTTTTGCCCGCTCTTACATAATAGTTTCCGGGAACTTGTTCTATTGTTCCCTCAATTTCCATTATTGTTAGCATAGAATTAACTTCAGAAATATCTTTATTTATTTTTTTAGCAATTTCTTCTGATGTCATTTCTTGTTCTAATAATCTAGAAATTTTACTAAAGTCTGTTACCACTGTATTATCATTACCTAAAATCACTTTGTTTTCTTTCTGATTTTTTTCTTCATTTTTGTCTTTTTTCCCAGAAGTACTCTTGTAAAAATTTTTTCCATACAAATCTTCTATTAATTGTCTTGGTGTTGTTACTATTTTAGCTCCATCTGCTAATAATTCGTTTACACCAGAACTATTCTTTTGGTCTAGACTTACAGGAATACAATACACCTTTTTCTTTTGAATTTTTGCATATGTTGCTGTTATTTTACTTCCACTTCTATGCTCTGCTTCTATAACTAAAACTGCATCTGCTAAACCACTAATTAGCCTATTTCTTTTTGGAAAATTGCTCATTTTTGTTTCTTCATTTTCCTCATACTCTGTAATTACACAGCCACCAACATCAATTATGTTATTATATAACCATATATTTTGTGATGGGTAAATATATTTAAATCCACCTCCTAGTACCGCAATTGTTTTTCCAATTTCGTGCATTGCACCACAGTGAGCTGATGTGTCTATACCTATTGCCATTCCACTAATTACACATATTCCTCTTTTTGCAAGTTCTGACGCAAATATATTGGCATATTTTCTTCCATATTCAGAACAGTTTCTCGATCCAACTATGGCAACTATTTTTTGCTCATTTAATAATCCCACATTTCCTTGGCAATACAATTGTTCAGGATATTCCCTTATTCGTAACAGCCTTTGTGGGTATTTTTCTTCATAACATTTAATAATTTCTATAATTGATCATCCTTCCCTCTATAAAATTAACAATAAAATATACTTAAAATATAATTTTCTACAAACTATATGTAATCACATCTTTTTCCAAATTTTATATAGTAAAATTTCTAATTTTTATTGTCCTCTAACCATATTTTTCTATCTAGTCCAATATTTCCTATCTAAACTCCTATACTGTATAGCTTCTGCTATATGTTTTTTCTTTATTTCTTCTGAATTATCTAAATCCGCTATTGTCCTTGCGACCTTTAATATTCTTGTATATGCTCTTGCACTCATTTTCAATCTTTCGAATGCAGAATGTAGTAATTTTTCGGATTCTTCATCTAAGATGCAAAATTTATTTATTAGATTCGAATTTAGTTCTGAATTTGAAAAAATTTTATATTCTTTGTAACGTTCTCTTTGCTTTTCTCTAGCCTTATTTACTCTTTTCCTTATTTCGGTTGAAGTTTCTTCTATCTCATTTTCCTTTAAATCTGTGTATTTTACTGGATTAACTTCTACCTGTATATCTATTCTGTCTAATAAAGGTCCACTTAATCTATTCATATATTTATTAATAGCAGTTTCACTACAGGTACATTCTTTTTCTTTTGAGCCGTAATATCCACACGGACACGGATTCATAGAAGCAACAAGCATAAATCTACATGGATATACAATATTTCCACTTAGCCTATTAATGTTTACCTGTCCTTCTTCCATAGGACTTCTCAGTAATTCTAGTGTATTTTTATTAAATTGAGGTAATTCATCCAGAAATAACACTCCATTATGTGCTAAGCTTATTTCTCCTGGTTTAGCTATTTTACCACCGCCAATTAGTGCCGCAGGTGTAATTGAATAATGTGGAGCTCTGTACTGCCTATTGTTTATAATTGGCTCTCCCTGTGGCATATTTCCTGCAATACTATATATCTTAGTAATTTCTATTGCTTCTTCAAAAGTTAAATCTGGCAATATTGAAGCTACTCGTTGTGCCATCATTGTTTTGCCTGAACCAGGACTTCCAATAAGCAGGCAATTATGACCTCCTGCTGTCGCGACTTCCAGTGCTCGCTTTACATTTTTTTGACCTTTCACATCTTCAAAATCTGTATTTATGTATTCAATGTTATACTCAAATTCTGTTTTTTTCTCTGGAGAGATTTTAATTTTATTATTAAAAAATTCAATTACTTCTCTAAGATTTTCTACTCCAATCACATCTATTCCATCAACAAGAGCCCCTTCTTTTGCATTTTCTTTTGGCAGTATTATTTTATTAATTCCCTTTCTTTTTGCTTCTAAGCAAATAGGCAAAATTCCATTAACTCTATTTATATGTCCATCTAAAGATAGTTCTCCAATTACAACAGTTCTTTCTTCTATCATTTTTATTACGCCCATGTTTAATAAAATGGCTACCGCAATTGGTAAGTCATAAAATGTGCCTTCTTTTCTTAAATCCGCAGGAGATAAATTGACTATAATTTTTCTGCTTAAAAACTCATGCCCAGAATTTTTTATCGCAGTTTTTACACGCTCTTTAGCTTCTTTTACACTAATATCTGGCAAGCCAACAATTTCCCAGCAAGGCATACCAGACGAAATATCTACTTGTACCTCTATTAAATAGCCTTCTAGTCCTCTAAGCGCAATACTATTTACTTTAGATAGCATAATTATGCACCACTTTCTATAAAAATTTAATAATTGGATTTTTCTTCGAATTAATTTTTTGAATAAAATTGTTTGATTTAAACTTTAATAAAGTATATACCATAATTTTCCATTTTGCAAGTATAACTCATCGTCAAATTTCAACAAAATATGACATACCTGATTAATATCAATTAATCGCAGCACTTCTGATAATAACAATGGATGCCTCCGATTTTCACATGATAAAACCTTGATAAGATTCACTCTATCAAGGCTTACTAAACTATAAATATAAATTATTTTCTTCTATATATTGTACTATTTCCGGATTTGTATATTTTTCGCATTCTTTATAATTTCCATTTTGTATAAGTTCTCTTATAATTCCAGAACTTACATTCGAATATTTTTTCTCATCTAAAAATTCAAAATTATTTTTATTTTGCTTTAATATTTCTTGTGTACCTAATAAGCTTTTTGAATCTGAACCATTTCTTTCAAATATTATGTATTTAAAATTTTCTATTAACTCTTTTGCATTTTTCCAAGTAGGTAATTTTTCAAAGTTGTCTGCACCCATTATATAATAATTTTCCGTACTTTTATATTTCTGCTCTATTAATTCAAATGCCTGCAAGGTATTTAATGTTTGTTTTCGTCCTAACTCTATGTTTTCAACCATTATTTTATCATCACAAATAAGCTCTAACATTTTATATCTATAATTTTCATCTATCAAACTAGGCTTATTATATAAGTTCCCAACTGGTACAAAATATACTGCATCCAAATTAAATTTTTCTATTGACATTTTTGCAACATTTATATGCGCATATGTTGGTGGATTGAAACTACCACCAAAAAAGCCTAATTTTTTCATTATTTACATTTCTCCTTTAAAACAAAAAATCAATTAAAATTTTAATACACATTTTTGCATTCCTAAAAATTTTACATAGTTTTTTTGATTGTTATTTAATTTTCTACTTTGTTTAATCTTATAATATTAAATACTTAATTTTTCATTTAAGATAATTCTTTTTCTTAATTTCATGATAAATTATACGTATTTTTATACTTTTTGTAAAGATTTTTCTACTAATCCTTGCAAATTTACCAAATTCATGGTACAATAATATGCGTTATAATTACAAACTCAAAGGGAGGTGCAATAAACATGCCAAATATCAAATCTGCAATCAAACGTGTAAACGTTATAGAGAAGAAAACTGCTAGAAATAATATGATTAAATCTGGATATAAATCAGCTGTTAAGAAATTTGAGCAAGCTGTTGAAGCTGGAAAAGTTGAAGACGCAAAAGTTTTACTTTCTGAAGCTACAAAGAAAATAGACCAAGCTTGTACAAAAGGAGTTATCGTTAAGAATACAGCTTCTAGAAAAAAATCTGCTTTAGCAAAAAAATTAAATGCAATGAATGCATAAATAAAAAATTGTGCACAGTTTTTTATTGAGTAGAATCGTAATAACATTTGTTATTGCGATTTTATTTTTTCGCTATGCTCATTGCATTTGTTTCAAGTGCCTTTCTGCCTTAACTCCTCCTACAATTTTTTATTTAAATTTATCAAATACAATATTGTATATTATAGAACAATCATTACTACATTACTTTATATTAATTTTTCCATTTATTTCAACTATATTTTTCATCTTTTATATGATATCATTTATATAGTAGATTTAAAATATAATTTTGCATGTTGTCTATAATTATATAATATGTATCAAATTACTGGAGTAAAATACAAAAACCTTACAACAACATACTTTTCAATATATTATAAATAAATTAGAAAGGATGGATTTTTAAATGTTTTTGATTTTTAAGAGTTTTTTTAATAAATTTCTTTCTGTTTTTGATTTTTCTTTTGAGCCAAAAGTAAAAAATCTTATGACTGCAGGTGTACAAATTTCGTTTATTTTAGTACTATTTGCCACACTTATAATGTCTATTTACTTAACCATGAATCAATCTTACATAGTATATGAAATTGGCTCTTCTCTTTTTAAGTCTTTCACAATGTTTATGGCAATTTTCTTTATAAGTGGAATTGCGTTTAATACTATTTTAAAAGAAAAAACTAGTAGATAAATTTTCTAACCTATATTTTCATAAAAAAGATGCACATTTAAAGTAATTAAACTCTTTGTGCATCTTTATTATTATTTATTCATTTCTTCTATAAACATTTTGTTCAACATTTGTGGATTTGCCTTGCCTTTTGTAGTTTTCATTGCTTGTCCAACTAAGAATCCTAAGGCTCTGTCTTTTCCTGCTTTGTAGTCTGCTATTGATTGTGGATTTGCTTCTAATACTTGCATTACAACCTCTTTTATAGCTCCTTCATCAGAAATTTGTATCCAGCCTTTTGCTTTTATTATTTCTTCTGGCTTGCGTGTTGTAGCATCTTCTACAAACATTTCTTCAAGCACTTTTTTACCTATTGCAGAACTTATTGTTCCTTTGTCTATCAATTCTACTAGACTTGCAAGTTCAGCTCCTGTAAATGGAATGTGTTCTGGCTCTAGCTCTTCCTCGTTTAATATACGAGAAATATCTGATAAAATCCAGTTGGCAACTGCTTTTGCGTTTTTGCATATTTTCTCTGCAGCTTCAAACAAGTTTGATAAATATTTAGAAGCAGTAAGTAATCTAGCATCTTTTTCAGATAACTTGTACTCTTCCATGTATCTTGTTTTTCTGCTTTCTGGCAACTCTGGAAGTGTTTTTCTTATATTTTCTATATATTCATCAGATAATTTTATTGCAACCAAGTCTGGCTCTGGGAAATATCTGTAATCTTGTGCATCTTCCTTGTTTCTCATAGAAAATGTTCTACCAGATACATCGTCCCATCTTAGTGTTTCTTGCTCTATAATTCCGCCATTATCTAGTACTTCTGACTGTCTTTGAATTTCATATTCTATTGCTCTTGAAATTGACTTAAATGAGTTCATGTTTTTCATTTCCGTACGTGTTCCAAATGGTGTTCCTGGCTTATGTATAGAAACGTTTACGTCTGCTCTAAATGAACCTTCTTGCATCTTACAATCAGATACTTCTATATATTCTAATGTAGATTTTAATTTTTTCAAATAAGCATCTGCTTCTTTTGCAGACCTTAGATCTGGTTCAGAAACTATTTCTATTAGAGGAACTCCAGCTCTGTTTAAATCAACTAAACTCCCCTCGCTAAACTCGTTGTGGTTTAACTTTCCAGCATCTTCTTCAATATGAATTCTTAAAATTCTTATCTTTTTCTTTTCACCGTTTTCTTCTTCAATTTCTATGTAACCATTGTTGCAAAGAGGCTTGTCAAACTGTGAAATCTGGTAAGATTTTGGTAAGTCTGGGTAGAAATAATTTTTTCTATCGTTTTTACTGTCTTTTGAAATTGAACAATTTGTTGCAAGACCTGCTTTTACAGCATATTCTACTACTTTTTCGTTTAATACTGGAAGAGTTCCTGGCATTGCCATACAAATTGGGCATGTGTGTGTGTTTGGCATTCCACCAAATTCTGTTGAGCAACTGCAAAATATTTTTGTTTTTGTAGAAAGCTCTGCATGGACCTCTAGTCCTATTATAGCTTCATAATCTTCTCTTGGCATTTTTTACTCTCCTTTCTTAAATTCTGGTTTATATTTTTCTCTGAATTTTTCTTTTTGCTCAAATGTATATGCGGCATTTAATATTGTTTCTTCATCGAATCTGTTTCCAATAAGTTGCATTCCTATTGGCATTCCTTCGCTATCAACTCCGCAAGGTATTGATATTGCTGGAACTCCGGCAATATTTATTGAAACTGTACATATATCAGCCAAATACATTTCTAATGGATTGTTTGATTTTTCTCCAATTCCGAATGCTGTTGTTGGAGCAACAGGTGTTAGTAAAACATCGTATTTTTCAAAGTTTTTGTCAAATTCTCTTTTTACGAATGTACGTACTTTTTGAGCTTTTTTGTAATATGCATCATAATAACCAGATGATAGTACATAAGTTCCTAATATAATTCTTCTCTTTACTTCTGGTCCGAAGGCTTCGCTTCTTGAATTTACGAATAATTCTTTCAAGTTCTTGTAGTCTTTTGCTCTGTATCCATAGCGGATTCCATCAAATCTACCTAAATTTGAACTTGCCTCTGCACAAGCGATTATGTAATATGTTGCAAGTGCATACTCAGCAACATCAAGTGAGCATTCTTCAACAATTGCTCCCATTTCTTTGTATTTTTCTATGGCTTCTTCTAGTTTTGCTTTTACTTCAGCATTTATTCCTTCTCCGAAGAATTCCTTTGGAACGCCTATTTTTAATCCTTTAACATCATTTTTCAAAGACTTTGTATAGTCTTTTTTCTCTATGTTATATGATGTAGAATCTTTTTCATCATGACCTGCAATCAAGTTTAAAAGCATTGCACAGTCTGTTACGTCTTTTGTGATTGGTCCTACTTGGTCTAGTGATGAAGCAAATGCAACTAGTCCATATCTTGAAACTAATCCATAAGTTGGTTTTAGTCCAACAACTCCACAGAAAGATGATGGCTCACGAATAGATCCACCTGTGTCTGAACCTAAAGCCCATGGCACCATGTCTGCTGCAACTGCTGCTGCAGAACCACCTGATGAACCTCCTGGTACTTTGTTTAAATTCCATGGGTTGTGTGTAATTTGCATTGCAGAATTTTCTGTTGAACTTCCCATAGCAAATTCGTCCATGTTTAGCTTTCCTAAACTAATTATATCTTGCTCTTTTAGCTTTTCAACAACTGTCGCATCATATGGTGCAACAAAGTTTTCTAGCATTTTAGATGCACATGTTGTTTTTACTCCATTCGTGCATAGGTTGTCCTTTATTCCAATTGAAACACCTGCGAAACCTGATTTTGCTCCACTTTTTCTTTCTTCATCAGCCTTAACAGCTTCTTTTTCTGCTTCATCTAAAGTAGTTGTAATAAAGGCTTTTACATCTTTTTCTTTATCTTCAATTCTTGCTTTGTAAGCTTTTACAATTTTTTCTGAAGATAATTCATTTTTATTCAATTTTTCCACTAGCTCGTGGACTGTAAGTCTTGTAATATCTTCCATTTGCCAATTTACCTCCTATATGTGTTTTTTTACCTCCGTAAAAATCTCGTCATTTATATCTTGAATAGTTCTAATTTTTCCATCTTTAACACATTTAATCTCGTACCAATTATACTCCTTAGAAAGCTCACATGCAGCATTATAAGCTTGTGTTAAATACACTTGGTCTTTCTCATGTATGTCCTTTTTTGCCTCATGCGTTATTTTATTTTCTCTATTTTTCATAAGCTTTGCAGAATATTCTGGTGGCATATTCAAGAAAAATACCTCTGCTGGAACTGGGAGTCCATATAAATTAAACTCAAAATCCCATAACCAGTCTAAAAACTTTTTTCTTTCAGCCTTATCTTGAATTTTTCCTGCCTGATGAACCATATTAGCCGTGGTATATCTATCTGCAAGGATTATTCCACCATTCTCATAGTACTCTTTATATTGTGTTACATAAGTGGCATATCTATCTGCCGCATAAAATGTAGAAGCAATATATGGGCTAATTGCTTTTGCATCTGTGCCAAACTCTCCAGCCAAATACATTTTAACTAGTGAAGATGATGGACTATCGTAGTTTGGAAAACTAACAGTTCTATAATCTATTTTTTCGTCTGTTAGCCTCTTCTTCAAAGTCTCTAGTTGTGTCTGCTTGCCACTTCCATCTGTTCCATCTATTACAAATAATTTTCCCATATTCATGCGTTCCTTTCTCTCTTAAGATATAACCTTTGGTATTTTAAACATATCTCTTTCTTTTTCTGGTGCGTTTGCCATTAGTCCCTCATGATTTTCAAATATTTTTACTTCATCTTTTCTAAATACATTTGAATTTTCGTTTGCACCGATTGTTTCTTGTAAATTATCTATTGGTGCTTTGTTTACAACTTCTGCAAAATTCAAAATATCTTGCAAATTGGCTAAATAGTTGTCTATTTCATCATCTTTTATTTTTAAATCTGCAAGATTTGCTATATGTAATAATTCTTCTTTACTAACTTTCACTTTTATCACTTTCCTTTCGTGGCGTCTTGAAAGCCTTATTTTTATACTTCCATATTCTACAATAAAAATGGTGTAAAATCAATACTATTGTGCACTTTTTAATAGTTTTGTTGTGCAACTTTTGTCAATTTTGTTGTGCATTTTTATATTACAAAAGCAGATACTTTAATTGAACGTTCCCTGCTTGTGCATATTATTTTTCTCCAAAAACTCCCTTTTTTATCCCCTTGCATTTTACTAATTTTCATGTTATAATTCTAATTGATGGTGCATTATTCTAGTAATGCTTTCTATTATGAGGGTGGGGCTAAAAATCCACTAAAGGGCACATCGTTGAAGTTTCTTGTTAATGCGCGAAATGCCAGTTTTGTGTGTTTTCAGGGAGTAAGATTTTAGGGAAATATGTAATGGCATACATATCAGGCTCCCTATTATCGCGGAGGCTTAGATAGATTTACATTTTAAGTATAACCTATGTACAAATACATAGTGTAGCCTGTCTTGAGTGATAGCATTGGGATTATACGTTTATCTTTGTATATGAAATTTCTATTGCAAAAGGGACTAATCTTAGAAAAGTATTTCAAGGAAAACTTCTAGAATGTTTGTTTCATTAGAAGCATAGAATTGTAAGGATTAAGGTACGGACTTAAGTGGCAATCTGGCATTCCTTTACATGGAATATCTGCTTGAAAAGGAAACTGCTTAACAGTAATGTTAAGTAGCAGATAGAGAAATTAGGCTAGACCTCAAACCGTAAAATTTACTTATAATTTTACCATCTTAACTTTAATTTAGAAATTAATCGATAGTGTTCTAACACTATCGAAATATTTAATTTAAGGAGATTTTTTAATTATATGAGTAAAAAAGATAAATCCTCTAAGGAGAATTTAACAAACACAGAAGATTCCACCAATTCAACCAATAAAGCAAATAACAATTCAAAGAATAAAGTGGCGGAAAACAATAGTGTAACCAATTCAAAAATTAATAAAGAAAAAAACTCTAATATAAGGTGGTTAGTCACTGTATTTATCACAACATTTATTTTGTCAATTGTATTCTCATTTATATCAACAAACTCGATTACAAATTTACCATTATTTCCTGCTGTATTAATATTATTTTTAGTTATATTTATTGGTATATTTTTTGATATAATTGGTGTTGCTGTTACCGTTGCAGACGAAAATGAATTCCATGCAAAAGCATCAAAAAGAATCGCAGGCTCCAAAACATCTGTAAAATTAATTAGAAATTCTGCCAAGGTTGCAAACTTCTGTGCCGATGTAATTGGTGATATATGTGGGGTTTTAAGTGGTTCAATAAGTGCTTCAATAGCATTAAAAATTACAGCTTCATTTAGAATTTCATTCAACATACAATTTTTAATAAGTGCATTGGTAGCCTCACTTACAGTATCAGGCAAAGCCATTGGAAAAACTATAGCACAGAAAAATTCAACAAAAATAGTACATGCTGTTGCAGTAGTTCTTAACAAACTACACTTAAACCAAAAATAGACATGCAAAATGAGCAAATATGTACAACCTAGGAACAGAGCAGAAATTGTATATTTTCCATAAAATAAGTACTAATTTATATTTCATAACGTTTTAACATATTGCTCTTAGTCGGAGCTCCTTGCGAGCTCCTCAAAAAGCAAACTTCTTGTTTTACTTTTAAAATATAAATTAGTACTTTTTATTTAATATTTTTGCATGCAATTTTTCTTCGTTCCCGAATTGTATCTTTTTTCCTATTTGTATCTTATTACTCTATATTGTATTTTTAATAATATTTTTAATACAGAGTTGTTTAATGGGTATGATCTATGTAGTCCAGATAAATCAAGTTTGTCACTTAAGTTTATCCTATTATCAGTCAAATTTTGTACATATCCAGCCTGCCATAAAGTGTCTCTTTCTGCATTTGTATATAATCCATATGGATACGTAAATACTTTTAAAATGTTATTATCTTCTAGATTATTTTCCAAATCTTCTTGAGCCTTATTAGTGTCTGAAAGCAATCTTTCTGGAGTTTCTTTATCATATTGTGTATGTGTATAACCATGAAGATAGATTGACATTAGTCCGCTTTCTTTCATTTCTCTTGCTTCGTCCCATGTGTAATAGCC
>FR880032.1:28692-30129 GCA_000435175.1 Clostridium sp. CAG:245
CCATTTTTATATGCTACTAAATCTTCATAACTTATTGGTTTGTATCCTAATTTCATAAGTCCTGTAATTTGTTTTTCAAATTGTTTTGCAGTTGTTTGCATATAGTCATATTCTATTTGTGATTCGTCCTCAACTATATCATGATATACGAATACTGGTATTTGTAAATTTTTTTCACCAATATAATATGTGTTGTTTACTGTTGCCACCTCATAAATTATAAAACTTACTATTGCAAGTATTAATACTAGTAATACCGATAATATAACTTTTTTTACCGTGCTCATTTTTTTCTTTTCTAATTTTTCTTCTTTATTCATTATTATCTACTTTCCTCCTCTACCTTTGAAACTTTTTTCATTCCTTGTATCTTTTTATTTCCAACAGTTCTAAGCCCATTGTCCATAAGTTTTATTAGTTCTTTTTCCTCAATAGGTAAAAATGTTCCCGTTTTTTCCGAATAAATATATCTCACATACTCATTTTTTTCTTTGTTTGCAGATATACAACAGGTATATTTTTTTTCCCCATCTTCTTCAACATACATATCCATAATTTGAACTTTTTTAGCTTCCTTTGTACTAAAAACATCGGGTAAAATCATCTCATAATATAGCATTTTTTCTACAAAGCCCATATCAGTGCCAGACATAAAACCCTCAATTTTTTGAAGTGCATATTTCATTTTTTGTTCCATGTTCGGTATCAGTTCTAATTTATCCCTAAGCCTATCTATCAATATAGCTAAATATTCGTCTCCCTCATATGTATAGCCAAACTTTTCATCCATTTCCTGCATTTGTTCGTCTGAAATTAATTTTCTTGTTGAATAATCTGGCTCCCTCCCAAATAGTCTTGTTTTCCTATGAGCTTGTATGAATTTCATATCTCTTTGTAAATCCGCCTCATATTCAACCCCATCTATTTTGAAAATTGAATAAACATGTAAATCATCTTCCGCATGAACAGCTTCAGCCTCTATTCCAATTCTTTGAAGTAAGCTATTATATGTGTTTGTAAGTGATACACATATAACCTTGTTACTCTTCAAATCCTTAGGAGTTTGTATTTTTCTTGCTGACCTATATATCATCCTTCTGGTTTTACTATTTCCAAGCCAGTATTTCTCGTCAAATGTAAACAATTTGCCTAATTGCAAATAAATGTATCTTGCTTGTTCAATTTGGGTTAAATTTGCAGGCATTCTTCTTAATACATTTTCAGTCAAATTATTAATGTCCATAAAATCACGTCCTTTTATGTGAAATATTATACTCTACTAACTCAATTTATTCAACAAAAAACTAAAATTATTTATGGCAATTTCCCGATTTTGCAATGTTTTGTGAAAACAGCAATATGGTGTGTAAATAAAATTTGCACACCATATAATACACTATCTTTTCATTTGTAACTTTTTCCCAATTTCATGTCCCT
>FR880033.1 GCA_000435175.1 Clostridium sp. CAG:245
TAAGTTGAACTACTGTAGTTATAGATAAAATTAACCAACTCAACACATTATTAAAAATATGTTGTTCAAAGCAAATACCAAACCTGTTAAAATAAATACGGAAAGGGAGGTATTTACTATGAATACAGATAAGATCTATGCAGAGCATATTGCAAATGAATATTCAGCAAAAAAAGAATCAAAAGTAATAGCACTAAAAAAATTAGATAGAAAGGCAAAATTACCAGCAGATATATTCGTGTACACAAATGGAATAATTATGAGTTTGATTTTAGGATTGGGAATGAGTTTATCTATGAATGTTATTGGAAATGGAAAATTTACAGTATTAGGCATTGTAATTGGCATCTTTGGAATAATTGGTGTAAGTACAAATTATTTCTCTTACAAAAAAATACTTAAAAATTCAAAAGAAAAATATGCACAAGATATAATAAGATTAGCAAATGAAATCGCAAAAAGTGAAAAATAGGAAGGGAGATGCAGTATTAAATGAATAAAAATGAAAGCAAGTATTTTAATACTGCTATTCTTTTTGATGAAGCATTAATCTATTTATTAGAAAATAAAGATATTGAATATATAACTATAAAAGAAATATGTAATAAAGCAGGAGTAAATAGATCAACATTTTATCTTCATTATGAAAATATAAACGATTTAGTAGAAGAAACAATGAATTATATAAATAAAAAGTTTATGAACTATTTTAATGAGAATACTAAAGAGTTTATAGAAAAAATAAAAAATTCAAAACTTGAAGATTTAAAATTGATTGAAAAGAAGTATTTAACACCATATTTAAGTTTTGTTAAAGAAAACAAAAAAATATTTAAGGCCTCTTTTAATAACCCAAGTGGTATGAAAGCAAAGAATAAATACAATCATTTAAAAGATTATATTCTTAATCCTATTTTGGATAGATTTAATATTGCTGAAAAAGAAAAAAATTATTTACTTACTTTTTATATTAATGGAATTAT
>FR880034.1 GCA_000435175.1 Clostridium sp. CAG:245
TAAATAAACAAAAATATGATATAATACTTTCAAGTTAAAAACGAAAAACAAATACTTTTAAGTATTTGTTTAAATGATAGAATAGAAAGAAGTGAAAAAAATGGACATGTATCAAAAAAGAAAAATCAGAGCAGAAAAGAAAAATAATGATAGTCAAGAAAGTTTTTCAAAAGTTTCCATTTCGTGGTATCCGGGACATATGGCTAAAACGATGAAGCAGCTTGAAACTGATTTGAAATTAGTTGATGTAGTAGTAGAAATACTTGATGCAAGAATTCCAGTTTCTAGTCAAAACCCTGAAGCTCAGAAATTAATAAAAAATAAGAAAAAAATTGTTGTGTTAAATAAGTCAGATTTAGCAAATGAAATTGAAAACAAGAAATGGCTTAAATATTTTGAGAAAAAGCAGATACCAGCAATATTATGCAATTCAAACAATGGAGAAGGCGCAAATAAAATAATAAATAAATTAAATGAGATGATGAGTGAAGAGAAAAATATTGCACAACAAAAAGGTAGAAATAAGATTGTACGTGCAATGATAATAGGAATTCCAAATGTAGGAAAATCATCATTTATAAATAGAGTTTCTAAAAAAACGTCAATGAGAGTGGGAAATAAACCAGGTGTTACAAAGAACAAGCAGTGGATACGCCTTACAAGCAATGTAGAATTATTAGATACACCAGGTGTGTTGTGGCCTAAAATTGCAAATGAACAAACTGCTTTGAATTTAGCTTATACAGGGACGATAAAAAGTGATATAATAGACGAAGTGGAAATTGCTTACAATTTAGTTAAATTTTTAATAGAAAAATATAGGAAAAACCTAATTGAAAGGTATAAGCTAAATTCGGAAATAGTTGAAAAGATTAATAGTAATGATGAATTAGAAGAAAATGAAAAAATAGTTGAAATAATGAATTATATAGGAGAAAAAAGAGGAACTGTATCTAAAGGGAATAATATAGATTTAGAAAAAATTTCTAAAATAATATTGGAAGATTTTAGGACTGGAAATTTAGGAAAAATCACATTAGAAGTGGTAGCTTAAATGGAGGAGAGAATGATTAAATTAATAGAAAGAAAGAGAAACGTGGCAGAAGTTAATACATTATCACCATTAACATGGGCTTATGTTGGGGATAGTGTATTCGAATTGCTTGTTAGAACACATTTAACAAATACTACAAAATTAAAACCTCATATGTTACATATTGAGGCAATAAAATATGTTAAAGCTGATGCACAAGTAAAATTATTACATAAAATTGAAAAAGAATTGAATGACGATGAAAAAAACATAGTGAGACGAGGAAGAAACGCAGAAAATCATCATGTGCCTAAAAATGCAACTGTAGAAGAATATAGTTATGCGACTGCTTTTGAAGCTTTGATTGGTTATTTATATTTAACAAAACAAGATGAGAGGCTAAAAGAAATTTTACAAATGTGTATTCAATAAAAATTAAAAAGGAACTTTTTTGATACATTTTTAATGTACAAAAATTATTTGAATAAAAATTAAAAAAATGGACTTAACTAGTTGACTTGAAGCATAAAAAATGGTATATTAAATAAGTGAATTTTATGGCCCCTTGGTCAAGCGGTTAAGACGCGGCCCTCTCAAGGCCGAATCATGGGTTCGATTCCCGTAGGGGTCACCAGAATAAAGCTATTATTTTAATAGCTTTTATTTTTGAAACTTTTGCATATTATGTAATTCTAAATAAAAAAACTGTCGATGAATTACAAACAAAATTTTGTAAAAAGTGTTGACAAATGAAAAAATAAAATGTAGTATATATACGAACAAAAATTTGGAGGCTAATAAAATGATTACAACATTACACATAAAAAATATTGGAATAATTGATGATATTGTAATTGATCTAAATAAAGGATTGAATGTATTAACAGGAGAAACAGGTGCTGGAAAAACATTAATAGTAGACTCTTTAGGGATAATTGCAGGGGGCAGATTTTCAAAAGATATGATAAGAAGAGGCCAAAATATGTCTTTTGTTGAACTTGCATTATATTTACCGGATAATCCTAATTCAATTGATGGAAATATTGTAGTGTCCAGAGAAATAAATACATCTGGAAAAAATTTATGTAAAATAAATGGAAGATTAGTAACTGTAAACGAGTTAAAAAACTTTATGAAGAATATAATAGATATTCATGGACAATATGATAATCAAACTCTAATGGATACAGAATTTCATACTAAATATTTAGATAAATTTATTGGCACCAGAATTGCTGAAATACACAAAAAATATGTTGAACTATATACTGAATATATAGAACTAAATAAAATGCTAAAAAATAACTATGGCGATGAGATAGAAAAACAAAGAAAGCTTGATTTATTACAGTATCAATATAAAGAAATAAAAGCGGCTAATCTCAAAAATGGAGAAGATGAGCAACTAGAAGAAAAAAGAAAAATAATAATGAGTTCAGAAAAAGTTGCGGAAGCCTTAAATATTGTTAGTAATAATTTAGAAGGAAATATAATAGATGTAATAAATGATTCTATTAGAGCATTAGAAAAAATCAAAGATGTAAACAGTAAGTATAGTGAAAAATTAGTAGAAATGAAAAATATATATTATGAAGTACAAGAAGTAGCACGAGATATTTCATCAATGAAAGAAGACATTTATTTTGATGAAAGAGAAAGAAATGAAATCGAAGAAAGACTGGATGAAATATATTCACTGAAGAAAAAGTACGGGAATACTATAGAAAAAATATTAGATTATAAGGAAGAACTTGAAAAAGAAATTGATAGAATTGAGAATTTAGATGAAGAGAATAGAAAAACAAAAGAAAAAATAGAAAAAATAGTATCCACAATGGAAGAACTATGTAAACAGATAGAAGAATTAAGAGCAAAGAACTCAAAAATACTGAATGAAAAAATCAATGAAGAACTTGTACAATTAGAGATGAAAAATGCAAGATTCAATGCAAAAGTAATAGAAGATGGAGAATTTTCGATTAATGGAAAGAGTCATGTTGAATTTGTAATTACAACTAATCTTGGAGAAGAAGAGAAAAAATTAAATAAAATCGCATCTGGTGGAGAGATGTCTAGAATCATGCTTGCAATAAAAACTGTATTATCAGATATAGATGAAGTTCCGGTTTTAATATTTGATGAAATCGATACAGGAATAAGTGGAAAAGCAGCAAATTCAGTAGGAAGCAAATTGAAAAAAATAGCAAAAAAACATCAAGTAATAATAGTTACACATTTGGCTACGATTGCGGCTCAAGGGGATTATAATTATTACATATATAAAGAAGTTGCTGCAAATAAGACAAATACAAATGTAAAATTACTGAACGAAAGTGAAACAATTAGAGAAATAGCAAGGATAGCATCAGGAGAAATAACAGAAATATCTTTATCTCATGCTAGAGAACTAAGAAATAAGAATGTATAATAAAAAATAATTAAAAAAAGAATTGAAATAAACTATAAAATAAGTATACATAAACGTGTAAAAATATTTACATATTTATTATTCTAGTATATAATATAAACATCAAAAATGAAAGGTAAAAAATATGTTTAATGTAGATAAAAGAATATTATATATCATAATTGCAATTTTTGCTGTAAGCACAATTGTACAATACATACAAAATCCAATGGAATTATTAGCACTTCTTCTTACTCTACCGGGAGTAATTGTAGCTATAACATTTCATGAATTTGCACATGCATTTGTGGCAGATAAATTGGGAGATGATACTCCGCGAAGACAAGGTAGATTAAACTTAAATCCTTTATCGCATATTGATCCAGTTGGTTTTTTTATGTTGATATTTGCTCACTTTGGGTGGGGAAAACCAGTAGAAATTAATCCAACAAATTTTAATAGAAAGAGGTCAATGTCAGCACAAGAAGCTATTGTCGCTCTTGCAGGACCTGTAATGAATTTAATAATAGCAATAGTATTAACAATAATATTATTTGCAATAAATGCATTTGCATCTACTTTTGTATTTACAACAGTAGGAATGTTAATTTGTTTAACATTACAAATGGCTATTAGTGTAAATATAGGATTAGGAGTATTCAATTTAATACCATTGCCACCATTAGATGGGTCAAAAATTCTAATGCATTTCCTACCATATAATGCAAAAACATGGTTTGAAAATAACACACAGCTGTTTTATGTTATATTTATTGTGTTATGGATAACAAATTTAATAAGTTATATAATAAGTCCAGTAATAGGTGTAGTATCAAATGGAATTTATGCTATGGTATCGGCTCTATTTGGAATTTTTTAGTGATAAGATAGAAAGAATAAAGTATATATGCCTTTCAGAAGGGATGAAAAAGATGAAAGATATATTAATAATGCGGAATTGAATCGAGCTGTGATGAAACATCCGTGTCAATAGTAAAGAATGGAAGAAAAATATTATCAAATGTAATAGATACACAAATAAGTATACATGAAAAATTTGGGGGTGTTGTACCGGAAATAGCCTCAAGAAATCACGTAGAAGCAATTTCTACTGTAATGAAAAAAGCTGTTGCTGATGCAAATATTAATATAAATGATATTGATGCAATAGCATGTACATATGGGCCAGGACTTGTTGGTGCGTTATTAGTTGGAGTGTCATATGCTAAGGCATTAAGTTATGCGTTAAATAAACCTTTGATTGCGGTAAATCATATTAAAGGTCATATTGCTGCTAATTATATAACACACGAAAAATTAGAACCACCATTTTTATGTATGATGATGTCAGGGGGCAATACGCAAATAATTTTAGTAAAAGACTATAATACGTTTGAGGTTCTTGGAAAAACTAAGGATGACGCCATAGGAGAAGCTTTTGATAAAGTGGCTAGAGTAATTGGTCTTGGATACCCGGGAGGTCCTAAAATTGATAAATTAGCACAACAGGGAAAACCTAATATAAATTTGCCTAAGACACATTTTGATAATTTGAATTTTAGTTTTAGTGGAATAAAAACTGCTGTAATAAATCTAAATCACAATAAACCGGGTATAAATAAAGCGGATTTAGCTGTTAGTTTTGAAAAAACAGTTGCAGAAATATTAGTTAATCATATAGAAGAGGCAGTAAAAATAACAAATATAAATAAAATTGTATTGGCTGGTGGAGTTTCTGCTAATACATATATAAGAAAAAGTTTCGATGATTTTGCAATTGAGAAAAATCTGAATATTTATTATCCTGAACTTAAATTATGCACAGATAATGGTGCTATGATAGCATCTGCAGGGTATTATGAGTTTATAGGTGGTAATACATCAAATCTTGAGTTAAATGCAATACCAAATTTAACTCTTAGTTAAGGAGAATTAATAATGTCAATATATGCAATATCAGATTTGCATTTATCATTTAATACAAATAAACCAATGGATATATTTGGTTGGGAAAATTATGAGGAAAGAATAAAGAAAAATTGGTTAGAAAAGGTAAATGAAAAAGATTTAGTATTGTTACCAGGAGACTTTTCTTGGGAAATGAAATTAGAAAATACATATAAAGATTTTGAATTTATAAATAATTTACCAGGAAAGAAGCTTTTGTTAAAAGGAAACCATGATTTATGGTGGACTACATTAAAAAAGATGAGGACATTTTTAGAAGAGGAAAATCTAAAAAATATAGACTTTATATATAACAATAGTTATGAGTTTGAAAATTACATAATAGCTGGAACTAGAGGCTGGAACTTAATATCGGAAGGTGAAGAAGACAAAAAAATAAAAGAAAGAGAGCTATTAAGATTAGAAAATTCTATAAAAAATGGAATAGAAAAGTATGGAAAAGACAAACCAATAATAGTATGTATGCATTATCCTCCTTTATTAAAGGACTTTAAAAATAGTGAATTTACAAAAATATTGGAAAAATATAATACTAAATATTGTATATATGGTCATTTGCATGGAAAAAGTCATGTTAATGTACTCGAAGGCAATATAAATGGTGTTAATTATAAAATGGCTAGCTGTGATTATACTAAATTTGACCTAATAAAAATAGTATAAAAACAAAATCTAAAAAAAGCTTGCAATATGCACAATTTGTGGTATAATAAACTAGCAATTTATTGAAAATTAGAAAGGACTTGAATTAAATGAGTATAAAAATAGAAAAAACAGAAAACAATAATGAGTTAAAATTAGAATTTACAATTGAAGCAAAGAAATTTGATGAAGCAATAATAAAGGTGTTCAATAAAAGTGCAAAGTACTTTAATATACCAGGCTTTAGAAAAGGTAAAGCACCATTTAATATTGTTGAGAGAATGTATGGAGACGAAATATTCTATGAGGATGCTTTTAACGAATTAGTTCCTTCAATTTACGAAAAAGAAATAGAAGACAATAAATTAGATGTTGTAAGCAAACCAGAAATAAATATTGTAAAAATGAAGAAGGGTGAAGACCTTGTATTTACAGCAATAGTTCAAACAAAACCAGAAGTAAAATTAGGCAAATATAAAGGTGTTGAATTAAAAAAAGTTGAATATCCAGTAACAGACGAAGATGTAGAACATGAAATTGCACATATGCAAGAGCATAATGCGAGAACAATAACAGTAGATGATAGACCTGTAAAGGAAAAAGATATAACAGTTATTGATTTTGATGGATATGTAGATGGAAAAGCTTTTGAAGGTGGAAAGGCTGAAAATCACGAACTTGAAATAGGAAGTGGTGCTTTTATTCCTGGGTTTGAAGAACAAATAATTGGGATGAAAACTGGAGAAGAAAAAGAAATAAAGGTTAAATTCCCAGAAGAATATTTTTCAGAAGATTTAGCTGGAAAAGAGGCAACATTCAAAGTAAAGGTAAACGAAATCAAAGAAAAGAAATTACCTAAATTGGATGATGAATTTGCTAAAGATGTTTCAGAGTTTGATACATTAAACGATTTAAAAACAAGTATAAGAGAAAAAAGACAAGCTGCAAACGACGACAGAGCTAAACATGAGACAGAAAATGCTGCTGTTGAAGAAGTTGCAAAAAATACTGAGGTTGATATCCCTTCAGGAATGATAGATAATGAAATTGAAGCAATGATAAGAGATATGGAACAACAATTAGCTTACCAAGGAATTAATTTAGAGCAATATCTAAAGATAATGAATAAAACAAGAAAAGAAATTGAAGATAACTACAGAGAACAAGCAGAAAAAAATGTAAAATCAAGATTAGTGCTTGAAGCTATTATTAAAGAAGAAAAAATCGAAGCTTCTCAAGAAGAAGTTGATGAAAAAATTAAAGAAATGGCAACAAGTTATGGAAGAAAAGAAGAAGAACTAAGCAAGAATGAAGCATTAGTTGAATATTTAAAAAATAGTGTAAAAACAGAAAAAGCAATAGAATTAATAGTAAAAAATGCTAAAATAAAGAAATAATAAACGGAATAGTTAGGGGGGATTTATTTATATAAACTATAAATATTGTTATGCTCACTAACTATTTTGAATTTTATAATAAAAACATTATAGAGGAGGAATTATAATTATGTTTGAAAAAGATAGCTTAGTACCATATGTTATAGAACAATCGGCAAGAGGCGAAAGATCATATGATATTTTTTCTAGATTATTAAAAGATAGAATTATATTTTTAGGAGAGGATGTAAATGCAACATCTGCAGGACTCGTAGTTGCACAGTTGTTGTTTTTGGAATCAGAAGATCCAGATAAAGAAATAGATTTATATATAAATAGCCCCGGAGGTTCTATTACCGATGGTATGGCAATAGTCGATACTATGAATTACATAAAATGCCCAGTATCTACTATATGCGTTGGAATGGCAGCAAGTATGGGGTCAGTATTACTTGCATCTGGTGAAAAAGGGAAAAGATTTGCTACACCAAATTCAGAAATATTAATACATCAACCTTTAATAGGTGGAGGGGGTCTTTCGGGCCAAGCAACAGAAATAAAAATACATGCAGACCATATGGTAAAAACAAGAGAAAAATTAAACAAAATATTAAGTGATAGAACTGGCCAACCAATAGACGTAATAAATAGAGATACAGAGAGAGACCACTATATGACTGCACAAGAAGCCCTAGAATATGGTTTAATTGATGGAATAATGGAAAAAAGAAAATAAAAAATATTAACTCATGAAAATTTAAAGTAAAAAGGAGATTATGGATGCCAAAAGGAGATAAAGACAAGTCTATTAGATGTTCTTTTTGTGGTAAAGGACAAGAAGAGGTCGAAAGAATTATTGCTGGACCGGGTGTATATATATGTGATGAATGTATAAAAGTCTGCACTAATATTATAGAAAATGATTTATATGAAGATAGTGAAATAACATATGAGAATGAAGCACCTACAGACTTACCAAAGCCAGAAGAAATAAAAGAAATATTGGATCAGTATGTTATTGGGCAAGATGTAGCTAAAAAAACATTAGCGGTTGCTGTTTATAATCATTATAAAAGGATTAATGCTGAGAAAAATACAGATAAAGATGATGTAGAAATACAAAAAAGTAATATTTTATTATTAGGACCTACTGGCTGTGGTAAAACACTACTTGCTCAAACTCTTGCAAGGATATTAAAGGTACCATTTGCAATTGCTGATGCAACAACATTAACTGAAGCTGGATATGTTGGAGAAGATGTAGAGAATATTTTATTAAAATTAATACAAGCAGCAGATTATGATGTTGAAAAAGCTGAAAAAGGAATAATATATATAGATGAAATAGACAAAATTTCGAGAAAATCAGAGAATCCATCTATAACAAGAGATGTAAGTGGAGAAGGTGTGCAACAAGCATTATTGAAAATTATTGAGGGAACTGTTGCTTCTGTACCACCACAAGGTGGAAGGAAACATCCTCATCAAGAATTTATACAAATTAATACACAAAATATCTTATTTATATGTGGCGGAGCGTTTGATGGACTGGAAAAAATAATAAAAGATCGTGTTGACAAAAAAACAATGGGATTTGGTGCAGATATAAAGAGCAGTAAAGAAATGAACAAATATGATGTATTCGAATCCTTACTACCACAAGATTTATTAAAATTTGGACTAATACCAGAATTTGTTGGTAGATTGCCTATAGTAACAACTCTTAAAGAGCTAGATAGAGAAGCTCTAATCAAAATAATGGTTGAGCCAAAGAATTCTTTAGTGAAACAATATAAAAAATTATTTAAATATGACAATGTTGAATTAGAATTCGACATTGAGGCACTAAATGCGGTTGTTGATAAGGCAATTGAAAGAAAGACGGGTGCAAGAGGTTTAAGGGCAATTATTGAAGATATTATGAGAGACATTATGTTTGAAATTCCTTCGAACCCAAAGATTGAAAAGTGTATAATAACTAAAGCAACTGTTGAAAATGGAGAGGCACCAAAAATAATAATAAATAATAACCGAGAAATTCCTAAAAAGGTAAAAGCTAAAAGAGCAACGACAAACAAGAAAATTGGAACTGCATAGAATAATAAATAAATTATTTACAAGAGAAAAAGGAATATATGTGCTATACTCCTTTTTCTCTGCATATAGGAATTTACAAAAGAGGTAAAAAAATGAACAAAAAAAGATTGAACAATATATTACCTAATTTATTAATGATTGTTATTATAATTGTTACATTTTATATATATCGAAAATATGATTATAATTATTTTTCAAAGGGAATTTTAGAAAAAGGCAGAACAGAATTTTCAAGAGATTCTAATGTTAAATATTCAAAAGATAGAAGTTATAAAATAGAAAATAAAGTGTCAAATGATGCAATGTTTTATAGAGAAGTAACGGTGAGAAAAAATACACCGTATAGGGTAACCTGTATGGTAAGGACTGAGAATGTTGTCGGAAATGAAAATGATACAATGGCGGGAGCTCAAATTTGCTTGAATGAAACAGATGAACATTCAAATGTAATACAAGGAAATACTAATTGGACTAAAATTGAATTTTTATTCAATTCAAAAAACAATGAAAAAGTAGAAATAGGGTTTAGATTGGGTGGAATATCTAATACTGCAGAGGGTACTGCGTGGTTTTCAGATTTTACAATAGAAGAAGGGTCAACAGACGAAAGTAATATATGGAACTTTGGTGTATTTTTAATAGATAATGTAAATGCTACAATCGAAGGAAAAAAACAAAATTATTCGATGACAACAATGGAAAAAAGCATTGTTGAAAATAATATGCAAAGGTTACAAAATTCAATAGCAGATATGTCTAACAATCAAATGAGCATTACATATGACATTATAGAGATTAAAGAACCACTTACATCTTTATCATATGATGAGGATAATGGATATTACATAGGTGAAAAAGATGTATATAAATTAATTAACAAATATGTTCAACAAAAAGAGTTTGACCATATATTTGTATGTACAAACCTTCCGCTAGAAAGTATTTTAACTAATAACGAAAAAATTTGTGAATGGGTAGGACTCGGAAATATGGTTTATATTGGAAAGGGATTTTCTAATATAAGGGTGGTAAAAAATCAGTATTCATATTCTGCATCTAATACATTTCCAGAAGAAGTATTTCTACATGAATTCTTACATACACTCGAAAGAAATTCAAACGAATATGGATATGAAGTTCCAGTACTACATGATTATCAAAAATATAGTTACACAGATGATAAAAGAGATGGTTTAAGAAAATGGTATATTGATTATATGAATAGAAAAGTAAAATATAAAAATGGAAATTACATAGGATTACCAGAAAAAATATATAGTTTAAAACCAGCAAAAACAAGTGATTTCACATATTCAAACAAATTAAATAAATTAGATGAACCTAAGAATATTGTAGAAATAATTGAATGCATAGTGCAAAAAACTAAAAAAATATTTGAAAAGTCAAATAAAGATTATAATATTGTACAAACAAAAGGAGTATCTGAATAAAAATGGAATTATCTGAATTTAATTATGAACTACCAGAAGAATTGATAGCGCAAACACCAATAGAAAAAAGAGATGAATCTAGACTAATGATACTAGATAAGAATACAGGGAAAATAGAACATAAAATTTTTAAAGATATAATTGACTATCTAGAACCAGGAGATTGTTTAGTAAGAAATAATACCAGAGTTATACCAGCACGTTTATATGGAAAAAAAGAAACTGGTGCAAATGTTGAATTTATATTGCTAAAAAATTTAGAAGGTGATATATGGGAAGCTATGGTTAGACCTGGAAATAAACTCCATATAGGCACAAAGGTTATATTTGGAGATGGACTCTTAAAGGCCGAAATATTAGACATGTTGCAAGATGGGACAAGAAAAGTAAAATTTATATATAATGGTATATTTAATGAAATACTTGATAAAATAGGACTAATGCCACTTCCACCATATATTCATGAGAGTTTGCAAGACAATGATAGATATCAAACAGTGTATGCTAAATACAACGGCTCTGCAGCCGCACCAACTGCTGGATTGCATTTTACGGATGAACTTCTAAAGAAAATAGAGGAAAAAGGTGTGAAAATTGCAAATGTTACACTGCATGTTGGAATTGGAACTTTTAGACCTGTAAAAGAAAAGAATATAGAAGACCACCATATGCATACAGAACACTATTATATTAAATCAGAAGATGCAGAAAAAATAAACTCAACAAAATTAGCTGGTAACAGAGTAATTGCAGTTGGAACGACATCTTGTAGAACAATTGAAACAGTTGC
Organism: Clostridium sp. CAG:245; assembly: GCA_000435175.1. Classification (GTDB taxonomy): domain Bacteria; phylum Bacillota; class Clostridia; order TANB77; family CAG-508; genus CAG-245. The sequence continues at coordinate 11,765 of FR880034.1, forward strand.
TGACAAAAATGGATTAGTAAGAGAATGCGAAGGAGATACTGGAATTTATATTTATCCTGGATATAAATTCAAATGCTTGGATGGATTAATAACTAATTTTCATTTGCCAGAATCAACATTATTAATGTTGGTATCTGCTTTAGCAGGCAGAGAGAATGTTTTGAATGCATATAATGAAGCTGTAAAAGAAAAATACAAATTTTTTAGTTTCGGAGATGCAATGTTTATAAAATAAAGGAGAATTAATAGATAAAATGAAACAAGCAATAACATATGAACTATTACATGAAGATAAAAATTCAGGAGCAAGAAGAGGGGTTGTTCATACACCACATGGAGATATTCAAACACCTGTATTCATGCCTGTTGGAACACAAGCTACTGTTAAATCAATGACGCCAGAAGAAGTAAAAGGTTTAGGAGCTCAAATAATATTGTCAAATACATATCATTTATACTTAAGACCAGGAGAAAAAATAGTTAAAGAAGCAGGTGGCCTACATAAATTTATGAATTGGGACAAGCCAATATTAACAGATTGTGGAGGCTTTCAGGTTTTTAGTTTAAGTGAATTAAGAACTATATCAGAAGAAGGTGTGGAATTTAGATCTCATTTAGATGGAAGTAAGCACATGTTTACTCCTGAAAAAGTAATGCAAATTGAAGAAGATTTAGGAGCAGATATAATAATGTCTTTTGACGAATGTTGCCCATATCCATCTACATATGAATATACAAAGAATTCAATGGAAAGGACTACTAGATGGGCTGTAAGATGTAAGGAAGCACATAAAAATGTTGAACAACAAGGTTTATTTGGCATAATACAAGGCGGATTTTTTAAGGATCTAAGAAAACAAAGTGCAGAGGACTTAATAAAATTGGATTTTCCAGGATATGCTATTGGAGGAATTAGCGTCGGAGAGCCTAAGGGTGAATTCTTAGATATATTAAGATATACTACTCCATTAATGCCTCAAAATAAACCTAGATATCTTATGGGAGTTGGAACACCAGATTATTTGATAGAAGCAGCTCTAGCAGGAATTGACATGTGTGACTGTGTGTTGCCAACTAGAATTGCAAGAAATGGTACAGCGATGACTTGGAATGGTAAGGTTGTTATAAGAAATGCAACGTACGAAAAAGATTTTACTCCACTAGACCCAGAATGTGATTGCTATACTTGTAAAAATTATACAAGAGCATATATAAGACACTTAGTAAAAACCAAAGAAATATTGGGAACAAGATTATTATCAACTCATAATTTATATTTCTTGACTAAATTAATGGAAAGAGTTAGAATTGAAATAGAAAATGATAATTTATTAAATTTTAGAGAAGAATTTTATAAAAAATATGGTTATACTGACGAAAAAGAATAATGTCTATATGCATTATAGTAATTAAGGGGGAATTTTTAGATGAACATATATGAATCGCAACCGGAATTAGAAAATAATAAAACTAAAACAAAAAAATTAATGATAATAATTGGTGTTGCAATAGTTATATTATTTGTACTATCAATAGGTTTAATATTTTATATATCTTATATAGAAAAAAATAAATTTAAATGCTATATTGATGGCACAAAAATTTCAACAAAATCAGATATGATAGTTGTTGATGAGAACAAAAATAATATTTATGTTTCTCTTGAGGATATTGCGAGTCAAATTGGTTATGCTAAAAATAATGGAGAATATAAAAATCAATATACAGAAGATTTTGATAAGTGCTACTTACAAAATAAATATGAAGCTGTATCATACATAACAGATTCAAATCAAATATATAAAACAATACTATCAGCGAGTCAAGGTGAAGAGAATGACTATAAATATTTTGAAATTGATGAACCTGTAATTATATCTAATAACAAAATGTATACAACCATTAAAGGAATAAGTAAAGGATGTAATTTAGATTATTCATATGATCCAGAGAATAATACTCTAAAAATATATACAATGGATTATTTAGCAAAATTATATGCTAAATCAATACCTGAGAGTGAAGAAATAGCAGAACAAGATAATATAGAGGCTTATAAAAATAGAAAAGCCATCTTATATAATATGGTTGTTGTTAAAAATGACTCAGGAATGTATGGCGTAAAAAAAATCACAGATAATGGAATTGGTACACTTATCGGTGAAAAATATAAATCTATTTCATTTGACGAAGCAGAGGAAGAATTTATTGTTGAAACAGATGAAGGAAAATTTGGAATAGTTGATAATAAAGGAAATAAAAAAATCTCACCAGATTATACTAGTATAAAGCTAATAAGCAAAGATAGAGGATTATATCTAGTATCAAAAAAAACTAGTACTTCAAGAACTCAGTATGGAATAATTAATAAAAATGATAAAGTGATTGTTTATATAGAATATGAACAAATAGGAATCAATAAAAATGATTTTCCTACAAATGATATAGAAAATCCATATATACTATTTGGAAAATGTATTCCTGTAAAGAGATCAAACAAATGGGGATTGCTTGATTTAAATGGTAGTACAATTGCTACATTAGAATTTGATGGTTTGGGTTGCTTATCAAATTCTTCTAAAAATAATCAAGCTAGCAGTTTAATTGTAATTCCAGAATATGAGGCTATAGTCGTACGAAAAGATGGCTTATATGGATTATACAATTCATCTGGTAAAGAACTAATATTACCTCTTGTTACAGATATGTATGTAATAAATAATTCTGGAGAAAATCAATATTATTTAACATATCAAGGTAACACTATGAATGTTATTGAATACTTAAAAAATGTATTAGGGCTTGAGCCTGTTACAAATAATTCTAGTAACGAAAAAATAAATAATAGTAATAATAGTAGTACTAATAGTTCAAATGAAATTGCTAA
>FR880035.1 GCA_000435175.1 Clostridium sp. CAG:245
TGAACAAAAATCAATTGTAGGCGATTTCTGGCACGAATCTAATAGGCTATTTGTTCAAGATGATGGTAAACCTATTCATCCATCTACAATTAGTAAATGGTTTGAACAGTTTGTTAAAAAGATTGGATTGCCTGTAATTAATTTTCATGGTTTAAGACATACAAATGCAACTCTTCTTATTTCACAACAAGTTGATGTTGCAACAGTATCTGCTAGACTTGGTCATGCACAAATTACTACTACATACAATTTCTATGTTCACCCACTAAAATCTCATGATAGGACTGCTGGAAATGTATTAGAGAACTTGTTAATTTCAAGCAAGGCAGATTAGTAATTCAATATTATCTAAAAATCTTTTTTGTGACTCTCATATTTATATTTTTTTGATTTACTTTGTTGCAAAAATAACTTTAAGAATTTTTGTAAAATGAGCTTTTCTTAGAGGTTCTACGTCAATTGGGAAGTTGATCCCCAATTTCTCCCCAATTTGACATAATAGTGCTATTTTTAAGCATTATAGCAACCAATTTGAAGGTAGCAAAAAATCGCTACATCCATTCAAGCTGTAACGATTAAATCAAATTTACAAATTAAAATCAATTCAAACTCGCCTTAGAGTTATGAGTTTTTTTATTTTATTTAATTT
>FR880036.1 GCA_000435175.1 Clostridium sp. CAG:245
CCTTTTTTATTATTCCATCATCACCTAATACGATATTGATACTTACTCCTGCTAATATCATCAATACTACTATTGTTATTACTAATGCTATTAACGTTATTCCTTTCATTTCTTTTGTTTTCATATCTTTTATCCTTTCTTTATTTATCCCAAAGTAATGTACTTAAGGATAAATAAAGAAATTTAAAAATAGCTATACCTATAACATGTTCACCATTTTATTGCAGAATTATTACAGTTAAATTTCAAAATTATATCATTTTCTTTTTTTGTTTCTAACCACTTGATATAATTGCATTCAAATGATATCTTATATATAAAATAAATTGCCTTAAGTACATTACTTAAGGACTTTTTATATATTATTTTTTTATTTAACACTAAATATTTTTTCTATTAAATTTTCTTTTATATTTGATTATTTTTTGTTTTCTTACATTATTGTTTCTTTTCTATCATATCTTCTAAAGTATGCCATGCTAGCAGTGCACATTTTACTCTTGCTGGCATATTTGATACATTTTTTAAAGCTATTGCTTCGTCAAGTTTTTTTAATTCTGCTTCGTCAGTTATTTCTCTTTTTATCATTCCAATAAAAGTATCTATAATTTGCTTTGCTTCTTCAACTGTTTTACCTTTTAGAGTATCTATCATTATTGAAGTAGAAGCTTGAGAAATAGCACATCCATGTCCAGAAAAAGCCATATCTTCTATAATATCACCATTTAGCTTTACCTGCAATTCTATCTCATCACCACAGTTTGGATTATGTCCCATTTCACACAAATCACAAGTTTCTAGTTTTTTCTTATTGTATGAATTCATGCTATGTTCCATTATTAAATCATTATATACATCTTGTAAATCGTCCATTTTTTGTCCTTTCTTTATCAAATGTAATTTTATAGCGAATATATTTTTTCGCCCCAAAAATGGCGTCCCTATTGGGCGAAAATTTAACGTTTTATAAATTTTTCAAATTTTGAGTAAGCAAATTTTATTGCGTCTACTAGTCTATCTACATCTTCCTTGGTGTTGTATATGCTAAAGCTTGCTCTACATGTTGAGTCTATTCCCATATATCTTAATAATGGCTGTGCGCAATGGTTTCCAGACCTTACACAAACTCCTTTAAAATCTAGCATGCTTGCAACATCGTGTGGGTGTACGCCTTTTATGTTGAATGATATTACCGATGAATGATTTTCTTCATTTGGGCTCATGTATAAGTCTAGGTAATTTAGTTTTGATAGTTCTTGTCTTGCATAGCTTACTACTTCTTTTTCTATTTTTTCTATATTGTCATATCCAACTTTGTTTATATAGTCTATTGCCGCTCCAAGCCCTACAACGCCTTCTACATTTTGTGTTCCAGCTTCGAATTTGTTTGGAAGTGGAGCAAATGTTGTGTCTTGTTCGTAAACATATTCAATCATGTCGCCACCCATTAAGAATGGATTCATGTTGTTTAATAATTTTTCTTTTCCATATAATACACCTATTCCAAGTGGAGCAAACATTTTGTGTCCTGAGAATACTACAAAATCTGCATCTAAATCCTGTACATTAATTTTCATGTGAGGTATGCTTTGAGAAGCATCTACAATTACTACTGCTCCCTTTTTATGTGCATATTTTATTATTTCTTTTACATTATTTATTGTTCCTAGCACGTTTGATACATGTGTAATTCCAACTATTTTTGTCTTATCTGTTATATTGTTTTCGATTTCTTCTTTCGACAATTCAAATTCGTCATTTATATACATGTATTTCAGACTTGCACCAGTCTTTTTAGTAACATATTGCCATGGTACTAAGTTAGAATGATGTTCCATTATTGAAAGTACGACTTCGTCACCTTCTTTTAGATTGTCTAAGCCATATGAATATGCAATTAAATTCAAGCTTTCACTCGCATTTTTAGAAAATATTATCTCATTTGCTTTTCTAGCATTTATAAACTTGGCAATCTTTTCCCTTGTTCCTTCATACACATTTGTTGCGTCTATACTAAGAGAATACGCACCTCTGTGTGGGTTTGCATTGTTATGCTCATAAAACTCATCGATTGCATCAATAACATATTGTGGCTTTTGAGTTGTAGCACCACTATCTAAATATGTAATGTTTCTATTATTAAAAATCGGAAAATCCTTTTTATAATCCATTTTAAAATCCTTCCTTTAATAAATACTGGAATATGCTTGATATATCTCAATTTTATTAAAACATTATAGTCTTTTATCAATTTCTTGTAAAATTTCTGTTTTTATTTCTTCATCTTGTATTTTTTCTATAATTTTGTTGAAGTTTGCTTTTACAAGTAGTCTTACCGCTTCTTTGTAACTTAATCCTCTGCTCATTATATAAAATACTGCAGATTCATCAACCTTTCCAGACGCTGTTGAGTGGTTTCCTTCTACATCTGCTTCTGTACATAAAAGCATTGGAAGTGCTATTGATTTTGCCTTGCCTGATAATAACATGCAATATTCGTTCTCGTTTCCTTTTGCTTTTTTGCAACCTTTTTTGAAATCGATTGTTCCTTTGAAATTTTTCTTACTGCTATCTTTCAAAGCTCCTTGTACATCTATATCGACATTTGTTTTTTCTCCACGTAAGTGTACAATGTAATTTAAATCTTTCACTTGTGAACCTTGTCCTAAGTAAATAGTTTTCAAATCATTATCCGCTTTATTTCCAATAGCATTAGAAAAATAATTAGAAATACTTTCCTTTGCGCCTATATCAATTAACTTATGATATACTTTTGAGTCTGCTTCGATATCATTCTCATAACTCTCGATGTTAGTAGACACATCATTTAGCAAATTTACAACAGTTACATTTATCTTAGCACCATTGCTAGCAAATGTTCTTATAATTCCCGCATGAAAACATTCCTTTTCAGTCTCCGACTTGTACTCAATAACAACATTTATATTTTTACTAGCAACAATATCAATTTGATTTAAAAGAACTTGGCTATCTTCATCAAAAGTATATGTAATTTTAACATTCTCGGCTTTCTGATTGTTTACAATTCTAATTTTGCTATTAGCCTTAGAAAAAAATATATTTTCTAGCTCTTTATTATTTCCAAAAACTAATTCTCTATTCGAAACAGCTTCATCTATTTCACTGTTTTCCTTTATAATTTGAACATTTTCAAACTCTGGAATTATTTTTGGAATTTGTGCATCTATTTCTATATTATTTATTCTAAAATTATTTGCCGTTCTAATAGGCGTTTCATTTAATTTTAGCATTACCTCAATCCTTTCTTTCGCCCAATAGGGACGCCCCTTTTTGAGCGATTATCCTATTGCACCTTGCAATTCTAAGTTTATTAGGTTATTCATTTCTACCGCATATTCCACTGGTAATTCTTTCGAAATTGGATATGCAAATCCTCTTACTATCATGGCTTTTGCATCTTCTTCTGATAATCCTCTGCTCATTAAGTAGAATATTTCTTTATCACTTATTTTTCCTATTTTAGCCTCGTGTGAAAATTCTACTTCATCAGTTCTTATATCGTTTACAGGAATTGTGTCTGAACGTGATATGTCATCTAACATTAGTGATTCACAGCTTACGCTACATTTTGAATTTTTTGCGTTTTCTGTAATTCTTACTAATGCTCTGTATGTGCAAGCTCCGCCATCTTTTGAAATTGATTTTGAATTTACAACTGATGATGTGTTTGGTGCATTGTGAACTACTTTGAAACCTGTGTCTAGGTCTTGTCCATGTCCTGCAAATGTAATTCCTGTGTATTCTGTTTTTGCGCCTTCTCCATTTAATATGCTCATTGGATAAAGCATTGAAACTTTAGAGCCAAACGAACCTGTAACCCAGTCAATTTGTGCATTTTTGCCTACTATTGCTTTTTTAGTATTCAAGTTCATCATGTTTTTTGACCAGTTTTCTATTGTTGAATATCTTAAATAAGCATTGTCTTTTACATATAATTCAACACAACCAGCATGAAGATTTACCTTATTGTATTTTGGTGCTGAGCATCCTTCTATAAAGTGAAGGCTTGCTCCCTCGTCTACTATTATAAGGGTATGTTCGAATTGTCCAGACTCTGGTGAGTTTAATCTAAAATAAGATTGCAAAGGAATATCAACCTTTACCCCCTTTGGAACATATACAAAAGATCCTCCAGACCAAACAGCAGCATGAAGTGCCACGAATTTGTGGTCATTTATTGGAACACATTTCATAAAATGCTCTCTTACTAAATCCGGATATTCTCTAACAGCAGTCTCCATGTCTGTATAGATTACTCCTTGCTTTAGCAAATCTTCTTTTATGCTATGATATACAACCTCTGAGTCATATTGAGCGCCAACACCAGCTAGAGATTTCTTCTCTGCCTCTGGAATTCCCAAATTATCGAAAGTCTTTTTTATATCTTCTGGAACATCGTCCCAGCTTGAGTTCAATTTAGATTTTGGCTTAACATATGTTGCAATCTCATCCATTTTAAGTTCAGACAAATCTGGTCCCCATGTTGGAAGTTCTAGTTTTTCGTAAGTTTCTAAAGCCTTCAGACGAATCTCTCTCATCCAGTCTGGGTCATTTTTCTTTGCTGAAATCTCTTCAACAATTTCTCTGTTAAGACCTTTCTTCATTTTAAACTCATAGTCATCTTTATTTTTTATATCATATATATTTCTATCTATATCGTCTACTTGAGTTTTTGACATAATCTTTCCTTTCTTGTACGTATTTTTTTGTTGAAAAAGAATTAAATTTTTGCAAGGAAAATGAATTTAAAAGGCAAGGGCGCATACGTGGTGTATGTAACCGCGTTTTAAATGAAATTTGACGTAGCCAAAATTGTAATTCTTTTTCAACCCTTTATTTATATTGTGAATATCCATTAACTTCAATCTCTTGTGCCAAACTTGCATCTCCAGTTTTTACAATCTTCCCATCAACTAATATATGAACATAGTCAACTTTCAAATTTTCTAATATTCTAGTATTGTGTGTAATTATTAAAACTGCATTCTCTTCATTCTTGTACATTTCTATCCCCTTAGAAACTGTTCTAACAGCATCAACATCAAGTCCAGAATCTGTTTCATCTAATATTACAAGTTTTGGTTCTAATACAAGCATTTGCAAAATTTCGTTTTTCTTTTTTTCTCCACCAGAGAACCCAACATTCAAATTTCTTTCAATTAACTTTGGATTCATATTTAATTCTTCCATATATTTCTGAATTTGATCTCTTAACTCAAAAATTTTCACTGGCTTGTCTGTTATTTTATTTTTAGCATATTTCAAGAAATTTGTAGTAGATATTCCAGGTATTTCAACAGGAGATTGAAAAGACATGAATACGCCTTTTTTGGCGATTTTATCTGTTGATAAATCGCTAATATCTTCTCCTTCAAACACAACTTTTCCACTTACTTTTTTATATTCTGGATTATTCAAAATAACATTTGCAGTTGTAGATTTTCCGGCTCCATTTGGTCCCATTATTACATGAGTTTCTCCCTTATTAATCTTCAAATTCAATCCTTTTAGGATTTCCTTCTCTCCTGCTACAGCATGTAAATCTTGTATATCTAATAAATTTTCCATTACAAGTCCTTTCTACTAATTGATCTTTTATTTTCTAGTAGTTTTACCATTTTTTTAGCAATCTACTATATATCTTTTTCATTTACAAAAATAATATTTGGTTTTCCTACCAAACAAATAGGATTATACTACATAATCGCAGTACAGTCAATAGTTTGACCGTATTTTATGTAATTCAAATTAAGTTCTAACAATGGTAAAGACATCACACAATTGTGATGCCTTTATTAGTCATTATAATGTCCTTTGCACTGCACTATTTCAATTTGTTCGTTTGCAATTCGATAAACTATTCTGTTTGCTTCATCAATTCTTCTACTCCAAAATCCACTTAAATCATTTTTTAATGGTTCTGGTTTACCAATTCCTGCAAACTCATTTCTTTTAATATCAATAAGCAGTTGGTTAATTCGTTTTAATGTTTTTCTGTCTTGGTTTTGCCAATAACAATATTCTTCCCAAGCTCTCTCCGTAAACATTATATTATTCATCCGCCATCTTCTCTAATTCTTTAAGCGACTTTTTTACGACTTTCCCCTCTTCTAATTGTTTTATTGATTCTTTTATTGCTTTTATATTATTCTCCGAATAGAATGGATCTATTGAAACTTCAAATGGTATTCTTTTCTCTCTGCTCATTTTTCTAGCAAAAATATTAAATGCTGTACTCATCGTTATTCCAAGTTCCTTACAGGTCTCTTCCATGCTTCTTTTCACTTCTTCGTCCATACGTACATTTACTAATGTTTGAGCCATAATTATCACCTCTCTATTAACAGTATAATTCTTTGTAAAGATTTTGTCAATACATCATCTTTATTTTAGTTGTATATTTTTATTATATTCTTATTTTTTTATTTAATTCATTTTTTTAATAAATAAAAAAAGATATGCGTCTCCACACACATATCTGATGTTTAATATCATGACCAGTTATATAATATATATTACAATGGAAACGCTTAAAAATCAATATTTTTACTAAAATAATTATAAAAATTTTCGCCCAAAAAGGGGCGTCCCTATTTGGCGAAATTTTTATTCTGTTCTTAATGCTTCTACTGGGTCTTTTTTGCTTGCCATTTTGGCTGGTATTAGTCCTGCAAGTATTGTTAAGCCTAAGCTTATTAATACTAGTACGGTTGCTTGTGTTACTGAAACTGTTGCATGTATTGCTACTCCAGATAGTGCATATATTATGCTGTTTATTGGCAAGGTTAATAGCAAGGTTATTCCAACGCCTATCATTCCAGATATTAAACCTATTATGAATGTTTCTGCATTGAATACTCTCGAGATATCTTTTTTCGATGCTCCGATTGCTCTTAATATTCCTATTTCTTTTGTTCTTTCTAATACTGAAATGTATGTGATTATTCCTATCATTATTGATGATACTACAAGCGATATGCTTACGAATGCGATTAGTGCATAGCTTACGGCGTCTATTATGTTTGTTATTGAACTCATCATTGCTCCAACTAAGTCTGTGTACGTTATTGTATTTTCTTCTTTTCCGTCGTCTCTTTGTTTTTTGTTGTAGTCCTCTATCGCTTTTGCTATTAACTCTTTGCTTTCAAAAGTCTTTGGATATATCGATATTGATGATGGCTTATCTAAGTCAATTGCTCCTAATGTTTTTAGATTGTTTTCATAACTTGCATTCTGATTTTTTGTGTATGTGTCCATTACTTTTGCAATTTCTTCTGTTGACATTTGGCTTATTGCCATTTTTTGCTCGTTGCTTAGATTATTGAAATTGAATTCTGACTTTTCTCCTGATTTTGGAAACTCTAGTCCTGTAAATACATTAGTTTCTGGATTTACTTTCTGCTCTTTTACGATGTCCGCTTCTTTTGTCTTATTTATAACGTATTCTTTTAAGTCTTTTAAATATCCTATTCCGCCATTCATAGCTGTTGCAGTGCTTTGCTCGTTTTGCTTAATAATTCCAACAACATTTATATTCTCGGCATTTGCTATTTTTTCTTTCATAAAGTCATTATCTTCACTCTGGTCTATCCACAAATTTCCTTGTTTTTCATAATAATCAGAGTTTAATATTAGTTTAAATGATAATTTTAATAATTCATCATATGAATATGTAGTCTCTTCTTCTTTGTCTACATTTTCTCCTTTTTTAGCCTTTTCCCACTGTTTTGATAATTCTTCTTGGTCTTTTAGTCCTAAAGTATATAGCACATAATCGTTCAATTCGTTGTTTTCATTTACTATTAAAACAACTTCGTTATAGCTCTTTGGCCAACTTCCTGCAATTAAATCATATTGAGAATGAAGCAATTCTTCGTTGTCTAGCATTTCTGTCCAAGCATCATTGTTCATAGTGCTAAATGAGCTAGATACCATTGCCATTGGAGAATTCTCTTGTGCCTCTCTCATACTTCCCATTCCCATGCTGTCCATTACAGTACTTGGGTTTACTTGCACTACGCCATTAGATGTATCTTCTTTATATAAATTTAGATTTAAATTGTATCCATATTGAATAGCATTACTGTTTTTAGCAATGTCGTTATCTTCTTGCTCTAAGTAATGTTTAAGCTCTGTTAAATTATTATTTTCCATTTTATTAGATAGAGTCGAAATCATCTCAGACATTATATTTTTTGAATATATCTTGTCTTTTGGTCTATCCTCTTCTTCATTGTTTTCGTCCATCATTTTTTCTATCATTGCAGACGTATCTATTGTAGACTCCTCAATTGTTATTGGGTATGATGATAGAGTATCTTCTTCTACCTTGTCAATGTAATTTTGTATTCCATTAGACAAAGCTAAAATCAATGCAATACCTATTATTCCAATACTTCCGGCAAACGAAGTTAAAATAGTTCTGCCTTTTTTAGTCATTAAATTGTTCAAACTTAAATTTAAGGCAGTGAAAAATTTCATAGAAGTTCTGCGTTTTTCCTTTGATTTTTCAGCCTCCTTCTTTTCACTCGTATATGGATTAGAATCGTTCATAATAGTTCCATCAAGTATTCTAACAATTCTTGTAGAGTATTTCTCGGCAAGTTCTGGGTTATGCGTAACCATTATTACAAGCTTATCTTTCGATATTTTCTTCAATATTTCCATTACCTGTACAGAAGTATGAGTATCCAAAGCACCAGTTGGTTCATCAGCCAAAATTATATCAGGATTATTTACTAAGGCTCTAGCAATAGCAACTCTTTGCATTTGTCCTCCTGACAATTGGTTTGGCTTTTTATGTATTTGCTCCTTCAATCCCACATCTTCTAATGCTTTAATAGCCTTTTGTTTACGTTCTTTCTTACTTACACCAGATAAAGTTAGCGCCAATTCAACATTTGCAAGCACTGTTTGGTGTGGAATTAAATTGTAATTTTGAAAAACAAAACCAACAGAATAATTTCTGTAAGCATCCCAATCTCTATCCTTAAAATTCTTGGTAGACTTATTATTAATAATCAAGTCTCCACTAGTATATCTGTCTAGACCTCCAATTATATTTAAAAGTGTGGTCTTACCTCCACCACTTTGCCCTAAAATAGATACAAACTCGCTCTCTCTAAATTCAATATTTATGTTTTTCAGTGCATGAACCGTTGTATCACCAGATATATAATCTTTATTAATATTCTCTAACTTTAACATATTTACCTCTTTTCAATTAATTTGTAATTATTTTTCAATCCATACTTTAATAATATTACCATGAAGCATTGCTATATTCAAGCTTTTATTATTTTACATTAACGATTTGTAACAGAAAACAATCTCCACGCATATACTATTAGCATGGAGGTGAATTTTGTGAATTATCAAAATTACGATGATTATATGAGAAATACATTAGGATTTTCTGGCATGAATCAATCTATGGGTATGCCTTATGGTGGTTGTGCTAACATGGGATGCGCTGGTATGTGCCAAAATCCATATACAAACATTGCAAATTCTATGTGGCAAAATCAGTCCTGCAACCTAGAAAATCTATATCCAGATTCATATAGAGTTATATATCCAATGGTTGTTGCATCTTGTAGAAATGTTACAATGCCAATTGCAGAAGATACCATAGAAAGAATGGTTAGTGATATTTATGATAAAGCAGTTTCAAATACAAAAATTAGTGTTAGCCTTACAGTTGAAACTACTAACAGAGAAAGTTCTGAAGATAGACAAATGCCAAATAGACCACCAAGAAAGCCACGCAGAAATCCATTCTTGAATGATTTAATTAGAATTTTAATACTAAGAGAATTAATTGGCGGAGGACGTCCAAGGTTTCCAGTACTTTAAGACTTTGAACATATAAAAAGACTAGTTCATATTTCACACATGAATTAGTCCTTTTCATTCTAATTTTCTTTCATTGTTTTTGCTATTTCTGCATTTTCTTTTGTATAGCCTAATAAAATATTTGTATTCTTTAAAGCAATTGTGTTCCAAATTTCATCATATATTTCTTTTTTCTCTTTTGTTACAATGTTTATTGTTGCAATTGAAGTAACCTTTCCTTTTACGTCCATTATATTTATTGATTGACTTGTTTTAATTCCATTTGTTCTGTAATTCATTGCATACATCCAAATTACATCTCTATATTCTATTACCTTAAATCTTCCTTGAAAATTTATTATGTAATTTTTTGTTAGGTATAGGTGAGTTTTCTCATAATAGAAAGCATCAGCATCATTCATTTCATTATCTAATTTTTCTATTAAATCTTCATCCATTTTCTTTACGCTAATATTAAAATGAACTTTTTTTATTATTCCAGTTAGCAATGAGGCAAGACCTATTATCAAACATATCATACAGCCAGTCATTTGTAATGAGCCCACATCTAAAAGTGCATCTTCTGACGCATCTAAATATACACTTCCAAAGTAACTATCGTAATCTGCAACTGTTATTTTGTAATTTTCATCTTCGATTGCTTCATTATAAGCTTTTATCGCAAGTTCCTTTATTTCTCTTGTTGCAAGCTTTGTCATTCCTTCAATTTTTCCCGGATTTTCCGTAATATCTTCTCTGTTTAAAGAGTTGAAAGTTGAAGTTGGCATATATGCAACATACATATAATCTTCATCCATTACAATGTAATAGCTATTGTCATTTCCATCTTGTACCGCAAATTGGTATGGAACATGAGTTACATCAAGTTTTGCAATTTGATTTTCTTTTTCTTCATCACTTAATAATAATTCACTAAAAGATTTTGCCTGGTCACTGGCCTGGTCAATTTCATAACCTCCCCATAGTCCTAATGCAATTCCAAACACTAAAATTATTATTCCTATTATAATAATTTTGTTATTATTCTTGGTTTCTTTTAATACATTTTGATTTGTAAACTTTTTCATTTTTAATCCCCTTTTATTAGTTATAATAAATTTATATCCTTTCCTAATGAATTCGTAAATAAGCACTAGCTTTTCAATTTATTGTTATATTTTCATTATATTAGTTAAATTTTTTCTAAACTCTTTTTGCTGTTAGTTATCATTTAAATTTTCTTGGCTAAATACATGCAATATTGTTGTTCCACTGTCAATTTCTATTTTGGCATACCTTAACTTTTTTATGTCATCAGGTGCATTTTCAACCATTCCTTCATATAAGGTATCCTTGTTGTCCTTTATTACTTTAATATTCATTAGTCTTAGGCTTCCTATGTTATCATATAACTTCATCATAGTCACATCCTTTTCAAAGGTATTATACAACATAAAGCACAAAATTTCTAGACTATTTCTTGTATAAAAAACTCAAACCAGAAAAAATTTTTTACAATATTTCTTCTTTATTTAAGATTATTTACCTAACGCATTTTTCTTATTTCTAATTTTTTACAAAATTAGAAAGTCCTAGCCAGACGCACATGATATTGGTAATTGTTGTCGCTGTCGTTGATGACGATTGTGCCATTGCTGAAACTAACATAACAGCCACAGTTTACGAAAGTAGAGGACGACCAATATGTTCCTTATAATCCATATCCACTATAATCGGTGTCACCTCTATGCTTTTCAATGCGTCATGCGAAATTTCATCATATACTCCTGAATATGGCGTAACAATAATCGATATTTTCTTTCTAACTTATTATTAAGTATTTTGCTTAAAGAAAAAATCTCTCTTTTTATGTACTAAATATTATAAAATGTCGAAATATAGCGAATGATTTTCCTTGACTTTATACGTAATTTATATATAATATACTCAGTTATTTCTTAAAAGTTTTTATCTTTTATTTTGTATCAAAATCATTGATTTCTTCAATTATCCGTTCTGGCAAAATGTTCTACATACAATTCGATTAAACTTTTAATAACTAAATTAAAATTATTCCAAATCTAGGAGGTTTACATATGCCCAATGAAAAGAAAAGCATATTACAACCAAAGAATGATGTAGTGTTTAAAGCATTATTTTCAAGAGGAAAACCAAGGATTACACAAGCTATGCTAGAGGCTATTTTAAAGATGAAAATAGACAAGCTTGAACTTGACAAAAGTGCAGATTTATTAAACGATAATAAAGATGATAAAAACGGAAGACTAGATTTAAGAGCAGTAATAAATGGAAATACTGAGTGTGACATAGAGGTACAGCTTGCTTCAAACGATAACATAGCCGAGAGATTTGTATATTATTGGGCAAAAATGTATGCTGCTAATTTAAAGATTGGTGATACCTACAGTGACTTAAGAAAAACAATATCAATAATAATTTTAGATGATGTTTTTAAATTAACAAAAAATCTTGAAAAGCCTCAGACCACATGGAAAATAAGAGAAAACGAAGAGTTACATCTTATATTGACAGATTATTTTGAAATTATTATAATAGAGTTACCTAAAGTAGTAAAAGCATACCATAAAACACCGAACGATGAAGTACTCCAATGGATGCTTTTTCTAGATAATCCAGAGAAAGAGGAGGTATCTCGTATAATGGAAGAAAATAAAGATATTAAAGAGGCAAAAGAAGAATTGGATAGAATAAGTCAAGATGACTTATTAAGGCGAAGAGTTTTAAATAGAACACTTGAAATAGCTGACAAATTACAAATGAAAAAAGAATTAGAAGAAGCGAAAAAAGAAGCACAGCAAGCAAGAGAAAATGAAAGAAAAGATATAATAAAAAATTTGCATAAGCTTAATATTCCTATAGAGCAAATTTCAAAGGCAGTTAACTTATCTGAAAAAGAAATAAAAGAAATATTGTCAACACACTCATAAAACTAACTAGATACAACTTTAATGTTGTCACATTAAAATTTTAGAGTATATCTGAAACTCCACATAAAATTTCAAATATACTCTAATTTTATTATGAAAATTCACTTTATATCATGCAACTATTCTATGAATATATCTGCGTTTGAATCTATGCGTTATTTACATAATGCATTTTTCTTATTTCTAATTTTTTACAAAATTAGAAAGTCCTAGCCAGACGCACAGGATATTTGAGGCCGTTGATGTTGCTGTCGATGTCGATTTTGCCATTACTAAAATTAACGTAATAGCCGCTGCCGCCGTAGTAGTAGATGTTGACAGAGGACGACCAATATCTATCTTTTAATCCATAACCACTGTAGTTCGAAGTTGTTATTCCCAATTGTCCTCCAAATGTAGCTAATTCAATGTAGGTTGGAACTCTCCATTCTCCTGAGGTTATTCCCTTAGCATTAGAAAATGTATATGTTGCACTATTATTATAATCACTTAGTGCCATTACATTAAATCTTGCATTTCCACTTCCTCTTGCAGATAATACATCTTTTATTCCGAATGGGCCATTATAATTTGTTTTGCTTACATAATATTCTTTTAATCCTGTTACAGTAGATATTGTATAATCAGTGCCTCCCCATGAGCCACTTCCGCCATATTTAAAGTCTGAAAATATTATTCCATCCACTGTTCCATTTCCATCTACATCAGCATAATATCCTACTCCAAAATTTCCCGTAAATGTTGAGTCTTTTACTTTTACTGTTACTGTATATGTTGCTGTTTTTTCATTATAGTTTGTTGTTGCTGCACTCTTTACTGTTATTGTAGCACTTCCTGCTCCAACTGATTTTACTGTTACCGTACTTCCGCTTATGCTTACTGTTGCCACATTTGTGTTTGAAGATGATACACTTAAAGTTCCGGTATTTCCGCTAACTGTAAATGTTGTGCTATTGGGATAATTAATTGTTCCACTTGTTTCTGATAAACTTAAGTTTCCTTCAGCTTTTTCTATTTTTGCTATCACTGTTACATTTTTTGTTTCATAATTTTCCTTACTTGCTCTTATCTTTATAGTAGCTGTTCCTGCATTTATTATCCTTGGAATTGTTGTAGAATAGTTTATTTCATCTGTAGAATATTCTAGTGTTGTATCTGTTGGTTCTACATTCACATTTGTAATTGCTTCATGTTCACAGCTATCATATATTCCCTCATATGGAGTTGTACTTATTTTTATTCTTTTATTCATATTATTATCATTGTTATTTGAGAAATTTGTTTTATTTTCTGTTGTTACACTGTAATCATTCTTCCATACTTTTAATGTTCCATCAGCATTTTTCTCTACTTTATCTATTCTTCCCTCTAAAACTTTTGTATTCAAAAAATCTTCTAATGTCTCATATTCATTTGTCAAATAAAATTCCATTATAGTTCTATTAATTATTTCTTTTGCTTCACTTTCTTTTGTTAGTTCTGCAGAACTTTGTGCTTTTTTTATTATTCCATTATCACCAATAACTGTATTTATGCTTATTCCTGCAAGTATTAATAAAACAACAATTGTAACCGCAAGTGTGATTAGTGTAATTCCTTTAATTTCTTTTGTTTTCATATAAGATTCATCCTTCCATTTTTTTATTAAGTAACATACTTAATGATAAAGAGAGAATCTTGCTTTCTCATTTATTTTTAGCTTGCAATAACAGTTTTAGTATTTTTTAATTTATTTTCTTTTTTATAATTTTTTATTCTATAAAATTTTCTTCTAGCACTTGATTTTCTATATTCTTTTGGTATAATACAAAGTATAAAAATTCTCATTAAGTATGTTACTTAAACACATTTTTATATTTTTCTTCAAATTTTTCTATTGATATCGGCTTTTCAAAATAATATCCTTGTATCATATCACAATTTATTCTTTTTAGGTAATCAACTTGTTCCTTTTTTTCTATGCCTTCTGCCACAACTTCTATTCCCAGCTTATGTGACATTTCAATTATTGCCTCTATTATAATTTTACCTCGACTACTTTCTACTATATCATCAAAAAAACTTTTATCCATTTTTAGAACATCTATATTAATATTTTTTAACATGCTAAAAGATGAATAGCCTGTTCCAAAGTCATCCATAGATACTGTAAATCCCAATTTGTGAACATTCCTTTCCGCTTCTTTTGCAAGCTCAACATTATTAACAACAGAGGTCTCCGTCATTTCTAATTCTATAGTATTTGGTTTTATACTATATTTATTTACAAAATCTATTAAATCATTTATATGATTTTTATTATACAAATGTAGTCTTGACTCATTTACTGATATTGGAAAGATTTTATAACCTTTTTTCTCCCAGTTTTGTTGTAATTTGCAAATACTTTCTAGTACATATGTGTCTAGCTCTGTTATTAACTCATATTTTTCTAATAATGGAACAAAAATATTTGGCATTACTACATCTCCATCTCTATTCCAACGTACCAATGCTTCTGCTCCTGCTAGTTTTTCAGTCTTTGTATAAAACTTTGGTTGCAAATAAATTACAAATTTATTATTTGCAATTCCTTCTTTTAATCTTTTTTCTAAAATATTTCTATATTTTATATTCATATTATCACCTAAAATTATTGTTTACATTTTTCATAAAAAAATTTCATATTTTAGAAAAAATTATAAAACCCCAAACATGTTGAGGTTTTATTTTCCTATCTTCCATCATCTTGTTCAATTAAATCTCTTCTGTTTTCTTTTGAACTTTCCTTATTTTTCTTAAGTTCTCCGCTTTCAATTATTTCTCGCAAAAAGTCTCCTAAATCTTTATATTTAATGCCTATTTCTTGAATGATTTCTCTTCTTCCTTTTCCTTGTCTTATCAACTCAATTATTTCTTCTTTTTTTGCTTCTCTTGCTTGCGTGATTTCATCTTGTGTAATAACTCCATCTCTTATAAGTTCAGCCATAAGACTTCTTATATTTTGTTCATCTTTTACTAATTGCCTCGATATTTCTTCTGCATTATATCCATATTTCAATAATTCAACTATTCGTTTTTTAGTTTTATCTACTTTTTTATATGAATCTATTTTGCCCTCCGAAAATAGCTTGTCTAATATTCTCCTTAATGTATCTTGCTTAGTTATCTTCATTTCTTTCATAATTTCACGTTGACCTAAGCCCGCTTTTCTTAATTCTATCACTCTTTTTTCTATTTCTTCATCTGCACATTGGTAAACTTCTGCTATAGATAACCTTCCTTCTTCAACAAGCCTATCAAGATATAAATAAGTTCTATCTACAGAAATACCTAAAGAACTAGATATCTCACTCACATTTCTTTTTGCCTTTGCCATACTCAATATCTGTTTTAGCTTTTCCTCAGTTTCTTTCTTATATAAATTTGTAGCCAAGCTATCAAGTTTTCCCTCTTCTACAAGTAATCCTATTATAAGCTTCACACGACTTTCATTTGTACCAAGTTCCATTGCAATCTTATCATAAGGATAATTTTTTTTCTAAGCTCTAATATCTTTTCTTTTAATTCCTGTTCTTCTTTATAGCTTCTTATCATATCTATTCACCTTCTTATTTAAGTTGCATCGATAATAGTTTACTTATTCCCTTTTCTTCCATTGTTACACCGTAAACTGTATCTGCTATTTCCATTGTTCCTTTTCTATGTGTTATTACTAAGAACTGCGTTTCTGTGCTGAATTTCTTTAAATATAAGGCATATCTTGCAACGTTTACGTCATCAAGAGCTGCTTCAATTTCGTCTAATATGCAGAATGGAGCTGGATTTATTTTTAGTATTGCAAACAATATTGCTATTGCTGTTAGTGCTTTTTCTCCACCCGATAATAGCATCATGTTTTGTAGTTTCTTTCCTGGTGGTTGTACCCTGATGTCTATTCCACATTCTAGTATATTGGCTTCATCTTCTAATATTAGCTCTGCCTTTCCTCCACCAAATAGTTCGATGAACACCTCGTTGAAGTTTTTGTTTATTTGTTTAAATTTCTCATCAAATTGCTTTTGCATTGTAGTTGTCATTTCAGAAATTACGTTTCTAAGCTTTGTTATAGAGTCTTCTAAATCAAGTCTTTGCTCATTCATAAAGTCATATCTTTCTTGCATTTTCTTGTAATCTTCTATTGCATCTACATTTATGCTTCCTAAGTCTGCTATATTTTTACGTAGTTCTGTTGTTCTCTTTTGAGCAACTTGAACATTATCTGGCTTTGCGTAACCATCTGCATTGTTAGGAGTTAGCTCATATTCTTGCCACAATCTGTTTATTAAATCATCTATATCTTGTTCTTGTTTTGTTTTCTTGCTCTCCACCTTTACTATTTGCTCTTTTAGACCATTTAATACACTATATTGTGACTCTATTTGAGCCTCTATCTTTTCTAATTCCTCATTTTTTACTGTCTTTTCATTCTTTAAAGCCTCTATTTTTTCAGAGCTATTTGTAACTTCAGATTTAATCTTTTCTATTTCTTGCTCGAAGTTTGAAATTGCTTCTTCATTTTTAGTAGTCTCTAATTTTGCATTCTCTATATCTGCTTTTTTAGTCTCTATGCTTGCATTTGCATTTTGAATGTCTTGTTCTATTCTTGCAATCATTTCGTCAAGAGATGTTCCACTCTCATCAAATGAAGATACAGAAATTTTTAAGTCTGTTATATCTGTATTTAAGTTGTCTATGTATGTTTGGTCGTCTTTATTTAGCTCTGCAAACTGTGTAATCTCTGCATTTAATTCTTGCATTTCTTTGTCTAAGTTTGCAATTACTTGTTTAGTGCCTTCTTTAGAAACTTCTAATTTTTTCTTTTCTTCATCAATTTCTTCAACTTGATTTTTTAGCTTAGCCATTTTTTCTTCAAGTTTAATAATTTGACTGTCTATCATGTCTAATTCTTGCTTTTTAGTTGCATATGTAATCTCAATCTCTTGTAAATTTTTCTCTAGTCTTGCAGATTCTTCTATTGTATCTGCTATTTTTACAGAATGCTCTTCCTTTTCTTTTTCTAGCTTCTTAATCTCAGAATTAAGCTCTTCTAGCTTAGCTTTTAATTCTTCAATTTCTCTGCTTCTTCCTAATATATTTACAGTCTTTTGAGCTACTGAACCACCACTAATTGCACCAGATGGATTTATTACGTCTCCTTCTAGTGTTACTATTCTAAACGAATAGCTGTTAGCCTTTGCAAGTTTTATGGCACTATCCATGTTTTCTACAATTACTGTTCTGCCAAGCAAATTCAAGATTATGTCTTGGTACTTCTTATCTGCTTTTACTAGGTCTGCTGCTATGCCAATAACTCCATCTATTCCATTAGAATTTACTTTTTCTATTTTCTTTCCATGCACTGATGAAATTGGTAAAAAGCTCGCTCTTCCTAAATTATTCTTACGCAAATGCTCTATCAATTTTTTTGCATCTGTTTCTGTTTTTGTAACTATATTTTGCATAGCCTGGCCTAAGCACATTTCGATTGCAGTTTCATACTTTTTGTCAACAGAAATAAGACTTGCTAGCACACCTTCAACTCCTGCATTTAATTCACTATTTTGTTCACATGCAAGTAGTAAAGATTTAACACTCTTCATATATCCATCTTTATCACGTTCTGTTTCGATTAAGAACTTACATCTAGAATCTTTCATTCTGTACTCTGCTGTAAGCTTGTTTATTTTTTCATCAAAGTCTTTTATAATGGCTAAAGCCTCTTCTTTTTGAGCCTTGATTTCTGTTAGAGTCTTAACAGCCTTATTTCTTGTTGCTTCTATTTCTTGAAAGTTTTTAGAAATTTCTTGTTTCTTTATTCTGTTACTATCTAATTCAGAAATAGTACTTTGAAGCTCTTGCTTTACGTTTTTCTTAGTTTTTTCTAAGTTTTCGTAATTAATTTCATATGTATTAATTTCGGCAAGTCTTTCATATTTTGCGTCTGTATCGGCTTCTACCTGTTTCTTCTTGCCTTCTATCTCAAGCTCTTTTTCAGATAATTTAGCAGATATTTTTGCAAGCTCTTCTTCCTTCTCTTTTAGTTCTGTTTCAAACCTTTCCTTATTCTTAAATAAGTTGTCCTTCTTAGAAACCTTGCTATTTTTCTCCTCATTGAAATCATTAATTCTTTGATGTAGTTCCTCTATTTCTTTTGTAAGTCTTTCAATATTTGTAGCATTGTTTGAAATTCTTTCTTTAGAAACATTTATCTGAGAATTTAACTGTTCAATCTTAGTCTTACTCTCGAAACCAACATTTTGCATGTTTTCAATTTCTGCAATAAGTTCATCAATTCTAGCTTTTAAAGTATCTTTTTTATTTTGACCCTCTTCTAACTTTTGGCTTTCCGATGTTTCTTGGTCTTTTAAAATTTGTAAATCCTCTATAATTTGTTCAAGTTTTTCCTTATATGTATTTATGTTATACACAAATAATCCAACTTCAATACTCTTAAGTTCTTCTCTTAAATCTAAGAACTTTCTGGCTTTATCTGCCTGCAATTTAAGTGGATCTAATTGTCCTTCTATTTCAGATAAAATATCATTTATACGTAATAGATTGAGCTTTGTTTGCTCTAGTTTTTTCTCAGATTCCACCTTACGAGTTCTATACTTTACAATTCCGGCAGCCTCTTCGAATATGTGTCTTCTATCATCAGATTTATTGCTCAAAATTTCGTCAATTTTACCTTGTCCAATTATAGAATATCCATCTTTTCCAATACCGGTATCCATAAACAATTCTATAATATCTTTAAGTCTACATGGTGTTTTATTTATAAAATAGCCAGTCTCACCACTTCTATATAATTTTCTTGTAACTGTTACTTCATTATATTCAATTGGTAATTTTCCATCAGAGTTATCTATTACAATAGATGCCTCTGCAAATCCCAACGATTTTCTATTTTGAGTACCTGCAAATATTACGTCTTCTGCCTTTGCGCTTCTTAAAGACTTCATACTCTGCTCTCCAAGTACCCACCTAATGCTATCCGAAATATTACTCTTACCAGAACCATTTGGTCCAATAACAGCTGTAATACCCGGCTTAAATTCCAATACAGTCTTATCTGCAAACGATTTAAACCCTTGCAGTTCTAGTCTTTTCAAATACATTTATAGTTCTCCTCTTAATAATTCTAATCCACTGGTTAATTCCATTACTTCTTTCATATCTATATTTTTGTAGTAATCATCCAGACTCAAATTATCACTAACTTTTTTTAGTGATATTAAATCCATCTTATACATGCAACAAATTATATAAATAGAATTTAGTTCCATGTCAAAAAGCACATCGTCTTTTATATCTGCATGTGTTACAAAACTTTCAGCACTATAACATGGTAATTTCTTAATATTTTCTAATGTTTTAATTCTATCATCATTAAATTCTTCAACAGTATATTGTTGCTCTCCTGGAATGTTCCATTCATAATTATAAGATTTACTAACATTAACCCATTCTCCAATTTTAGAGTTAGTAGAGCCAACGTATCCCATATTTATTATTAAATCTGGCTTTATCTCACAGTTTTCTAAATATCTGGTTAAATTGATTGCTGTTTGTTGCTTTCCAATTCCAGTGATAATTAAAGAAATATTTTCTTTTCTATATACATTTTCGTTAACCTTTTCTAGTTCCAATTTTTCAGCAATGTCTGTTGCTTCCTTTTTCATTGCAATAACAAATAAAATCTGTTTCATATTTTATTCTCCTCATGTAAGTTGTGAACATTCAATTTCTTGTTTATTTTATACTAATATGTCGTAAAAAGCAAGAAAACCAAGCGAATATTTCACTTAGTTTTCTAATATTTATATGGAATTAATTTTATCTTCCTTCGTCGTCTCTTTGTTTTTGAGCTTCAACTTTTCTTGCATGTCTTGCTACATATTTTAAATAATCTGGTTGTTCTTTATTATCCTTATTTTGAGCATCTTTTGCAGCTTCTTTTTCAGACATTTGGCGTAATTTTGCTATAAATGCATCAACACTTTGTGCTTCTGTCTTTTCTGCAGTTGGAGTTTTCTCATTTCCTTGTAAATCTTCTATTTTTAGTGGTTGTACTATAGGTTCTTCGCCTTTTTCACTTGCTTCTTTTGCAATTTTCTCAGCTTTTCCTGCTCTTGCAGCTTTTATAGTTTGAATTGGGTGCTTTATTGCATTCCATAATTTAGACCATCTACTTGTTTTGGTTAGAGCTGTTTCTGCCTCTTCCTTTTTGGCTTCTTCTTCTGATTGTATATCTGTCCACATAGGCTCTTCTGTTTCACTTGTTTTCTCTGCCACAGGTTTTTTTGCAAATGAAAATTTTTCAAATATTGGCATTTCTTTTAATTTAGGATCTTCTTTTTTTGCTTCCTCTTTTACTGGTTCTTCAGTAGCAGGAGCTTTTTCTTCTTTTTTCTCTTCTTTTGCAGGTTCTTCTTGTTTAGCTTTTTCTTCTTTCTTTGTAAATCTACCATCCATAGATTTAGCTTCAATTTCATCCCAAGTTTTATTTGCAAATAAGTTCTTCCAAGCAAGGTCACATTTTGCAATTTCAGTATTTAATGTATCAATTCTATGTCCTAAGTCTTTATTTGTATTCTTCAAACTAGTAATTTGAGAGTTAATTCCTGCTTTTTCTTTATCTATTTTGGCTTTTTCATCTCTTAATTCGTCAAGTCTTGTAAAATCTTCTGCATAAAATTCTTTTACATCAGTCTTTTCCATTTTTTCTAGTTCAGATATAACTAACTTAGTATTTACGTCCTCATCTATTTCATTTAATTTATCTTCAAGTTCTGAAATTAGCTTTTCATTATGTCTAATTTTCCATTCTAGATGTAGTTTTTTACTGCGAAGATCACTCTTTATTTGTTTTATTCTTGCAATTTGTTCTTTATTTTTTTCGAATCCTTGAACTCTGTTTAATTGTTTTTCTAATTTAGGTTTTTGTTCATCTCTTTCTTTTTTAGCGGCTTCTAAAACTTTACTTAAGCTTTCCTTTTGAGCAGATTTAGCTTCTAAAGCTTTTTTATCTTCTTCTTTATCACTCTTTTTTAACTCTTCTATTTCGGCAGATAAATTTTCTATTTTAGCTGATACTTTCTCCACCTTATTCTCTAAGCCACCAATTTGTTGCTTTAAAGATTCACCTGTTAAATGTACAAATTCGGGTGACATCTTTGTATACTGCCTATATTCTCTTTCAATTTCAATACTTCTTTTAGCCATATTATCAATCTCCTTTTATAACTCATATGTCTATATTATAGCATATATAATTTATTTTTTCAATGCTTTATGTATACCAAGTCTTATTTATCACAATAAATATACCATAAGAGAAGAAATTTGTGTGTATTTTAACAAAAATGTAATATTTTGTTATATTTTTGCAACATTTTACATATAAGCCAAAATCAATATTTTTCTCAAATGATTTATTAAGACATTATCACAAATGAATTATAACACTGTTTGTATAAAAATCATTTGACAAACTTCAAATAATATGTTATCATTCTATTACAAATAAAAATGTTTGATTCCAACGGTCAAACTTGTAATCGTATGTGTACCTGTGAATACACATACTTTTTTTATATAAGAAATAGAGCAGGCTGTGAATCCTACTCTACCGACCATATGTATGTCTACTCCTGGTCTTTGTCTGATTGCTTCTCTTCATTTAATTGTTGTTCTCTTGAAAGTTCTAGTCTTACGACTTTTTCTCTTTCTACTAACAATTTATCAACTAAACTCAGTATTGCATCTCCAACGGTCATCTTGTAACCCTCCTTTCCGTCCTTAAGTAAAGACTACCTTTTGACAAGAAAGGTTGGTATTATCTTACAATATTTTTACTAAGAATTCAAGCAAACACTCATAATTTACGTCGAAAATTTATTAATAAAATTGTGTATTTCATTTTAAATGAAGTTTATCTAAAATAACGGCAAAAAATTCTACTCTATTAAAAATAATTTTTCTAACGCTCTATCTGATAATTTTCCATATTTCAATTTTTTATCTGATATCTTTTTTCCCTCTAACTCTGGTAAAATCCCGTAATTTGCATTCATTGGTTGAAATTTTTCATTTGGCGTCGATATATATTGAGCCAAAGCTCCTATCATTGTATATTCAGAAAATTCAATTTTTTCTTCTTGTTTTAATTGCTTTACCGCATTTATTCCAGCAACTAATCCAGATGAAATAGATTCTACATATCCTTCTACTCCTGTAATTTGTCCCGCAAAATATATGTTTTTGTTTTTCTTTAATTGATATGTTCTATCTAATAATTTTGTAGAATTTATGAAAGTATTTCTATGCATTACTCCATATTTTGCAAATTCCGCATTTTCTAAACCTGGTATCATACTAAATACTCGTTTTTGTTCGCCAAATTTTAAATTTGTTTGGAATCCAACAATATTATAAATTGTTGCATCTTTATTGTCTTGCCTTAACTGAACTAGTGCATATGGCCTGTAACCTGTACGTGGATCTGTAAATCCCATTGGCTTTAATGGGCCATATCTTAATGTATCTATTCCTCTCTTTGCCATTACTTCAACTGGCATACAGCCTTCAAAAATTTCTCTTTTTTCAAATTGATGTAATTCTACAACCTCTGCATTAACTAATTCATTCCAAAAATGTTCATATTCTTCTTTATTCATTGGAAGATTTATATAGCTTGCATCTCCATCATTTTTCTGCTTTGCTTTCCATTCTTCTACATCTTCATCTTTAGCTCTTTCTTGTTCATATCTATTGCCATAAAAAGCTATATTCATTTCAATACTATCTTTGAATATTATTGGGGCTGCTGCATCATAAAAGTGTAAGTCATCTTCTCCTGTAAGCTCTAAAATTTGCTTAGATAAGGCATCAGAAGTAAGTGGACCTGTTGCAATTATAACAATTCCATCTTTTGCAATGTTCTCTACTGATAGTCCATCTTTTCCAATTTCTTGCCTTATTATTTCTACATTTCCCATGTTTTCTAAAGTTTCTGTAACCTTTTTAGAAAACACCTCTCTATCAACAGCTAGAGCCTGCCCAGCTGGTACAGCAGTTTCACCAGCAACTTTAATAAGAAGGGAATCTAAATTTCTTAGTTCTTCCTTTAAAAGCCCACAAGCATTCGTGTGCAAATTAGACTTAAAAGAATTGCTACAAACAATCTCTGCTAAATTATTATTCGAATGTGCTGGCGAAAAATTATTAGGCTTCATCTCGTACAATCTAACTTTTATGCCTCTTTTAGCAATTTGGTACGTAGCCTCAGAACCAGCTAATCCGCCACCAACAACAGTTATAAAATCATTCATACTATATCCTTTCATCACTCATTAGTAATACTAAATTTATATTAATATGTAAGAATAATTTCATTTAAAAAATAAGGTCGAGCCCGTCTTTTGAGGAGTCCGAAGGAGCTCCGACCAAGGGCGAAATACCGTAATTTTGAAAAATGAAATTGTTCTCTTTCAATAATATTAAATCGCCCAAAAAAGGGCGTCCCTATTGGGCGAAATTATTCAAACAAATTCATTATATCTTCTTTTGAAAGCTTGCTTATAAATGTTTGGTTTGTTGAAAGCATGCTATCAATCAAAGTTTCTTTTCTTTTTTGTAGTTCATATATTTTCTCTTCTATTGAGTTTTTTGTTATTAATTTATATACTTGTACGTTTCTCTTTTGTCCTATTCTGTAGGTTCTATCTGTAGCCTGATTTTCTGCAGATAAGTTCCACCATGGGTCATAGTGTATTACCACATCTGCTCCAACTAAGTTCAGTCCTGTTCCACCTGCTTTTAAAGATATTAAGAATAATTTTTTGTTTGGATTACTGTTAAATTCATCTACTAAATTTATTCTTTCAGATACTTTGGTTTGTCCTGTTAATTTTAAGAATTCTATATTCTCTTTTTGTAGTTCTTTTTCTATTATTTCAAACATTGCCGTGTATCCTGAAAATAGTAGTATTTTGTGTCCTGATTGTATTGCATCTTTTACTATTTCTATACATTGGTTCAGCTTACCGCTTTCGCCCTTGTAGTTGTCTATAAATAGACTTGGGTGGCAACATATTTGTCTTAATCTTGTTAACAGTGCAAGTATTTTTATCTGGCTCTTTTCTATTCCATTTTCTTGTATTTCTTCCATTGCATTTTTCTTTGCCTTTGCTAAATAAGACAAATAAATATCTCTTTGCTCGTCCACCATCTGGCTATTTAGAACAGATATCATTTTATCTGGTAGCTCTGTTAAGACTTCACCTTTTATTCTTCTTAAGACAAATGGCTCTATCAATTTTTTCAATTTGTTCATTGCCACTTCATTGCCCTCTTTTATTATTGGCGTTTCATAAAGCTCTTTGAATTTTCTGTATCCAAATAAGTATCCTGGCATTATGAAATCGAATATTGACCATAGCTCAGATAAAGAGTTTTCTATTGGCGTTCCAGTTAGAGCAAACCTTGTTTCTGCTGATATATTCTTAATTGCCTTTGCATTTTGTGTGTTATTATTTTTTATGTATTGTGCTTCGTCTGCAATTATGTACTTAAATTTGAAGTCATATTTTTTATATTCTTCTATATCTCTCTTCAATAATTCATATGAAGTTATTACTATATCATAATTTGGTATTGATGCAATCTGATTTTTTCTTTCTTCTAGTGTTCCATGTACTACTATAGATTGCATTCCTATCGTAAATTTTTCCGCTTCATTTTGCCAGTTTAGGCATAATGAACTTGGGCATACGACTAAGCATGGTTTCTTTCCTCCATTATATTTGTATGCACAAATTACACACAATAGCTGAACAGTTTTTCCAAGACCCATATCATCTGCCAAAATTCCGCCCAAACCGTAGTAATCAAGCATACGTAACCATTGTACACCTACTTTTTGGTATTCTCTAAGGCTAGCATTCAAGTTCTTTGGCACTTCCATGTTTCCTTCTATTTCTTTTACATCGATATTTTCAACTAAATTCTTGTAGCTTTCATCTTTCGTAACATGAATAAAGCTATTCTTCTCCAAAATTTTATCTAAATAAAGAGCCCTGTACATTGGTAACTGTAAAGTATTGTTCTTTATTTGACCGTAATCAACATCTATATCTTCGGTTACACTCTCTATAAATTTGATAGTATCATTATCTTCCAGATTTACGAAGCTTCCGTCTTTTAATCTATGGTATCTCTTCTTTAATTTGTACTGCTTCATTATCTCCTGAAGCTCTGCTGGGTCGAAGTCCAGACTAGAAAAATCTATGTCTAGCAAATTATTTTCTACCCTTACACCCAAATTTACAGCAGATGTACTTCTAACTTCTTTTGCCTTAAAATTATCTGTTGCAAGCACTTCAAAATTTTTCATATATGAATCCATATCATTAGTCAAAAATTCATATATCTTGTCATCATTTGCAAGAATCAATCTATTGTTCTTTTGGTCTAACATGAATCCACTCTTAACGAACATGTTAATTAATTTGCTTTCTTTTATTGTATTTCTAGAAAGCACTTCTACTTGTCTCTTAGAATCTAGCGGATTTATCTCTACATCTCCATATATAAATCTAATGTCTGCTAGCACATAATTTAAGTCATTGTAGTCCAAATATAATTTTGCATATAGCTCTGCAGGAATGTATTTTTCAACTTTCTTGTACTCATTTTCTCCAATGTTAACACTATTCTTTATGCTTGGTTGTACTATAGAGAAGAAATTAGACAATTGACTCTCTGGAAGCAAAATCTCTTTTGTAAAATTCTTTCTAAATACTTCCAACATTTTAATAACAGTACTACTATATTTTTTTGAGCATCTGTATAATTTCTTATCCAGCATTAAATATGTATATTTTCTGCCCTCATAAACCATATACGCATATATATCCACATTTACAGTTATCTTATATTCTTCATCATCATTTTCTTCTAATTTAAATTTAATGTCTGGCTCATTTGGTACAAAAACAACAGCATCAGTTCCAAACTGGTCTTCCATTGAAATTGCTCTATTTTTCAGGCATTCAAATAAATCATCCAGCCCTGTGTTAGAAATAACTATTGCATCTTCTCCCATTCTTTTTGTGTAATAATCATATCCTGTAGACGATTCATTAGCATATTTTATTATTTCTGAATATTTCAGTATGAAATCTAAAAGATTTCTGTCTTCTTCCACAAACTTTTCTCTTGTGTGTGCAAACTCAAGTTTTGCTCCATATTTATACTTTTCACCACTTGCAAATCTATCATAAAATTCTGGTAAAGACTTTACCTTATAGCCCTGCTTCTCATCTTTTTTAGAAAGCTTTATTTCTAGTTTCAAGCTATTATTTGTTCTACTACATATAATCTTTGGCTCAATATGAACGAATCCTTCCTCCTTGCCTGAAGATGTATTCTGTTCTTCCTCTTCTTCATTAATTCTGTAAAATTCATTTACTAGTTGATTGAAAATCTTGTAGTTTTCCCCACGTTCTTTAACCGTATCTGTACTTCTACTTTCTTTTCTCTCTCCAGAAAAAATTCTTACATAGTCAGAGTTACTCGCAAATTCTTTAACAGTTGCAATAATATGTTCACAGGCACAATAATTTTCCTTGTAATCATCACAAGTACATGATAAATTTTCAATCTCGCCTTCTGCAACTTTAATATAAACTTTGTGTTTCTGTTTTACTATAATTCCATCATCATTCTTCTCATCTTTTACGATGGAATGAACCTCAAAATTTTGTTTATTATCATATGTAATCTTATTTATTTCAATAGCTTTATTCTGCATTAATTTTGAAGCCAAATCTAGCTTCTTTGCGTCAACTTGACTTATTAAATCTTCATATATTTGTTTATCTATAATATTACTTTCCATCAATAAATCTCCCCATTTCACTGATTATCTATTATATACCTTTTTTCGACGTTGTGCAACGAGTACTGGAAAATTTTATATGTTAAAACTATTATCTCTTTCTTCATTAGTACTTTACATATTCTTCTCTTATGTTTAAACATTGGTATTTGCTTTTTATTTAGCATTTTAGTACTTTTTAGTCTTTCATATAAAAAAATTAGCAGAAAAATTTTTTCTTCCACTAATTTTTTTATTTTCAATATATATTTATTTCATTTAATCACAAGACACAAGTATATTTTTGCTTTTTTTACCTTATTGGGTGTGCACACAGTCCCCTATATTGCCTTAAATCTAAGTTCAATGCTCTTATTGCTTTTCTAAAGTTATTTGCAGTTACAACTTGTACTTTAAAATGATAAATTTGTTCAAGTACAGATATTGGAAGCTCGGGGTACAGTGTAGCTCTTGCGGAAAGCATAGTATATCCTTTATCTACCCAATCTTGCCCAAGCCACGCATATGCTATATCATTGAGTAATAAACACTTAAGGATATTTTTTTCTTTATTCAGTAGCCATTCAATTTAAGCGTAAAAAATCGATTGCTATTATCTCTTTAGCAATCGATCCGAAAATAAAAGGGGATGTTCTAATTTTTTAGTTAGTAATGGAGTAACTTATTACTAACTATGGTTATATATTACCAATACTTTTTGTCCTTTTTGTGAACTGAATGTAACTAATTAGTATTTTATTAATTTGTATTGGTAATATAAATTTATTCATGTTTAATTTATATAGTCTTTAAAATTTTAATTTTTTTCAATAACATTATTGTTCTTGCAATATTAATGTAATCTCTTTCTCTTGTCCATTTCTGTTTACTGTTACTGTCATTGTGTCTCCAATATTGTGTGTATTCTTAATATTGTTTAATTCTGTCATAGTTTTTATTTCTTGTCCGTCAGCCTTTACTATTACGTCTCCAGCCTTTATTCCAGCTTTTTCTGCTGCTGAATATTCGTCTACACTTGCAACATAAACACCAACTACTAGGTTATTTCTCTTTGCTGTTGTTTCGTCCAAATCTCTACCAGAAATTCCTATATATGGTCTTTTTACTTTATTATATTGAATTAATTGTTCTATAATTGGTTTTGCAGAATCAATTGGAATTGCAAATCCCATTCCTTCAACACCTGTTGATGAAACTTTTAATGTGTTTATTCCTATTACTTGACCTTGGCTGTTTACTAATGCTCCACCACTATTTCCAGAGTTTATAGCAGCATCTGTTTGAATTAATGTAAATGTTTTTCCATCTGAATCTGTTACTTCTCTATCTAGTGCAGAAATCATACCTCCTGTAACAGTGTTTTGCATTCCTAATGGGCTTCCTACAGCCATTGCAAATTCACCTACTTGTACAGAGCTTGAGTTTCCTAATTCTGCTGCTGTTAGACCTGTTTTATCTATTTTTATTACAGCTAAGTCTGTTTGTGAATCAGTTCCTACTATTTTAGCATCATATTTTGTTTCATCACCATTTAATGTTACCTTTATAGAGTTTGCTTCTCCAATTGTATAATATGATGAAGATGAGCTTGAGCTTATTACATGGTTATTTGTAATAATGTATCCATCTTCGCTAATAATAATTCCAGAACCTGTTGCAGTTGCTGTACTTTGTTGATTAAAGAACATTGAATTAACCGTGTAGCTTACTTCAATACCTACTATTGAAGGTAATACTTTTTTTGCAACAGCAATTCCTGTTCCAGAATACTCTGCTAAAGAAATTTGTGTTGTGTTTAATGTTCCTTTTGACGCACTTGTGCTGGTTGAAACAGAATTATTATTGTTATTTTTTTCTCCTATTATATTGCTTCGTATCTCTGGAACTCCTAAACATGTTCCTAATACAAGTGTTGCACCAAGCACACCGCTCAAAAATGGTACTGCTACACTTTTTCCAAAGTTAGATTGACCTTTTTGCTTTTTTTCTAATTGCTTTACTGCTTTAAATTCTTTACCAGATTTATCTACAACTGCATCTGGTGTTTTTACATTGTCTTTATTCTCTTCCATTTTAATTACTATCCTTTCTTACTCTGTCAAAAAATACTTCTTGACTCGTCTTATTCTCTTAAGATTAGCTCCATTATTCATTCTATCCTAATCTAGAGTTATAATACAATATATTTGTGAAAAGTTTGTGAAAAAAAGGCAAATATTTGTGAAAAAAGAATAGCCTTCGCTATTCTTTTCTATTTATATAAATATAATTGTGGATTTATTTTATTTCCATTTAGTCTTATTTCTAAGTGTAAGTGGTTTCCTGTTGAATTTCCTGTTGAACCAACTGCTGCAATTACATCTCCCGCTGTTACTTCATCTCCAACAGATGCATATAATTTACTACAGTGTCCATAATATGTTTGCACTCCATTTGCATGGTCAATTATAATTAAGTAGCCATAACCACTCATCCAACCAGAATATGAAACAGTTCCATCAGCTGCTGCTTTAATACTTGTTCCATATGGAGCCGCTATATCTAGTCCTCCATGAGCATGGTTTCTTACACTAGTCTCTACTACGCCATATCTTGATGTAATGTTTCCTACTACTGGTTTTACACTAAAATATACACCATTAAATGTTGCTTCTGCTATTCTTTCTTGCTCTGTTTTTATTCCTCTCAAATCTGTATCAACACTTAATTTTGCAACTTCTAATGATTGAGTTCCAACACTCTCGAAGTCTGTTGTATATTGTTCTTGAATTCCAACTTTTGCAACGTCTTCTGAATATTCACTCTGCATTTCTGCAACTATAGTTTCTGCTTCTTCCACGGTGTTTACATATGTTTCTATTTCATTGTTTATCGTAACCGCATAAACTTTATACATAGTTTTTATATTTTCTGATAACATTTCTGCAATTTTATCGTCATCTTCTGCCTCAACATCCGATAAAACCAATTCATATGTTGGTTCCACTGTTAATTCTGAAAACACAGCACATGGATTATCCGATGTTAATAATTCATTGTTTATCTTTTCTTCCATTGCCGTTTTGCTCTTTACATAGCCTATTATTTCGTCGTTTATTTTCACAGCATACACTGGATTATATTTTACAAATACTATTGCAATTATTATAAATAGTGCTATTGAAGCAATTGTTAGCAATCTAAAAATTTCTTTCGTGCAGTATTTTAATCTATTGTATAAAATAATTTCACGCTCCTTTTTAACTGCGACGCTTTCCATTATACCATATATTATATACAAATGCAAATCCAATTATTCATTCATCCGTTATACATGCAAAAATGGCTGAAAATATCGCAATTTTCAGCCATTTTTTTCTTTAATTAACGTTCTACATCAGCCTTTTTAGTAGTATTTTTATCAGATTGTTCTACTCCTTGTGTGTATTGTCTATTTATTTCTCTTACTTCATTTTCACTCGCTCCTGCTCTTGCCATGGTTTCCTCAACCGTAAATCCTTGCTTTAAGCACATGTGTATTGCTTGTTTCTTATATAAGCCTAATACAATATTTCTCGCTTTTTCCAGTTCTTCACTTTCTCCATGTACTGCAATACATGTATTTACTAATTGAAGCGCTGGCTTTAAATTTTCTGCTTTTGCATATTCATTAGTTATAAATTTAATAGCTTCTAAATTAACTTTTCCCTCACCATATGCAATCGAATCTGATAACGCCTCAATTTCTTCTAATGTAAGTTTTTCCCCATTTCCTACAATTTGTTTACACAACTCATAATATTTTGCCTTTTCATCTTCACTAATTTCTTTAGACTTGGCTCTTTTAATTAACAATTGTAAATCTTTTCTACATTTTTTTACAGTACCTACTACAAATCTTTCAGAATGATATTTTTTTCTTTCATATGTTCTTTTCATTTTTTTATCATTCATATATTCCTGCATTGCCTTTGTACAAATTTCTGGGTCAATTTTTCCTTGATACACTAAGTTATCTAATACTTTTCTTAATCCATTCATACTCATTTGTAATTGTTCTGCAATTTCATTAAGACTTAATTCATTTTGCTGTAATAATTCTATTAACCTTTTCTCATTATCATATACCTTTTTTTCTATATATCTTGCATTAGCCAATTCTATATCATTAGCATTTTCTTCGATTATTTTATTTATTTCTTCATCAGTTAAAGTTTCCTTTCTATTTTTTACATTTTGTATAGTATTAAAACTAACATCTAAAAATTTACCAATTTCTCTATCAGTGTATCTTCTGCTAAGCATATACATAATAACAGCATCTCTTACTTTAGTATTTTCAAATGGTTTCTCGTTTACTACTATTTTTCCTTCTTCTTTCAATTCAGCAATTATACTATATATCAAACTCGTTGACCTTCCCATTTCGTAGGCTATTGCTTTTGCTGGAAGGCCTTCTTTATATAATTTCAAAACTTGTTGTTTTCTTTCTGCTCTTTCTTTTCCAAATATTGTTCTTACACCTTTTTTACCCGATATATTTACTTTTTGTTCCATTGCTCCTCCTAATTCTTCTCTTATTTAGTCTGTCAACATAATATTATACCATAAAGTAGTAGTACATTTCAATCTTTTTGGGCTATTTTAATTATTTTTTGCATATACAACTCTTCCAAATTTATATCCATTTACCGCTTTCTGTATTTCTACAATTGGTATTGGTGCTACTGCAATTAATATTGTATATAGCCATTGTATTCCTGTTAATGGAACTAAACTAAACACCTGTGCAAGTGGACTTACAACGACTACTATTACCTGCAAAATTACTCCTAATACTAATGCTCCAATCAAATACTTATTTTCAAATATTCCAATCTTAAATATACTTTCTTCACTCTTAATATTAAAACTGTGAACTAGTTCCAAAATTCCTAATGTTAAGAATGCCATTGTTCTGCCAACTTCTACAGAATATAAACGATTTCCAATACTAAATGCCAATAGAGTAAACATTCCCAACATTGCTCCCTCTATCATTATTTTCCACCATAATCCATCTGCGAATAAATTCTTTTTAGGATTTCTAGGGAGCCTACTCATTATATTTTCTTCTTTTTCTAAGCCTAATGCAATGGCTGGAAGCGAGTCTGTTACTAAGTTTATCCACAATAACTGGATTGCCAGTAATGGTGATTTTATTCCTAATACTAATCCGAAAAATATTGTTACTATTTCTCCTATATTAGTAGAAATTAAAAAATGTATTGCTTTTTTTATATTATCATATATGTTTCTGCCCTGTTTTACAGCCTCTACAATTGTAACAAAATTATCATCTAGCAAAATCATGTCTGCCGCATTTTTTGCCACATCTGTGCCACCTTTTCCCATTGCAATTCCTATGTCTGCATTTTTCAATGCTGGAGCATCATTCACACCATCTCCAGTCATTGCAACTACTGCACCTGTACTCTGAAAAGCTTTCACAATTCTTACCTTATGTTCTGGTGAAACCCTTGCAAATACTGAATAATCCATTATGTTTTGTTCAAGTTCGTGCTGGCTCATTCTCTCCAAAGTTTCACCATCTATTGCTAAATCGCCTCTTTTCAATATTCCTAATTCTTTCGCAATGGCCTTCGCAGTTTGCAAATGGTCTCCTGTTATCATTACTGTTTTTATTCCAGCTCTTCTACAAGTTCTTACTGCCTCTTTCACACCTTCTCTTGGAGGGTCAATCATTCCAATTAATCCACAAAATATTAAGTCCTTCTCCATTTCCTGCATTTCTGGCAATTTTTCCACATCTTTATATGCTACTGCAATCACTCTTAATGCCTTCTCCGCCATCTGATTATTTTGTTCATTTATATCGTCTTTTTTACTAAAGATTGGCACAATTTGGCCACCAGAATAACAATTACTACACCTTTTTAATAATACATCTGGTGCTCCTTTTGTAATTATTCTATATTTATTTCCGTATTTGTGAATTGTTGTCATCATCTTTCTTTTAGAATCAAATGGAATGTCATTAATTCTTTTCATTTCATCATACAAAAAGGATTTACTTACTCCTGCCTCCATTGCGGCATTCGAGATTGCAACTTCTGTTGCCTCTCCCACAAAGCATAGCTTACCTTGGATTCGTTCTTCTGTTGTATCTGTACACATAGTTCCAAGTTCTAAAATAAACTTTCTCTCATTGCTGTTAGCTCTTCCAAAGCAATTTCTCACTTCTGTTACAGTCATCTTATTTTGTGTTAAGGTTCCTGTCTTATCCGAGCAAATTACACTACTGCTTCCTAGTGTTTCAACTGCTGGAAGCTTACGTATAATACTGTTTTTCTTAGCCATTTTTGTAACACCAATAGAAAGCATTATAGTAACAATTGCGGGTAGCCCCTCTGGAATTGCTGCAACCGCGAGACCAACAGACGTCATAAACATTTCTATAATAGGAATCTTCTTAAAAATTCCTATCACAAAAATTAATACACAAATTATTATACAAGCAATGGCTAAAATCTTGCCAACCTCTGCAAGTTTCTTTTGAATTTGAGTCTCTGGAGACTCATCTTCTATTATCATTCCAGCAATCTTACCAACTCTTGTATTCATTCCAGTTTCAACAACTATTGCCTCTCCATGCCCATTTACGACAATTGTAGTTGCAAATACCATATTACACAAATCACCCATTGCAGTATTCTCTTTTAAAATCTTACTACTATCTTTTAAACTTGGAATAGTTTCTCCTGTTAATGCTGATTCTTCAATTTTTAAATTAAAACTATTTATCAATCTACAATCTGCCGGTACATAGTTTCCCGCTTCTAAAATTACAACATCTCCTGGAACTACCATTGTTGCATCAATCTCTTGAACCCTTCCATTTCTTCTTACTTTTGCATTCGGAGCAGACATCTTCTTTAAAGCCTCTAACGATTTTTCTGCCTTCTGCTCCTGAACTAGTCCCATAATAGCATTAAAAACAACAATAGCAACAATTATAATAGAATCTATGTAATCTGCTTCTCCGTTAAGCTTAGAAACAACTGCCGATATAATAGCAGCAATAATTAATGTAATAATCATAAAATCATTAAATTGCTTAATAAACTTAACAAATATACTTTCCTTTTTCTTCTCCTTTAAGTTATTTGGTCCATATCTTTCAAATCTCTTTTGAGCTTCATCTTCCGATAACCCAATATTAACATTAGTCTTTAAATTTTTTGAAACCTCCTCAACACTACTAGAATGCCACATAAAAATTCCTCCTTTTTCATTTGGTAATTTTATTAGAAAAACTTTCATATCTTTCTAAAAAACAAAAAATACTATGTACTTTTTATACATAGTATTCTACTTGTCCATTAATTATTCATTTAATATATTTTTATCTTTCAGCTTCCGCTACATTTTGTTTACTAAAATATTCTTTTCTCATTTTTATAACATCTACTTGCCTTAAAGTAGTAGCATTCATTATTTCTATATCTGTTTTGCCTTGTTTCATAAGTTCATAAGCCATTTGTTTTTCTCTAGCCGCCTTTAATGTTTCTTTAACCTTAAAAATTGTATCATTTTCTCCATATATTTCAATACATATGGTACACAGTCTTTGTGCAGATGTGTAATCTCCAAATTTGCCATATTCATTGCTGACAAAAACAAGAGAATCTATATCAAATTTTCCTTCTCCATAAGCAACTGTTTCGGCTAAAGCTTCAACTTCTTTTGGGGTTAACTTTCCACCACATTCAACTATTTTTTTGCAACAATTTGCATATTGTCTTTTTGTAACTCCGCTAATTATTCCACTGTTTATATTCTCTTCATATGTCTCCATTTTTCTTCTACAGTCATAAATAATTTTATCATTGCTTACTGTATATTTTGTTCCATCAACTAAATCTTTTTCTTTATTGTTTTTCCTTATTGGACTAACCCTTTTTTCTTTAATTAATCTAGATATTATAGGATTAATTTCATTATATGAAAGCTGTAATTCTTCCGAAATAAGCTGTCTATTCTTTCCTTGCTCTAACAAAGCTATAATCCTCTGTTCAACTTCCGCTAAACTTGCTTTTCTTTTCAAAACTATTACATTTTTATCAAGCTTTCCCTCACTAATAAGCTCATATACATAGTCAAAAACATTACTCATACTTGTTCTTAATATTTTAGCTACTTCAACTATAGTATATTCACTACTAAATAGTTCTTGTATGTCATCTCTACTTTGATTTTTTCTTATTATTTTTTCTGGTTTCTTTATCAATCTAGTACTTGTTATCTTTCCTTCATCGGCTAACCTCTGAATTATATCAACTACAGCATTTTTTCCTATACCAAGCTCTTGCATTATTTGCATTTTAGAATATCTTTTTTCTCTAAGTTCCAACACTTTATTTTCCAAATCCAAATCTACATTTCTTTTTAAATCATCTTTTGATATCTTACCTTCTTCAATAAATTGCTTAATATATACATACACCGTATCTAGTGATATATCTAATATATTAGCAATTTCTTTTATTGTTTTTCCGTCATTTATTAACTCTAATGTTTTCTGTTTTCTTTGTAATGTTCCCTTCTTTTTTAGACTCCTATCTTCTTCATTTAATAATCCTTGATTTATTAAACTATTTATAATTCTCGTAACCTTACGTTGTTCTATATGTAATGTTGTTGCAATTTCAT
Organism: Clostridium sp. CAG:245; assembly: GCA_000435175.1. Classification (GTDB taxonomy): domain Bacteria; phylum Bacillota; class Clostridia; order TANB77; family CAG-508; genus CAG-245. The sequence goes on from FR880036.1 coordinate 36,460, forward strand.
ATCCTGGACAGTCTCTTTTTCTTAATTCTAATACTTTTTCTTCCAATTCTTCTTTTTTCAAATCTTTAATCCTCGTAACTTCTCTATCCATACAAATCTCCTTTGTAAAAAATACCATATATAATATATTTTACTACTATTTTGCAAGGCTTGCAAGTATTATGTAGACTATTTTTTTACTTCTTTATATATAGCCACAGTAGATGTGAAACAATATGCATCAGACACAGATTGTTTTGTACCATTAATGGAAAAATTCAATCAAATATATAAAAGATATCCGAAGTATCCAATAGCAGATGCAGTATATGGTTCATATAATAATTATTTATATTGTGAACAACATGGAATGGAAAAGTTTATGAAATTTACAATGTTTGAGAAAGAGACCAAAAATGAAAAATATAGAACCAATCCATATAGAGCAGTTAATTTCAAAAAAAGATGAAAAGGGAAATATAATATGTCCAAACAAAAAAAAATTTATATTTAAAATGTCTAAGCATATGAAAGGTAATCAATACGGAAGGACCGAAGAAGTGTATTCATGATTGTACGAATTGTCCACATAAGCAAGAATGTAGCCCCAAAGTAAAAAATAATAGAACAATAAGATTAAATAAAGAATTAACGTCAATACATAAAGAAGTGTTAGAAAATCTAAATTCCATTCATGGAGCATTATTGTAAATGACATCGTCTGAAGCAATTAATCTTAGAATTATAGAATTATTAAAAGAACGCAACATGTCTGTATATAAATTATCGGTATTTCGAATTCAATTATTAGTGATTTTAGACGTGGCAAAGTAAAAGAACCTTCTATTAGTTCATTAATTCATATTTGTGAAGGTTTTGACATAAGCCTTAAAGTATTTTTCGATTCTCCATATTTTAATGATGTAGAAGCTGTCGATAGAGTTGATAGAATTGAAAAAGAAAGTAATAAAGCAATTTAATAAATACATTTTGGGGACAGAGCCATTTTTACTCCATCCCCAATTATTCTCATTATATTATTGTACATTTTTTTCTCCGTCCCCAGATTGTTCAACCTTTATATATTTTATATGTTCCACATTATTATTTTTGCTTCTCTCCACCATTTTTTCATATACTCTATCTCGCAAATCTTGTTGTCTTTCTTTTAATGGTAGTTCTTCATTTGGATAAAATGGTCCATCTACATATGAGACGAGTTGAATTTTATTATTGTGTCTGCCGTAGCCCTGATATGTGTTTGTTATACAATACGCAGGCGCATTTAATTTTACTGGATACTTGAATGACACTGCTTTGAATGGTCTTATTTTTGTATAGTATGGCCAAATATGGGCCTCTGGATATATTGTTATTGAATTTTTGTTTTTTATTTTTTCTTCTATTGTTGCTAAAAAGTTTTTCATTGCTTTTATGTCTGATGGAATTGGAATTGCGCCAAGCATTTCGACTAATGTTCCTGTTCCTCTTAATGAAATGTTTACTGGATTTACTATTAAAAAGTTTCTTTTAGGATAATCTGCAACACTTGGTATAAATGTATCTGCAAATGGTTGTGTGTGATTTGCGTACATGAAATAACCTTGATTTTTACATTCTTTTAGTTTTTCTTTTCCAACAAATTTATGTCTAAATTTTATTCTTAAATATCCCCATTTTATTGGCATACTTAGTACATTCTGAATAAATAATGAACATACATTCCAAATTAAACCTTTTTTATATTTAAACTTTTCGTCTATTACTCTTGATTGTATAGTTGCTGGAGCAAGTTCATCATTTAATTCATCACTATAATATAAAACCTTTTGTTTCATTTTTACACCTCCATTTTAGTTTGAAAAGGAATTAAATTTTGGCAAGAAAATGATATTCAAAAAGCAAATTTACTGTATGTAACCGCGTTATAAATAAAATTTTACGTAGCTAAAATTGTAATTTTTTTCAACTTAGCTTTTTTCAAAAAACTGTGAAGTATAATTGCTCCACAGTTTCACATTGTATTTTTATTATTTATTATTATTCTTTTCACACGTATATTCCAATGGAATTCCATAAAATTTTTCATATACATTCTTCCAGATTTCAAAGTTTTTCTGTTTCATTATTTCTGTATTTTCTTTTTCGGTTAGTTTTTCGTCTGGATATATTGGTTCTTCCACGTTTATTGTATATTCTTGTATGTTGAATCCATCTTCACCAATAAGTTTACTGTCTTCCATTGTTATAAATATTGGTATTACTGGTACATTATTTCTTGCAGCCAGCTTAAATGCTCCATTTTTTAGTGGCTTTGGTTTTCTGTAATTCCACCACATACTTTGCTCTGGATAGATTAATATATAATCTCCTTTTTGTAATATTGTGTCTACTGCTTTCATAAAGTTTACCATTGTTCTCTTGTTTGAGCTTAATGGTAATGTGTCGCAATTTCTAAAGAAGAAGCCATATAAACCTGGGAAATTTGTGTAATTTCCTTCTCTTATCACTTTGTATAGCCTTTTATCTTTTTCATTTTCAGACATTCTAAACACTTTTTCTACAGTAAAACAGTCAAATGGATTAAAGTGGTTACATGTTATTAATGCTCCCGTTTTTACTTTGTTTAAATTTTCTATTCCATTTACTTGTTTTATTATTAATTTGTTGTTTTTTAGTAAGTTATCTAGAAATCTTTCTCCCATTTCGTTGGCAAATATTCTTTTTATTTTGCTAGACATTTTTTCTCTAAGATAGTCTATATTTTCTGGTGTTAGTACTATTGTAGGAGGGTCTTCTTCAACATCTACATCAAATTTTCCTTCTCTCTCAAACTCTTCTATCTTCTTTAAAACTTCCAACCTATCTTGTGCTTTCTCTATTTGCCCATCATTTCCTTCTGATGAACTTCTTGTTTCTCGCTTTTCTCTTACTTTTATTGGTTGATTTTTTAGCATTTCTTCAACTATTTCTTCTTCATTTTCTACTGCTTGTAATTTTTCTTGTCTTCTCTTTTCTTTCTCTTGTTTTCTTTCTTGTCTAGCCTTTTTCGAAATTGCTAACAATTTTTTTGTATCCATTAAAACTATCTCCTATTTTCTTCTATCATCGCCAACACAATCAGCTTCCAATTTAGCTAATTCTATAAGTTTTGAGCTATTTGCATCATCTTTTTCTTTGTCTACATCTGTGTATTTACTCTTCATAGCTCTTATTTCATCATAAAATTCTGTCTCTTTTGCATATTTCCAGAAATATTCTTGATATAATACATCATCAAAGTACCATGGCTTACAACCTAAATTATAATGCACTAAATTAATAGTTCCTTCACGTTTTCCCATTGCTGGCATTCTGTTCCACTCAAACCCTAATAGCTTTACTCTACCTTTGCACAATCTATTCATGTAATCTTGGTCTTGTGCAACTTCAAATTTAATTTTTCCTAACATATATAAGAATTTTTCTTGGAACTTGTATTCTCTTAAAGCTTTTAAATTCATAACAATTATTCCTGCATTGAAATAATTGTTATAATCTATTACTCCAACAACTTTTTCAACATACTCTTGGAATACAGGTATTGCTTGTACTGCACCGTCTGGAATTCCAGCAATTAAATTGTCTCCCATATCTGTGTTATATAAATCTGCAATGTCTGCTAAAGTCACAGTATCGCTATCTATGTAAACTGCTTTATCATATTCTGGATAAAGTTCTGGTATAAACAATCTAAAATATGTTGTATTTGAAAAATAGTTACGTGTATATAATTTATCTTCAATTTCATGTAGCTTGCTACTCAAATCTACAAATTCTATACTAACATTTTCTGTTTCATATGCTTTTATTTTGTTTTTATTTTCTTCCGATACCTTTGTATATAATATTTTTATATCGTATTTATTTTCTTTTGATGAGTTTTCTATAACAGATTTTAACGCTACTCCTAGAAAAGGAATGTATCCATCATCTACTGCCATGAAAACTGGTACTATATTTTTGCTCATTTTAAAATTTTCCTCCTATAAAACTTGTTTTCAACTTTCTTAATTTTTCAGATAATATTTAATTCTATATTTCATTTTTATAAATATTTTTTACTTCTATAATTTACTTTTTCTCAATCATTTCAAATTTGCAACCTCTTTGTTCAAATTCTTTTTTCCATTCCAGATATTCATTTAGGTCATCATCAAATCTAAAGCATTTTAGTTCTTTATGAATTCCATCAATTTGCCATTGTTTAAAATTTTCTGTGTGTGGATATGGTTTATACATAAGCCTTTTACAGAAATGGCAAATTACCGTATCTTGTCTTCTAAAGCTTGCCTGCTCATTGAATTTTCTTGGTAATAAAAGTTTGCTAGTAGTACTCCAGAAAATAGCATCTTGGTCTGCAAATGGTAATTTTCTCTTTTTTATTAAAGCTCTTGCCTTTTCTAGTAAGCCCGTTTCTTTAATTTTATTTAAATTTAGCAATAACATTCCAGCATTAATGTAATCTGGTCTGATTATTTTAGAGCCGTATTTTTCCTTGACAGCTGCATACTCATATTCTTTAATATTTGTGTTGTATAATTCTGCTATATCTTTTGCAGCCATCATATCTATATCTAAATATAAAAGCTTTTCTGGCATGTTTGGTACAATATCTGCAAACAACCTTAACAAAGTATAAGGAGTACAATATGCGTTTTCATTTTTTCCATGACCAAATTCTTTCTCATATATCTCTGTAACATCTATTTTGGTAACTTTGTTCTCAGGATTCTTTGATTTTATTACTTTATTTAAAAAATCAATTTGTTCATCACTCATCGAAATAAAATCCGGATTAATTCTAGAAACATCCATTGTGTATATAAAACAATTTACCGCTTCGCTTGTTTTATTTGTAATAGATATAAGCTCTGTTAATGCTCCATCAAATACTTTATAATTACCACAAAAAAGTATATTTATCATAATCTTCCCCTGTTATTTTTCTTTATATACTAAATACTTTGCAAACCGTTTTAATATCTTTAAATGTGTCGTTTTCTATTATACTTCATTATTCAAATTTTTTCAACTTTTTTCGTCATCAAATTTTAGTATAGCAAATGACAGGGAAAACTTCCCTGCCATTGCGATATACTATGTGTTTATTATACGGTCACAGCCTGCTTTTGCTCATAAAGTTCAATAATAGAATTAAGCTCTTTTCCGCTCAGCATGCCTTTTTTCGTAAGCTCATTAACCAGCTCCTCTACCACTTCTTGGTGTTCGTCCAAGACCAGCGTTGCCTTTTTAGCCGCTTCTTCTAAAATTTTCTGAACTTCTCGATTCACAATTTCGGTAACTGCCGGAGTCTGCATCTGATAATCCTTGTCGTTCAAATAGATTTGGTTTTCCCCAAGCCTACTGGTCATACCATATTTGGTTACCATTTTAAACGCAATTTTCGTTGCTTTCTCCAAGTCACTCTCAGCCCCTGCATTATTTTCAGACTTCATAAAAAGCTTTTCAGCAATTCGGCCAGCCAACAAATCTGCAATCAAATCCGTAAAATACGATTTATCCTTATTTACAGTTTTATCAGTCGCGTCAGTCACTGTCAAGCCAAGATAGCCTTCAGCAGGAACAATAGAAATAGCAATTGCCTTCCGGTCAATCAACTTATCAGAAAAACGCTGGACAACAAAATGTCCAACTTCATGGTAAGCTGTGCTTCGTACCATTTCTTCTGACATATTACGAAATTCCTCGAAATTTGCTCCAAAGTTTTTCATAATAGATTCACGGTCAACGCGATCTTTACCACTCATACGTGCAGTAACCATAGACACATCGATCAAGTCCTTAGTGCGGTCTGGATTGCTTGTGTTGTAGTTGAAACACGAAGAGTAGAAAATAATCATTTCGACCATCTTCTTAGAAATGCGAACTCCATGGAATTCTTCCAACTGCCTAATAGATTCCTTCAGCATGTCGTAGACTTCCGTGGTACGAGGTTCTCTTACTGTGATTGTCTTAAATCTACGCCTCAAAGCTCCTTCCATGCCAAATGTTTGTGCATATTCTTCATCAGTCGTTGCACCAATGACAATTGCATCATCGCCAGCCAAAATGGGCTTCAATGCATTAGACAGATCTTGTTTTTCTCCGTGCGAGACAGCACCAGCGCCAACAATCATGTGAATCTCATCGATAAACAGGATAACATTGTTATGTTTTTTCATCAATTCAATGAGGTCCTGAAACCGTTCTTCTGCCTGTCCTCTCAAAGTAGTTCCAGAAATGATGTTATTCACGTCCAAAGAAAGAACGATAAAATCATTAAACATTTCAGGGCATCTCTGATTAACGATGTCAGAAGTCAGCTTATACACGATGGAAGATTTACCAACGCCAGGTTTTCCCACAAGGATTACATTGCGTTTTGTTTTTTTCATCATGTTGCGCCAAATTTCTTCACATTCAGCATCCCGTCCAAGAATTTCACAATTCGGATTATCAATAAATTTATTGTTCAAAATTGTTACACATCCTGTAAGAGACGTCGGAATATAAAATTCCTGTTTCATGTTGGAAGTTGCTTCATTGTAGTTCTTTTGGAATTCCGAAATATCAGTATCCCATTCTCCCAAAAGTTTCATCATAGCTTTAGATAAGTTTTCGGAAAAAGAAATAGCAATGTCTTTAAATGTTACCCATTCACGTTTTTCTTCTGTCACAATCTGAATTGCATAGGTAAAAACATCTGCTAGATCCTGTGAAAAATCAACACCTCCACAATTTGTTCCACATGCATCAACAATGCACGAGGTAAAGATATGAACGTCATCTTCTTGGTATGCTTTACTTTCAGTAAAACATTCCGTAGTCTTTGTTTCATGTTCCGAAGAAAATACAGCATCAGTGCTATTTTTTTCTGTCTTGTTTCCATCCTCATTTGCATCTTCGCAGTAGCAGTTTCTAAGAATCCGTTGCACATCATCAGAAATTAACTCCAGCTTACAGCTCGAAGATACTTCCATTGAAGTGGCAAAAAGCCGATTCAAAAGAAGCGCATCAAACAGTACTAGTGTGTTCATCATCCCAAGATCAAATTCTTTAGTAATTGCTATCATCTGATGGATGACTTCTTTCACTTCCGTAGTCAGCTTGATACCCATAGTACATACTCCTTTCTACTATGATACGCTTTTCATTATAACATCATATTTTGCACTTTTCAAGCTTACATCTCCAATAATTCGACATTATTTGACTTTTTTCTGAGTTTAAAATGACTATTTACTTTTTCTAAAATATTTTTCTCTTTTACTCTTTCAATTCTTTTGCTAATTTTCCAATTGCTTTTGTTTCAATTCTTGAAACATAACTTCTAGATATCCCCATCATCTTCGCAATTTGCTTCTGTGTTTTTGGCTTATCTCCATTTAAGCCAAAACGCAACTCAATTATAGTTTTCTCCCTGTCTTTTAAAATTTCTCTAATCTTTTCATATAATCTTTTTATTTTAAATTTTAAATCTACTTCATCTTCAATATTTCTCTCATTGTTCTCTAAAACCTCTTTTAACGTTACAGTATTATCATCTTTATCTTTTCCAATAGTATCCTCCAAATAAACTTCTGCCCCAAGTTTTTTCGTGCTTCTCAGATACATAAGTATTTCATTATCTATGCATCTAGACACATATGTAGAAAGCCTTGCCCCTTTCTCAATTTTAAAACTATTTATTCCCTTTATCAAACCAATAGTACCAATGGAAATTAAGTCTTCTTGGTCAACATTTGTAGACGCATATTTTTTGCATACATGTGCCACCAACCTTAAATTTCTTTCTATTAATATGTTTCTCGCTTCTTCATCGCCTTCAGACATTCTTACTAAATAAATTTTTTCTTCTTCTGATGAAAGTGGTTCTGGAAATAAATTATTGTTTGAAATATAACCTACAACAAACACTGCTGTTTGTAAAAATTTTAAAAAGCCCATTAAAGAAATGGTTAGCATACACGCACCTCCATTTTCGGTTGAAAATTGTAAACATTTTTAACCATCACTATAACACAATATATGAAAGAAAAATAAATAACGTGCATGACCACTTAAAATAATACTTTTTCGCAAAAAAAGACCAATTCACATTTTTATAAAGTCTCGGCACATTGTGCTTGGTAAGAGCATCTTCGTACTTTTCAGAAGGTGCACTTCCAGTTTCGTTTAAAAATATTAATTGGTCTTTGTTTATTTTTTATTATACATTTTTTTAAAATTTTTCTATTGTAATTTCATATTTATCTTTTCAATTTTTCTATTTATTTCGTCAATATTACAACCTTTTGCCGGTTCATCTGTTATTTTGTATTTTTCTTTAAGTTTAATTATTTTTTCCACGCTTTTATCTATTTGATTTATGTCTATTTTTTTATTCTTAACATTCTTTTCTATTTTATGTATTGCGTGAATTACTGTGTTGTGAGGCGCTCCTATCATTATTATATCTGCTCCTGCTTTGCATGCTTTCATCGTGGCTTTTACATATCCATATCTTAAGCTTATTGCCCTCATCTTTAAATCGTCTGTCATTACTAGACCTTTGTATTGGTATTTGTTTCTTAAATAATCATTAATTACCGTTTTTGATAGAGATGCAGGATTTTTCTTATCTACGTCTTTTACAACTAAATGCCCTACCATTATAACTTCAGCATTTTGCCCAATTGCTCTTTTAAAAGGTAATATATCTTCTTTTTCTAAATTTTCAATTTTAGCGTCTATCACTGGCAAGAAAAAATGAGAATCTTTTTTTGTAAGTCCATGACCGGGAAAATGTTTTATAACTGGAATCACTCCTCCATTAGCTAATTCTTTCATTATTTGTATTCCATTTTTAATTACTTCTTCTGCATTTTTACCATAGCACCTGTCTCCAATAGCATGCCCATCCTCAAATCTCTGTATATCTAGCACAGGTGCATAATCCATATTAAAACCAGATTCTTTTAACATTTGTGCAGTTACCATTCCAGCCTGCTCTATTATTTCTATATTATCCTTTGCAACCAGCTTTCCAGCACTCTTTATATTTTTTAACTCTCGAGGCATTCTATTCACTCTTCCGCCTTCTTGATCTATACTTATAAATAGCGGCATATTACCACTTTTGTGGTTTACCTTTTTAATTTCATTTATTAAATTTATCATTTCTTCATATGTGTCATAGTTTTTCCTATAAAGAATTATTCCTCCAACTTTATATTCTTCAATCATTCTCTTTGTTTCATTTGTTATTTCTTTTCCCTGTATTTTTATAATCAACATTTGACCGATTTTTTCTCTTAATGTTAAATTTTTCATACTATCATCTCTTTTCTAATAAATTGTTCCTATATTGCATATATTATATCATCTGGAGGTAATTTATGAAATACTTTTACAATTTTTTAATTGGTATATTGATGGGATTTGGTGCTATTCTGCCTGGTGTCAGCAGTGGAGTATTTTGCGTTATATTTGGCATTTATGAAAAACTTGTTAATAGCATAATAAATTTTTTTAAGGATTTTAAGACAAATTTTCTTTTCTTATTTCCAATTGGACTCGGCGGAATAGTTGGCGTAGTATTGTTTGGAAATGTAATAAAATACTTTTTTTCCTTATATAAATTTCAATCTTGCTATGCTTTTATTGGGCTCATTTTAGGAACCATTCCATCTCTTTTCAAACAAGCTTCTACTAATAAATATGTTGAAATAAAAAATATAATTCCAATGATTATTTCTTTTTTATTTGGAATTGCTCTAATATTTATAGAAAAATCTTTAAGTTTAGGCACTACAAGTTCCGCATCGTCAAGTTATTTATATTTAATACTTTCTGGTTTTTTAATGTCTGTTGGAATTGTAGTACCAGGAATTAGCAATACTGTAATTTTAATGTGTTTAGGAGTTTACACAACGTACATAGATGCAGTTGCAACAATCAATTTCCACATTTTAGTTCCAATGGGAATCGGGCTTTTCTTTGGTTGTTTACTGTGGATACGAATTATAAAATATTTATTTGATAAACACCATCAGACAACTTCATTATGTATTATCGGATTCACTATTGGTTCTGTTTTCGTGCTATTTCCAGGTTTTGCGCATGGCATTTTGGGATTAATTTGCTATCCTATATTTTTTGTTAGTTTAATATTATCATATAAATTAGCTAATTTAGAAAATACAGTAAGTACTTAAACTATAAAAAGGCATAAAACATTAAAATTTTATGCCTTTTTTATTATTTTTTTCTTCTTAATATCCACCCTTTTTTCACTTCAAAAGGAATTTCTAATATTACTGTCTGTCCTTGTTTTCCTGGATTTACTGTACTTATCTCTTCGTTAGTTTCACTATCATATAATTTTTCTATTGCGAATGCCTGTGGTTTTATTTCATTTGGGATTATCAATTCCAATGTGTCTCCAACACTTAATTTGTTCTTTATTTCTATTAATACTCTTGAATTTGCTGATTTTTCTTCAAGAATTTTGCCTCCAAATTCATAATCTGGATTATATTGTTTTCCTTCGTATTCTTGGAAATCTTTATTATTTCTGTCATTAAAATAGAATGTTGTAAGTCCTCTAGTCTTTACTTTTTCAAGTTCTTTTAAATATTTTGTATAGTCATATCCTTCTGGATTTGCCATGTAATCGTCTATTGCGTTTCTATATACATTTACAACAGATGCTAAATAATATTCTGTTTTAAGTCTTCCTTCAATTTTTAAGCTATCAACGCCCATTTCTATTATTTGTGGAATTTCTTTTATCAAGCACAAATCTTTTGATGATAATATGTATGTTCCATTTTCATCTGTTTCAACAGGCATTAGATTTCCCGGTTTATTCTTTTCTTCTAAATACATATTATATGCCCATCTACAGCTTTGTGAACAATCACCTAAGTTTGCTGACCTGCAAGATAAATATTCGCTTAAGAAACATCTTCCAGAATATGCCCAGCACAAAGCTCCGTGTATAAACATTTCAACTTCTAAATCTTCTGGCTTATTCTTCATTATCTCTTGAATTTGGTCTTTGCTTGTTTCTCTGCCTAGAATTACTCTTTTAGCTCCGTTATCATACCAAAACTTTGCAGCATGATAGCTTACAACATTTGCCTGAGTACTTACATGTATTTCTATGTTTGGAGCAATCTCTCTAATCTTTTGAATAACTCCACCGTCAGAGGCAATTATTGCATCAACATGTACTTCATCTAGCATTTTTACCTGCTTTTCTATTTCTTCATAATTTGTGTCCCATGCATAAATATTTAGTGCTGCATACACTTTTTTTCCAATGCTGTGTGCATATTTTATTGTTTTTTCCAAGTCGTTATCGTCAACTTCTGCTCTACTTCTAAGCGAAAGTGAAGCAGTTCCGCAATATACAGCATCGGCTCCATACATAAATGCAACCTTAGCTTTTTCAAAAGACCCTGCTGGGGCCAATAATTCTGGTTTTTTCATTTCATAATCTCCTATTATTATTTCTTTATTCTATCATACTTGAGCTATAACTATTTTTCAATTCTTTTCTTTGTAATTGCCAGTCCATCTCCAACTTCCAATATTTCAGTTTCAAGTTCTGGATTTTCAGTAGTTTCCTTAATATACTGTCTTAAATGAGTAACAGCTGTACGTTGTTTGTGCTTATTGTAATCACTCATTACATAACCTTTATACAAAATATTATCTGCAAAAATAATTCCATCATCTTTTAGCATTCTTAATGCATGCTCCAAGAAAAATGGATATTTTCCCTTAGCGGCATCTATAAACACAACATCATATTTATCGTTCATAGTTGGAAGAATTTCGACAGCATCTCCTTCATAAATGTTTATTTTTTCTTCTACTCCAACCTTTTTTATATTCTCTTTAGCTTCTGCAATTCTTTCTTCATCTCTTTCAATAGTGTCAATCTTTCCACCATCTCTTAAATATTCAGAAAAACACATTGCAGAATATCCAACAGCCGTGCCAATTTCAAGTATTTTTTCTGGTCTTTTCTCTGTTAAATATTTATCTATAACTTCTAAAGTGTCATCCATAATAATTGGAATATGTCTTTCAAGTGCATTTTCTTTTATTTTTAGTAGTTCATCCTTGTTCATTTTACTTTTCCCTCTTATATATTATCTCAATTCTTATAAACTCGACATTAATTATAACACTAAATGTCCCATTTTAGCAAGTTTTTAAGGGAATTTAAACTTTTTATGTAAATTTATATAATTTTGCACGCCTCTACTTAGATTATTCCTATTTCTTCCCATTTTCTAATTTTCGAATCTTAAATCCTTATAGTCATGTATATCAAATCCGTATTTTTTATAAATTTCACTTACTTTATCTAAAGATAATTTATTCTTATCAATTTCTAATTTTTCAATCATTTCTTCTACTTGCTCTTTACTTTTCCCTTCAATTTCAAGATAAGTTGGAATCATAGGCCATGAATCAATATCAAACTCTATATTTCCTAATCTATATATAGTTCTTTTGTTTTCTTGGTACATACTATGTTCATACCCTAACATATTCAATATTTCATCGGTTTTTTCAAAATCTGACACTTCCACTTCTAATTCCTTTACACTACCTATTTCTTTTTTAGCAGATTTTTCCTTAATTGTTAATGTCGTTTTAGTTCCATTTGTCCTTAATCTAATAAATCGGCCTCTATATTCTTCGTGAAAATTATATAAATTTCTTTTCTGAAAAAATTCGCCCTCTTTTACAGCTCCAATCTCTAATAATTTTTTTTCAATTTCCATAACATCTATATCTAATACTGTTATTTCATATTCATTTTTCATTCTTACTTTTTCCCCTTTATAATATAAATCTGAATCCTTTACAAATTTAGCAAAAACAGGCATCTCACGAATGCCTGTTTTTTTTGCAATTTTCATTTGCGGTGTTCTTCCTTTTAATTTAGTGTAACATGTCCCGTAACAAACATAAGAAAAATTGTACTAATAAAATTGTAAAATTATCAAAAACTTACAAAAATATTATACTACATTTTCATTTTTTTGCAATAAAGTTTTTATATTTTCCAAAAGAATCATTCGACAAAATTTTCGCCCAATAGGGACGCCCCTTTTGGGGCGAAAAAGAATTGATTCTTCGAGCGAAGTTGTTTTCTCTCAAAGAATCAATTTTTCTATCTTCTTGCAGCTTTTTCTCTGTCTTTGTTGTTTAATATTACTTTTCTTAGTCTAATATTTTTTGGTGTTACTTCAACAAGTTCGTCTTCTGCAATGAATTCTATTGCTTTTTCTAATGATAATTGAATTGGTGGAACCAATCTTAATGCATCATCAGATCCAGAAGCTCTTGTGTTTGTAAGGTGTTTTTCTTTACAAACGTTTATAGAAATATCTTCATTTCTAGAGTTTATACCAACTATCATTCCTTCATAAACTTCCACACCAGGTCCTATGAATAATTCTCCTCTTAATTGAGCATTGTACAATCCATAAGTGATTGATGTTCCTTGTTCGAATGCAACTAAAACTCCTCTTGTTCTTGCTTGAATGTCTCCTTTGTATGGCTCATAGCAATCGAATATTGAGTTCATTGTTCCAGTTCCCTTTGTATCTGTTAAGAATTCTGTTCTATAACCAATTAATCCACGTGCTGGAATCTTAAATTCTATTTTTGTATGTCCGGCTTCTGCTGGTTCCATATTCTTCATTTCAGCTTTACGTCTTCCTAATTTTTCTATAACTGTTCCGATTGCATCGTCTGGTACGTTTACAACTAAGTCCTCTATTGGCTCACATTTTACACCATCAATCTCTTTGAAAATAACCTTTGGACGAGATACTAGAAGTTCGTATCCTTCTCTTCTCATTTCTTCTATTAATACAGATAAGTGTAATTCTCCACGTCCGCAAACTTCGAAGCTATCTGGAGAAGCAGTTTCCTTAACACGTAAACTTACGTTTCTTTCTAGCTCTTTGAATAATCTGTCTCTGATGTGTCTTGATGTAACAAATTCTCCTTCTTGTCCCGCAAAAGGTCCATTGTTTACACTAAATGTCATAGAAACTGTTGGTTCATCTATGTTTACAAATGGTATTTTTTCTGGGTTTGCTAAATCACAAATTGTATCTCCGATGCTGATATCTGGAATACCTGATATAGCAACTATATCACCGGCGTCAACTTCATCAACTTCAACTCTTTTTAATCCCATGTATGTGAACAATTTAGCAATTTTTCCTTGTGTATTTTTTTCTTGTTTACAAATTGAAACTGGCATTCCATTCTTTATTTTACCACGTTCGATTCTTCCTATTGCAATTCTTCCTAAATAATCATCATAATCTATGTTAGATACTAACATTTGCATTGTTCCATCCATATCACATGTTGGAGGTTCAATCTTATCGATTATTGTATCAAATATGCAAGTAATGTTATCAGAATCATCTGACAAATTCATTTTTGCAATTCCATTTTTAGCTGATGCATAAATAACTGGGAAATCTAATTGTTCATCAGAAGCATTTAATTCTATGAATAATTCTATAACCTTGTCTAATGCTTTTTCAGGTTCTGCACCTGGTCTATCTATTTTGTTTATTACAACTATTGGTTTTAGGTTAAGTGCTAAAGCTTTCTTTAAAACTTCTCTTGTTTGAGGCATTGGGCCTTCAAAAGCATCTACCAATAATAAAACACCATCAACAGTCTTTAATACACGCTCAACTTCTCCACCGAAATCAGCATGTCCAGGAGTATCAACTATATTAATTTTTACTCCATTATACATAACAGATGTATTTTTAGAAAGAATTGTAATTCCTCTTTCCTTCTCGATATCTCCAGAGTCCATTACTCTTTCTGCTACTTGTTCATTCTCTCTGAAAACATGGCTCTGTTTTAAAAGTGCATCAACCAATGTAGTTTTACCATGGTCAACGTGTGCAATTATTGCAATATTTCTAATATTTTTGTTATTCATTTTTCCCCCTCTTCGCCCAATGGGGACGTCCCTTTTTGGGCGATTTTAATTTAATTATTTTAGTTTTTATTATTTCTCATAGAATATGATTTTACTAGTTATCCTTAACATCATAAAAGTCATATAAATTTACATTTTAAAAAGCGTTTATTTTATCATATGTCTAACACGCTCCAAGGTTTTCGCCCAAAAAGGGGGCATCCCCTCTGGGCGAAATTTTATTATGCATTCTCTTTATATTCTTGTGATGTTCCTTCTAATTCTCTTATCGATAGTTCTATTTTTTTGTTTTCAAAATCTATGTTTATTATTTTCGCATTTACTTTTTGTCCAACTTGAAGTTCTTCTTCTGGCTTTGCTATTTTTCTTTCACAGATTTGTGAAATATGAATTAGTCCCTCTATTCCTTTTTCTAATTCTGCAAATGCTCCAAAAGGCATTATTTTAGAAATTTTTACTTTTACCACATCTCCAACATGGTATTTTTCTTCTACTTTATTCCAAGGATTTGGACCTTTTTTCTCATAAGATAATTTGAATCTCTTATTTTCTTTATCAAGCTCTTTTACACTTACTTCAATGCTTTGTCCAACTTCTAATATATCTCTTGGGTTTTGATTTCTTCCCCAAGTCATTTCCGATATGTGTAACAAGCCTTGTGCACCACCAATATCAACAAATGCTCCATAATCGCTTATTGCTGTTACAGTACCTGTATATTTCTTTCCAACTTCAATGTTGTTCCAAAATTCTTCTTCTTTTGCTTTCTTTTCTTCCTCAACTAAATCTTTTACAGAACCGATAATTTTCTTTGCTCTTTCATCGTTTTCTATAACTCTAAATCTAATTGTTTTTCCTTTATAAGAGCTTACATCTTCGTCTCTTCCAACTTCTGATAATGAAATTGGTATAAATACTCTAATTAAATTCTTGTATAATACGACTAATCCATTTTTATTAGTCTGCTTAACTTCTTCTTCAAATACTTCTTTGTTGTCTACTTTTTCTTTGAATTCTTTTCTTATTTCTTTTATTTTTGCGTGTTTACAAGACATTAATACATTGCCTTGTCCGTCATTTAATTTCAATACATCTGCTTTTATCTTATCTCCAACCTTATATTCATCAGCTGGTTCTAGTCCTTTTTCACTAAAATATTCGTTTCTTGGTATAATTCCATCTGCTTTATAACCGATATCTACAAATATTTCGCCTTTTCCATTAATTTCAACTATTGTACCTGTTATGGTACTTCCAACTTTTACTTTCTTAAAAGTTTGATTTATTATATCTTCAAATGTTAAATTATCTTCAAATTTTTCCATAAAAATCCTTCATTTCTATATAGTTTTGAGTCTATTTTGACTGTGTTTTTCGAAGTTTTAGTATTTTTATAACAATTCCAAAACTGAAATGCTATAAAACAATAACTTTTTCGCCCAAAAAGGGGCGTCCCTATTGGGCGATTTTCTGTTGTCAATTATACATTATTTTGCTTGATTTGTCAACATAATTATGCTGTCCATAATTTCTTTTGTTGCCTTTTCTATATCTTCTTTTTCTGGATTTTTTGGTTCGTAATTTGTATAATCTAGTGGCTTGCCATAGTTTAATTTTACTTTAGTAAAAGGTTTGAATGTTCCTTGTATTCCAACTGGTACTACTTTTGTTTTTGTTTTTAAAGCCATATATGCTGCTCCATTTTGTACTTTTGCACCTTTTGCTAAGCCTTTTCTTGTTCCTTCAGGAAACAAGCCGAGTGCCTCACCATTTTTTAATGCTGTAAGGTTCATTTTCATTGCCTCTATATCTCTCATTCCTCTCTTTACAGGAATAACATCAAATACATGTGCAAACCAGTTTAGAAATTTGTTGTGAAATAGTTCTTCTTTTGCAATAAATCTTATTCTTCTCTTGCTTGCAGTTACTAATCCTATTGCATCCCAGGTATTTAAGTGATTAGCACAAACAATTACAGGTCCCTCCATAGGAAGGTTTTCTTCATTTATTTTTTCTATTCTAAACACAACCTTGTAAAAAGCATGTAAAATTGCTTTTATAGTCGCTCTTTCTATCTTCTTCCATGTCGTTTCTGGTCTTACCCAATATATTTTTTCTTGCTCTTTTTTTTCCTTTAATTTTTTATCTATTACATTGCTTATGGCTTTTTCTACTTCTTTTATAGTCATTTCTGAGCCATCTATAACCACTGCATCTTCTGCCACTTTTAAGGCTCCCATCTCTTTTTCCATGTCATTTTTATCACGTTTCTTTATATTTTCTAAAACCTCTTCATATGACATTTCGATGCCTTTTTCTTCGTTTTGTTTAACTCTTCTTTTAGCTCTTACTTCTACATTTGCGTTAAGATATATTTTTACGTCTGCATTTGGAAATATTACAGTTCCAATGTCTCTTCCTTCCATTATTACATCTTTTCCTTGAGCCATTTTTCTTTGAAGCCCTGCCATTGCAACTCTTACTTGCTTTATACTTGAAACAGGTGATACATTTGCAGATACTTCCTTGCTTCTTATTTTATCAGTTACATCTTGACCATTCAAAAATACTTTTTGTTTTCCTTTTTCAGTACTTAATTCTATTTGAATGCTCTTTAACATTTCTGCAATTTTCTCTTCTTCATCCATTCCAATATTTTGGTTCATCATTTCTAGTGTAACACATCTATAAGTTGCACCAGTATCTATATTTACTAGATTATATTTTTTTGACAATCTGCTTGCCATAGTTCCTTTGCCTGTTCCTGCAGGTCCATCTATTGCTACTATAAAAGACATTTTCTTCTCCGTCCCCAAAATGTACTTTCCATACACTTTGCATATTTTTTATTCTTCATTCATATGAATTCCCTTTGCAACTAAATCAATTTTTATTATATTCATCGCAGTTTGTTTTTCTATTTCTTTTTTTACCCTTGCTTTATAATTCTGTAATACCTCTATAATATTATTTCCATAATTTATAATTACCTCTAAGTATATTGATATTCCATCTCCATAGTTTTGAGTCCTTATTCTGGAAACATCATATATTTCTGGCATTTTCTTGGCTACTCTTTCGGCAATTTGTCTAAACACACTGTCCGATATAGTAAATTTTCCAAGATAACTAAAAGTAGGCCTTATTATTGATTTTTCTGATATATAAGGTGTTCCACCTTTTGATTTAAATATTTGTAGTGGATCTAGAATATATCCAGAAAAATCCTTTTTTATTTCAAATGTTGGTACTGGTATTACGTGTTTTCCTTGTGTAACACGTATATTACGAGCCTTTTCCATCTCTTCTTCTGTTGCAACTTCGTTTATATAAATTGTTTTCTCAAGAGGTGGTAAATCCAAGCTTTCTATTATTTTCTGTATCATTTTGTCTGATGTTCCCAAAATCAATAAACTATCTGGTTTGTATTTTTTGAAAGCTTTTTTCATATCAGCTTGTTCTTTTTCTTCTATAAAAAGTGCATGTTTTACAGTCTCTATTTTAGTTGGAGCCTTTTTTGCTGATGTGCCTGCTAATACTTCATTTTCATTTATTAACAGACCATCATCTATTATGTAATGAATGTTATTTTCTCTTGCAACTAATTGTGCTCTGTAACTCTTGCCAGTTCCAGATGGTCCAACAAAAGCCAAGACTCTCATTTTTTGTTTTTCCACTTTATTTCACTTCCTTTTTTATTCTTACATGCTTGAAAAACTTCTAATTATTTTTCAATGAGTTCAAAAGTATATCTATAATCCTTATACTCATCTATAAATTGCTTTTCATCAAGCTTTTTCACATCATATTTTTCTGCAATTTCATCATATAATTGATGTGTATTTTCATTTTCTACAATCCAAATTCTTCCCGTATAATCGTCTAAAATTTTTGATAAGTCTTCTTCTATTACCATATATGGTGCAAAAGCTTTGTAGGCATCATGTACTCCCCAATGTTCTTTATTGTAGAAATATGACGTATTATCATGGTTTTGTGATACTTCTGTCGTTATAACAGCACCATTTATTGCTCCAGAATATATAATTATATCCCCATCTTCAATGTTTTCATTTAAATATGTCTTAAAATCTCTGTTGTTTATAGCATAATTTTCTCTTATTGTTCTACAGTTGCTAATTGCCGACAAAGTCAATATTACTAAGCAAATTGATATCATGCGCACTTTGTTTGTATCTCTTGCCATGAAGTATGCAATTGAAAACATGAACGCTCCATTTAAAATTAACAAATATCTACTTAACAATATTACACTATGTAATAATCCACAAATTACTAACACTAAAAGGATTATTCCTATATAAATGATGAATCCCCAAGTTCCAGGTTTTCTTTCTTCTTTTGGTGTGCTTGTTACCATATAAATTAAATAAGCATAAAAAGCTGTTGATAGTATTATTGGCTGGAATGTTAAATTTCCTTTATATTGAACTGTTAATATTTCATATATTGAGCCAGGGAAAGTTAATGTGATCCAAAAACCTGTTCCTTTTAAATGGCTTGCAAACACTATAAGCCATGGTAAATAAGCAACAACCTGTAACACTGCCGTTATTGTATATTTTATTAAATCTTGTTTTCTTTCTTTTCTATTCTTGATTAAATATATGAATAGAGCCAAGTTTATAACTCCTGCCAATAGCACTCCATAATAATGAGTGTATGCTAAAGCCAAGCTACTTAGTCCGAAAAATACATATGTTAATTTATGAATGTCTTTCTTATAAATTCTATAAGCATATATACACATAATAGTTCCCAAAAGCATTCCTAAAGAATACATTCTTATTTCTCCAGCGTATTGTGCAGATACAGGTAACATTAGTGTTAAGAAAGAAAACCAAAAACCAACTTTTTCTCCGAAGTCTTTACGAATGTGTGTATATCCAAGTATTGCAGTTAATGCAATCGTGA
The DNA here is from genome assembly GCA_000435175.1 of Clostridium sp. CAG:245. Taxonomy (GTDB): domain Bacteria; phylum Bacillota; class Clostridia; order TANB77; family CAG-508; genus CAG-245. The sequence continues at coordinate 56,402 of FR880036.1, forward strand.
TTGCTGAAAACAATCTATAAACAATAATATTCTCTCCAAATATTAAATTTAAAATATGCAAACAGAAATAATAAAATGGTGGATGTACATCATAACTTGTTATATTCCATATTTCTGAAAAAGAATGTCTTACAATTCCTATTGTATAACTCTCATCAAACCACATATTTGTATGCAATATTGATAGACTCATGAATATTATTCCAAGCACAATTACTGCTATATGTATAAGCTTTGGTTTTAAAATTTTTTGAAGTTTTTCTCCCATTTTAATCACATTCCCCTTATATATAAATTTTATAAAATTAATTGACATATTTGCTTCATTTGATGTATAATAAACGTAGAAAGTAAGCAATTACAGAAATGTAGTTGCCAAATATATTGCAAACTGCACACTGCTCTGTAATCGAAAATTTTAAGCAATGTGCAGTTTTTTATTTTATTTGCTTATTTATCCATTGTATGTATATAATACATAGCAAGGCTAAATTTATTGTTATTGAAATCATTAATCCTATAGCTAGGAACATAAAAATCTCTAACATAGCCTCACCTCCCAACTCTTGATAAGAAATCAAGGTCAAAAGGCAACCACACATCCACTAAATACTTACTTTCTACGTTAATATTTTACATTATTTCCATAAAAATGTCTATATATTTTATAAAATATTTAAGAAAAGAAGTACAATAAACGGAATCTACTTTTTCAGCAGTTTCCTTTTATTGTACCTCTTTTATAATTTTTTAAATTTATATTCGTTTAAGCAACATCTTTTATTTTTATATCTCTTACGTGGTCTATCTTTTCCCACTTTGTATCACGTACGAATAAGCATTTGAAGTTTATTAATAACCATGAGCCTAAGAACAATGGGTATAAAGCAAGTCCCTTTAACATTGGTCTTATTGGTTTTCTTTCAATTATCATTATTACAATTCCAACAAATATTGGCAAGAAAAATGTTGGTAATATATATCTTAAGCAGTTTATTAATAAATCCATTGGTGTCATTCCACCAAATATGAACATTACAAAGTTTATTAACAATAACACAATAGTCATTATAAACATTGGAATACTTCCCATCATGTATAAAAGTCCATCAAAATTCATCAATGTTTTATTTTTCTTCACAGCCCCAGCTAGTGGTTTTGTATATTCTTGTAAACATTGAATATGTCCTATTGTCCATCTTGATCTTTGTGACCATGATTGTTTAAATCCTACTGGTTGTTCATCATATACTATTGCATCTGTTGCCCAGCCAACTCTTTTACCTTGTATTATACGTTTCAAAGAGAATTCTATATCCTCTGTTAGAGTGTCTGTGTTCCAACCTGTTGGTTTTATTATATCAAATTTAACCATAAATCCAGTTCCATTCAAAAGAGCTGATAAGCCCAAATTGTATCTAGCTAAATGATAGAATCTGTGCATTGTCCAATAGAATATTGCATATCCTGCAGAAACCCAGCTATCTGTTGGATTTTTTATATCTCTATAACCTTGAACAACTTCTTCACCTTGGCAAAGTTTTTTGTTCATTGCAGTAAAGAATCCCTTATCTACAATGTTATCTGCATCAAATACGCAGAATGCATCATAATCTGCATTTTCTTCTATTTTTTGTTTTAAAAACCATTGAAGAGCAGCCCCTTTTGTTCTTTTTTTCGGGTCATCTTCTTTTCTCTCTAAAACAATAGCTCCAGCTTCTTTTGCAATCTTAACCGTATTATCCGTACAATTATCTGCAATTACATAAATATCTATTAAATTGGCAGGATAATCTTGTTTTTTCAAGCTTTCTATTAGGTTTCCTATAACATTTTCCTCATTATGAGCTGGCAAAATTGCCATAAACTTATGGTCCTTTTCTTCAACCAATGGTTTATCTTTTAATTTTACAAGTGAACATAAACTTACTATCAACTGATATACCCAATATATAGTTAAAATCCAAACCATTGCTTGTTGTATTATATATAAATACTTCATTTTATCAATCCTTCAATTATTATAATGTTGGGGAATTTTCGTTCCCCACATCTATATTATACTACTTATTCATATATTTGCAACTATTGTCGAATTTTGATATTTATTGCTACTTTTACGTGTTGCATTTATTATTCTTCTACGTGTTTTTCTTTGTTTTCTTTATTTTCTTCTAAGTCTTTCATTGTTAAGTTAATTCTGTCTTGATTATCTATTTCATAAACTTTTACTTTAATTTCATCGCCTACTGCTAAAACATCTTCAACTTTTTCAACTCTCTTGTTTGATATTTTAGAAATATGAAGTAATCCTTCTCTTCCTCCACCAATATCAACAAAAGCTCCAAAGTTCATTATTCTTGTAACTTTTCCGTCATAAACTTTTCCAACTTCGATATCTTTTGCAATATCTTCAATCATCTTTAAAGCTTTCTTTCCGTTTTCCGCATCGTCTGTGTAAATGCAAACTCTTCCGTCTTCTTCGATGTCTATTTTAACACCTGTTGCATCTATAATTTTGTTTATCATTTTTCCACCAGGTCCTATTACATCTTTAATCTTGTCTACATTGATTGTTGTTGTAATTATTCTTGGTGCGTATTTAGATAATTCAGCTCTTGGCTCTGCTATTTGTGGTTTCATTATTTCGTCTAATATATAATCACGTGCAACTTTTGTTCTTTCAAAAGCTTCTTTGATTATATCATATGTTAGTCCATCGTTTTTAATGTCAACTTGGATAGCTGTTATACCATCTTTTGTTCCACCAACCTTGAAGTCCATGTCTCCGAAGAAATCTTCTATTCCTTGAATATCTGTAAGCATTACATATTCATCTGGATTTTCTTTTGATGTAACAAGTCCTGTTGATATTCCTGCTACTGGTTTCTTTATTGGAACACCTGCGTCCATAAGTGCTAGAGTGCTTCCGCAAATACTTGCTTGTGATGTTGAACCATTTGAAGATAATACTTCTGACACAACTCTTATTGTATAAGGAAATTCATCTTCTGATGGAATTACTGGAACTAGAGCTTTTTCAGCTAATGCACCGTGTCCAATTTCTCTTCTTCCTGGTCCACGTGATGGTCTTGCTTCGCCAACTGAGTAAGATGGGAAGTTGTATTGATGCATGTATCTCTTAGATTCTTCTTCGTCTAATCCATCTAATTCTTGTTCTTCAGATTTTGTTCCAAGTGTTACTACTGATAATACTTGTGTTTGACCTCTTGTAAATATTGCACTTCCGTGTACTCTTGGTAAAACTCCAACTTCACAAGATAGTGGTCTTATTTCATCTATTCTTCTTCCATCTGGACGTTTGTGCTCTTTAAAGATCATCTCTCTTACACATTCTTTTTCTAGGTCGTGTATGCTGTTTGCAATCTCTGTGCTCTTTGCTTCTGTCTCTTCTTCTCCATATTTTTCAACAAAATATGCTTGAATATCTTCTGCTAATTTATCCATATTAGCATCTCTAACTTCTTTATCCACAGCTTGTACATCTTGATACATTCTCTCTTTGAAGTTTTCTTTAATTTCAGCATATACATCTTTGTCTGTTGCAAAAGAAACATATTCAAATTTTGGCTTTCCAACTTCTTCTTTTATTCCTTCTATGAATTTGCAAAGCTTTTTAATTTCTTCATGTCCTGCTTTTATACAATCTAGCATTGTGTCGTTTGGTATTTCATCTGCTCCTGCTTCAATCATTGTAACCTTTTCCATAGTTCCAGCAACAGTTAATTTTAATCTGCTATGTTCTCTTTGAGCAACTGTTGGGTTTATAACAATTTGTCCATCAACATATCCAACATTTACAGCTGCTGTTGGTCCACCAAATGGTATATCAGAAATTGATAATGCAACTGATGCACCAATCATAGCACAAACTTCTGGGCTGTTATCTTGCTCAACAGATAAAACTGTTGCAACAACACATACATCATTTCTAAAATCCTTTGGAAATAAAGGTCTGATAGGTCTATCTATAGCTCTTGATGTTAAAATAGCCTTGTCTGCTGGCTTTCCTTCTCTTTTTTGGAAGCTTCCTGGAATCTTTCCAACTGCATATAGTTTCTCTTCGTAATCAACTGATAGTGGGAAGAAATCAATTCCTTCTCTTGGTTCTTTAGATGCTGTAACATTTACCATTACAACTGTGTCTCCATAGTGAATAATTGCATCACCATTTGCAAGTTCTGCAACTCTTCCTGTTTCAACTGTTAGCTTTCTTCCAGCTAACTCTGTTTCAAATTTTCTGTACATAATATCTCTCCTTTTAATTTATTTATAAGCAATACTTGTACTTAGATTGTAACCTCTATAAAATGTTATTTAAGTTATTCTTTGTATGTTGAATTATTTTAAAACATAACATTTTATACAAGCTACCTCTAATTTTACAAGTATGGTTATACAACTTTAATGTGACTTTAAAATGAATTTTTTATTATTTTATGCTTTTTTGCATCAAAATAACAAAAATTTTTTCTGTAAATTTGTAAAAATGGGCGCTTTATCATTTGTAAAACGCCCTATGTCTTTATTATTTTCTAAGTCCTAATTTTTCTACGATGTCTCTGTATCTTTGAACATCTTCTTTAGCTAAATAGTTTAATAAGCTTCTTCTAGCTCCAACCATTTGTAATAATCCTCTTCTTGAGTGATTATCTTTTTGATGTGTTTTTAAATGTTCTGTTAAATTATTGATTCTTTCTGTTAAAAGAGCTATTTGAACTTCTGGAGAACCAGTATCCTTTTCATCTCTTCTGTAAGTAGCAATAATTTCTTGTTTTCTTTCCTTTGTCATTTTCATTTCCTCCTAATTTTTATTTGCCTTATTCTTAGATTTAGTGGAGTTTTATCCTAAAACCATGAGTAAGGTATGTTTTACGGTATCTATGATATCACAGATTGATAGAAAAAACAATAGTTTTGCTTTAAAACAGTCAAATTTTATTATTTTGTTAATTGAAAAAGTAAATTCTATTTAATAA
>FR880037.1 GCA_000435175.1 Clostridium sp. CAG:245
GATTACAATTAAAAAAAGAGGCAGAAGAAGCAAGAGAAAAAGGCTTAGCAGATGGACTAGTAATTGGAATAGAAAAACAAAAAAAGGCTGTAATAAAAAAGTTACATGAACTTAATATATCTATAGAACAGATTGCTAAAGCTGTTGAATTAAAAGAAGAAGAGGTAAAAGCAATACTAAATGAGAAAAAATAGTAATCTTTTGCTATAGCGAAAGATGTATAATGAATTTAATTTTATGGTATATTATGTATAAATTTAAAGATGGGAGTGGAAGATATGCCAGATGTAAAACAAAGAATGATAGATATTGTTAATTCTGTACCAGATGATTATTTTGATGGATTAAAACCAACAGAAATGGTGTTTAAGCTTATGGTGGAATATATCAAAAGGTATGGAGAAGATGAAACTACTATTATTCCGGGTACTGATAAACATTTTAATTATGAAAATCTTAAAAAAATATTTGAAAATAAGATTTAAATTAAAAGGAGGCAAAGCAAATGGAATTTTTGAAAAAATCTTTAAATAAAGTAAATGTACAAGAAAATACTCTATATGATATTATTTATGACTTATTTTTCTATGCCAAATTACAAGAAAGTGAAGAAGATATAAAAAATGGTAGGATTTGCACATTAGAAGAATTAAGACAACACATTAATGAATTGGAGGAAAAGCATGCAAATAATAATATCGGATGATGCAAAGTCTGCAATTACAGATATATATAATTATTCATATAATATTTCTTCTAATTATGCAAATAGAATAGTCAATAAAATATATGATACAATTTATGATTTACAAGATTCGCCGTATATTGGTAGAAATGTTCCAGAATTTTCAGATAAGCAGTTTCGAGAAAGAATCTGTGAAAAATATAGAATTATCTATTATATTTCTGAAATGGACAATACAATTTTTATACGATACATATTTTGCGGAAGGCAAAATTCTAAATTATTTTTTAAAGTTCATGAAAACGAACTAATCAATTTTTTTAATCAATTAATTATTTAAATTCTTATTAGAATATATTCCAAACATAAACTAAATATATTATAGTTGAATTTTTAATAACTAAATTTAAGTATAGCAGTTTTGCTATGCAAATTTAAGGAGGTT
>FR880038.1 GCA_000435175.1 Clostridium sp. CAG:245
AAAATCGTTAAATTAATTAAAAGCAAATATTACAAGGCAAATTTATTCTAATTACCGGAAATGTACTTTGTGTAGTACATTGAGGATAATTAGTAATAAATTTAACGGAGTAAGACGACGCTTAGAATTAATTTTAGTTTGCTACAACAACCATAGAATGACGAATAACTTTGTTGCCTATCATGTAGCCTTTTCTATATTCTTGTGCAACTATTTTTTCTCCAAGTTTTTCATCTTGTATCATGCTTACTGCCTCATGTAATTCTGGATCAAAAGGTTGTCCTACTGCCTCTATTTCTTTTACTCCATTTGCTGTAAGCACATCTTTAAATTGCTTTAATACAAGTTCTATTCCTTTTTTGTATTCTTCATCTTTTGTCTCGGCTTCTGTTGCTTTTTCTAAGTTATCAATTACTGGTAATAATGATGATATTATATCCCCTATTATCGAATTGTATAACCCTTCTCTTTCTTTTGCACTTCTTTTCTTTAAATTGTCGAATTCTGCAATAAGTCTTGTATGTCTATCTTTTACGTCTGCCAATTCATCTTTTAATTTTGATATTTGCTCATTTAATTCTTTTTCTTTATTTTCTGTCTTTTCTTCTTTTTTTACTTCTTGCTTTTTCTCTTTTTCTTCTTGCACTTTTTTCTCTTTATCCATTATCATCATCCTTTCTCTCTTTAGAATTTGGATTGTCTAGTTTTGGTGTTTCGCTATTTTCGCCTAACTTTTTACTAATATATTTCATTGCCGATATTACTTTTGAATAGTCCATTCTGGTAGGTCCAATTATAGCAATCGTTCCTAAATCTTTTCCTTCTTCTTTATGTTTAAATGTTATTATGCTAAAGTCTTTTAGAGCTTCATCCACATTTTCATCACCAATGTAAACATTTATTTCATCTTGATTATCATCACTATTCAAAACATCTATCATCTGTTTAGTCTTGTCTGTATCTAATATATTTACGAAATTTTTGGCTATATCTAAGCTCTTGAATTCTGGCAAATCAAACGATTTATTGGCTCCCTCCATATAAATCGGTGTGTCTTCGTTTATTGCTTTATTTAACTGCTCTAATACAGGTTTTACCACATTTAATACACTACTCATTTCTGAATGCATGTATTCTTCCATCGGTTTATCTATTTGAGTAAGTGGTTTTCCTTTTAGTTTGTTGTTAAACAAATACGTTATTGTATCAACTTGTTCTTGCGTTACGTCTTCATCAAACTTAATTATTGTTTCTTTTACAAGTCCACTCTCTGTTAGAATTATTGCCATTAAAATCCTGCTACCTAACAATACAAATTTAACTTCTTCTATATTTTGGCTCGCAACTCGTGGTCCTATTCCAACTGATGTGTAATGAGTTATTTCTGATAATGTTGACGTTGCAATTTTTGTTAAATCTTCTATTTGATTAACCTTAGTTGCAAGTTGTGTCTGTATATATTTTATCTCTTGCATACTAATATCATTATAGTTCAAAAGTTCATCAACATAGTATCTATAACCTTGTGCTGACGGAATACGTCCAGCTGATGTATGTGGTTTATCAAGCAAACCAATCTTTTCAAGCTCAGCCATATCGTTTCTTATAGTGGCACTGCTGTAATCAATTCCATGTTTTTCTACAATAGACTTCGAGCTTACAGGCTCAGCTGTTTCAATATATTCTTCTACAATAGCTTGTAATATTTTTTTCTTTCTATTGTCTAGCATTTTTTCACCTCTTTTTAGCACTATACTACCTTGAGTGCTAAACTGTGTATATAATACATCGTAAGTTAGCAAAAGTCAATAGAGATTGCTAATTTTATTGTGAAAGTTTTGTGAATTTTCGCCAATTTTGGACGGGAGATTTGGAGCAAAATTACTAGACTTTGTTATACTTTAAGCTAAAATCGCCCAAAAAAGGGCGTCCCTCTTGGGCGAAGGACGTCTCTTAATTTATACGTTAAATTTAAATAATACTATATCTCCATCTTGCATTATGTATTCTTTACCTTCTGAACGAACTAATCCTTTTTCTTTTGCAGCTGTCATTGAGCCTTCTCTCATCAAATCATCATAAGAAACTATTTCTGCTCTAATGAACCCTCTCTCTATATCTGAGTGAATTTTTCCTGCAGCCTGTGGAGCTTTTGTTCCTTTCTTTATTGTCCAGGCTCTTACTTCTGGCTCTCCAGCTGTTAAGAACGACATTAATCCAAGTAAATCATAGCTTGCTTTTATTACTTTATCTAATCCAGATTCTTCTAGACCTAATGCTTCTAGCATTTCCTTTTTGTCATTACCATCTAAACTTGATAATTCTTCTTCTATTTTTACGCAAAGCTTTATTACTTCTGCCTTGTCTTGTTTTGCATATTCTTTTACGCTGTTTACATTTGCATCATTTTCATCCAATAATTGATCTTCTGAAACATTTGCAACATATAAAATTGGTTTCATTGTTAGTAAGAATCCATCCCTTACTATTTCTAGTTCTTCATCTGTATACTCCAAACTTCTTGCTGGTTTTCCATTTTGCAAAGCATCTCTTACTTTTTTCCATGTATCAAATTCTAATTGATATTTCTTATCACCTTTTATTAATTTACTAGCTCTATCAATTCTTTTCTCAACAGTCTCTAAGTCTGCAAATACAAGTTCTAAATTAATAGTTTCTATATCTCTTACAGGGTTAATGCTTCCATCAACATGTATTATGTTTGAATCTTCAAAACATCTTACAACTTGGCAAATTGCATCTGTTTCTCTTATATGAGATAAAAATTTATTTCCTAATCCTTCGCCTTTGCTTGCTCCTTTTACCAAACCTGCTATATCAACAAATTCAATTACAGCATGTGTAACCTTTTGAGGGTTGTACATCTTTGCTAGGTTGTCCAATCTTTCGTCTGGTACTGGAACTACGCCTACATTTGGCTCTATTGTACAGAATGGATAGTTTGCACATTCTGCTCCTGCATTTGTTATTGCATTAAATAAAGTACTCTTTCCTACATTTGGAAGTCCTACAATTCCTATTTTCATTATATCTTCGACCTTTCTTTTTCTTATAGCTATTATAATATAACACAAATTATTACTTTTGGCAATTAATTTATTTAAGGTTCCATATTGGAACCCCAAATAGAATTTTAAATATATTTTTCACTATTATTTGAATAATTTATTAAACGTATTCTTTCCAACTATTCCATCTTGTGATAATCCATTTCTTTTTTGAAATTCTCGTACCGCACTTTCTGTTGCGGGTCCGAATATTCCGTCTGCATTAATGTTAAATAATTTGCAAATAAGCATTGACTGAATTAACCAAGTGATGTTTCCTTCTGCTCCTTTTCGAACATTTATGCAGGCATTGTAAGTGTTAGTTCCAAATATTCCATCGACTGCTAGTTTACTTCCAAACTGTTTATTTAATTCTGTTTGTAATCCCTTCACCAATGCCTTCTTCGTCTCGTTTCCATAAATATTATCTACTGAAATATTTAAGCCATATTTTTCATTTAAAGAAGTTTGTATTGTAGCTATTTTTCCCTTTTCTTGGCTTGGTTTTGATACGCCTGTTTCATTTGAATTTGCTATTTGATCAAATGGAAAATTGTCACCCGGGCAATTTGTTGCATTTACATTTTTATGAACTTGTACTGTGTTTATTCCATATTTATTTTTTAAAAAGTTTACAAGTTCTCTTCCAGCTTTAATCTCCTCCTCTTGCATTATTTCTTCTTTATAATCTCCTTCAAAGCAAATTCCCAATGAATCATAATTTGCACCATATGCATGTGCTCCAACCTTATCCTCTGGACGAAGTCTATATATTGTGCCGTCTTTTCTTACCAGAAAGTGATATCCAGCTCCACTCCAACCATTGTTTAAATGCCACCTGTGAATATCTTCAGCAGAACACTTTTTGGCCGCAGCATGATGCAAAATTATTCTTTTAGTAGAGCTACGTGTATCCATTTGTTTAAAATTTAAATTTGTATTAATTATATTCATATTTATTTCTTCTCCCTATTGCTAATAGCCTTCTGTCCTAATAAATACGTACTTATTACTCCTTGAACAACAGCTATTACCTGTACTATTTGAATCGCATATGGTATTGTTATTCCTTCTACAGCATTAATTCCAGTAACCAAAGCACTAATAATTGCCAAAACATTTATTGTATATTTTGCTATCGTCTTAATCTTTTCCATATTAAATCCTCCTAATATATTGTATTCGAGAATTTTTTTATTGAGACTATTTATACAATTTTAGACAAAAATTTATTTTTTTAGAAAGCTTAATCGGAAATATTTAACTTTTTCCGTAAAACATTGTATAATTTTACCAGTAGCATATTTTGATATGTGTTGCCTTCGAATATAAACAGAGTTCGGAGGCACAATCCTCCGAACAATCACAAGGAGGAAGTTTTAATGAAAGTATCGATGAACGACATAATCAAAGTCAAGCTGAACAAGATTGGCGATGAATTGCTTCAAAAAGTTTTTGGAAATTCTCAGGAGCTTCCTAAAAAAGATCCTGATGGTTACACCGAAATGAAGTTTCTCTATCTCCTTAAGATGTTCGAGGATTTCGAATATCTGGGTGAGGTCAACAAGCCGTTTGATGGCGATGTTATCGTAATCGCATAATTTCATTTCATGGTACATGCCTTATCACATGTACCACAACCACCAGTAGAGTCGCTCATTTCATAGCAACTCTGCTGGTGGTTTATTTTTTATATAACTAGATTAAATTTATAACAAAAATCGTTGTCAAAAAATTGACAAACAGATAATTAATGTATATAATAAATATAGGAAATGAAAAACCACAATCGTGGTTGCCACATATTATTGTAACAACACATCTGCTGGCCAAAGCAAAGATGTGTTGTTTTATTTATTCCTTATTTGACAAAATTATGTATATAATTGCTAATAAGGCTACGTTTATAGTAAGGGAAAGTCCCAATGCATATATTAAAAATAATATAATACCCATAAACACCACCTCACTTTCCCATAGTATATACTATGAAGTAAAGTGGCAACACACTTGCTTATCTCATTTCCTATATCAATTACTATACTATATATATTAATAAAAAACAAGCGAACACTAAAAATATATGCATATTTTTTTATGTTAGATAAAATAAAAAAAATTAAAGTAATATAAAACTCTAATTTTTTCATTCTGGAGCTAACAACGGGAATCTACCCGCGTCGGGAAAATTGTCCACTGGACAATTTTCTGTTCCTCCTTTTCAATTCCCGTTTTTTTATAAAAAATACTAGAATTCTCTAAAAATTCTAGTTTTCTATATTTTCTGGAGCTAACAACGGGAATCGAACCCGTGACCTCAGCCTTACCAAGGCTGCGCTCTACCTACTGAGCTATGATAGCATATGTTGCTTCCGGTTTGCATCAGAAGCTTTTATATATTACTTTCTGCTTGTATATTTTTTGCAGTTTTCTTTCTAATTCTTTGTATCGCATTGTCCACAGATTTTACTGGAGCATCTAATCTTTCTGCAATTTTTACATAAGATTCGCCTTGTACATATCTATTAAGTACTTTCTTTTCAAAGTCACTTAAAGATGAGTCTATCACATTTTCTACACTTGAAAAGTATTCTTTTTTTGTGATTGTATCCAGTGGATCTTCTATTACTGTGTTTTCAAGCACGTCCACTATTTGCGTATCATTGTTTCCATCTTCATTTTCGAATGCTGTCATATTCAATGATAAATATGAATTTAATGGCATATGTTTCTGTCTATTAGAGGATTTTATTGCTGTTATTAATTGTCTTTCTATACATAAATTTGCAAATGATTTAAATGAGTTCTGCTTGTCCGGTTTGTAATCTTTAATTGCTTTATATAAACCTATCAAACCTTCTTGAACTATATCTTCTTTTTCGGCACCAATTATAAAATATTTATTCACTTTTGAATTTACTAGGTCTTTATATTTGCATATTAAAAAATCTAGTGCATCTGTATCTTTTTTATTTATCAATTCCAGTAGTTCATCATCAGACATATTATTATAATTGTTGTTCATCTTTTAGCAAGTTCCTCCTAATAGTGCCTCATTGGTTTGTATTATATGCTAAAAAAGCTTGAAATGTCAATATTTTTTGCAAATTATTTTGATTTTCTGTTTTAATTTTTTCATATTTCATTAGTTTAGTATATAACCTATTATACTGCTACTTTTATAAGATTTTTTATTGATAAACAGTCTTTTTTGCGGTATAATCATTCTATTAAAATTTAAGGAGATTTTTGCAATGGCTTTTGATGGTATTGTAACTAAAGCAGTAGTTTCAGAATTAAACACTTGCCTTATTAATGGAAAGATAAATAAAATTTTTGAACCTAATAAAAACGAGATTTTATTGGGTGTTTATTCTAGTGGAAAGAATTATTGTTTGAATGTTTCTATAGATTCAGTAAACTATAGAATTAATTTAACTACTAATTCTAAACCTAACCCTCAAAATGTTTTGAATTTTTGCATGGTTCTTAGAAAACATTTGACTGGTGGAACTATTAAAAGAATTTATTCTAATGGCTTAGAACGTATTGTTTTTATTGATATTGATGTATACAACGAACTTAATGATTTAATTACAAAAACTCTTGTTGTTGAACTTATGGGAAAACACAGCAATATTATATTGCTAAATTCGGAGCATACAGTTATCGATAGCTTACGTCATCTAAATAAGTTTGATAACTCAAATAGAGACATCTTCCCTGGTTCGAAATATTTGAATATTGAAAGTGCTAAAAAGGACTTTCTTGCAGTTAAAACTTTCGATGAGTTTTATAGAGATGTTTCAATAGATAGCGAAAATTTACCATCAACATTATCTAAAGTTTACAATGGATTTGGAAAAAAGAATATATCATATTTATTAAAAACATTGAACATTCCAACAGCTGTTTCTACTAATAATTTGAAAGAAGTTTACTCATATCTAAAAGATTTATTTGCAAACATGCCTGATAACGTTGTTTTAAAAGAATATCCTTCTGTTAAGAAAGATTACTTTGCTTATAAATCAACAAACGATGGACTTGCTGTGAACTTCTATTTAGATGATTTCTATACTTCAAAAGAACAGTCTGAGCAATTCAAGCAGTACAGAGATACAGTATTAAAGCTTGTTTTAAATCATGTTGGAAAGATAAAAGAAAGAATTAGCACAATAGATTCAAAAATTGCCGATTGCACAAATGCTGAAAAATACAGATTATATGGTGAATTAATAACTTCAAATTTATACAGAATACCAGATTATCCACAGGCTGAAGTTACTTTGGAAAACTATTATGATAACAACAATTTAATTACTATACCATTAGATGAGAAATTTAGTCCATCTAAAAATGCTAAGAATTTTTTCAAAAAATATAGAAAACTACAAAACACAATAGCTATTGTAGAAAAGCAAAAAGAATTGTCAGAGACTGAGTTATCATACTTAGAAAGTATTGTATACGAGTTAGAAGAAGTTTCCACAATTGAAGATATAGACAATATTTATTCTGAAATTTGTGATAATTTAATTTTCGGGAAAAATGCAAATACAGTAAATAATCATGTATACAATAAACAGAGCAAAATTACTAATTCTAAATCGAGTAAGCAATCAAACGCAAGTAATATGCCGGAAAAACGTAATATTGATGGTTACACTGTTTACATTGGAAAGAATAATAAACAAAATGATTATTTAACTTGCAGACTCGCACAAAATTCTGATATTTGGTTTCACACGAAAGATATTCATGGAAGTCATGTTGTCTTAAAAACAGATAGTAATTTAAAATTTACTGATAAATCCACCACAGTTCCAGATGCTGTTTTATATAAATGTGCATCTATTGCGGCATATTACAGCAAGGCTAGAATGTCTCAAAATGTGCCAGTTGACTATACTTTAATAAAATATGTAAAAAAGCCTAATGGAGCAAAACCAGGAATGGTAATATACACAAATAATAAGACCCTATATGCAAATCCTCAAAATATACAATAATACAAAACGGTGACAGAGAAGAACACAAAAAAGCATTAATATAAATTGGAACGGAAAAATATAAATTTTTTCTCCGTTCCAATTTTATACCAAAAAATTTTATGCTGGTGGATTTATTATTGCCTGTATTTCTTCATCTTGTCTTAATTCTGGTACTATAAAATCATAAGCTCTTTTGTCATTTTTTATTGCTTCTATTGCTATTGTCTTGTCTGAACGCAGACGCTTGCTAGCATATTTTACAATTAAACCTTTATTTTTTACTGTTTCTAGCACAACATCATAATCATCTCTTAGTTCTTTGCTTACATAATATAAAATTTGTCCATCTGTTTTTGCGGCTTTGAGTACTAGTTCTTTATCTGCTTTCAATTCATCTGAGGCATAACATAAAACCCAGCCTTTTTTCTCAACTGCCTGCATCAATATTTCTCTGTCTGCTTTCAACCTTTTTGAGGCAAATTCCAATGCTCCACCATCTTTTGTAACAGCTTTCATTACTAGTTCTTTGTCGTCTTGTAATTCAGGAGATGCTGCATCTAATAAAAGTCCATCTTCTTCTATTGCTTTTTCTACATATTCTCTGTCATTGCTATGTTCTTTTACATCGTCATAAGTGTACATTTTTCAAGCCTCCCTCGCATTCCAACTATAGTGCACTTGTTTTATATTCTATGTTTTCCATGTATGGATATATTTCTTTTAATCTTTTGTGTGTTATTATTGTTAAACGTGGTAATGGATTTTTTAAATTTTCTGTTAGTAACTGCTGTGTATAGCAATTTTCTGATGTCTTAAATAATTGGTATCTGTTTCTAACATATGTGTAAAAAATTATATACCCATTATCTAATTCGTTTTCCATGCGTTCAAATGAATATTTGCCTTCCATATGTTTATTTGTCCTTTCCCTGGTGAAAAATAATTATAATTTTGACTACGTCAAATTTCATTCAAAACGCAGTTACATACAAAAAGTATGCGTCCTTGCCTTTTGGATTTATTTTCCTTGCTAAAATTTAATTCTTTTCCACCTTCTCTTTTTTGAATTTTCAACTTTACTACATTTGTAATTATTTTTCAATCATATTTTTAAAATCTTGCTCTGAAATAATTGCAACTCCCAATTCTTGTGCTTTTGTTAATTTTGAACCCGCTTCTTCCCCGGCTAGTACGTAGCTCGTTTTTTTAGAAACTGAACCTGATACTTTGCCACCAAAGCTTTCTATTATATCACTAGCTTCTTGCCTTGTATATTTTTCTAGACTTCCTGTTAATACAAATGTTTTTCCTGCAAATCTGTCATCTGTATTAGTATTTTCATTTTGTATTACCTCAGTATTTACTCCGGCCTCTTTTAACTTATTTATTAAGTCTATCGTTTGTGGTTGTCTAAAAAATTCGTAAATACTTTGTGCTGTAATTTCTCCAACATCATCTATCATGCTTAATTCTTCGAAACTTGCTTCTGCAATTTTGTCTATTGATTTGTATTTTTTGCACAATCCTTTTGCAGATTTTGTTCCTATATGTCTTATTCCAAGTGCTGTTAGTAGCTTAAATAAATCATTGTTTTTGCTTGCATTTATTGAATCTATTAGATTTTGAGCAAATTTCTTTCCATTCTTTTTAAGTGATGCAATTTCTTCTGCTGTTAATGTGTAAATGTCAGCAATATTTTTTATTAAACCTTTATCTACTAATTGTTCTAATATTTTTATTCCAAGCCCATCTATATCCATTCCTTCTTTTGAGACGAAATGTGCAAGATTTCTTAATATTTTTGCACTACATTCTATTCCTATACAACGTGCAACGGCTTCGCCTTCTTCTCTTACTACTGGTGCTCCGCAGACTGGACATACTGTTGGCATAACAAACTCTCTTTCAGTACCATCTCTCTTCGACTTTATAACATCAACAACTTCTGGAATTACGTCTCCCTGCTTTTGAATTACGACTGTATCACCTATTTTTAGGTCTTTTTCTTTTATAAAATCTTCATTGTGAAGTGTTGTTTTTGAAATAGTTGAGCCTGCAACCTTAACTGGCTCTAATATTGCAGTCGGTGTAAGTGCTCCTGTTCTTCCGACTTGACATACGATATCTAAAAGTTTTGTCTCTTTTTTCTCTGGTGGATATTTGTATGCAATAGCCCACTTTGGAACTTTATAAGTGGTTCCTAATATCTCTCTTAGACGTAAATTATCAACCTTTATAACTGCACCATCTATTCCAAATGATAGATTTTCTCTGTCTTCTCCAATCTTTTTGATTGCTTCTATTGCTTCATCTATTGTACTACATAATGTTCTTACCGGCACTACATTAAATCCTAATTTTTGTAGCTTGTCTAATTCTGTAAAATGTGAATTTTCAGAATCAAATGTATCTTCATCATATTTTTGCACATTAAATATAAAAATATCTAGCGGTCTTGTTGCAGTTACCTTTGAGTCCAATTGGCGAAGAGAACCTGCCGCTGCATTTCTTGCATTTGCAAATAGAGTTTCATCTAATATTTCTCTTTCTTCGTTCATTTTTTCGAACTCTTTTGTTCCGATAAATACCTCTCCACGAACCGTAATATCTATTTTTCCTTTTAGTTCTTTTGGAATATGTGAAATTGTTTTTAAATTATCTGTTACATCTTCTCCAATCAAGCCATTTCCACGTGTTGCACCTTGTACAAAAACACCATTTTCATACTTAAGTGCTGTAGATAGACCGTCAATCTTTGTTTCTACAACATATTTTAGCTCTTCATTATTTTCCTCTGCAACTTTTCTAACTCTTGTGTCAAAGTCTCTCAATTCCTCAAAAGAAAATATATCTTGAAGGCTTTGAAGTGGTACTTCATGCACCACTTGTTTAAATCCCTCTTTAACATGCCCTCCAACTTTTTGAGTTAATGAATCACGAGTAATAAGCTCCGGAAATTCTTTTTCCAAAGCTTTTAATCTGTTCATCATCATATCATACTCGTAATCAGTTATTGCAGGGCTATCCATATCGTAATATAATTTTGCATAATACTCTAATTTTTCTCTAAGTTCTTTAACCTCTGTTTTCGCTTGCTCTAACTCCATTATTATATAAGTTCCTCCTACAAAACTTTATAATTGTTCTCCACAATTATTGCAGAATTTGTTACCTGCATCATTTGGCATTTTGCACTTTGGGCAAACCTTTTTTGATGTTTTTGCCTTACCGCATTCACTACAGAATTTACCATCTGCTGGATTTACATGACCACATTCACAAGTCCAGCCTTCAGCTGTTGTATCATCAGCTTTAGCCTCTTCTTGTTTACTTAAATCCATTCTGCTCGCATCATTGTTTTGATTCCATGGTCCGTTTGCAGCATTTTGCATCATTCCATTTGTTGACATGTTCATCATTCCTATTCCCATGAATCCATTTGCTGCTCCATTTTCATTTTTTGCTGCATTTTCAACAGCATTTGAATATGCTCCAACCATTCTTCCTTGTTGCATGTAAGAGTTTGAACTTAATTCGTAATCATCAATCTTCTTTGCAGAATCATCTGTTAATGTTACAGATTCAACAGCAAAGCAAACTATTTCTATTCCTCTTTCTCTTATTTTTGCATCAAATACCTTTTCGTCCATCATTTCTCTTATTTCATCTGTTTGACTTGGCATTTCTAAAACTGGAACTTTGTATTTAGCTGTACCAAGTTCATTAGCAACATTTTGAAATACAGACATAACTTCTGTTCTTAATTGCTCTACTAATTCATCTTTTTTATAAATATCAGCAGTTCCTGCTAATTTGCTCATAAACAAAGCTGGGTCTGCAATTCTAAAAGTATATTTTCCAAAACATTTTACTTCTACTCTTAGTGGTGTTAAAGTATTTGTCATTTGGTTTGGTATTGGGTGTGACCAATCTTGGAATGGAATTGGTGCCGCTGTTCCAAATTTATTATCTATTATTTCCTTTGTGTTGAAGAAAAATACTGCCTGTTGTTTAGCACTTGCTCCATTATATGTAAAACGTTGCCACATTTCTTTAAATACTGCTCCAAATTGTCCTGCAAAGAATGAAGGTGTAGAAGAACTATCAAAAGTATATACTCCTTCTTCTGCCGTTGCATCTATTACTCTACCATTATCAAATATAATTGCACATTGTCCAGGTGCTACTATAATTGTACTTTTGTTTGATATAACTCCATTTGGAGTAGTTTTCTTAACCATAAGAATATCATTTGTCATGTTTTCACATCTAATTGCTTCCTTCCATTGATCATGCATTGTGCTTCCTATTGCACTTGCTGCTGCTTTAATTAATCCCATAATTCTTTCCTCCTAAAATTTTTTAGCTTTTAATAATTTATCCTGTGCAGACCCTATTTTAATGTCCGAACAAGTTTTAGCCTATTTTCTCTAAGTTTGATAATGCCCAGCTATGTTCGCCTGTTGTAATTACACTTCCACAATACTCACATTTACCTGATGATGTTATTTGTGTTGGTGCTCCACAGTTTGGACAATTGGTTGTATTTATTTCAATAGAACCTGGTTTTGTCTTTTCGCCTGTTGTTCTAATAAAATCAAGTTTATATGTACTATACCTATCAGTTGTCTTATCACCTTTTACTATTTTTCCTGTTGTTTCGTCTATTATATAATCATTCATTCTAGATTTCAATACAACAGTTAAAACATCTTTATTTCCAGTTTGCTTGAAGTCTGCTAACTTAACTGATAATACGCAAATTCTTTCCATTACATTTATTTGTTTTCTGTCTATATAACCTTGTAATTGCTTTTGATGTTGTTCAAATAGCTCATTTGTTTCAAATACTCTAATAGTACTCCAATCTCTTGCAGTCCACGCTTCTTGCAATTTTACGAATAAACTTCTAGTCCAAGATAAGAACTCTTCTTTATTAAACATTTCATCAACAGCTTTAACTTTTCTTTCAACATTTTCTTCAGAATCAAAATTAGATGCTGGTTGATACGTTTGAACTGGTCTAATTGGAGTGTGTTTATTCTTTGAAGAAATAGCATAAGCTATAGCAATTATAATAATAAAAGTTATTATTGTTCCCCACGAAGAACCTCCGCCACTACTATGGCTTGTTCCTCCATAACTAGAACTGTAATCATCATCGTCCCAACTACTCCATGAGCTTCCGCTATCCCACGAACTGTCGCTATCCCATGAGCTACCACTGTCGTAATCCTCAAAACTTCCTACATCTGCAATTGATGTTTTATAATCAATCGTAACTGTTGAAATAAACGTTATTAAAAGCAATGCAATGAATATTTTCTTTAATTTTTTCATGTTTTATCCCCTTTATCTCTTATGTATATATTGTTCTCTATTCAAAATTGATAATATTGTATTATTTTTTCGTATTAACAATCTTTTAGTAAATCTTTTCCGCCTTTTAAATACTCATATCCAGAGAAAATTGTTGCAATTACAGATATTGTCATAAATACACTTGCTAGTATATTCATTATAAAATCTCCTGTTGTCATATATGTAAGTGCACTGTTTACAAGCGCATCTTGTTCAGTTTTTGCTCTCATAACAAATGCAAAGTAAGGCTGTGTTGTTAAAAACATTAAAATTATCGCAATCATTTGTGTAACAGTTTTTAATTTGCCCCAAACATTTGCGGCAATTACCTTGCCACTGTTTTGTACAGCAATTAGTCTATATCCTGAAACGGCAAATTCACGGAATATTACTATAATTGGAATCCATGCTGGTAATCTTCCCATTTCTACAAATAAAATCATGGCAGCAACTACTAAAATTTTGTCTGCAATTGGATCTAAAAATTTTCCGAAGTTAGTTACTTGATTATTTTTTCTTGCCAAATATCCATCTAGTTTATCTGTTATTGATGCAATTATAAATATTAATTCCATTATCCACATTGTTGTAGATATGCCTAAAAAACTTCCCGGTATATCAAAAAAAGATACTATAACCATTATTGGAACTAGTATTATTCTAAATAGTGTTAATTTGTTTGGTAAATTCATTTTTGTTGTATTCCTTTCTTGAGGGTAAAATTTGATTGAAGGTTTGTAATTTTTATTCAATCATCTCCTCTTTGCTTGCTATAATTATATACAATAGCTTGTTAAAAATAAAGAGAAAATATAAAATTTTTAATTTTTTTCACAATAACAGGAAGATAGCTTACTCTCTTTAGAGTAAGCTATTCAATCTTTATTCGTAATCGACTATGTTTATCCATTGATCCAGCATTTCTTGTTCTTCTGCTTTTCCTTTTGTCTTTCTTATTGCTGCAACTATTGGAATCCATCTTTGTACTTCTTTCTTGTCCGTTCCTGTCTTCTCACAGTATAAATTTACATATTTTTCTGCTAATTCTTTTTGATTTCTCATAGAGAATATTAAGTATGTGTTTGCTACGTCTGCTGAGCCATTTCCTTGTGTTGCGTGTGCCCAGTCTATTATCACATATTCGCCATTTTCTTTTACTATTATGTTGCTTGGAACGAAGTCTCCATGACATAGTTTGTCATGGTTTTTCATTCCTTCTAGTCTTTGTAGCAACTCATATTTTGTCGTGTCATCTATGTTTGTAGCATCTGTTATTTTTCTTCTATATTTGTCTTTTATTCTATTTAATAGAGGTACTCTTTTCGATAAAACTTCTAATTGAATTTCTACGAAAAAGTTTAAATATTCGTTTTGTTTTTCCGGATGTCCTATCATTAAAACATCTAGTGGTGTTCCCTCTACATATTCTGTAATTAGAGCCCATCTCTCGTTTATTTTTGTAACTTCTTGTAATCTAGATATTTTTAAATCTGTGTTTTCTTCTACTCTTGATTGAATTAAAGCTTCATTTAATATGTCTGCCTTTGAGTAATTTTCTACGAATAATTTTATTGTCTTATCTCCGTCTCTGTAAACAGTTTTTGTTTTTCTTTCAGCTATTGGATTTATCAAATTAAACTCCATTATCTTTCACCTCCATAATATGTTTTTAAATAAATTTCTTTTATCTCACTTATTAATGGGTATCTTGGATTTGCACCTGTACATTGGTCGTCAAATGCTTTTTCGCTCATCTCATCCAATGTTGATAAGAAATCTTCTTCCGAAATTCCATAGTCTTTTATTGTTTTCTTGAAGCCAACTCTCTCTTTTAATTCGTCTATTTTGTTTATCAATCTTTCTAGTTTTTCTTGGTCTGTGTTCCCGCCTAAGTTTAAGCTATCTGCTATTTCTGCATATCTTCTTAAAGCATGTGGATACTCGTATTGTGGGAATGTTCCCATTTTTGTTGGAACTTCTTCTGCATTAAATCTCATTACTTCGTCTAATACCAATCCAACTGTAACTCCATGTGGTAGATGATGGTAAGCACCTAATTTATGTCCCATTGAATGGCATATTCCTAAGAAAGCATTTGCAAATGCCATACCTGCCATCGTTGCTGCGTTTGCCATTTTTTCTCTTGCAATAGGGTCGTTTGCTCCTTCTTCATAAGCTCTTGGCAAATATTCGAATATTGTCTTGATTGCTTCTATTGCTAGTCCGTCTGTAAATTCAGTTGCCATCATAGAAACATATGCTTCTATTGAATGAACTAAGGCATCAATTCCAGATGCTGATGTTAGTCCTTTTGGAGCATTCATCATCATATCTGCGTCTACTATTGCCATCTTAGGAAGCAATTCGTAGTCTGCAAGTGGATATTTTTGGCCTGTTGTTTCGTCTGTTATTACCGCAAATGGTGTTACCTCTGAACCTGTTCCTGCTGATGTTGGAACTGCTATAAAGTAAGCTTTTTCGCCCATTTTAGGGAATGTGTAAACTCTTTTTCTAATATCCATGAATCTCATTGCCATGTCTAAGAAGTCTACTTCTGGGTGCTCGTATAGAACCCACATTATTTTTGCAGCGTCCATTGCAGAACCACCGCCTATTGCTATAATGCAATCTGGTTTGAATGCATCTATCAATTTTGCACCTTCTTTTGCACAAGCAAGAGTTGGGTCTGGAGCAACATTGAAGAATGTTTCGTGAACTATTCCCATCTCATCTAATTTGTCTGTTACAACTTTTGTATAACCATTTTCATATAAGAATGTATCTGTTACTATAAATACTCTCTTCTTATTCATTACGTTTTTAAGTTCTTCTAAGGCTACAGGCAAGCAACCTCTCTTCATATAAACCTTTTCAGGTGCTCTAAACCAAAGCATATTTTCTCTCCTTTCGGCTACTGTTTTTATATTTAATAGATGTTTAATTCCAACATTTTCTGAAACAGAGTTTCCACCCCATGTTCCACATCCAAGTGTTAAAGATGGAGCAAGTTTAAAATTATACAAATCTCCAATTCCACCTTGAGATGATGGTGTGTTTACTAAAACTCTACAAGTTTTCATTTTGCTATAAAATTTTTCTATTTTTTCTTTTTCTGTAACAGTATTTACATATAAAGATGAGGTGTGTCCTAGTCCGCCATCTTCTATCAATCTATATGCCTTTTCAAGAGAATCGTCAAAACTGCTTGATTTATACATTGCAAGTACAGGAGACAATTTTTCGTGAGCAAATTCTTCAGATAAATCTACGTTTTCAACCTCTCCGATTAAAATTTTAGTATTTTCTGGAACACTTACTCCAGCAAGTTCTGCTATCGTGTGTGCTTTTTGACCAACTATTTTAGCATTCAAGGCTCCATTTATAATTATAGTCTTACGAACTTTTTCAGTCTCTTCAGGATTCAATATATAGCATCCTCTTTTAACAAATTCGTCTTTTACCTTATCATAAATCTTGTCGCTTACTATTACAGATTGCTCAGAAGCACAAATCATTCCATTATCAAATGTTTTAGAATGTATAATAGAGTTTACTGCCAAAATTACATTAGCACTCTCGTCAATAACCGCAGGAGTATTTCCTGCGCCAACGCCTAGAGCTGGCTTTCCACTCGAATAAGCAGACTTAACCATTCCAGGTCCACCAGTCGCAAGTATTATATCTGCAGACTGCATTAACATATTAGTAAGCTCAAGAGATGGAACATCAATCCATGCAATAATGCCTTCTGGAGCACCTGCCTTTACTGCTGCTTCCAAAACAGTTTTTGCAGCTTCTATCGTAGACTTTTTAGCTCTTGGATGAGGACTAATTATAATTCCATTTCTAGTTTTTAGTGCAATTAAAGTTTTAAAAATTGCCGTAGAAGTTGGGTTTGTTGTAGGAATAACAGCAGCTACAATGCCAACTGGCTCAGCTATCTTCTTAATTCCATAACTATCATCTTGATAAATTACTCCACAAGTTTTTTCATTTTTGTATTTATTATATATATATTCTGCCGCATAATGGTTCTTAATTACTTTATCTTCTACTATTCCCATTCCAGTCTCTTCTACTGCCATCTTAGCAAGTGGAATTCTAGCTTCATTCGCAGCAATAGCCGCAGCCTGAAATATTTTATCTACCTGCTCTTGTGAATATTTCGAAAATTTTTTTTGTGCATTCTTAACTTTCTCTAGTGTCTTTGCCAAAGTTTCAACGCTGTCAACACATTCGTATTCACTCATTAAAAATTCCTCCTTATGTTCTAAATTTACGCCTATCATATCAAAAAACTAATAGTTTTACAACTATTAGTTTACAATTTTTTCGTATACTTCTTTTAATATTTCATATCTTATTTCTATTATCTTTTTATAGAAATTTTTTCTTATGTCTGATATTTCTTCCATATTCTCTATCAATTCATAGATATTATCAATTTTTATTCTTTCAAATACCCTTCTAATAGCATCATTGCAATCTTTATTTTCCATTTGTTTCAAAAATGACATATAATTTATCTTTTTTCCATTTATCTTAATACATGAATAACAATTTATTGCTAAATTTTTTAATTCTACATCGCTCAATTTAGAAAGTTCACAATCTTCAAGCATCGGATTTAGGCAAGATCCACAATCATATATTGGTGAAAATTTTATTTCATTCATTTCTGTATTTACTAAAAATCCCCAATTTCCATTGTGTCTATCTGTATTTCCAATTAAAGCATCTATAATAAACATATCCCAAAATTTTTTCTTAGTTTCATCAGAATTTATCATTTTATTTTCATCAATTACATCCATAATATCATCTAATTCTGTTTCAATTTTTTTATCTGGGTTTGTACTCAATGCTAAATTTTCGAATTCATATAAAATATGATTCCTGTCTGTAAAGTCCTCACATGCACAAACTATTTTTTCTCTTTCATTGTATTTATAAATTGCAAGCATTGTATTTTGCACATTAAATCCACACAATCTAAATATATTACTTCCTACATATTCGGAAAAGGCATTATTTATATATGATATATTTTTTCCTTTTTCTCTTATTGGATCTGGAAATTTTACAAGATATTTCTTTCCCTCATAAACTAGTGTTTTCTTCTTTTCTGAACCTTTATAATAATTGATTTCTTCTATTGCATTCGTTAAATCTAACATACTATACTCCTCTATTTTTGTGCATTTATAGAAAACTTTCTTTTTCTTCAGCTTGTATCCATTTTAGTCTATTGATGCATTGTATATTTTTACTATTGCATTGTTTAATGCTGTATCAAATTCTTCTTGTGTTTGATGTGCATTTAAGTCTTGTAATAATGCTCTTGAGAAGCTTGCTATCATTCTGTTATTTTTAGCAAGTAATTCACATGCTTCATCTATCTCGTATCCGCCAGATAAAGCAACAATTCTTACAACACAGTCGTAATCATATAAATCTAAGTAATGGTTTGCAACTGTTGGTATTGTAAATTTGAACATTATTTTGTCTGCTGGATTCCATTCTTTTAGTTTTCTTATTATTTCGTCTTTTAATATTTTTTCGCAAAGTTCTTTTTGCTCTGAATGTATGTCTACTTCTGGCTCAATTATTGGAACTAATCCACCGTCACATATTGTTTTTGCAAATTCGAATTGTTGATTTACAATATCTCTTATGCCTTCTTCATTTGCTTCATATATTACTGATCTCATCTTTGTTCCAAATACATGCTTTTTGTTAGCTTCTTCTATTTCTTCCTTTAAGTTTGGAATTTCTTTCATTAATTTTACGCCATTCTTTTCTTCGGCTAATCCCTTATCAACTTTTAAGAAAGAAACTATTCCCTTTTCGTCCCATAAATAGTCTGCTGTAAATTTTCCATTTACTTCTGACATCATTGTTTTTTCAAAAAGAATTGTTCCTAAAATGTGCTCATTTGTGAACACTTTACTTGTCATAACTCTTTTTCTCATTTCATGGATTAGATTAAACATTTCCTCTTCTGAGCTATATTCACTTTCATCTATTCCATAATTTTTTAGAGTCTTTGCACTGCTTCCACCACTTTGGTCAAGAGCAGCAATAAATCCTCTTCCATCTCTCATAATTTCATACATTTTCTCATTCATTTGTATTACCTCCATATATATAGTTTTTGTCATAGTTAAAAATATATGCTTAAATCATACAATTTTCACTTAGATTATACTTATTAAAACTGTAAAAGTCAACTATTTTATCGTTTTCAACGCCTCACTCGTTATTTTTTCTTTATCAAATTTCTGATATATAAATATTAAAATTGCCACCGCTACTACAATTACTCCATATAATAAAATTCCCAATTTCCAGTCACCCAATGCAATATTCGCACCAGCTAATGTTGATGATATTACTGATGGGAACCTTGCAAGTACGGATATTACTATAAACCTTGTTGGCTTTATTGGTAACAGTCCTGCAATGTATACTAATAAATCTTTTGGCGTTCCAGGCAATAAAAATAGTATTAGCATTATCATTTCTATTTTTTTAGGGTTTTGAAAAAGTTTGCTGTTTTCTATTTTCTTTACTTTCTTTTCATCACAAAATTCATACACGAATTTCTTTCCTAATTTTCTAACCAAGAAGAATATCACGATAGAAATAATTCCTGCTGAAGCCATAATAAAAACTGTACCCCATAAGGCTCCGTAGCACATTCCTGCTAAAATTTCAATCGGTTCGCCTGGTATTATAAATAAAAATATTTGTGCAACCTCAAGAGCAAACAGTGAAAGTAGTCCTAGCACACCAGAACTTTCTACTTTTTGCTTAAATGCAACTTGTCCTTCCACAGTTGATAAGTTTTTCATTACTGGAAACAAATATATTGTTGCTCCAATACAAATTACAAGTGCTACTACAAACATCACTAACTTTAATATCCTTGTTTTACTCATTATTTTATCACATTCCTTTTGTCATGCATTATTACAGCTATTTCAAATTTATAATTACATATTTGGCATATGTTTATCTCATAAATTTGCCACATTCAAAGTTGGCAGTTCTTCAACTTTATATTGTTTCAGTGCACCCTTATATTCTAATCTTATATTCTCTAAGTTTAAGAAATCCTCTGGTTTTACTATATCTGGCAAATTATTCCTAATTTGAGCCTTTTTCATAGCATACTTCACAAATTCTGCACAGTAAAAAGCCCTTCTTCTCTGAATTTTCATATGTAAAGCAACTGCAACAAGTCCAATAAAATTAAATTTATATTCTTGAGAAGTTGCCTCAACCTTATGTATTATCTGATTTAATCTATTATACTGCTCATCCGAAATCATTATAGAATAAACTGCTGTCTGAGTATTTTTAAATCTTTTAAATGTTCCAATGTTTATTCCCTCATGTACAAATCCACCTATAAATGGATTATATGGATTCAGTCTTCCAAAGCTATACATTTTCGTTAAGTTCTCGTCTAATCCAATAGACACATGCGAATATTCGGCTCCTGTGTATGCTTTTACAATTCTTGAAAGTACTGTACCACTGTATGTTAAAATTATATAAATGCGTTTCAAATTTTCCTCCTTAAAAGAAACTATTTAATTTCTTCTTAATCTTATGCTATTTGCAAATGGATTATAGCATAAGAGCAAGTAATTTACAATAATTACTTGCCCT
>FR880039.1 GCA_000435175.1 Clostridium sp. CAG:245
TTAAAATATAGGTTTTACCTACTTGTCTTGCTCCTTTTAAAATTAATGGTTTTCTATATTTGCTTTCTTTCCATTCTTTTAATTTTTCTATTATAAATCTCTTCAAAATTATCATCTCCTATTAATAATATACTGCTTTCTATATTAATTATACTATCAAATCACATTTTTGCAAGGTTTTCAGATGATTTTATCACACTTTTACAGGTTTTTTCATGATTTTTATCACATTTTTGTATTCTATTCTATCTTATTCAATATGTTTTTTCCAATATTTTCTACTTTATTTGACATTATAGAAAATCTATTGTATTATAAGTCACAAATTTAATATTTTACCTGTATTTATTTTTTTGATTATTGTAATTATTTTGTTACTATTATATCATTATAGAGATTCTATATATACTTTTTTTAATAGTTAAAATAGTAAAAACATCTCGTCAAAAGTTGAAAATACCATATTTTCAAATGAAACTCTTAATGAAGTTAATATTGAGAATTTAGAAGTTGTTGAGAAAACTACAAATACTGTAGAAAATTTAGAGTACTTAGAAATAAAAAATTTTCAAATAGACACATCCAATCAAAACCAAACCAAGGTATCTGTATTTTTAGATAATACTTCTGAGGAAGATATCTCTGATTTGCATTTAACTGTAATATTGCTTGATGAAAACCAATCTGACATTGTATCATTTGATACTTATGTAAGCAAAGTTCTTTCTAATAGTACTAAAAAAATAA
>FR880040.1 GCA_000435175.1 Clostridium sp. CAG:245
AGCTTGGAACTTGAGCAAGTAGAAAAAATGAAGACCTTGTCAAGATTAATAAGTTTACATAAATGTAAAATGATTCAACAAAGAAATAGATACATAATGTAAGCGCTCAATAAAACGACGTAAAATAACCCCAGATTTTTAAGTTTTGCTTAAATTTCTGGGGGTATTATTTTTATTCCAAATTTAGTTCTGTATATTCTTCTTCATAATTTCTTATTTCGTCTGGCAATTCTTCTGACCATGGCAAATATTTTTCTATATCTGTGTCTTTTTGTTCTCCTTCTAATTGTAGCAGTATTTCCAATAAATAATTTTTCTCTTTTCTCAATTCACATTTTTGCTTTATCCATTCATCTGATGCTGTATTTGGAACAACTTGCTCTTCAATTATACCGTAAGCACTCAATAAAATTTAATTAAAATAATTGGTAAAGATAGAATTAATAAGTTTAAATAAAAAAATAAAACAATATGTTTTAATACAAAATAAGGAATTATTATCTCATGAGTGATATAAAGATACTATAAAAATTATGTAGGAAAAGGATGGAACAAAAAATGTTGTTATTAACAAAACAATTAAAAGGAGTAAGAGAGATTATAGTATCAAGAAAGAGAAGAAAAAATTTTAGAGTGGTTACAGAGGAATGGCTTAAATATAAGAAAAATACCGTAAAGAAATCTACGTATTACAATTATTCATATAGTGTTGAGAAATATCTATATCCTAAATTTGCAGACCAAGATATTACCAAAATAAAAGACTATAATGATTTTATAGAAAAACTTACAGATACACTGGCACCTAAAACTGTAAGAGATATTATTACGAAATTAAAGGAGATAATAAATTTTTACGAGGAAGAACATAATACAAAGTTAAACATAAAAAAGATGAGTTTGCCTAAAATGAACAAAAAAGAGATACAAATTTTATCAAATAAAGAGAAACAAAAATTAGAAAAATATTGTATTGAACAAAATAGTTTAAAATCGTTGGGAATACTAATATGTTTAAACACTGGTTTAAGAATTGGGGAAGTTTGTGCTTTGAGATGGGAAAACATTGATTTTGAATCAAAGAAAATACACATAGAAAAAACTATAGAAAGAATATATTCTAAAGAAGAAAACAAAACAATAGTTATTATAGATACACCAAAATCAATAACATCAGTAAGGACTATTCCTATAAATAGTAAATTATATAATATTTTAAAACAGATAAGAGGAAAGAGTAAAAAAACTGATTTTGTATTAACAGGCTCGAGTGAACACTATGTAGAACCAAGAAATTATCAATATCATTTTAAAGAAATTTTAAAAAGAAACAAAGTAAAAAAATATAAATTTCATACTTTAAGACATACATTCGCAACAAATTGTATAGAGGCGGGAATGGATATAAAATCTTTAAGTGAAATATTAGGACATGCAGATGTAAGTATAACACTAAATATATATGTGCATTCATCAGATAAGGCAAAAAGAAAATATCTTGAAAAAATATAAAAATTATGTTAAAACTAGGATAAATTTAATTATGGTATGAGATTAGAAAAGAGACGAATAATAATGGGAAACATTGTATTATTAGATGATTTAACGATTAACCAAATAGCTGCGGGCGAAGTAATTGAACGCCCTATGAACGTTGTAAAAGAGCTAGTGGAAAACTCTATTGATGCTGGTGCCACGAAGGTGGTTGTAACAATAAAAGATGGTGGTAAAACGCTTATACAAGTTACAGACAATGGTTCTGGCATAGACATAAATAATATGGGTATAGCACTAGAGAGGCATGCAACCAGTAAAATTTCTAAAATAGAAGACTTAGAAAATACATACAGTTTTGGGTTTAGAGGAGAGGCTCTAGCGAGTATATCATCAATTTCAGAACTTACTATGATATCTAAAACAGCCGATGAAATGGTGGGCTACAAGTTATTTTCAAGAGGTGGAAATATACTAGAAAAGGACGAAATTGGAGCATCAACAGGAACTACTATTAAAGTTGAAAAATTATTTTATAATACTCCAGTTAGATACAAATTTTTAAAAAATGATGCCACAGAGTTTAGATATATAAAGGAATTCTTGCAAAAAGTTGCATTAGCCGAACCAGATAAATCGATAGAGCTAATAAACAATGGCAAACAAATACTTAAAACATCTGGTAATGGTGAAATTAAAGATGTTGTATATTTACTGTATGGAAAAGAAATAAAAGACAACCTTGTAGATGTAAACTATCAAGATGGAGACATAAAAATAACTGGAGTAGTCGGAAACACCTTTATAGCTGAAGAGAACAGAAAAAATCAAATTTTATTTTTAAATAATAGAAATATACAAGACAAGATACTTACAAACAGTGCTGACCAAGCCTTTAAAGGTTCTACTGGAATTGGAAAATATGGGTTCTTTATACTAAATTTACAAATGCCAGCCGATTACTATGATGTAAATGTGCATCCAACCAAAAAAGAAGTAAGGTTTAGAGATGAAGATAAAATATACAAGGCGATGTATCATGCTATAAAAAATGCAATTCTTAGCAAAGATTTTTTAGGAAACACCGAAACAGAAAACAATAAAGAAGACTATATAGAAAATGAACTAGAATTTGTAACAAATCACTTTGATATGAAAGAAAATAGCTTCTTGAGTGGATTGGAAAAGGCACAAGCAAAGAACAAAACTGCAATTGAAATGAACTCACTAGACGATGTACAACAAGAAGAAAAAGTAGATGAGAAGCAAGAAAGTAAATCAGATGTAGAGACAGAAATAGAGGCTAAAGAAGAACTGGATGCTCCAAAAGAAAGTTTAATAACACGTGAAGAGAAAAGAAAAATAAATTATAAATACATTGGGATAGCATTCAAAACCTACATAATAGTAGAAATAGAAAATGAAATATATCTAATAGACCAACATGCTGCACACGAAAGAGTGCTATATGAACAAATTAAAGAAAACTACAAGAATCATATACAAAACAATGTACAAATGATGTTAATACCAGAGGTATTTACGCTTTCATATAAAGAAGCAAGATTTGTAAAAGAGAATATGGAATTATTCAAGAATACAGGGTTTGATATAGAATTTTTTGGAGATAATACAATAAAAATAAATGGAATACCAGACCTAGAATACAAAGTGGACAGAGGACACATATTCTTAGATGTATTAGATGAAATGCTAACAAATGAGAGAAGTTCTCTAAAAGACATAGAGGAAAGGTTTGTAGCAACAGTTGCATGTAAAGCTGCTGTAAAAGCTGGAATGGATTTAAGCAGACAAGAAGTAGAAAACTTAATAAGCAGTTTGCTGGGATTAAAAAATCCATATACATGCCCACACGGTAGACCAACAACAATAAAAATTGATATACATTGAAAATTAAATAAAATTATTAATTT
>FR880041.1 GCA_000435175.1 Clostridium sp. CAG:245
ATTCTTAGATTTAATAATAATTTGATAAAATTTTTTAGAATTCTAATATATTAACGTTAATCCTTAAATAGATGCTTATCTATTGTAAGTTCATTAATTATATATCTCAAAACATAGAAAAACAAGCAAAATCGTGCAACAAATTATTACACATTTGCCTGTTTTTCAATATTTTTTTCAGCCACCTTTCGCTATAGCGAAAGGTAACTTCTTTTTTTAGTTCCACTGTGTGGAACTTCCTTTTTTATTTTCAATTATAATTCTATTGTCTTTCATTTTCTTTTTTATTTCATCACTTCTATATGATTTTATACGATATTCATTCTTTCCATCAAATCTAATTGTTACAGATTTTGTATAATCGGTATTGCTCATCTCACGCATTTCATCTATTATAAGACTCGCTTTAGTCTCTTTCATAGTCTCGAATGTAGTCATAAATCCGATGCCAGTACCTCCAGAATCTTTGTGTGTAGTTGCAGGTTTCAAACCTAAATTTAGTAATGTATCAATTTTGAACTCTATACCTGTATCAAATACACAAAACTCATAAACTCCGTTGTTCTCTCCCAGCACCGCTAATATACTCTTGAAAGTATTATTGCTAAAATCAATTGCAATAATCGCATCTCTTAAATGGTCACCAATCAAAGTAACTAATCTACTTTGTGGGATTTTGTTATTTATCATATGATAAATATTTCCATTAATTTTTAGATTAAATTGAATTTTCTTGCTATCGCACTCTGACTGCATATACTTAAACATATCATCAATTTCAACTATTCCTGTAGTTGGTAATTTATCTAAAGTTTTAATCTCCTGAGCTTTATCTGTGTACTCTTTTGTTAAATCGTTTATTTGTTTAGAGAGATCTAACTCATCTGCTATTTCGGTATTCATACTCGTTATTTCTTCAACTTTATGTATCAAAGCCTTCTGTCTGTTGTAAAATTCATGATTTAACTTGCTAATCTTATACTTTTCATCAGATAGAGATTTTATTTGAGCATCCTTCAAAGCAATTTCAGATTTATAATCTTCAATGTTCTTAGCTAAAAGCTTTTGTTTGTAGTACAAG
>FR880042.1 GCA_000435175.1 Clostridium sp. CAG:245
CAATCTACAATATCCGTACAACTGTCATTTTACCCTCCAAATCTCGCCTGATATTGCTTGTTTTCTTGTTAGCATACATTTCTATTTAATTCCACTTGTTTCGTAATTATTTTTCCAAGAATCTCGGGATAATTCTCTTTTCCAGTTACGAAAATAGCCATACTATATTTTTCTTGTTTATACTTTTTAATTAAATCTTTTGTTTCTTTTTTCTGGAGTTCATCTTCTGTCAAATAAATTTGAACATATTTCGTGCCTTGTATTTCTGTTATTGTAAGTTTCATAATTTATTTTACCTTCCCGAAGTTAAATCTACACAACCTAACTCCTTCATAACATTATTAATAAATGTTATGCTAAAAAGAGAATTGTTATCTCTTTTTATTTTAAATTACAATATAGAAATAGAGTAAAACTTTTTTAAAGTTTGCAGGAAGAGGGAGACGTCCTGAATCCCAATAAGAGCCTAAAAGCGTGGCTTTTAGCAGGATACTCAAAAAATATAGAGGCGACATTTTGACGCCTCTATAAAATTATAGAACTATTATATAAATTGTA
>FR880043.1 GCA_000435175.1 Clostridium sp. CAG:245
GTGTTTCACTTTTCTAGGAAAAGCTGAACGCTAGAGACGAGAAATTTGAAATAAGAGGAAAAAATAAAAATGATAACAGAAAGCTATAAGAAGGCTCACGCCTCGCATAGCGAATGGAATCCAGAAATATAACATGTAGAGAAGGTAGGAGGCGTTCTGAGTCTTGGCAAAGTCAAGAGCAGGCTCTATTACTGATAAGACTAGCTTGAAGCTAGTCTTTTTGTTTGACTTAAAATATTGCTTATTTGGAAATAATGCGACGGAAATTACATATACTATTTCTTTTATGGCAATAATATGATATAATATATAGAGCTTAAATAAAGGAGCTAGTTTATGAAAGTTGGAAATAAAATAAAAGAATATAGAGAATTAAATAAAATGACTCAAAAAGATATTGCTGAAATACTAAGAGTTGAACCAGCAACAATATCTAAGTATGAAGCAGGAACAATAGAGCCTAGTATAGAGTCATTAAAAAGGCTTGCGGAAACGTTTAATATAACTGTAGATGAATTAATAAAAGATGAAGAAAAATTTGATGTTTCTAAAATTAATGTATTAGAAGTGTTAAGAGAACAAAAAGAGATGGGCTTAAAGGGAAATTTGTATCATAATACACAGATTATGTTCTCGTATAACACAAATCATATTGAGGGAAGTAAGCTGACTGAGGAACAAACAAGATATATTTTTGAGACTAACACTGTTTTATTTGAAGGAGGAACAGTTGCAAGTGTAGATGATATATTAGAAACTGCAAATCATTTTAAATTAGTTGATTATATGCTGGATATAGCAGATCAAAACTTGACAGAGGATATAATCAAAAAATTCCATAAAATTTTAAAAGAAGGAACTATGGATAGTAGAAAAGAATGGTTTAATGTTGGAGATTACAAAAAATTAGCCAACGAAGCAGGAAACATGAAAACATCATCACCTAAGCAAACTCCAAAAGACATGCAAAAACTTATGGAATGGTATAATTCTTTACCAAAAGTAACAATAAAAGAGATAATAGAATTTCATGCTCGATTCGAGAAAATACATCCATTTCAAGATGGAAATGGTAGAGTCGGCAGAATAATTGCATTTAAAGAATGTTTGAAAAACAATATAATTCCATTTATTATTTTAGATAAAGACAAACTATATTACTATAGAGGACTAAAAGAATACCAAAATAAAACAGAAAAAGGATATTTGATTGATACTTGTTTAAATGCACAAGACGAATATACAAAAATGATAGAATATTATTTAAAATAAAAATAAATTCGCCCAAGAGGGACGCCCCTTTTTGGGCGAAAAATTAAGAACTAATTCAAATTTTAAAAATAAGATAAAACTTGCCTTTCGAGGAGCTCAAAAGAGCTTCGAATAAGAGCATTATATCAAATTTTTATAAATTTAAATTAGTTTTTATCATGCACTAAATTGCATAATTTCTTCGCCCCCGAATTGTCCTAATTTGCTTCATACAATTCTTTTATATATAAATCCTTAGTGTCATTAGAACCAACAAATCCAACTGTTGCCTTGTTTCCGTGCACTTCTTGAATCCATACAGGCTGGTCATTGTAATAAATTTCTTTAATGTCTTTATTCTTTAAAATCTCACAAACTCTTTTATTAGTCATAAATTCCTCCCATAATTTAAAAAAATTTAATATAATTATATCCAAATTTGCATAAAATATGATACAATATAAAAATGAAGTACAATATTTTAAAGGAAGGATTGAAACAACAAGATGAAGGTTATAGAAAAATACAAAAATGAGATAGAAAATGCTACAAAAGAGGGAAGAAAGATTATTGCATGTATGTGCAACAATGAGGTTAAATCTTTAAATTATGAGGCAAACGAAATTGATAAGATTGAATTATTAGATACGAGCTCAAAGGATGGACACAGAATTTATATAAGAGGAATTTTGTATATAATGGCAAAGGCTTTAAACGAAGTTTATCCAGAGGCTTTGCTTAGTGTAAATTATCAGTTATCTAGTGCAATGTTTTGCAAAATTGATAACATGGAAATTACAGATGAAATGATCGCAAAGGTTAAAGCTAGAATGCAAGAGATAATTGATCAAAATTTAGAAATAAGAAAAGTTGTTATGACTAAAGAAGAAGCAGAAGAGTTTTATTCTAACGAGAAAACCTTGAGGGGAATTGTTCAAATTGATAATACACAAAAAGAGGGAGTGTCTCTATATTATTGTGAGGATTATTTCAATTATTTCTTTGGAGTAATGCCTGTAACAACAGCATATACAGACGTTTTTGATGTTATTAAATATGGTGATGGTTTCTTAGTTAGATATCCATCTGCAGAAAAGCCAAATGAGCTTACAAATTATAAGAGCAACAAAAAGTTATTATCTACTTTGGAAGAGTATGAAGATATTCACAGAGTACTTCAAATAGATACTTTGTATAAATTAAATAAAGAAATTAAAGAAGGTAGAACTTCGAATGTTATACTACTTTCAGAAGCTTTACATGAGAAGAAAATGGCAAATATTGCAGATGATATTGCAAAAAGAAAAAATGTAAAAATGGTTTTAATAGCTGGTCCATCATCATCTGGAAAGACTACTTTTGCAAAGAGACTGGGTGTTGAACTAAGATTAAATGGCTTAAAACCAGTAACAATTTCGGTTGACAATTATTTTGTGGAAAGAGTAGATAATCCAAAAGACGAAAATGGAGACTATGATTTTGAATGCTTAGAGGCAATAGATTTAGAGCTATTTAATAATCACATAAAAACATTATTAGATGGTGGAACAATAGAGGTACCAACATTTGATTTTAAAGTTGGAACAAAACGTTATAATGGTGAAAAGATGCACCTTGCAGATGACGAAATTCTTGTAATAGAGGGTATCCATTGCTTAAATGATAAACTTACAAGTTCGATTCCAATGGAACAAAAATACAAGATTTACATAAGTGATTTAACAGTTTTAAATATAGATTATTGCAACAGAATATCTACAACAGATACAAGATTGATTAGAAGAATTGTTAGAGATAACAATTTTAGAGGATATAGCGCATTACACACATTAAGAACATGGGCAAGTGTTAATAGGGGAGAAAATAAAAATATATTCCCATACCAAGAAAATTGTGATGTTATGTTCAACTCTTCATTAATATATGAATTAAGTGTGTTGAAAAAACAAGCACTACCATTATTACAAGAAATAACAAATGCAGAACCAGAATATGCAGAAGCAAAGAGATTGGCAGAATTTTTAAAATATTTCGAAGAAGTTGATGAGGGGCTAATACCTCAAAACTCATTATTAAGAGAATTTGTTGGTGGAAGTATATTTGGTGACTAGATAAAATATTTACAATGTGCTTTTAAAATTAATGCTTTCTGCAATATGTTTAAGTCTAGATATTTGCTAACGCGAGTAGAAATATAAAAAGAAAATAAATGATAAGAACAGAAGAAAATAGAATATATAAAATTAATAAAGGATGGAATAAAAATGGCTGGAAATTTTACAGAAATAGACGAAGAATTTACATGTGAAAATTGTGGAAAACATGTGCCAAAGTTAGGCTACTCATGCAGAAACCATTGTCCATATTGCTTGCATTCAAAACATGTAGACGTAAATCCGGGAGATAGGGCAGAAGAATGTCATGGAGATTTAGTTCCAGTAGGAGCTGAAATAGATAGTAAAAAAGGCTATGTAATAATTTTTAAATGTAAAAAATGTGGAAAATTGCGTAGAAACAAAGCAGCAGAAGACGACAACATGGATTTAATAATAAAATTAACAGCAATGCATAATTATTAAAATTTATAATTATTTATAGATAAACTCGCCCAATAGGGACGCCCCTTTTTGGGCGAGTTTTTGTGAAATCTTGAACACATTTTTATTTCCGTCCTCAAAATATATCAAAATATAAATTTCGCCCCAAAAGAGGCGTCCCTATTGGGCGAGTTTTAAATTTCTCTGTTTAAATTTCCGTTTGTATATTCTTTGCCTTCTAATTTATTACCATTTTTCACTGAAGTTACTATATTATTTATTTCCTCTATATTTTCATCAAGTATATTTATTCTGACAGCTGAAATCTTAAAATCATGTGTATCTATCGAAGTTATTTTGCTATTGTAAATTGATGTAACGGTTTGGATATTGTCTGGAATTATTCTAAATTTAAATCCAAGACGATCTTTTATATAGTATTTTGCAGTGCATGAATTATCTGTAACTGACGTATTTGAATTGTCTGATAGACTTGCAAATGCAGAAGATGTACAGTTTTTACATTTCATGTCACACTTTGGATAGCATTTATTGCTTTTCCCAAGTAGACAATAAGATGAATTCATTAGCACATTTCTTCCATATGCTATTAATTCTACTGGTAGAGGACTGTTGTTACATAAGTTCTGTAAGATAGATTTATTCAATTCTACAGATGGTGTTATTACATTTATTCCAAGTGATTGAAGTTCTTGAATGCTGTATTCATTAAATATATTCATTGTGTAGTTTGCAATAAATGTATATTTTCCATTACCAATATATTTTTTTAAAAGCTCAAAACCAGAAATATTTGATATTACAAATCCTTTAACTTCATAGTCTGATACGATGCTATCAATATTGTTTAGTAATAAATTTTTGTAGTTTGGCTTTATTATTGTTGGCATATATATGTACAAATCAAATTTTCTTGATAAATTGAATAATAATGTATTGTATTTTTTACTCAAGAAAAATTTTAAAGGAATGTATATATTATCAACATTTTCAAGCTGAGTGTAATCATATTCTAAATTAATATTTTCTAATAAAATGCTAATTTTCCTTTGAAGTACATTATTAGTATTTTCAACTGAACATTTTCCATCATGTAAAGAAGTAAGAGACACTACCTGCTTAGATGAGTTCTCGTTTCTTCTTTCTAAGAATTTATTCATTATTTTTTCTTGCAACATATTAATTGCTGTTCTACGTGCATTATTTAAAGCACTTATACTTTGAATGTGCAAATTTTCATCTAAATTGATATTCAATTTTTCAAATGTATATGGAGTATTTCCAAGCTTATTTAATTGCTCTGCAATTCTTGTTTCTGTTATTGGTGAATTAATCGAAACTTCTGGTATAATGTCAGAAACAAATTTTATTGCAACATTATCATAAAATGGGGCAGTATTTGTTTCTAAAGTTATAGAAATAGGCTTATTCTTTTTTACAGAAACAGAGCAGGTTACAGGGATTTTTTTGTTTTCACAATTTGGGGCAAATGTTTTATCTGTTTGGTCATTTAAAGCTTTGCTAGAAAGTTTATAAACTTTGGCTCCAGCTTTAATTTTTCCTTTCATTCGTCCAAGTTTTACAATTTGACCGATTTCTGCATTCTTCAAATTTGTATTTCCTTTTATTAATTCAGAAATAGTGTAAGTTCCAGTTTCACCGTCAATGCTTATGGTATCTCCGATACCGACAGGTTGATTTAGTTTTAATGTGATGTGCCCTCTGTTGGCATTGTAGTTTGATATATTTCCTAAATACAATCCCATATTATTTGGCTTGTCTTTGAATATTAACTTTCTGTTTGGCTCTGATAATAAATGTCCGCTAGAGAATCCACCTCTATTAAACACTTGCTGTAAGTCTAATTTATCTGCTTCATCAACCACGTATTTGTTGCCAGACAAAGCAAGGTCTATATATTTTCTATAAATTCTTGTAACAGTTGCAACATATTCTGGAGTCTTCATTCTGCCTTCAATTTTAAAAGAATTTATACCTAATTTTACTAAAGTAGGCAAGGTGTCTAGAGAACAAAGGTCTCGTGGACTAAGTAAATAACCTTTATCAAGAACGCTTTCAGTACCGTTTTTATCTTCTAGCAATTCATAGGGAAGTCTACATGGCTGAGCACATTTTCCTCTATTACCAGAACGCCCTCCAACCAAGCTGGAAAATAAACACTGACCAGAGTATGAGATGCAAAGTGCACCATGTACAAATATTTCTAGGTCAACTTTACAATTATTTCTAATATATTCAATCTCGTTAATTGGAACTTCTCTAGATAAAACGACTCTTGAAAATCCAAGTTGCTCAAGTTCTAATACGCCTTCTAGATTATGAACAGACATCTGAGTGCTTCCGTGAATTTCCATACCAGGAAAATGAGTAATTAAATATTTAGCAAGACCAAGGTCCTGAACAATATTTGCATCGACTCCACATTTATAAGCAGATTCGGCAACTCTAATGGCATCGGCAAACTCATCATCTGTAATTAAAGTATTCAATGTTAGATTAGTTTTTACATTTCTTAGTTTACAATATTTTACGACTTCTGCGACTTCTTCCAAAGAAAAATTCTTTGCATTGGCTCTTGCACTAAAACTGTTAGCACCAAAATAAATGCAATCAGCACCATTTTGAACTCCGGCTCTAACACAATCAAAATCACCAGCAGGAACCAATAACTCTGGAACTATATTAATTTCGTTATTCATGTATAAATTTATTCCTCCTTCGAGGTAGAAAGTTAATAAATTTCAACCTCAATTTTACAACTCTATATATTGTAACACACTTTGCGAAAAATTCATACTATATTATATAAAACAAAAAAGGAGGAATCTAAAATGCAAGACGACAATAGAGGTGGATGCAACAGTGGAAGTTGCGGATGTGACGAAGGACCAAGAGGAGGATGTGGACGCAATGAAGGTTGTGGATGCGGACCATTTGGAGGACTATTTGGCGGAAACAATTGCGGATGCGGAGATAGCGGAATTTTATTCTTCATAATAATATTCTTACTATTATTTACAAACAATGGATGCTGTGGTGGCAGATAAAACATAAAAAGTATGCTAGACTATAAAAATAGGCTAGCATTTTTTTTAGATATGTGTTACAATAGATTTCGCAAGAGAAAACGCCAATATAGCTCAGTTGGTAGAGCAACGGATTCGTAACCCGTAGGTCAGCAGTTCGATTCTGCTTATTGGCTCCACAAAAAGATTACTTATACTAATAAGAGTGTG
>FR880044.1 GCA_000435175.1 Clostridium sp. CAG:245
GGACAATCTTTATATGTATTTTCTAATGTTAAACAATATTTAATTATTTCTTCTTTATCCATATCTTGTCCTCATAATAAACTACTAAATTTTTTACTATATTTATCAATATCTTTTGTACTTTGACTGACAATAAAATCTGTTACTTTAATTTTTAATCTTTCAACTTCATCATTTGTATAATTTTTATCTTCTACATGTATTCCTGATTCATTAAATAATTGAATATCTTTGCTTGAAAATTGCACTATTTGTTCCTTCTTTCATTTATTTTTTCATTAAAATTATACCTTTTATTTCTGGATGTAATAATCTTATAAAATCTATTGCATCTTGCTCTGTTCCAACTATACTACCATAATGAATTGGAATTGCTATTTTAGGTTTTATTTCATTTATTAAACTTGCTGCTTCTTTAAAATCCATTGTATATGTTCCTCCAACTGGAACAAAAGCCACATCACACTTTACTTGTTTATTTTCTTCTGTAATGTCTGTATCTCCTGCAATATAATATCTAATACCATTTATTATAATAATATAACCAACCCAACCATTTTCTTTTGGATGAAATGTTTTATTTGTATTATAAGCTGATATTGTTTCAAATTTAATTCCTTGCACCATATAATTTTTATTTGGCTCTACTGTAATAATTGCATTTTTATTTATGCCTTTTCTTAATAGTTTTGTTAATAATTCATCTGGTATTATAATAGTTGTGTTTTCATTTATAACCTTATCTATATCTTCTTCAGAATAATGGTCATAATGATCGTGTGTTATAAAAATAATGTCTGCATCATTATAATTTTTATTTATTTTAAATGGATCTATATAAATTATTTTTTCTTTATTAATTCTTATACTGCTATGGTATAAAACTTCTATATTTTCTAACATTTATATCCTCCTTTTTTTATCTACATTAGCATTATAACACAAATTATAAAAATTCACACCATGAAAGAAAAAAGTTATTATTTTTATCAATATTAGGCTCTGTATCTTTTATTAAATCATCTAAAGTAATTTCAAATATCTCACTCATTTCCTTCCATATTAAAATAAATTAAGATATATCTTAATATTTATTTTAATATTTTTTAGCACTTTAATCTACCATTTTTAACTAGAATTTTAGCACTTAAACTTAACTTTTTATTTTTTATCATACAATTCACTAATTTTTGTTATGGTTATATAATAAAAGATAGATAATTTCAATGATTATCTACCCTACTTATAGCTATTTACTATTTTATTGTTGTTTTCCATAATCCATGTTTGTTGCAATAAGCATATAATGTTGCACCAGATATATATGGAAATCTAGTTTCCGTTGCTTGCTCTGGATATAATTTTACACGAGTTATTCTATTTTCTGATACTTGTGCAATCCACATTATATAATGTTCCTTTTCCATTGGATGTTCTACTTCTCCAACACTTACTACTATTTCATCTTCTACTTTTTTGTATATTGGTATATGTTTTTCCGTTGCTGCATCTGTAGTATTAGCTTTCATTTCTTCCATTTTTCTACCACAACAAATTATATGTTGTACATCTCCATCAATTAATTCTATTATATTGTCACATATTGGACATTTTAAAAATTTTGCATTTTCTTTCATTTAAAACTCCTCCTTTTATTAATATTATACTATTATATAAAAAATTGTAAACAAGAAAATAAGTTATTATTTTGTTCCTACTTTATACATTGCATTTTTTTATCTAATACTAATGCTTTTTTAGGACAAAAATTTGAGCATTTGCCACATTTTATACCTTTATCATAATCTATTTTTGGTGCTTCAAAGTCTTTTTGACTTAATGCTCCAACATGGCAAACGTTTACAGCTGGGCATTTATGATTTTTCCGTTTTTTTGAATTCTACTTTGTATCAATTAACAATTCCTTTGGACTCTTTTTTAAACTACTTATAGATGATAACACTAAAGATATTATAAGTACCAAAGACATAAATAAAATTACATATATTATTGATTTTGGTAATATATTAATATCTAAGCTTGTTAGAGTTTTATTAAAGCCATCTACTTCTGCTCCTCCACCAAGTCCACTAGATGCCGATTGCTTTGCTATTTGTTTTGTTATATTTCCAGTAACTTTATTTAATATATTATTTCCTATCATGTTTCCTGCATAAACAGCTAAAAAATATGATCCTATATATGCAGGAATAGATATAAATACTAGCTCAATAACAAATTGTCCAAAAATTTTCAATTTTGATATTCCTAATGATAGAAAAATTGCTATTTCTTTTTTTCTAGCATTCATCCATAAAAATAATAATAATGAAACTGTAATACCTGCAAATATTAATGAACCAGCAAATAATTTGTTTGCTATTGAATATATACCAGATATTGATTGTTGTAGTGCTGGATAATTTGTTGAACTTTTAATTAAATTGTATTGTTTCCAATTTATATCAAGTTTTTTAATATTTTTAATGACTTGATCCAAATTTTTATCACCTTTTACAAAAAATGTTGCATCTTGATATACTGCAGTATCTTCTGTGTTTCCATAAACTTTTGCAGCTGTATCTAAATCTGTTATTAATGTATTTTCGTAAAGTTCTTGTGCAGAAGTTACACTACTTTTATTGTGTCCATCGAAAATTCCTTTTATTTCTACTTCTAGTGTTTCATTTGCTCCTTTTTCATTATCTGCATCAAATAAATTGGACTTAATTTTTATTTTATCTCCAATTTTCAAATTGTTTTTTTCAGCTAAGTCTTTATGTATTAAAATCTTACTTTTGTCATTTTCTTCCAAATGCTCTCCTTCTATTAATTTGTAAGCTCCTGACACAAATTTATTTTCTTTTGATGAATCATTAACTCCTGTTAGCATAACTGTTCTTTTAAAATTTTCTGCTCTTTCTGGTGATTGATTTGCAATTGTTTTTTTAGTTTCTATAATATCATTATCTACCAAATCAGCTACACTATTTATTCTCTTTACAAAAGAGGAAATATCTTCAGATTCAGCTATTTTTTTTATGTCTTTTCCTTTTATATTCCCTCCGCCTCTTGGTGTTCCAAGATTAACTCTTCTATTTATTTCCATAGAAAAACTATTTGTTATATTTTTAAAAGTTTCCTCTGAAGCTCTATTAGTAGCATCTTTAATTGCCAAGCTAATCAGACTAAGTGTTGACATAGCCATAATAACTAATAATAATATTATTGATTTTAAACTTTTTCTTGTTACATATGCAAAAGCATTTTTTATCATCAATATACCCCCTAATTAATTTTACTTATCTTTCTTAATTTTTTGTCACTTAATTCTAAAATAATATCAGCAGAATTTGCAACTTCCTTACTATGTGTTACAACTATTACACATTTATTTCTCTCTTTAGCCAATCTTTTTAATATTTCTATTATTTCTCCTGCAGTGTCACTATCA
This sequence comes from Clostridium sp. CAG:245, assembly GCA_000435175.1. Taxonomy (GTDB): domain Bacteria; phylum Bacillota; class Clostridia; order TANB77; family CAG-508; genus CAG-245. The sequence goes on from FR880044.1 coordinate 3,455, forward strand.
AGATTTCCTGTAGGTTCGTCAGCTAGAATTATTGGTGCTTCTGATGCTAATGCTCTTGCTATGGCTACTCTTTGCTGTTGACCACCAGATAGTTTCATTACATTTCTATTTATCTGACTTTTATCAAGTCCCAATTTTAACAAAATATCTTCTGATGCCTTTTTATTTACTAATCTAACATTTTCAATTGGTGTTAAATAATCAATTAAATTATAATTTTGAAAAACTAATGTTATGTTGTTTTTTCTATGATTACTATACCCTTTGTTCTCTATATCCTCATTTTTGAATAGAATTTGACCTTTTTGTGGTTTGTCTAGTCCTGCTAATAATGAAAGTAACGTTGACTTCCCTGCTCCTGATTTTCCTATTATTGCATAAAATTGTCCAAGTTCAAACTTTTGATTTACTGA
>FR880045.1:0-11252 GCA_000435175.1 Clostridium sp. CAG:245
TTCAATGCTTGCAAAGCAGGGCGTTACGAAGGTCCAATCAAGTTTGTTCCGTCAAATGAATTTAGCGAATTCTTTTAAGGAGGTAAAGGAGGTTCCCGTTTGGGAACCTCTTAAATTTTTATTATAATTAAAGAGAAAAGAATATAATCTGTATTGAAAAATCTCCCTTTTGATGATAGAATTAGACAAAATATTACAAATGGGGGAAAAACAATGCCAGATTTTGTACATTTACACGTGCATAGTGAGTTTAGTTTGCTAGACGGAGCAAACAGAATTAAAGATTTACCAGTTAGAGCGAAAGAGCTTGGAATGAAGGCTATGGCTATTACAGACCATGGTGTTATGTTTGGTGCAATCGATTTTTATAAGGCATGTTTGGCAAATGGAATTAAACCTATAATTGGTTGCGAGGTGTATGTTGCCCCAAGAGGAAGAGCAGATAAAGACCCTAATATTGATGCAAGATATAACCATTTAATCTTGCTAGCTAAAGATAATGAAGGCTACAAAAACCTTACAAAACTTGTTTCTATAGGATTTACGGAAGGATTCTATTACAAGCCAAGAATTGATAAAGAAGTGCTAGAAAAGTACCATGAAGGATTGGTTTGTTGTAGTGCTTGTTTGGCTGGAGAGGTTTCTCAGGCGATTCTAAAAGGAGATATGGAAGAGGCTGAGAAAGTTGCTACATGGTTTAAGAATGTATTTGGAGAAGATTATTATTTGGAAATACAAAATAATGGAATTAAAGAGCAAGTTTTAGTAAATCAAAAGCTAATTGAATTTTCAAGAAAGTTGAACATAGAGCTTGTCGCAACAAATGATTCGCACTATTTAAGAAAAGAAGATGCTTACAACCATGAGATTTTGCTTTGTATTCAGACTGGCAAAAAGATTACCGACGAAGATAGAATGAAGTTTGAAACAGACGAGCTATATATTAAGTCACCAGAAGAGATGGCAGACTTTTTCTCTGGTGTGCCTGAAGCAATAGAAAACACTGTAAAGATTGCAGATAAGTGTAATGTAACCTTTGAATTTGGACACACAATACTTCCAAATTATGATGTGCCAGAAGAATTTGCTACACATTACGATTATCTAGAAAAGCTATGTAATGATGGAATAAAAAATAGATATGGAGATAATCCTTCACAAGAAATTATAGACAGAAAAAATTACGAGTTAGGCGTAATCAAGAAAATGGGCTATGTTGACTATTTCTTGATTGTATGGGATTACATACATTATGCTAAAACTCAAGGAATACCAGTAGGACCGGGAAGAGGTTCTGGAGCTGGTTCTATTGTTGCGTATGCGATAGAAATTACAGACATAGACCCAATGAAGTATGCTTTACTTTTCGAAAGATTTTTAAATCCAGAGAGAATAAGCATGCCCGATTTTGACGTTGACTTTTGTTATGAAAGAAGACAAGAGGTAATAGACTATGTTTCTAGAAAGTACGGCCCAGACCATGTTTCGCAGATTATTACCTTTGGAACTATGTCTGCCAGAATGGTTATAAGAGATGTAGGAAGAGTTTTAGATGTTCCTTATGCAACAGCCGATAAGCTTGCAAAAATGGTTCCAAATGAGTTACACATAACAATAAAAAAGGCACTGGAGCAAAACAAGGAATTTAAAGATGAGTATGAAAACAATCCAGAAACTAAGAAATTATTAGATATTGCAATGGCATTGGAAGGAATGCCAAGACAGGCTTCAACGCATGCTTGTGGTATAGTTATTACAAAAGACCCAGTTGTAACCTATGTTCCACTATATGTAAGAGACGGAATGATTTCGACACAATATATAATGACAACTCTTGAAGAATTAGGACTATTAAAGATGGACTTCTTAGGTCTTAGAACTCTAACAGTTATACAAGATACCATAAATTTGGTTAAGAAAAATAGAGGCATAGATGTAAAATTCGACCAAGGAATGAATGATCCAAAGGTATTCAAACTGTGGCAAGATGGAAACACGATGGGAATATTCCAGTTTGAGAGTCAAGGTATGACAAACTTCATGAAGGAACTTAAGCCAGACTGTTTGGAAGATTTAATTGCCGGAGTTTCATTGTACCGTCCTGGACCAATGGACCAAATTCCAAGGTATATATCCAATAAAAAAGACCCAGACCATGCTGTGTACACACATGACAGCCTAAAGCCAATATTAAAAGTAACTTATGGCTGTATGGTTTACCAAGAGCAGGTTATGCAGATAGTTAGGGACTTAGCTGGATATTCGCTAGGACGTGCAGATTTGGTACGTCGTGCCATGGGTAAGAAAAAACTAGAAGTGATGGCAAAAGAAAGAGAAATATTTATACATGGTCAAGTAGACGAAAATGGGAACATAATAGTACCTGGATGTGTAAGAAATGGAATAGATGAAAAATCTGCCAACAAGATATTTGATGAGATGTCTGAATTTGCAAAATATGCGTTTAATAAATCACATGCTGCGTGCTATGCAGTAGTATCATACAGAACAGCTTATTTAAAAGCATATTATCCAACAGAATTTATGGCAGCAATGTTAAACAGCTTCTTAGGAAATCTTGATAAAATTCCAGAGTACATTGATGAATGTAAAAGAATGAACATAGAAATTCTAAAGCCAGACATTAACAGGAGTTATACGAAGTTTACGGTAGATGGTGGCAAAATAAGATTCGGACTTGGAAGTATTAAGAATGTTGGACTTGCCGCAGTAGACACGATTGTTGCAAATAGAGAAAAGAATGGAGAATACATAAGCTTTACAGACTTCTGTGAAAGAATGGAAGGTGAAGCCGTAAATAAAAAATGTATAGAGAGTTTAATAAAAGCAGGAGCATTTGATAACTTTGCAGAAACTAGAAGTACATTAATGGCTTCATTTGAAGACATAATAGATACAATTTCTGGAGCATCAAAAAAGAACATACAAGGTCAAGTTTCGATGTTTGATATGGCAATGTCACAAACAGACTCAAGCAAAGATGATATGGAAAAGCTAAAATACAAATATACAACCCTAAAAGAATATTCAGATCAAGAATTATTATCAATGGAAAAAGAGATGCTCGGAATATATGTATCTGGACATCCTCTTGAAAAATATAGAGAGCTAATAGAAAAATTTGCAGATGTAAACACACTTCAAATGAGAGACGCAAGCGAATTAGTTAGCACAGAAAACGAAGAAGATGTGTTACCAGAAAAATTAGCTGGAAGAGTACAACAATTAAAAGACGGACAATTTGTAAAATATGCTGGAATAATAACTGGAATAAAGAAAAAATATACAAAAAATAACAAATTAATGGCATTTGTCACAATAGAAGATTTGTATGGAAGTGTAGATGTAATCGTATTCGAAAATTGCTACAATCAATGTTCAAACGAATTGATAGATGAGAACATAGTACTTGTAGAAGGACGTCTAAGCATAAGAGAAGATGAAGCTCCAAGCATAATTGCAAGAACAATAAGAAACTTAGAAGATGTAGCAAATAATCCAAGTTCTACAAATACATCAGTCAATAATGAAAATGGTGCAAATCAAGCAGTAAAAATATCTAAAAAAAGATTAAACATAAACATAACTAATTTAGATGAAACACAAAAAGACAGACTAAGAGGGACATTGAAATTCTTCAATGGAGATAGAAACAACACTCAAATAGAAATAATAAATGGAGAAAAAATAGCTCCAGCAGGAGGCTTATTCGTAACGCCAGAAATATTGGAAGAAATACAAGAAATTGTAGGAATAGAAAATGCGGTATTTGAAAAATAATTTTCAATATTAACTATGGCAAATTACAATGAGTATGCAGAAATTGTCGAACGATTTTTAAGTTAATTTTAGAAAAAATATTGCAAAACTAATAAAATATAGTATAATAATAAATGAAATGCTTTTGGTGCATAACACTAAATTTCATATGAGAATGGGTAATCAAAGATTACCAAAAAAATCAGGTATGTTCACAGCATACCTGATTTTTTGCTATTTATTGAATAAATCAATAATAGCTTTTAGCTCTTTTAAAATTTTAAAAGCATATTTAAGAGTAATAACTATAATATGTAAAGCTTTAAAAAATTTCTTCGAGCGTTTTCTTCTCTTGTTTTGCTTTTGATACATCATTCTCACCTCCTTTCTTATGAGAATGACATAATTATAATACATAAGCCGTGAGAAAGTCTGTCGAAACATGTAATTAACTTAAAAAAATTCACAAAATTTTCATTGAATTACTATTTATTTAATGGTAAAATTATTAATGATTAGAAAATAATTACAACCTTGTGAAAGGAAATATAAATTATGGAAAAATCACTTTTGAAAGATAGTGTAAGACAAATAAAAAATACATTTAAGCGATTTCTATCTATTGTGGCAATAGTATTGCTTGGAGTAGGATTTTTTGCTGGAATTACGGCTACAAGTCCAGATATGAAAGATACCATAGATACATATTTTGATGATGAAGATGTAATGGACATTGAAGTAATTTCAACACTTGGATTAACAGATGAAGACATAGAAGCATTGAAACAAGTAGATGGAACTAAAGAAGTAGTGGGAACTTATAGCATTGATGCTACTTTTAGCAATGATAAGAAAGAGTATGTTGTTAAGATTGAGTCGATGCCAGATACGATAAACAATGTAATTCATAAAGAGGGAAGCTTGCCACAAAATGCTGATGAATGCGTGGTTGAGAGCTCGTTGTTAACAATGACTGGATATAAAATTGGAGATTATATCACATTAAATCCACAAAAGATTGAATCATCTACAAGCCTCGGAGATATTGATATAAATAATGAAGAAGATAGCAATGATAATAATAGCAACAATGAAGAAAGTGATAGTAACAATGATTCAACTGTAAAAAATAAAAAGGTTAAAATTGTTGGGACGGTTCAATCTCCTTTATATATTTCTAGGTCGAGAGGGACCAGCAAACTTGGAGCAGGTTCTGTAAATTTTTATATGTATATGCCAAAAGAAAATTTCAATATGGACGTTTACACAGTTGCATACATTACTGCTGATGGTGCAAAAAATTTAAAAACATATAAAGATGAATACCAGAAAAAAATTGATGAAGTAAAAGATAATATAGATGCAATATCTGATGAAAGAAAACAAGCTAGGTATAATTCTATTGTAAATACTGCTCAGAGCAAGTTAGACGATGCTCAAAAAGGGTATGATGAGCAAAAGCAAAAAGCAGAAGATGAGCTTCAAGATGCACAAAATAAGATTGATGATGGAAAAGCAAAAATTGAGGATGGAGAAAGAGAACTTGCAAATGCAAGAAGACAAGCTGATACTGAATTTGCAAATGCAGAGAAAAAACTGGAAGATGCTGAAGCACAGCTAAGTAGTGCAAAGTCTGAATTTGAAACAAAGAAGCAAGAAACAGAAGCACAATTAGAAGAGGCACAGAAAAATGTTGATAGCTTAAATCAAATAAAAACTAACTATGATAATCTTGTAACTCAAAAACAGACTGTGGAGAGTCAAATAAAACAGATAGAAGAGACTCTAAAAATATTAAATCAAAATCCAGAAGCAAATGCGGAAAAGATAACAGAGTTAACTACAAATAAAACAGCATTAGAAGCAGGGCTTAGTCAGATTAATGCAGGAATTTCTCAAATAGAAAATGCTCTTTCAAGCCAGGGAATAAAGGCAGAAAATTTAAGTCAGACTATAAGTTCTATAAATTCTCAAATAGAGCAAGGAAAGCAGGAACTCGCAAAGGCACAAAACACAATAAACGAGAATGAAAAAGAGCTGGAAAGTCAGAAAAAGAAACTTGCACAAACCAAAACAAGCACATACAAAACTATAAAGAGCAATGAGCAAAAATTAGAAAATTCTAAAAAAGAGATTGAAGAAAATGAACAAAAGCTTGCAGATGCTCGAAAAGAATCTCAAGAAAAATTAGATGAAGCACAAGAAAAATTGAATGATGCAAAGACTCAAATTGCAAAAATAGAAAAGCCTTCTTGGTATATTTTAGATAGAAATTCAAACTATGGATATGCAGAATATATTCAAGATACAGATAGAGTTGCTAATTTAGCAAAAGCATTCCCAATAGTATTCTTCTTAGTTGCAGCATTAATTAGTTTAACATCAATGTCTAGAATGATTGAAGAACAACGTGTTCAAATTGGAACTTTGAAAGCGTTGGGATACAACAAAATTCAAATATCATTTAAATATCTAATTTATGCATTCTTAGCAACCATGATTGGTGGAGTAGTAGGAATGATAATCGGATTTAAACTAATACCATCAATAATAATAATGATGTATGAAATGATGTACACTATTCCAAAAGCTGACTGCATAATTCGCATTGAAATGGGAGTTATAGGATTGGGATTTGCACTTGTTTGCACATTGGGAGCTACAATTTATACATGTATTAAAGAATTGAAAGAAAAGCCAGCAGAACTGATGCTTCCAAAGGCTCCAAAGCCTGGAAAACGCATAATACTTGAGAAAATAACATTTATATGGAAAAGATTGAAGTTTACTAATAAAGTAACTGCAAGAAATGTATTCAGATATAAGAAGAAAATGCTTATGACTGTAGTTGGTGTAGCTGGTTGTACATCGCTTATAATAGCAGGATTTGGCATAAGAAATGCGATAGGAAATATGATTCCAAATCAGTATGGCGAAATTTTTAAATATGATGGAACAATCGAATTTAAAGAGGATGTAACAAAAACGCAAATTCAAGATGAAAATGAAAAAATAAAGAACCTAAATAAAATTGCAGACACATTGCCAAGTTACATGAAAACTGTTGAAATAACAAGCATTCAAAATTCACAGACAATAAACCTTGTAGTACCAGAGCAGTCAGATAAATTAGATAAATTTATAGGATTAAGAAACAGAAAGCACAAGAAGGAAACATACACATTAGATGATGACTCTGTAATAATTTCAGAAAAGATTGCAAGCCTATTAAAGATAAAGGTTGGAGATACAATAACCATAAAAAATACAGATGATATAGAAAAAGATGTAAAAGTAGGAGCAATAACAGAAAACTACATCTATCATTATATGTATATGTCTAGTAATTTGTACAACAAACTATATGGAGAAAATAGCTTCAAGCCTAATACTTTGCTAATAAAAGAGGCAGAAGGTACAACAGAAGATGATGAGGATAGTATTGGAAAAATAATATTGCAAGATGATACAACAGTTGCTGGTGTAAGTTTCTTATCTGGTACGAAGGATGTTTTTGCAACAGTAATGGAACAAATGCAATTAGTAGTATATGTGCTAATAATATCAGCTGGATTGCTTGCATTTGCAGTTTTATATAATTTATCAAATGTAAACATAAGTGAAAGAATACGTGAACTTGCTACAATAAAGGTACTTGGCTTTTATAATAAAGAGGTATTTAATTATATAACAAAAGAAACAAGAATATTAACAGTTATTGGAATATTTTTCGGACTATTTGGGGGATATTTCTTGTCGATGTATGCGGTAAAAACGTGCGAGCTTGATATGATGATGTTTAATTACGAAATAAGCAAAATGTGCTTTATATATGGAATTATAATAACAATAATGTTTGCAGAAATAGTAAATTTAGCAGTAAATAGAACTTTGAAGAAAATAAGTATGACTGAATCTTTAAAAAGTGTAGATTGAAAAATAATTAAAATTTTGACTTTGTCAAATAAGGAGGGCAATATGGCCTATATAGAATTTAAAAATGTTGTAAAAGAATATACTATGGGTGATAATAAGATTAGAGCCTTAGACAATGCAAATTTTGAAATAAATAAAGGTGAACTTGTTGTAATCGTTGGACCGAGTGGGGCAGGAAAAACTACTGCCCTAAATGTTCTTGGTGGAATGGATAGTGTAACTTCTGGAGATGTTGTAATTGACGGAAGACATGTTAATAATTACAACGAAAAGCAACTTACAAAATATAGAAGAGAAGATATTGGGTTTGTATTCCAGTTTTATAATTTGGTTCAAAATTTAACTGCAATTGAGAATGTAGAACTTGCAACTCAAATCTGTAAAAATCCATTAAGTCCAGAAAAAGTAATGGGGAAAGTTGGACTACAAGAAAGAAAAAATAACTTTCCATCTCAACTATCTGGAGGCGAACAGCAAAGAGTTGCAATTGCAAGAGCTATTGCTAAAAATCCCAAAATACTTCTTTGCGATGAACCAACTGGAGCTTTAGACTATAACACAGGAAAGCAAATTTTAAAACTCTTGCAAGATACATGTAGAAAAGAAAATATGACGGTAATCATAATAACACACAATAGTGCAATAGCTCCAATGGCAGATAAAATAATACACTTCAAAAATGGAAAATCGGAAGACATTGTCATCAACAAAAATCCAACACCAATAGAAGAAATAGAATGGTAAAATGACGTATAAGTTCAAAAAAATCTAAAGTGTAATTGATTTTTTTGAACTTATATGGTATAATGACACATATAGAAAGGAGTTCCTATGAAAAGAGAAATTATAAAAGATTTACTTAAATGGAAAGAATCATCAAATAGAAAACCATTAATTGTACATGGTGCTAGACAAGTTGGGAAAACATATATAATAAAACAATTTGGAAAAGAAAACTACAATAATTTAATATATGTTAATTTTGAGACAAATCAAGAGTTTAGTTCTCAAATATCAGAACATATAGATGCTAAATATATAATAAATAAACTGGAACTTTTCTATGGAGAAAAAATATTACCGGGAAAAACATTAATATTTTTTGATGAAATACAGGCTAATGAAAGGGCATTAACAGCATTAAAATATTTTTATGAAGATGCGCCAGAATATCATGTTATTGCAGCAGGTTCACTATTAGGTGTAGCAATAAATAGAGAAAACTATTCATTCCCTGTAGGAAAAGTACAAATGCTTAATATGTATCCATTATCATTTAAAGAATTTTTGATTGCTGTTGGAAGAGAAGACTTAATAGAAGTAATACAAAAACATTTTGAAAATGATGAAAGAATGGATAAAACTATTCATGAGTTGTGTTTAAAATTATATAGAACATATTTAGTAGTAGGTGGAATGCCAGAAGTCGTAGAAACATACTTGACAGAAGGTAAAACGATATCTGCTATTGATGTACAAGCTGAAATTTTAGAATCGTATGTAAGAGATATGACAAAATATGCAGACAATAGTTTATCAAATAGAATTATATCAGCATTTGATTCTATACCGGTTCAACTTGCGAAAGATAATCCAAAATTTCAGTACAAGGTAATAGCAAAGGGTGGGACTTCAAGTATATTTGGAGAAGCAATAATGTGGCTAAAAAATAGTGGAATTGTAAACCAAGTATATAAAACAACAGCTGAACTTCCTTTGGAAATGCATAAAGACTTATCATCATTTAAACTATATATGAGTGATGTTGGACTATTCGTAAATAAGGCAAGGTATCCACTTTATCAAGTAGATTTAAGCCAACAACCAGTAATGATTGCCATGGGACCATTAACAGAAAACTATGTGGCAAATGAATTAAGAGTAAAAGGATATGATTTATATTATTGGGAATCTGACGGAAAAGCCGAATTGGATTTTATGATACAAAAAGAAACAGACATTATGCCAATCGAAGTAAAAACTAGTGTACACACGAAGGCAAGAAGCCTAGATTTATATATGAAAACATATAGTCCAAACTATGCGGTTAGAATTTCGGAGAAAAATTTTGGATTTGAAAACAATATTAAATCTGTACCCTTATATGCAGTTTTTTGTATGTAGTAAATGCAAATTTCCACCATTAGAAGTTGAAGGAGAAATATAATGCGAAACAGAAGAAATACTAGAAAAAGAAATGTAGTACTAGATACAATTACAAATAGAAATTTTATAATTATTGTATCTATTTTACTGGCAGTCATTATAGTTGCTGAAGGCGTAATTCAAATACGAAAATATCAAGACAGAAAGTTATTAGCAAAACAGGCAGAAGAGCTAGAAAAACAGACTGGCGAAATCTTTACAGCAATAGAAAATAATCTTACAAATCCATCAAATAATGGAGAAACAACAGTAATAACAAGAACAGCAAGGATTTCGGCTGTTGGAGATATATTGTGCCAAATGGATATGATTGACGATGCAAAAATAGACGATGGATATGACTTTTCTCATATGTTTACTGGAATTTCAAAATTTGTAAAAAATTCAGATTTAGCTATTGGAACATTAGAAACAAACTTTATTGATGGTAAATATTCTGGTGTTGGAAAGTACAATTCACCAGTTGAATTCCTAAAAGCAGTTAAAGATTCGGGAATAGGACTAGTTTCATTGGCACACAATCATGTGTTGGATTATGGAACTCAAGGATTAGAGACAACAATAAGTAAAATTAAAGAACAAAATGTTGAAATTACAGGAATTAAAAACAAAGTAGATGAATCAAATGAAAGCACACTAGATGAAGAAAAGACAAAAGAACAAGAAAACTCAAATTTTACAGGAAACATTAAAGAAATTAATGGAATTAAAGTTGCTTTTTTAGGCTATACATACGGTTTAAGCAATGAAAATGAAGTTACAGATGAAGAAAAAAAGTCAGCTAATATTTATTCAGAAGAACTTGCACAAAAAGATATAGAATATGCAAAACAAAATTCAAATTACATAATAGCAATAATGCATTGGGGAGATGTAAATAGCTCGGAAATATCAGAATACCAAAGAAATATAACATCATTCTTAGTGGAAAATGGAGTAGATATGATTTTAGGTTCACATCCATCAGTTGTAGAACCAATGGAAATAATTCAAACAGAAGAAGGAAAAAATGTACTAGTTGCATACTCTCTTGGAAATTACATTTCCACTTTAAAATATGCAAATGCAGATGTAGAACTTATTCTAAACATTCAAATTGCAAAGAGCTCAGACTCAGACAAGGCAATATTGCAAAAAGTTGATTACACACCAATATATGTGTTAGATAATGGAACAAAAGCAGAAAATAGATTTGAATTAACAGATATGAAAAAACTTGCACAAGATTATGCAAATGGAGATACAAGCAGAATTTCAAGAAAAACTTATGACAGTATTATATCAAAATTAGAAAAGTTGCAGAGCACGGTAAATAGCAAATAAAAAGTTGAAAAAATAAATTTTGTTAAGGAAAATAATATTCAAAAGGT
>FR880045.1:11389-11781 GCA_000435175.1 Clostridium sp. CAG:245
TGTAGGCTTCATATCACTAGGTTGTAGCAAAAATTTAGTAGATACAGAAATGATGATTGGAATTTTTAAGGAGAATAAGTTTAATATTGTAAATGATCCTAAAATTGCAGATGTTATTGTTATAAATACGTGTGGATTCATAGAATCTGCAAAAGAAGAAGCAATAAATACAATCTTAGAAATGGCAGAGTATAAGAAAACAGGAAAATGTAAGGTATTAATTGCAACAGGTTGTTTAGTAGAAAGATACAAAGAAGACCTAGAAAAAGCGCTTCCTGAGGTAGATATTTTCTTGAAATATAGTGATTACGCAGAAGAAAAAGGCAACTCATCAGTAGTATTTGCGAAAGTATTAAAAGAAGTATATGATAAAATCGAGAGTAAGAAAAATG
>FR880045.1:11804-20677 GCA_000435175.1 Clostridium sp. CAG:245
TAAGAAAAATGTAAAATTAGTCGATACTGATTTAAATTTTATGAATAGAGTTATCACAACTGGAGAACAATATTCATATATAAGAATTGCTGAAGGTTGTAGCAATAGATGCACCTACTGCGCTATTCCATATATCAGAGGAAATTTCGTGAGCAGAAAGATGGAAGATATAATAGAAGAAGCTAAACAGATTGTTTCAACTGGAAGAAGAGAACTTATCTTAATTGCTCAAGATACATCAAAATACGGAAAAGACATCTATGGAAAGCCTAAACTTGCAGAATTATTAACAGAGTTATGTAAAATAAAAGACTTGAAATGGGTAAGATTTTTATACACATATCCAGAAGATATAACAGATGAATTAATAAAAGTTGTAAAAGAAAATGACAAAATATGCAAGTATTTTGATATTCCAATACAACACATTTCTGACACAGTTTTAAAAAGAATGAACAGAAAGTGTACAGGACAAAGCATAAAAAATACAATAAGCAAGTTAAGAAAAGAAATCCCAGATGTAGTAATAAGAACAACTTTAATGGTTGGATTTCCAGGAGAAACACAGGAAGACTTCGATAAACTATATGAATTTGTTAAAGAGACAAAATTTGATAAATTAGGTGCATTCACATATTCAAAAGAAGATGGAACACCAGCTTCAAGACTTAAAGAACAAATTCACCCAATGACTAAAAAATCTAGATACAACAAAATAATGAAATTACAACAAGAAATTTCGAAAGAAAATGAAAGAAAGAATATAGGAAGAGAGCTAGAGATTTTAATTGAAGGAATTACTCCAGACAAAAAATATTATGTAGGTAGAAGTTACATGGACGTTCCAGATATAGATGGAGTAGCTTACGTAAAAAATACATCAAATGAAGATTTAGTCGGAAAATATATAAAAGCTGAGGTTATTGATGTAAAAGACTATGACTTAATTCTGGTTGAAAAATAAAAAAATAATAACAAAATACATATTGACTGTTATATTAAATTATAGTATAACTAAGTCAGTTCAAATTACAGGAGGTAAATTATAATGGAACTTAAAGGATCAAAAACAGAGAAAAATTTAATGGAAGCATTTGCTGGTGAATCACAAGCAAGAAATAAATACACATACTTTGCAAGTGTTGCTAAAAAAGAAGGATATGAACAAATAGCTGCTTTATTTTTAGAAACAGCGGAAAATGAAAAGGAACATGCTAAAATTCACTTCAAATATTTAAATGGAATTAGTGATACAAAGGCTAACTTAGCAGCTGCAGCAGCTGGAGAAAACTACGAATGGACAGATATGTATGACAGAATGGCTAAAGAAGCTGATGAAGAAGGTTTTACAGAAATAGCTGCAAAATTCAGAGGAATAGGTGCTATCGAAAAAGAGCATGAAGCAAGATTTAGAAGATTACTAGAAAATGTTGAAAATGGAGAAGTATTCAAAAGAGGAAGCATAACAATTTGGAAATGCAGAAACTGCGGACACATTGTAGTTGGAACAGAAGCTCCAAAGGTTTGCCCAGTTTGCAACCACGCACAATCTTATTTTGAAGTTAAAGCAGAAAATTATTAATAGGAATATTTGCCTTCCATATGTTTATTTGTCCTTTCCCTGGTGAAAAATAATTATAATTTTGACTACGTCAAATTTCATTCAAAACGCAGTTACATACAAAAAGTATGCGTCCTTGCCTTTTGGATTTATTTTCCTTGCTAAAATTTAATTCTTTTTCAACCAAAATTTATGCAAAAGAGGGGAATATAAAAAAATGGAAAAAGTTAGAGGATTTGAAATTGCAAAAGGTTTTGAAGATAAAGGAATAAACTTACCAATTAGAAAAACAAAACACGCAGCTGGCTATGATATTGAAGCAGCAGAAGACTGTGTAATACCACCTTTCAAACTAGGTCAAAAACCTACATTAGTAAAAACAGGCTTAAAAGCATATTGCCCACCAGACGAGTTCTTTTTACTATGTAACAGAAGTTCTGGACCTGCAAAAAAAGGGCTAGTTATGGCAAATAGCGTTGGAATTGTAGACTGTGACTATTATGGGAATGAAGATAATGACGGCCATTTTATGTTTGCATTTTATAATTTCTTTGACCATGATGTTGAAATAAAAAAAGGAGACGCAATTGGTCAATTAATATTTATGAAATATTTAACAGCAGATAATGATAATGCACAAGGCGAAAGAAAAGGTGGATTTGGTTCTACAGGTAGATAAGCTAAACATAATAAAAACTTGTGATTGTATTCAAAGCTATTATGTATAAATTAAATATTACTTACATAAAAAATAATACATAAAAAAGAAACATAAAATTATTTCTGAAAAAATGTAAAAATACGTAAAACCGTTGAAAATACTGAAAAAGACGGCAAAAAATAAAATGGCAAAATCTTTGACTTTTGCCATTTTTTATGGTATAATAGAAACGTAGTTGAAAGAGATAAATATACCTTTATTAACTCTAAAATATACAGTATGGAAGGAGATAATTACATGTTTAATGTTGGTGACAAAATAGTATATCCTATGCATGGGGCAGGAACAATTGACGCAATAGAAGAAAAAGATATCTTAGGAGAAAAACAAAATTATTATATAATCAAAATGCCTGGAGAAGTAAAGGTTATGGTTCCAATATCAAAAGCAAGTGATATAGGAGTTAGAAGTGTAATAGATAAAGCAGAAGCTGGAAAAGTACTTGAAGTATTAGAGGCTAATGAAACAGAAATGTCGAATAATTGGAACAAAAGATATAAAGAAAACATGGAAAAAATGAAGAGTGGAAGTATTTATGAAGTAGCAGATGTTGTAAGAAACTTAAGCTACAAGCAAAAAGAAAAAGGACTATCTACTGGAGAAAAGAAAATGCTAAATAATGCAAAACAAATTTTGGTAAGCGAATTAGTTTTAGCAGAACATGCTTCAGAAAATGAAGTTGAAAATCTAGTAGAAAATAAAATAAATCTATCTTTTGAAGAACATAGGAACATGGTGGAACCAGTAAGCGCAAACAATATAGTAAGCAAATTTATACCATTTAATGATGCAAGTACAGGAAATCCACAAAATTTATAAAAAACAATAGAGCTGACATTAGTGTTAGCTCCTTTATTTTGAAGTTGAAAAATAATTATAATTTTCCAACTTGATTACGTAAAGTGGAATTTTAAGAAGGAATACCAAACTTTATGTCGAATATAATATATAATGGAGAAAGGTTATTGCAAATGGTAAGATATAGTGACGAATTATTAGATGAAATTAAGAGTAAAAATGATATAGTTGATATAGTGTCACAATATGTGGTTTTAAAAAGAGCAGGCAGAAATTACATGGGATTATGTCCATTTCATAAAGAAAAATCCGGTTCGTTCTGCGTATCACCAGATAAGCAAATATTCCACTGCTTTGGATGCGGAGTAGGTGGAAATGTTTTTCATTTTATAAGCAAAATAGAAAATTTGAATTTTAAAGAATCTGTTGAAATGCTTGCAAATCGTGCCGGGGTTGAACTACCGGTATCTGGCAATTTCGAAGATGATAAACTTGCAAAATTGAAATCGAGAGTATATGAAGTAAATAAATGTGCTGCCGAATTTTACCATGAAAATTTATACAAACCAACTGCAAAGCCTGGACAAGAATATGTAAAGAAAAGACACTTAGATAACAAAACGTTGAAAGCCTTTAAAATAGGATATTCTGGTAGATTTAATGAATTATATACAGAGTTAAAATCTAAAGGCTTTACAGAGGAAGAAATTCTTGCTTCATGTTTAGTTAATAAGAATCCAGACGGAAAATTTATAGATAGGTTTAGAAACAGGTTGATGTTTCCTATATTTGATACCCATGAAAGAGTAATTGCTTTTGGGGGAAGGGTATTAGATGATAGTAAACCTAAGTACATAAATTCTCCAGAAGATATTGTTTACAGTAAAGGAAGGCATCTTTTTGCGTTTAATATTGCAAGAAAGTACAATTCAAAGACAATAATAATGGTAGAAGGGTATATGGATGCTGTATCACTTCATCAAAGAGGAATTCATAATGCAGTGGCGTCTTTAGGAACAGCATTAACAGAGGCACAAGGCAGATTATTAAGAAGAAGTTGTGAAAAAGTAATAATTGGTTATGATGCTGATGGAGCAGGACAAGCTGCTACTTTAAGAGGTTTGGAAATACTTCAAAATTTGGGATGCGACATACGAATATTGCAAATAGAAGGTGCAAAAGATCCAGATGAATTTGTTGTAAAATACGGACCAGAAAGATTCCAAATGTATGTAGACAAGGCAATTTCTTTAGTTGAATTTAAAGTAAAAATGCTAAAGAAAAGCCTAGATTTAGACAATGTAAATGATAAAATTAAATTCTTAAACGAAGTTGCAAAAATTGTTGCAAAAGTCGAAAATAGCATGGAGAGAGAAGTATATGTAGACAAAATTTCTCTTGAATATAAAGTATCAAAAGACGCAATTTATGCAGAGATAAATAAGCTATTATATGCAAATTCAAGAACAGAACAAAAACTCGAAAAAAAGGTAGTTCCAGTAAAGAGTGTATCAATTCAACAAGATGAACAACCTGTAGACGTAAAAACAAAAAGATTAGAAAGCTTAGTTATATATCTATTAATAAACTACCCAGACAAAAGTTTCGAAAGACTGAAAAAACTTATTGATAATAATGTAATCAAAATAGAAAGAAATAAGGCAATAATAAATAAACTGTATGAAGAACACGAAAAAGGTAATATTAATATAGAAAATATATTAGATTTATTCGAAGATGAGATTACAGTTAATTATTTGTCTGGAATAATGTCGTCAGATTTTGAAATAACAGATGTAGATAAATGCATAGAAGATGTGCTTGTAACATATAGAAAAGAGTTATTATTACAAAGAAGAAATGAAATATTAGGTAAAATAGACAACAGCAATTTAACAAAAGAAGAAGTAGCTAATCTGGAAGCTCAACTTAACGAGGTAATTATCCAATTAGCCAAAATAAAATAGGGAGGTTATATTGTAATGAAGAAAGAAAATGAAAACGAAAAAGTACAAAGCAAAGTAGAAAAGACAGTTGAGCATAAAGATAAAAAAGATGTTACACCAGAAGAAAAATTAAATAATATAATAAAAAAGGCAAAAGAAAAAGGAAAAATAACATATGGCGAACTTGCAAGCGAATTAGATGATGCAAATACTGAACAAATAGATAAAGTATTTGATGCATTTGAAGACATGGGTGTAAGTGTTTTAAAAGAAGACGATTTAGACTTAGAAGAGCCAGACATAGATGAACTAGAAGCTGTAGAAGATATAAAAGTAGAAGACATAGACCTAGCAAGTATGGAAGGTATCAATATAGATGACCCAGTTAGAATGTATTTAAGAGAAATAGGAAGAATTCCACTTTTATCATATGATGAAGAACTTGAACTTGCAAAAAAAGTATTAGCAGGAGACGAAGCTGCAAAACAAAAACTTGCAGAATCTAACTTAAGATTAGTTGTAAGTATAGCAAAAAAATATGTTGGAAGAGGAATGTTATTCTTAGATTTAATCCAAGAAGGAAACATGGGATTAATAAAAGCTGTTGAAAAATTCGATTATACAAAAGGATACAAATTCAGCACATATGCAACATGGTGGATTAGACAAGCTATAACAAGAGCAATAGCAGACCAAGCAAGAACAATAAGAATACCAGTACACATGGTAGAAACAATAAACAAATTAATACGTACATCAAGACACTTATTACAACAATTAGGTAGAGAACCAACCCCAGAAGAAATAGCAGCTGAGATGGAAATACCAGTTGAAAAAGTAACAGAAATACAAAAAATAGCCCAAGATCCAGTATCTCTAGAAACTCCAATTGGAGAAGAAGACGATAGCCACTTAGGAGACTTCATACAAGACGATGACAGCCCAGCACCACAAGATGCAGCTGCATATACATTATTAAGAGAACAACTAGAAGAAGTAATGAAAACACTAACTCCAAGAGAAGCAAAAGTATTAAAACTAAGATTTGGACTAGAAGACGGAAAATCTAGAACACTAGAAGAAGTAGGAAAAGAATTTAATGTAACAAGAGAAAGAATAAGACAAATAGAAGCAAAAGCATTAAGAAAACTACGTCATCCAAGCAGAAGTAAGAAATTAAAAGATTATATGAATTAATATGCATTTTGGAGACGGAGGAAAAAATGTACAAAAATTGTCCAGAAAGTTCATCATTTATAGATGATTTTCTGGACAATTTTTCCTTATCGAATAAACTTATATGTAAAAATTAATTGACAAACATTATAAAATATTTTATAGTATATATGCCGACTTGCTTAGTGGCAGGAAGGAGGTTACTTTGTGAAAAATTTAATAAAATTGCTAGTTTTAGTCATTATTTACATTATTGTAAATGATAATAAGGATTAGCACACAAAAATACTAGGTTTTTGCGGAACCTAGTATTTTTTAGTTACTTCGTGAAAAATTTTTTGCAATTGCTATAATTATAATAGCACTTTTTTTATTATATGTCAAATTAAAAATTAAATTCATATAAATAAAAAAACTGTAATATTCAAATTACAGCTTTAAGTTATGGTAGCGACGAGTGGATTCGAACCGCTGACCTAACGGGTATGAACCGTTTGCTCTAGCCAACTGAGCTACGTCGCCATTTCTTACAACAGATATTATTATAAAGGGAAAAGAGTATTTTGTCAAGCAAAAATATAAAAAATGCATACAATTTTTTGCCTGTGAATTATAACACAATATTTTTGATTTTTAAAACAATTTTTAATAAATATCTGCATGCATTTTTATAAATACTCTTATTAAATTTCAATAAATATATAAATTTTTTATGCTTAGAATATTACATTTCGCGTTCGTCATCGTCTACAATTTTTACTGTTGGTTCTTTTCTAGTAGCTCTTGTTGTACGCTTTACAGCAGATGCTTCGCGTGTTTGCACTTTTTCACGATTTTGAGTTCTAGCTTTAGTTTTAGCTTGTACCGGTTCTTTTACAGATTTAACAGAAGCTTCATATTCTTTTAAAGCTTCCATAGGATCTTTTGCAAGTTCGCCAGTTAATTCCACATCATCAACTTCGCCATCATTTACTAATTTGCTAATTGCAAGACCAAAATTTTTAAATAAATCTATTACTGAGTTTCTAGTTTTTTCCATTATAATTTGCTCTTAACTATAGTGTTAAGAAGCACACCTCCGATTCGTTAATTAAAATTATTCCAAATACATTATATCATATAATTTGGCTTAAATCAATAATTATTCTACTTTTCTTCCAGAATCTCGCGAAAAATCAGATTTAGATGTTAATTTTTCATATTCCTTGCATTTTATTTTGTATTCCATTTGCATACTCAAATAACGATAATACATGTAGGCTTGCTCGTATTGCATAAGTGGATTAAACATAGCATTTGAGTCCATTGTTGGGTCTGCGTTCATGTCGTACATGTTTGGCCCAGAAAATGGAGGCATTCCGTAATAATTATAGTCAACATTCTTATCCATAGAATTAATTCCTTATAATGTATTTAGGTTTTTTAAGGTTTTACCCATAAACCAATAAGAAAAAGATATACTCAAGTTAATATTAAAATAGATGTATTTTTATCAAACGAAGGTTGTAATTAGGTATTTTTTAGTGGCTAAGTAATAATGTAGAGCAATAGCCATAATAAGCAATAAAGTAATTACAAGTTTAAGAAAAACATTGGTATTAGGTTTATTAAAATATATGTGTAAATTGCTGCAATAATTCCTTGCAAAAGTTTTCCGTAAATGTATTTTTTTATAGATAAATCTGATTTTGATGTTATGCTTAAAACCTGAAGTAATACTGATATTCCGCCAAACCCTAGTAAAAATGCACAAATGATGATATTGAAAGAAAGGGCTTTACTTGTAACTGAGCTTACAAGCAATACTCCATTAGTTAGTTCTATAATTCCAGAAATGATTGGTTTTGCAAAAGATAAATCTATATTTAAGAGCTTTAATGGTATGTATAATAAGTATGAAAATATTTCTAAAATTTTGCTGTTTCCTAAAATAGAAATTATTACAGAAAAGATTACTACAAACCCACCAATCATTATAATTGTTTTGCTAGATTCTAGTATTGCATTAGAAAGTATGCTTCCTAAATTGTTAAATGTACACAATTCATTAGTTGATGAATTATACGAATGTTCAAAAATATTATTTTTAAATTTATGCTTTAAACGTGCTAATTGTCCTAATAAAATTCCAACAGTTATAGCTGAGAGTGTATGTGTAATAAATAAAAGCAAGCCAATATTAGAATTGGAAAACATAGAAATTCCGTACTGTTCCAATTATAAAGAGAGGACCAGAATTATTTGTAAAACAAAGCATTCGTTCGCCTTCATCTTTAGTGCAATTATTGTTGGTGCGCAAATCTGTAACAATTTTAGCACCCATAGGGTAGCCACTAATAAGCCCTAAAACAAAAGCATATGCAGATTCTCCGGGCACATTGAAAATAGGTCGCATAAATTTGTTACATTTCTTGCTAATATAATTTATTATATTAGTGTGAGATAAAAGATTAGTTGCAATAAAAAAAGGGAAGAGGCTTGGTACAACATTATTAGCCCACAGCTTTAAACCAGATTTTGCTGCAGTTAGATTACTACTAGAAAAGGTAACAAGGCCAATAACAAACAAAACAAATGTAGCAGGCAGAATATATTTTTTTATAGAAAAAACAGCAAAACGTGTTTTAACATTTTTAGAAGAAGTACTTATGCTAACCAAAACAACACCCCT
>FR880046.1 GCA_000435175.1 Clostridium sp. CAG:245
TATGGGAATTCCCATACCCTTTACTTTTTTCTAACACAAACTCTATATAATCTTTTTTCTAATTTATATCTTGTCATTATTTCTTCATTTAGATATTCGATATCAAAATCTTTAAAGAAAAACTTAATGTCTTTTTCATCAAAAAATCTTTTTAATCTTTTATCCGATGTTTCATATAAATGATGTTCTATTTCATTACCTTGACCAGCACCGTGATTTACATCATTTACTGAATTAACTTGAAAAATTAAGCGTCCTCCAACAGTAAGAATGCGTCTTATTTCATTTAATAATTCAAATGTATCTTTTTCTTTAAAATAATGCAAACATAAATCAGCAATTATTAGTTCAAACGAATTATTATCAAATGGCATTCCATCAAGCATATTAAAACACTTAGTATCATACACTTCTGGAAAGTTTTTTTTAATATTATTAATTGCATTGCTAGATTGATCACAAGATATAACTTGTTTATTTTTGTTAATTAAATACAAAGTATCATTACCACTTCCGCACCCTAAATCCAAAATAGGAGTTGAGCAACTATCTATTATAGTTTCAAACTTATCCAACCAGTCGTCTAATTTTATTTCATTTCGTTCATATTTACTATGTATATTATCCCAATATTCTAAGGAATTTTCCTTTTCATTAAATCCCATTTTGTATCTCCATAATAATTATTTCTTATTAAATCCTTCTTTAATTTTTTTACTCATTTCTTCTTTAAATTCAGGTGAGTTAAATATTCCTGCAAATAAATCCTTAGTTGCATCTCCCATCATTGAATACATTGCAGAATTAGATAATTCTTTCTCTCTTTTTAATATTTCTTGTTCATTTTGAACTTTTATCTCTTCAATTTTTAATTGATGTTCTTTTTCTTTAGTTTCTATATCAAGTCTATGTTTTTCATTTAATGCTTCAATATCTATTTTATGTTGTTTCATTAATTTTTCTATTTCGTGTTTATTATTAGTTTCAAGTGTATTAATTTCATTCTTACATTTCTTAATAGCAATTATTAAACTTCCAACACCAGTAATAAGTGCAGGAACTATTGCTATAAGTAATTGTGTCCACAAATTTGCATTCATTTTATGTCTCCTTTATTTCCATATTAGTAATATTATGATTATCATCGCAAGTAAATAAAATATTGATTTTCTCTGATTCAAAATAATTAATTAAATCATCATCTAACAAATGAGTTATTGCAAATCTTTTTTCATTCTTAGTTAATTCATTTATAGGTAACCAATAAGCATAGTTATCATCTAAATCCAATGGGTTACCATTCACTTTATTTGCGATATATGTTTTCATAACAAATTTTTTATTTTTACCTGGATATATAATTTCAACATTTCCAATACATTTTAAATCATTAATATCCATTCCGGTTTCTTCTTTAAATTCTCTTATACAAGTCTGTATTTCAGTTTCACCATTTTCAATCTTTCCACCAGGTATATCAAAATAATCTTTGTTAATATTCTTATATTTAATACAGGCAACCTTGTTATCTTTAAAAGCAAATACTCTTACCGCATATCTTATATCCATTATACTTCCTCCTTATATAGAATCAAGTTTAATTTTGAATATATTATACTATAAAATAACAAAATTCTCCATACTCCCATTGAAATTTAATAAGAATTCATATATAATATTTTTAGAAAGAGAGCGTTATGGTTCGTAAGCTGTTGCTTAACCGCTCCAGAATAAAAATTAGAGCTTTTATATAATGGGAATCGAAAAGGAGGAATAGAAAATTGTCCAGTGGACAATTTTCCCGACGCGGCTCGTCGATTCCCATCATCTGCTCCAGAATAAAGTATTTTTTTACTAGGCTATTTATAACAAAATTTTAAAAGACTTTTAAAGAGTAAAAAAATATGATATACTTGATGTGTAAAATAAATGGTTTATAGGTAAAACTGACAAAAACCTAAATAAAAAATACAAGGAAAAACAATGAATCAAATTCCAGTAAAAAAGAATGAAAAATATATAGTAGATATAATTGATAATGGCTTTGGAGGAGAAGGAATTGCTAAAGTTAATGGTTTCACAATTTTTATTCCAAATGCTTTAAAAGGCGAAAAATGTGAAGTACTAATTGTAAAAGTTTTATCATCACAAGCATATGGTAAGGTAGTTAAAATTTTAGAAGAATCAGAAGATAGAATGAAGCCAGATTGTGAAACTTATCAAAGATGTGGTGGATGTGATTTAAGACACATGAAGTATGAAACAACTTTAAATTTAAAAAGAAATACTGTACAAAGTTTAATAAATAAAAGCCTAAAAAATAAAATTGAAGCTGAAAAAACAATAGGAATGAAAAATCCGTATAACTATAGAAATAAGGCACAATTTCCAGTTGGAATAGATAAGGAAGGTAATCCAACAGTTGGTGTATTTGCACAAAGAAGTCACACAATAATACCAATAAAAAATTGTAAAATTCAGACTGAAATATCACAAGAGATTGCTAGAAGTATAATAGAATTTATCAAAGAAAATAAAATATCAATATATGATGAAGAAAAGCAAAACGGGGCAATAAGACATATAGTTATAAAAGTAGGAAAATACACGAAGCAAATAATGTGTATATTAGTTGTAAACGAGGAAATTGGCAAAATAAATGAAAACAAGTTAGTGGAAATGTTATGCACTAAATATAAAGATGTAAAAACAATAGTAAAAAACATAAACAATAAAAATACAAATGTTATATTAGGAAAACAAAATGTAAACTTATATGGTGATGGCTACATAGAGGACAAGCTAGGGGAGTATACATTCAAAATATCTCCAATGTCATTCTATCAAGTAAATCCTATACAAGCAGAGGTACTTTATAACACTGCGATAGAAGCAGCAAATTTGAGCAAAGAAGACACATTATTCGACCTATATTGTGGAATTGGAACGATAGGAATATTTGCATCAAAATTTGTAAAACAGGTTTATGGCATTGAAATAGTTGAACAAGCCATAGAAGATGCAAAAGAAAATGCAAAAATAAATAAAGTGGATAATGCAGAATTTATATGTGGAGATGTTGAATTTGCATTTGATGAGCTAATAAACAAGAAAAAAATAATTCCAACTGCAATAATAGTAGACCCACCAAGAAAAGGCTTGGACGAAAAAACAATACAAAACATATTAAAAATAAAACCAGAAAAATTAGTATACATAAGCTGTAACCCAGCAACAATGGTAAGAGACATAGCAAAAACGGAAGGTGTTTATGTGGCAGAAAAAATACAACCTGTAGATATGTTCCCATATACGAGCAGTGTGGAGTGTGTAGCAGTGTTAAAACTAAAATAGATATATAAATTTTTGAATAGAAATTTGCATAATGGACATTCGTAAGCTAATACCTTATACGAGGAGGATAGTTTATGAATGTTATTTTTTTGAAAAGAAAGAATATTTTAAAAGCAGTTATGTTTGTAACATTTTTATTTGTTGTTGGAACATTAACCAAATCTTTTGGAATGCAACACTATTATAAAGTGGATTTTTCTACGGGGATTGTTACAGCAACAAAGCTAAATGTAAGAAGTGGTCCACGGAACAAGTTATAATGTAATTACGACTGTTAATAAAAATGAGTACATTAGAGTTTTTGCAGGTGTTGGAGAATGGTATATAGTCCAGACAGATAGCGATTATGTTGGAGCTGTTAGTAGAAAGTATGTAAGGGCAATTTATCCTAGTTCTTCTGGTAGTTCAAATAGTGGAACAGGAGGAAGTGGCTCATCTGGAAATACTTCAAGTAGCACAGAAACGTCGAATATGAATTCAGATGAAAAAGAGGTATTTGATTTAATAAATAAACAAAGAACCAATAATGGACTTGCAGCGCTAAAAAATGATAGTGAGGTTCAAAGAGTTGCTAGAATAAAAGCGCAAGATATGGTTGATAATAATTATTTTTCACATACTTCTCCAACATATGGTTCGCCATTCGACATGTTAAAAAGTTTTAAAATTTCGTATAAAACAGCAGGAGAAAATATTGCGGGAAATTCTAGTAATAGTAGTGCTGTTACGGCGTGGATGAATTCTTCTGGGCACAAAGCTAATATTTTAAATAGTAATTTTAATTATACTGGAATCGGAGTTGTAAGCAGTCCGAAATACGGGAAAATGTATGTACAGTTATTTATTGGTAAATAATAACATATTTTTAACTTAGATAAAAGTTGTATTTAATGAAACTTAAACCTTTTAAAAAATTGATTTTTGATGTATAATATACACATAAAAAAGAGAAAGGCTAGCACTAAATATGGAAAAAGATGGTACACTAAAAATACTAAATTATTATTTAGAATACGAAATATATAATTTAGCAAATTCAACACAGATAAAAACAGACATGAATAATTGCTATATTATAAAAGAAAAGATAGATGCTGGAAAAGTTTTAAAAGAACTAAACAGATTGAAACAGAACAAAATAAGAAGTGTTACAGAAAAATTTGTAGGTAAAAAGGTTCAAAATAAAGAAGCTTTAATTAATGATATAATTAAAAATCTAGACTCTCTAAATAGTGAACAGACAAATAAAATACAAGTTACTTTAAAAATTAAGCTTTTAATGGAAGAGAAAATAAAAAAACTAGATTCTAAGGTTGCAGAAAATTTTGCAAATCAATTATGTGATATTAAGGCAAATAACGAATTCTGGCTGTATTCACATAATATTAGTTTTATTAATAAAAACAGTAAAGTAGCTCAAAAAAAGCCAATCTTTATTTTTAAATGTGAATTACAGGATGAAAAGATTATGGTGTTAGATGCTAATATAAGTTCACAAGCTATAAACACTATACTCATGATATTATTAGAAAAAGAAATAGCAGATATTTCAATAGAATATGAGGAACCAATATCTAAATATAGTAAGGAAATAAAAAAATCGATAGATGGTGGAGATATTGAACATATAGTAGATTTATTTTATGCTAAATTAGCTGAATATGTAGATGCTTCATTAACTAGAGAAAATGTAAAAATGATTTCACACTATAATAATTTTTATAGCTTTAATGCAGAACATGTAATGTCCTTAGATGAATTGACCGATGACGCGATAAAAAATATAAAAGAGGATATTGAATTACTAAGAAAGTTAGTCGGTTGTGACAACTATATACCAAATCTTTTGAATAAATATATAAATGGAACTAATGAAAAGAAAAATATAAATGACGGTAGATATAAAATAGCACATATGGGAAGCTATAAGAGTGTGTATGCAGTTGGGCAACTACAATATAAGATTACAAATAGCATAAGTGACAATGACCTAATTGCTGTAGAAGGCCCTCCTGGAACAGGAAAGACGTCATTATTAAAAGAAATAATTGCAAATAAGATAGTTGAAAGAGCTAATTTTATATTAGAAAACTGGAACCAAAATTTTATTGCTGATAATTATTATGGAAATACGTATTATAGAAGCGATTGGTTTAACAAAAATTCAAATATAATAAAATCTATAGTGGTTTCTAGTAAAAATGGCGAAGCCATAGAAAATGTTGGAAACGAAATTGATAAAGAAACAAAATACATGTTGCCAATTTCAAGAAAATATAACAGAACACAAATAGTGAATGGAACTAAAATTAAGGAACCAGCACAGTATAAAGGTTTGGTATGCCTTCCACTTGGAAAACAAAATAATATACAAGATTTTAGAGATTTTTTGTATAAAAGATTTTTACCAATATTGGAAAAATTGCAAAATAAAGAAAAAACTGAATTATTTATAGAAGATGTTAAGAACAAATATCAAGCAAAACTAGAAGAAGTAAAAGAATATAAAAATTTTTTGCTAGAACTGAACAAAATAAAAGAGCCTTCAAAATATTTTTATGGGCTAAATGCAGGAAAAGATTTAGTGCAGATAGAAAATAGGTTAAAAGAAGATAGAGAATGTTGCGAAAATAAGATACAGAAGATAAAATTAGAAATTGACGATTTGAACAAAAAACTAAGTAAAATTCAAAAAGAAATTGATACTAATAATTCTATAATAGAGAAAACAGATGAAAAAATACAAAATGCTCAAGAGAAAATTATTGAATATGAAATGTCTATTAAAGATTTAGAAAAACAAAAGATTGAGTTTGAAAAAATAAACCGTAATTTATTTACAAAAGCAATTAATTATAAAAAATATAAATCATATAAGAATATTGAATTTGAAAAAGAAATAGCAAGAATATTAATCGAAAAAACTACAGAAAATAAGGAATTAGACCAATATATAGCAAACAAAGGAAATATTGAAAATGTAATAGATAAGCTAAAAAATCAGTGTGAAGAGATAGAAACAAAACTGAAAGAATTACAAACAGAACTCGAAGAAAATTCATCTAATTTGAATGAAATTAATCTTATAAATAAATTTAATTCAAAGAATGAAAAGAAATATTGGAATTACCAAAATATAATGGGTATGTATTGCGGGGGTTATTTTAATAAACTAAACGAAGAATTGTTTCTTTTGGCATTAAAATTAAATGAGGCATATATAATAAAGAATGGAAAAGAAATTTCTGAAAACTTAAAATTATTTATGCCAGAAGGACAATCTTCATACATATGTCAGAAATTTTATGATTCATCAGACATATATAATGCTGATAAACAAGAGATAATAAGAAATTTATGGAATACATTGTTCTTATGCTTTCCAGTTGTAACTACTACGTTAGATTCGTTATGTAAAAGATGTTTTCATTTAATTCCAGAATATATAGACTTAGAATTAATAGATGAAGCAGGACAAATATTGCCACATAATGTTGTAACGGCCTTGTACCGTGCTAAAAAGGCAGTAATAGTAGGAGATATTAAACAAATAGAGCCAATATACAACAATGTAAATAAAAATTTTAATGAATATCAGAATGCAATAGGAGAAAAATTTGAGAACATAAAAATTGAAGAAAACAGTATTCAAGCCTTGGCAAGTAAAAACACAGATATTTTAAGTGATGGAGAAAATATTATACTTAATGAACATTATAGATGTGAAAGAAATATAATAAATTTTTCAAACCAAAATGTATATGAAAATAAGCTAAATATGAATGTTGAAGATAAATTTGATAAACCATTTTTTAATAATATGATTGCTTTAGATGTTAGAGGTAAAAGAACTAGAAAAGACAATCAAAATGGAAGCAAAAATGAAAATAAGGTTGAAGCGGAGGCATGTATTCAGGCAATAAAGTATATAAAGGAACAAGATAAAAGTAATCCATCAATTGCAATTGTTACTCCATTCAGAGAGCAAAAACGCTTACTTGAGAGTAGACTAGAAAGAGAAGGATTAACAGATATAAAGATTGGAACAGTTCACGCTTTTCAGGGAAAAGAAAAAGATTATGTTCTTTTTACTCCAACTTTGGATGCTATAGAACCAAAATGGGCCATAAAATTCATAGGAGACAAATACAACATGTTAAATGTAGCCGTAACAAGGGCTAAAAAACAATTTATATATGTTGGAAATGTAGATGTAGCTGAACGATCTGAAAACTATATTGCAAAATTGATAAAATACATTAAAGCTAATGGGCTAGTTTATAGTCTGTATGATATTGAAAATTCAGTGCTAAACAAAAATTTTAGTGAAAGAATATTGCAAGTTTTACAGCCAGAATTAGAAATTGCAAATGATAATATTGGGCTATATATACAAAATAATTTTAAATGTGGAACAATTATTGATGCAAAGCAACACTACGATTTATTGATGTATATACTAAAAAACACCAAAAAAGAATTATTAATAATGTCACCATGGCTTAGAAAAAATGTAATAAATGAAGAGTTTATGAATGAAATAAAAAGATTAAAAGCAAATGGCTGTCATGTTAAAATTATATTTGGGTATAAAAATGGTAACAAAAATATTAATGGACCAGATGAAATTGCAAATGAACTAATGAAAAGAGATTCATTGGGGTATGCAAAGCCAGAGGAAGTTAAAGAAATAGTTAGTGAATTATATAATTTGTTAGGAAAAGAAAATTTTGTATATTATCCACCATTACATGCTAAAATAATAATTGTTGATGATGAATATATGTTTATGGGCTCGCATAATTGGTTATCTAATGCTGGCAAAACAGAAGAAAAGAAGAGAGCGATAGAAGGAACAATAATAACAACTAGCAGTGATTCAATTAGTTATACAAAAGAAGAATTATTTAGTTAAAAACACTGGCGTAAATGTGACCATCAAAATATATGTCAGGTCTAAATTGACATATTATGTCTATTATAGTATAATTGGCAACAGTCACAATAATTTTTGCATGAATGTGACTACATTCAAGACAAAGAAAGGAAGGTTTTTATGACAAAACGGCAATGTGGAAGACTTTTAACTCCATTGGAATGGTTGGCAATAGGAATGATAACCCTTTTTGCCTTTTTGAAGGTACTGGAGTTTAGAGACACTCATTTCTTAAGAGGCACGTTTATTGGAGGCATAGATTGTTCGTACCTGACGGTTGATAGGGCATTAGAAAAAGTTCAACAGGAAGCAGGTGAATATACCAACAAACTTAATTTCATTGATGGAACTACGTATGAAGTAAAGAACAATGAAATTGGTTTTGTCGTTGAAGAGGGAAAATTTGAAGATATTTTTGCTAAACAACATGAGGACAAAAATAATAACAGAGTGTATGGAGTAAATGATGTTGCTTCTCTTAATAAAGGACAGTTAGCGATGTATCTAGCCACTATTCCTGAATTGCAACAAAAAAATATGGTTGAACCTAAAGATGCTCACATAACTTGGAATGGTAATAACTTTGACGTTGAAAAGGAGACTTTTGGTAACGCAATCGACTTTAATGAAGCTTTAGACTTTGCCCTTCAGGAACTAAAAGGTGAAGAAGAAGGTGGAATTGACTTTTCTGAGGTGACTCGGTCAAACCCGAGTGTGACTGAAACAGATCTTACAGCAAGAGTCACGTATCTTAATAATTTTTTGAAAAACTGCATTAATATAACATTAAGTGATGGAACTGTTGTAACGCTTGATGCCAATACGATTAAATCGTGGATTGGACAAGATGAGCAGGGAAACTTTTCTATTAATGTTGATGAGGGTATTAAAAGTTTTGTTGAAGAATTGGCTACAAAAGTAAATAAGGTGAATGCAACAATTCAGTTTAAAGCTACAAATCGCACTGTGAACGTAAATGTACCCAAAAATCTAAGAGCTCAATTGAACAAAGAGAAGGAGATGGCAGAACTTAAAGATTTATTAGAACAAGCAAAAACCATAGACTGCAGTCCAGTTTATGAAGGGGAGTTGTTATCTGCCCATATGCCGAACCGTGTAGAAATCGATATTGTAAATCAACACGTTTGGATGTACAAAAATGATACACTCATTGCAAGTACCAATTGCGTTACAGGTAACGAAAGTGCAAGACATAGTACTCCTACAGGCGTATATAAACTGGCTGGAAAGCAAAGAGACCGGTACCTTAGAGGAAAAAATGATGACGGTACCAACTATTGTTCTTTCGTGAAATACTGGATGCCGTTTAATGGTGGAATTGGACTGCACGATGCATCGTGGCGTAGCAAATTTGGAGGAGAAATATATAAGAACAGTGGTTCGCATGGTTGTGTGAATCTTCCAAGAAGTGTTGCGGAAACTATTTATAACAATATTGATAAGTCCTATTTTATTGTCGTTTATAAGTAACTAGAAACTTTACAACGAGACGAACTCATTGAGTTTCGTCTCGTTAATTTAGTACACCCGGCATGGGTAACAACTTGAGGTGAAAGTCCTTTACAGTGCTTGATAGTGGCAAACTGTTAGCAAATGACCAATGCTGTCAACTTAAAGATATTTTATGTGTTTGTAATCAACATAATTTTTTAAGCTGATAGCTTTATTTTATTTTTAATGCATAAAAAGTAATTACTATTACAAATATTGCAATTGCTACATGGAAATAGTATAATATTTGCATATTGTTGAAGAGGTTTTAGTATGAAAATAAAGGAAGTAATTGAAGAAGGAAAAAATGTATTAAGCAAAAATAATATAGAAGATAATGTAATAATAACAAGAGAATTACTAGCTTTTGTATTAGGCGTAGAAAAACAATATTTGGTAATTCATTTGGCTGATGAGCTTAATGCAGAAGATTATATAAAATTTAAAGAAAATATAAATAAGTTAATTAATGGTAAGCCATTACAATATATAACTAACAACCAAGAGTTTATGGGATTGAATTTTTTTGTAAACGAGAATGTGCTTATTCCACAGCCAGATACGGAAATTATTGTTGAAGAAACCTTGAAAAAATGCAAAGAGTTACTTCTAAAAAATGGCAAAATAAGAATATTAGACTTGTGTACTGGTAGTGGGGCTATTGCAGTTTTTCTTTCAAACTTTCTCGGAGATGAGGCTGAAGTTTTTGCAAGTGATATTAGTACTAAAGCACTAGAGGTTGCTAAATATAATAATGGGAAAAATAACACAAATGTAAGATTCATCGAATCAAATTTATTTGAAAACATACAGGAGCAAAAGTTTGATATTATTGTCTCGAATCCACCATACATAAGGAGTGATGTGATAAATAAATTATCAAAACAAGTTCAAAATGAGCCACATTTGGCACTAGATGGCGGAGAAGATGGATTAAAATTTTATAAAAAAATTATAGAGCAGTCGTGCAATTACATAGAAAATGGATATTTAATATTAGAAATTGGATATGACCAAAAAGAAGATGTGGAAAATCTGCTTAAAGAAAACAAGAATTATTCAGAAATAAAAACTATACAAGACTTATCCGGAAATGATAGATGTGTAATTGCAAAAGTAGGCAAAATTTAGAAATATTAAATTGCAAGACTATTTGTTTTATGATATTTGTAATAAAAATACAGTGTTACTATTTTATATTAAAAAGCAAGTAACATAGTAGATTAAGCTATAATTATAATATGTGTAGTTTATATTAAGGAAGTGATAGAAATGTCTTTTTCATCAGATTTGAAAATGGAACTAAGTCAAATAAATAATTTGAAGAATAAACAAGAAGTTTATGCAGAATTTCTTGGTTATTTGGCGTCTAATAATATAGATGTGAAAGGTAGAAATGTAAAGTTTTCAACTGAAAGTGAGTACAACATAAATAGGTTTTCTAAGCTATTGAATAACTTAGAAATTAAAGACTATAAGATAAATATAACTGGCAAAACATACAGTATTACATATAAGTGTGATGAAATCCCAGTTTTAGAAGATGCAGAGAATTATTTACAACAAGATAACTTGAAAAAAGCATATATAAGGGGAAACTTCTTGGGTGCAGGTTCAATAAACAACCCAAGGAATAAATACCATTTGGAAATAATTTTTAAAGATAAAGAATGTGCGGAATTTACATTAAAATTATTAAATGAATATTCTATTGGGGCTAAAATTTTAGAAAAAACAGTTTATCTAAAAGATGGAGAAGAAATATCTAAAATGTTAGCTTTAGTGGGTGGTCATTCTACTGTGTTAAAGTTTGAAGAAATTCGTGTGCTTAGAGAGATGAAAAACAATGTAAACAGAATTGTAAATTGTGAGACGGCAAACCTTAATAAGACTATAAATGCAGCTGTTAAGCAGGCTGAACTTATAAAAAAATTGAAGAAGTCTGGTAAGTTTAATAATCTGCCAGAAGATTTAAAAGAAATTGCAAATTTAAGAGAAGAAAATCCGGAAGCAACATTAGAGCAGTTAGGAGCAATGCTAAAAAATCCAATTGGGAAGTCTAGTGTTAGCCATAGATTCAAGAAAATAGAGGAGTATCTGTAGAAATAAATGGAAGAAAAAGAGATAGGATTATACATACACATGCCATTTTGCAAGCAAAAATGCTATTATTGCGATTTTGTTTCGTATCCGAATAGGTATGAAATGGTGGAAAGATACATTAAATGTTTAAAGAGTGAAATTGCACAATATGCTAACGAAAATAGAATTATGCACGAGCATGGATTAGAACCAAAGTTTATAATAAAAACAATTTACATAGGAGGTGGCACGCCATCTTCTATTGATGAATTGTATATTTTGAATGTGATGGAGACTATAAAAGCTAATTTTGAAATTGATGAAGAGGCTGAGATTACTATTGAAGTAAACCCTGGCACTGCTAGTAAGGAAAAGCTAAAAACATATAAAGAAGCGGGAATAAACAGAATAAGCATTGGTTTGCAAGCAGTTCAAGATAGATTGCTTAAAAGCATTGGCAGAATTCATAATTATAGTGATTTTGAAAATACCTTCGAATGGGCGAGAGAGGCAGGATTTGATAATATAAATGTGGATTTGATGTTGGCTCTTCCAAACCAAACTCTTGATGATTTAAAGGAAAGTGTAAAGACAATAGCAAATTTAAAACCAGAGCATATTTCTGTGTATTCTTTGATAGTTGAAGAAAATACAAAGATGGAAAAAATGGTACAAGATGGAACGACAATTTTACCAACAGATGAAGAAGAGCGAGCAATGTATTGGTTTGTAAAAGATTATTTGGAAAAACATAAATACAAACACTATGAAATATCTAACTTTGCAAAGCCGGGGTTTGAATCAAAACACAATACAGATTGTTGGAAACAAAAAGAATATATTGGAATTGGAGCTGCAGCATGCTCTTTTATGGACAACAAAAGGTATTCTAATATAGAAAGTCTTGAGCAATATATTAAGAATATAGAAAATGGCAATCCAAATAGAAATTTGGTGTTAAACGAAACCTTAAATGAAGAAGATAAGATGAATGAATTTATGATGCTTGGACTTCGAAAAATAGACGGAGTAAATATAGGGGATTTTAAGAAAATTTTTGGAGTAAATCCAATTATGAAATATTGTAAAACATTAGATAAACTTACTCATGAAGATTTAATACAAGTTGATGAAAATAGCATAAAATTGAGTAAAAAAGGCATTGATTTAGCAAACTTAGTATGGGAAGAATTTGTGTAAAATTTCTGCAAGGACAAATGCAAAAATATAAATTTTAAACACTGATAAATTGGCAAAAATTGTGAATTTGTTGTAAAACATGCTTAAATGATTATACACAAGAAATACACAGAAAAATATGATTTTTCAGAATAGACAAATGAAAAAAATTGTGATATTATTAGCCCGATAAAATATAATTATATTTAGTCAGCATATTATAAAAATTAAGTCAAGATTGGCTTAATTTGAAACCTAAAGAGGTATAAAATGAATTTTAAATTAGAGGAACTTACAAAAGACAATGAAGCACAATATTTAGAACAGGTTGCTAATTTAGAACAAGTGGTTATGGAAAACATGGAGGCAAGAGGCCAAAGCGGTCAGCTTTTTCCAACAGGCAGAGAGGATATTTCTGCATATGCACATTCTAAAGAAAATTCGGTTTTTGTTGCAGTTGATGAAAATGGCAAGGTTATTGCTGCAACATATATTACACAAGGGCAACAACCGTTTACGTACAATGATATAACAAAATATTTCAAATATGGAGATGATTATAATCAATACGTAAAAAACAAGTACAAAACCTTGCAAGATTATAGAAAAGACATGTTAAGTATTTATAAGCTGAAAGTACAGGCTTTTAAATATGCTAAAGCAAAAATTTTAGCAGAGTTTCCACAATATGGAGAAAATATTATCGAGTTTTTGAAACATGAAGTAGATGAAGAAAACAATCATTTTCACGAAAAGAGTGTACTTAGAGAATTACTAAATAAGTACATGTCAGAATACATGCAAGCACAGGAACAAAAGCATCCAGGATTAATGGAAAGATATGAGATGTTTTACTGGATTACTGCTGATGATATTGCAAAAGAGTTTGGAAAACAGGACGTAGAACCAAATGATGTTGAAGCAAGAGAGCTAGAAACGATAATAGGGCAAGAAAAAGCAGAACTAGAGTATAAAAAAATATTACATAAAGGGCCATTAGTAATACACGAAAAACCAGAATTTAATGTAAAAAAATATTATACGGCAAAACCATCTAACTCAATAGAATTAGACACATACATAACAGACCCACGAGATAGAAGGTCGGGGCTTGCAAGAATTTTATTATTAGAAGGTATTACAAAACATATGGAACAATTCTTTGAAAATGAGAGTGAACGAGAAATATTTTTATGCTCAACATTGCACAGAGATAATCTTTCGTCAAAATATGTATCTGAATTTTTTGGTTTAACAGACAGCTTATATGTAAAAAGAAGAGATGGCAGAGATAGAGAGGTTCACATTTGTAGAGTAGAAAGAGATGAGTATAAAAAATATTTAGACCATATAAAAAAGAAAGTTGCAATATTGTATGGATATAATCCAGAAGGTATAGCAATACCTGCTAGTGAAGAAATTGAAATATTAAAGGAACAACTAGGGTATGAACAACGTGAAATATCAAGGCTAAAAAGAGCTAGAACAGCTCAGACGTATAATGGAAAGATAAATTTTAAACAAAGAAAAATAGAAAAAATTATTTCACTTAATGAGAGAATAAAAGAGCTACAAGAAGAAGTTGAAAAATAAGGAGGAAAAATTATGGAACAAGAATATTCATGGCCAATAGAGCCAAAGTATAAAGTAACAGAACATGATAAATATGGTATTAGAAAGAATCATTACGTTTTATTCAAACAAAGAGCACATTCTGGGTTTGACATAACAGCAGACATTGGAACAGAAGTGCATCCAATAGCGGATGGAACGGTATTGCTTGCAGAATTTGATGGTACTACAACAGAAGGATTTGATGCCTTCAACGATGGTTATGGCAATAAAGTAGAAATACTAAATAATGATGGTAGAAGAGTAGTGTATGGACATTTGAGAGAGTCATATGTTAAGCCAGGAGACAAGGTTACACGTGATATGGTAATAGGTATAACTGGTTGTAGTGGAGGCTCAAGAGTGCCACACTTACATGTAGAAGTTAGAAAGTCTAACACAGAAGAAACGGGATTAGATTACACGATAGACCCATTAACAGTATTACCCAAAAAAGATTTGGGCAAATTAACAAAAGAATTTACTCAAGAGCCATATGCAACATTATGGAGAAAAATGGCATCAAATGAGCCATGGAGCTTTGAAAAGACGGATATACCATATTGCGAAGACAAAGAATTTATTAGATAGGAGAGCATTATGAAAGAGGAATTTATTGAATTATTAAGATCAACTAAAAGAGAAGGAATAGAGAATTTACTAAACTTCTTAGAAAAATCAGATTTTTATACAGCACCAGCGAGTACAAGATTTCATGGAAATTATGAGGGTGGACTTTTAGAACATAGCATGAAAGTATATGAAATATTTAAAGAAAAAATAAAGGCGAGTGGTTTATCAACTCCAGAAGATACAGTTATAATTGCTCCACTTTTACACGACATTTGTAAAACTAATTACTACAAAGTAGATTATAGAAATGCAAAAAATGCAAGAGGAGAATGGGAGAAAGTTCCATATTATGCTGTTGAAGATACAATACCATATGGGCATGGTGAAAAATCTGTAATGATGATTACAGAATACATGAAATTGACTAATGAAGAAAAATATGCGATTCGTTGGCATATGGGCTTTACAGAGCCAAAGGAATTGTACGGAACAATTGGAGAAGCATATAAAAAATATCCAATAGCATTATTATTAAATGAAGCAGATTTAGAAGCAACATATTTTTATAATATATAGATATATAAAGAGTTTCAGCAGAGTATTTTTGTTGAAGCTCTCTTTTTATGCATAATATAAGAATTTTTTTACAAAATAATATTGGTGATTTTTATGAGAATTTCATGGTTAAAATTAGATAATGATAATAAAAGCTTTAAAATTCCAACAAATTTTGGAATGGATGTGTTTTCTGTTAATAGTACAGAAAATGTTGATAATAAAATAGATGAATTAATAGGAAAAAACTACAATACAATAATAGTATCAAATGATGTGGCAGGGCTTTCGGAGAAAATTAATAAAGAGTATTTGTATAGCAAAAATGTGAATATTGTAATAAGTAGAGATAGGGATATTAATAAATGAAATGCTATTACAGCCTATAAATTCATTGAGTACAAATGAGCAAAAAGACTCATGAAACATAATGTAAGTGAAATTAAAAGTACAGAAATTTTATGGAGGTAATTTTGGAAGAGATTCTCATTTTATGTATTGGAGATAGCAAATTAATAGGTGATAGTCTAGGACCATTAATAGGTTCTTTTTTGGAAAGAAATAAATCTGATATTGGAAATAATGTAAAAGTATTGGGAACACTAGAAAAGCCGATAGGATATAACGATTTAATAGAAATTGCAAAACATATAAATTACAACAAAGAATATTATACAACAATAATTACAATAGATTCAGCACTTGGAAGCAATCAAAATATTGGAAAAATATTAATAGATAATACAACATTATGTGCTGGAAGTGGTGTAAATACAGGAGAAAAATTAATAGGAGATATATCAATAAGAGGTATTGTTGGAAAAAACTATGATGATATAAAACAAAATATACAAGAACTTGAAAATGTTTCGACGAATCTTGTAGAAAATATGGCATGCAAGATTATTTTTAAAATTTTGAATTTGTTTAAAGTATAAAAAAAACTGATTATGGCAATAATTCCTATATAAAATATAGGAGGTACATAATGAGTAAAGAAAATACTAGAAATGTAATTATATTAAAAAATCTTCCTTCTAACTTGATAGCCGAGGCTATATTAGTTGTAAAAGATAAAAAGCAGGTAGCAGATTACATGAAAGAATCTGAGTTTGGTGCCAATAAAGATGTTTCTAATTGTAAAACTGGTAATAACGGTATAATTTATGGAGATATGAAAACAGAGTCATTAAAGAAAATTGAAAATGTGAAAAAGGAAGACAGAAAATATGTGATAAAAGAAGCGGAAATTGTAGTCTCAAATTATATAAAAAGAATAGAAGATAATTTGGCAGATAGAAAAATAGATAGATTAAAAAAATCGTATAAAAAGACAAAAAAATTAAATGTTTTTCTTGCAATGACGACTATAATAAGTATATTACTTGCTATATTTATTTGAAAGAAATAATGTAAACGAATAAAACCTTGACCTTTGGAATATAAATCTATAAAAAGATAAACACAAAGGAAGAGGTGTTTTTTTATGGAAAAATCTATTAGCCAAGAGGAGCGCATTAGAAGAGCAGAGAAAATATATAGTAGAAGAAGATATAACAATAGATATGGAGAGAGCCTATATAGAAGCGGTGAAACGAGAAACAGATATCAGCCACAAGAGACTAGAAAAATAAAAGGCAAAATGATTAATAAGATGATTATTCAAATGATTGTGTGTGTGATAATTTATACTTGCATATATATGCTTCAATATTCTAATTATTTATTTTCAAAAGATATGGTGGATAAAACAAAAGAGGTTTTGTCTTATGATATTAGCATAGAAAATTTGTATAATAAATCAAATGAATTTTTTTTGAATTTGCAGAAAAAAATTAATTGGGGTGTGAATAATGAACAAAATGATAATGTGAATGAGGAAGCTCAAGACCAAAATACGGAGGAGACTAACATTGAAAATAGTAATGCGGAGTCTAGTGAAGCTAATAATGAAAATGTTGATAATTCTGAGATTTCGCAAAATGATGCAAGTACAGAAGTGACAAATAATGACACAACACAGCTTGCAGTTGGTGGAGCCGATGAGACTCAACAAGAGGAAGAAAAGTCACAAGAAGAGCAAGATATAGAATATGTAAAACAAAATGTGAGCATAATCTGGCCAATAAAAGGAGTTATAACTTCAAGGTTTGGAAACAGAACTCCAACCGAAATTGTAACTGCAAACCATAAAGGTTTAGATATAGCAGGAAATATGGGAGACAACATAGTATCTGCAATGGACGGAACAGTTGTACAATACTCTGAAGAAGGGGATTATGGCAAACATTTACGCATTCAAAGTGGAGAAGTACTTACCTTGTATGCTCATTGTAGTGAACTTCTAGTACAAGAAGGAAGCACAGTAAAGCAAGGAGATGTAATCGCAAAAGTTGGAGCAACAGGTAGGGCTACTGGCCCACATCTACATTTTGAAATACGAAGAGATGATAGATTTATAAATCCAGAGTTGATATTGGGAAGTTTATAATGGCAGAGCTAAAATAATTAGAAAGGATAATATTATGCAAATAAAAATTAATTTGAAGGTCTTTCTTTTTTTGTTGATATTTTTAATAACAAGGCAAATAAAAATATACGCACTACTCATGTGTCTAGCGTTAATACACGAATTGGGACATGTAATGGCTGGAATAATATTAGGGTTCAAACCCGAATCTATATCTATTATACCAACTGGTTTTTCTGTAAAATTCAAAAATGATTGTAAAAATTATAATAAAAAAATAAAAAATGGTAATATGCTTGCGCTAAAAAAAGCCATAATAGCCTTTGCTGGACCACTTGTAAATTTAATAATTATGGCAATTTCAATAATATATTACAAAATAACGGAAATTTCAGAAATAGCTGGCATATCAATAGAACTATTAATATATTCAAATTTACTGATATTTATATTTAACATGTTACCGATATATCCGCTTGATGGTGGGCAAATTTTGAAGGAAATAGTACATATAAAATATGGATTATTTACAGCTTATGTTATTACAAATAAAATATCAAATGTAGTTGTAATAATTCTAACCGCATTTGCAAGTTTTGCCATATTAGAATACAAAAACATAGCAATATTAATAATCATTGCTTACTTGTGGGGGCTTGTGGCAAATGAAAATAAAAAATATAATTTAAAATTAAAAATATGGAAAAATTTTAAATTTATAGATAATTGCTAATTTTTGAGAACATAAAAAAGAATAAAACATCAATATACTAATATATTTATTATATGTTTAGGAGGTATTGGTGTGTTTAAATTTTTTAGAGTCATATCATTTAAGAAAATATTATTGATTTGTTTAATTTTTATATTAATAGTCATAATTGCAACAATAAGCTGTAACACGAATATTATAAATAGATTAACAAAAACAAATTCTGTAAATAGTATAATTAATTCAAATATTGTAGGAGCAGAATATTTAAACCAGATGTCAAATATATCAACTGAAGAACTAGTGGAAGATTTAGAAAAAGAAAAATCATATATAAAGTGGGTGGATTTTAAAGGAACCGCCGTAGTGCTGAAAAAATTAGCCGATACTGATATTAACTCTCATGTTAATAATGAACAAATACAATTTAATTGGATTGAATTAATGGCATATTTAGGATGCAAGTATGGCGGAGAACTATCTTTATTTAAAGATAAAGACTTAGAAAATTTATTAAGCAGTTTACGCGAAGGGAAGACTATGAACGAGTTGACAGCAAATATGAAGTTTTACAATTATTTTTTTCAGAGTTATGATGCCATTTTCCATGAATATATTGGAGAATATGAAATAGCAACTGTAGATGAACAAGGCAACAAAAAATATGTAAAAAAATATGGCTTAAAAGCATTTTCTCCTATTGCTAAAAATTATTATTTTAGTCATTACAAGGATTTTGGTTCTGCAAGGTCTTATGGATATAGAAGAGTACATTTAGGAAATGATTTGCTACGGAAGTATTGGCACACCAATTATCGCTGTAGAATCTGGCTATATTGAAGCCCTTGGATGGAATCAATATGGTGGTTGGAGAGTTGGTATACGAAGCTTCGATGGTAAAAGATATTATTATTACGCACATCTACGAAAAGACCACCCTTATGCAAAAGATTTATGTGAAGGACAAATTGTAACCGCTGGAGATGTGATAGGATATCTAGGAATGACAGGCTATAGTAGCCATGAAAATGTGAATAATATAAACATTCCACATTTGCATTTTGGAGTGCAACTTATATTTAATGAAGTTCAAAAAGATGGAAACAATCAGATTTGGATTGATGTGTATGAGATAATAGAATACTTAAAAAGAAACAGTTCACAGGTTTATATGGCATATCCAGACACAAGGGATTATGAAAGAAAGTATGATGTGATGAAAGAGGAATGAAAGGATTAATGTCGATAAAATTATAATGCCAAATCTGCTTTTACAGAATTTTTGTTCGCGAGTATTGCTATTTTTTATTTCCTATGCTATACTATGAAACATAGGAAATGAGAATAAGCAGATGTGTGTTACCACTTTACTACATAGTTTTGCTATGAGAAAGTGAGGTGGTTGTTTATGGGATTTATATTATTTTTAATATATGCATTGGGATTTTCCCTTACTGTAAACGTAGCCTTATTAACAATTATATTTATAAGTTGGACAAATAAGGAATAATAAAAACACTACATTTTGCTTCGAACATGCAATGTAGTGTTTATTACATATATGTGGTAACATACATTTCTGTATGTTCATTTCCTATACTTATTATATACAAATAATAAACAAAAGTCAATATGAAGTTAAAATATGATTTTTTATCTGAATGTTATTTTAACTATAATTCATATATTTACTTGTGGGTATAATTTAGTGGCTAGAATATCATGCTTCCGACCTGATTGCACGGGTTCGATTCCCGTTACCCACTCCAGCATTAAAAGAAAAATTAGAGCTTGGAATAGCTTTAATTTTTTTATGTTTTATATGGGAATCGAAAAGGAGGAATAGAAATTAGTCCAGTGGACTAATTTCCCGACGCGGCTCGCCGATTCCCGTTACCCACTCCATAATAAAGCAAAAAGACCAGCCGTTACAGCTGGTCTTCTTGCTACAAGATAAGTAAACAACTAATCTCGTAAAATGGCTAAACTTTAGCGCCACTTGCGAATGGCTTCCCACTTTGCCCTGAAAGCATCATGCATGATTTCTTCGCCGTTAGAGAACGGTACAAACATGCACTTTTCTCGGTATCCTGCATCGTTCAGGTACTGGAGCACCTTGTAACCCTTAGTTACATAGGTGTGCCCGTCACGATAAACAAAGACAACAATGCCGTTGTTCATGTAATAGGTGCCGAGCGAGTCACGAGCCAAGTTGTCAAGCTTGAACTGAGTGATTACTGGGTAAGTATGAGTTTCATAACATACATGCTTTACTCGCAGTCCCTCTACCGGGATCATGAAGCTCTTTTTCATCACGAGAGGAGGCAAAGCTCCAATGTGGTGCTCGTTGCAGAATTTTTCACATTCTGCCGAGAAGTTTTCTTCGGGTGTCTTTTTTGCCTTTTCCTGCAAGAACTTCCACCGTTTTGCTTCACGCTTCGGGTAATCCGAGGCGGAGAAAGGAACATAGAAACTAGCTTCTATGAAGCCATTTTCAGCAAGCGTAGCAATGGCTCGTGCAGTGTACGGAGTCACATAGTACCGGTTTTGGCAGATAAATCCAATCGTCGTTGAGTTATTTGCCGAATAGTGGCCATTGAACTTCGCGATGAAGAAATCCACGCTAAGCGTCACTTCGTGACCAGTTTGCGGAAACACCGCAATCATGCCATGTGTGACTCTGAAAGAGTCGTGGATCAAGTCGCCTAAAGTGTAATTAACCATTTTCTTGTCTCCTTTAACAAGTTTGTTAATTGGTGAGTTTAATCATGCAATTTGCTACATGATTAAAAATCGGACACCTTTATTTTGCTATATTTACATAAAATAGTCAAATTTGATGTTGCAAAATTTTTTACTAATGTAAAAATTCGGTATATTTGCTAATTCATCTATTTTTTAAAATAATGGTTTTCTATAAAATATTTTCAAGTCTGCATGTATAAAAAGTTTTTCAACTAGTGTACAATTTCTGATACGTTTCAAAAATGTTCCACCAATAGTACTTGATTTTTAATGATAAAAATGATAAGATATCCGTAAATTAAAAGGGAGTAGCTTGATAACTACTAGTCAACATCACGGCTTTTAGCATGGCTAGTAACCACGAGTGGTAAGCAAGACTTTTAAAGAAATTTACAATGTTTTAGGGCGAATTTCTTTTAAAGTCTTGCTTTTTTGTACATAATAAATAAAAAAAATTAAATTTAAAAGAAATATAAAGTTTTAGTTTTTATTTATGAATTTTAAATCAGTATTATAATAAAGCTTTATGGTAAAGCTAATAGCAAAATTCGGGATAAAGTACATAAGAAATTATTGCCCTTGGAAAGGATGAGGTTATGGAAAAAGAAAATTGGTTTAACAAATCGGTTGAAGAGACGGTTAAAAAGCTCAACACGAATAACACGTTAGGTTTGACTGCAGAAGAGGTGGAGAAAAGAAAGCAAAAATACGGGTTAAACGAGCTGGAAAAAGGCAAGAAAACGCCATTAATTGTAAAATTCTTAGAACAATTTAAAGATTTTATGATAATAGTTTTAATTATTGCAGCCGTTGTTTCAGGTATTGTAGGGCACATTAATGGCGAAGGCATAACAGATTCAATAATCATAATGGTTGTTGTAATTGTTAATGCAATAATCGGTGTGGCTCAAGAAGATAAAGCGGAAAAATCACTCGAGGCACTTAAGAAATTAAGTAGTTATTCTGCCAAAGTAATAAGAAATGGAAAAATAACAGTTGTGCCATCAAAGGAATTGGTTCCGGGAGATGTAGTTGTACTAGAAACAGGTGATTACGTTCCAGCTGATATGAGAATAACAGAAGCTGTAAACTTAAGGGCTCAAGAAACATCGCTAACTGGAGAATCTGTACCTGTTGATAAATATACAACTACAATAAGTAGCGAAGATGTTGGAATTGGAGATAGAACCAACATGGTATTTTCTTCTAGCTTGATTACATATGGTAGAGGACAAGGAATTGTTGTTGAGACTGGAATGAATACAGAAGTAGGAAAGATTGCTGGAATTTTAAATAATACAGAAAAATCGGATACACCTTTACAACGTAGATTAAACAAGTTAGGAAAGACTCTAGGAATTGCTTCGCTTGCAATTTGTGTGGTAATTTTTATTATTGGATTGTTGCAAGGAAAAGAACCACTAGATATGTTTATGACGGCTGTAAGTTTAG
This sequence comes from Clostridium sp. CAG:245, assembly GCA_000435175.1. Classification (GTDB taxonomy): domain Bacteria; phylum Bacillota; class Clostridia; order TANB77; family CAG-508; genus CAG-245. The sequence continues at coordinate 23,182 of FR880046.1, forward strand.
CAGTTGCAGTAATTCCAGAAGGGCTTGCAGCAATTTCTACAATAGTTTTAGCAATTGGTGTTCAAAGAATGGTAAAGAAAAATGCAATAGTAAAGAAATTACCAGCTGTTGAAACGCTTGGAAGTGCTACTGTTATATGTTCTGATAAAACAGGAACTCTTACACAAAATAAGATGACTGTACAAAAATTATTTTATAATAACAGAATAATAGACATCGATAAAGTAGATACTAATAAAGAAAATGACGAGCTTGGAAGACTTGTTTATATTTCGATGTTATGTAATGATACAAAAATAGGAGAAAACAAGCAATTAACAGGTGATCCAACAGAAACAGCACTTATAGATATGGGATTTAAATTGGATTTTACTCCAGCTGTGTTTGATCAAATGCCAAGAGTTGAAGAAGTTCCATTTGATTCAGAGAGAAAATTAATGACAACAGTTCACAAGGTAAATGACAACCAATATATGGTTTACACAAAAGGTGGAGTAGATGAATTACTAGCAAGATGTAGCAAATCCCAGATTAATGGAGAGGTCAGAGAAAATCTTGAAGAATATAAGAAGAAAATAGATGAATTCAACGACCAAATGGCTGAGAATGCTTTAAGAGTACTTGCAATGGCGTACAAACAAATAGACCATATGCCATCAAAAGAAGAGATGGAAACAATCGAAAAAGACCTAATTTATATAGGAATGGTTGGAATGATTGACCCTCCAAGAGAAGAGGCAAAAGTTGCTGTTGCAAAGTGTAAATCGGCAGGAATAAAAACAGTAATGATAACAGGAGACCATAAGGTGACTGCTGTTGCAATAGCAAAAGAACTTGGAATTTTAGAAGACGGCGAAGATGCTATAACAGGAAGCCAATTAGAAGCAATGTCGCAAGAAGAATTAATTCAAAGGGTGGAAAATATAAGAGTATATGCGAGAGTTTCTCCAGAACATAAAGTGCGTATAGTTAAGGCATGGCAGGCACATGGAGAAATAGTTGCGATGACTGGAGATGGAGTAAATGATGCACCAGCCCTAAAAACAGCAGATATTGGCTGTGCGATGGGAATTGTAGGAACAGATGTTGCAAAAGAAGCAGCAGACGTAATTTTAACAGATGACAACTTTGCAACAGTTGTTTCAGCAGTAGAAGAAGGCAGACGTATTTATGACAACATAATAAAAGCAATACAGTTTTTATTATCAAGTAACGTCGGAGAGGTAATAGTATTGTTCTTTGCAATTTTACTAACACCATTCTTAGCAACAAAATTTGGAATTCCAATTGGATTAATAGAACCATTATTACCAATACACATATTATGGATAAACTTAGTAACGGACTCATTGCCAGCTTTAGCACTTGCATTTGATCCAGCAAACAAAGATGTAATGAAGAGAAAACCAGTAAAGGCAAGTTCTGGAATATTCACAAAAGGTATGACATGGCGTATAATTTACCAAGGAATAATGATAGGACTTCTATCACTTGCTGCATTTGTAATTGGAATTTCCACTCCAAATCCACCAGTAATAGAAGGATTAACACAAGAACAAGTAAGAGTTGAAATTGGTCAGACAATGACATTTATTGTTTTAGCATTTTCAGAATTGATTCATGTATTTAACATAAGAAACAACAAAGAGTCAATATTTAAGACAGGAATAGGTGGAAACAAGCAATTATTCTGGGCTATTGGAGCATCTGCAATGCTTATGCTAGTAATACTTGCAATTCCAGTTTTAAGAGCAATATTCAGTATTCCGGTACTTCCAATGGATAGAATAGTTGAAACAATGGCATTAGTAATAGCACCAGTTGTAATAGTGGAAATATTCAAATTACTAAAAATAAATACTTCTAAGGATGAATAAATTAATCAATTAATTAAGCAATAATTTATATTTTTATAAAGCATCAACATGTTGTACTGGGGGTGGTACTCCTAACGAACCTTCCAAAAGGTACACATCTAGTTGGGTTTTTAAGGATATAAATTATTGCTATTTGAGTTAATATATTAAAAAAGTATAATGAACCATATATTAAATTATTGCATGGAAAATTTATAATAAAAATTGTAGAATATTGTAATTAAAAGTTGCATATGATAGAATAAGAAAAAAATAAGAGGTAGAAAATGTACGATTTAATTATTAGAAGAGGATTGAATAAGAAAAAGGTGACAGTTTGCATTATTTTATTAATTCTTCTTGTTACTTTAGCAACCATTTCTGGAATAAGGCTTGCAGAACATCATGAAGTAAAAAAACAAGCAAAATTATATGAGGAACAACAGGCTCAAATAAGAAAAGAAGAAGAGGAAAAACAGAGACAAGAAGAACTTGCAAAACAAGCAGAAATTAATAAAAGAATAGAGCAAACTAGCAGAGCATTTACTGACGAAGAAAAAGATAGAATAAAACATATTTATCGTTCTACTGGTGAAAAAAGAGTATTTTTAACATTTGACGACGGTCCATCTGAAACGGTAACACCATTAATCTTAGACCTGCTAAAAAAGGAAAATGTTAAGGCAACTTTTTTTACGCTAGGAACTAATGTAAACAACTATCCAGACTTGGTAAAAAGAGAGTTTGATGAAGGACATTATGTAGCAAATCACGGCTATTCACACAAATATTCTGCAGTATATGCATCACCAGAGGCTACATTAAACGAATATAATTATACAGAAGATGCAATAAGAAAAGCATTAGAAAATAATTCATATATGTCAAAATTGTTTAGATTCCCAGGTGGTTCGAATGGAGGATATTATGATGAGGCAAAACAAAATTCCAAAGCATTACTTTATGACAATGGAATTATGCATTTAGACTGGAATAGCTTAAGTTCAGATGCTGCAGGTGCAAAGACTAAAGAAGCCTTATTACAAAACGTAAAAGATACCATGGGCGAAAAAGACAGTGTTGTAATATTAATGCATGATTCAAGCGATAAAATACTGACATATGAAATGCTATCAGATTTAATATCGTATTTAAGAGAACAAGGGTACAAATTTGAAAACATATATGATTTATTGGACTAGATAATGTGAGGAAGGAATACTTTTTTATGTATGATGTTATAATAATAGGAGGAGGTCCTGCTGGCATTACAGCTGGAATATATATTAAAAGAGCAGGTTTTAAAGTATTAATAATTTCTAAGGGAGAAGGAGCTCTAATTAGAACCGAAAAAATAGAAAATTATTATGGTTTTGAAATTCCCATCTCAGGGAAAGAATTGATAGAAAAAGGCGAGAAACAAGCAAAAAATCTTGGAATAGAATTAATAAAAAAAGAAGTAATTGGTGTAAAATATACTGAAAGTGGATTTGAGGTAATGGTAGCAAATCAATCTAAAGATGATAGGTATGTTGCAAAAACAGTAGTAATCGCAACAGGAGTCAATAGAAACAAGCCAAACATGAAAGGACTGCAAGAATTTGAAGGAAAAGGTGTAAGTTATTGTGCAGTATGTGACGCACCATTTTATAGAAATAAAGATGTAGCAGTGCTAGGCAATGGAGAATATGCAATTGGAGAAATTGAAGAGTTACTACCAATCGCAAAGTCTGTAACAATGCTTACAAATGGTAAAGAACCAATAGAAAATAGAAGTATCGATGTACAGATAAATGAAAAAAAGATACGTGAATTTAGAGGTTCGAATAAAATAGAAAAAATAGAATTTGAAGATGACTCATCACAGAAAATAGATGGAGTATTCATTGCACAAGGAACAGCGGGCTGCTTAGAATTTGCAAAAAAATTAGGTGCAAAAACTGAAAACAACAATATTGTGGTAAATGATGAGATGCAAACAAGCATAGAAAACATATATGCATGTGGAGATTGCACAGGAGGAATACTTCAAATATCTAAGGCTGTGTATGAAGGCACAAAAGCAGGATTAGCAATAATTAACAAATTGAGAAGAAAGGAAAATTAGATATGAGTGAAGTAAATTTAACAAGCAAAAACTATAGTGAAGAAGTAGAAGAATCTACTATTCCAGTACTTATAGACTTTTGGGCTACTTGGTGTGGACCATGCAGAGCAATGATGCCAGTAGTAGCAAAAATTGCAGACGAAAATGAAGGAAAAATAAAAGTATGCAAAGTAAATGTAGATGAAGAACCAGATTTAGCAGAAAAATTTGGAGTAATGAGCATACCAACATTTGTCGCAATAAAAAATGGTAAAGTACTTGGAACAAGCATAGGAGTACAAGACGAAGAAGAAATATTGAAAATGTTTGATAAATAAAAATATAAAAATTAGATTTCAATGTGAGATCTAATTTTTTTTACAAATAAAGTATGCATAAAATAAAAGAACTGGACAACTACAAGCCTTTTGACTTGCGTCGAATCATGAGAGAGCTGAATAAGGGGATTGCCACTGATGGAGAAAGAAAGGTGTTCTTCATCGAGGATTGCTGGAACAATGCACATACGTGCATTTACAAGGCGAGAAAGGCAACCAAACGCACTGCATAAAATCTGACACAACCAATTCAATGTTACCCCGCCCGGGACTCGTTCCTGGGCGGGGCTTTTTAATAAAATATAGAATATATTTATCAAGGACAACAAAAAAAGTGCTAATTTTTAAATCAGCACTTTAATTTGGTGCGGATGAAGGGACTTGAACCCCCACGTCGTTGACACTGGTTCCTAAGACCAGCGCGTCTGCCAATTCCGCCACATCCGCATATGTTATTCCTAACACTTAATTATAATAGCACAATAAGGTTTTGATTGTCAAGTAAAAATTAAAAAAAATATAAAAAATTAAGAGATTAAGAAAACAATTTTATAATCATGATAAAAATATAGTTGAATATATATTGTTTTTTTATGTAAAGCATGATATACTATAAGAGTCCGAATTTTTACATGTCTCGATAAGACCTCCGAATTGAGAGGCACGAGAAAGGAGATTTGTATGAGCAAATTCATTTCGAACAGTTTTAGTATCAACATATTACCTTTGTTGGAGCTGGGAATCGTCCGGGTAAAGAAAATATCTCCGGATATGATTCCAAAAGATGTCGAATCTGCTATTGGGCATGAAGATACTGCACGTGTTGTATCTGGCATCTTGGGGTTCGAGGTGAAGCCCAACCGGGTCAGCATCAAGCTGACCGAGAGCGACGTCTTGTACGTTGCTCAGTACACTGGACCGAGACTCCCGGAGGGTGCAACGACATTGCCGGAAGGAGCAAACATCGAGTTTTTCGAGGTTAGCTTCCGTGAAGAGGGGTGTAGAGGCTGTAGAGGCTACGACACTGGTTCTTGCCAGACCTGCAAGCTCAGCTTTTGGCTGAGTGGAACCCCGTTGAAAGATTGCTAAAGCTAATCTCCTAAAAGCCCTGTCTCTTGTTGCAATGCAACTTGAGGCAGGGTGTTTTTTTATTCTGTAAAGAGTTCTTAAAAACTATTGAAAAATTCCCCATATTTTGATATAAATATAAAAAACAAACAAGGGAGAATATCGTGAAAAAATTAATTCAAATTTTAGGAATAGTTGCACTAGCAATAGTAGTAATTTTAAATATAGTTTATACGGCGGACATGAATTCAGGAGAGCAAATCTCAATCAAATTTAGCAGTTTTATTTATATAATAGGACTAATTATAACGGCAATTTTAATTTATTTTATAACTGAAGTAATAAATAAACATTTATATAATGGAATAAATGAAGAGAAAAAACGCAAATTGCGCAAATGGATGGTGGCAATTGCTATTGTTTTATATTTGATTTTAAATGTAGTATGGTTAATTTTCGTAAGACCAGGAATAGTAGCGGATTCTATACACGTTTTAAATTTGGCACAAACATTTTACGAGAATAATCCAGATAGATACTTACCAAATTTGACATATGCGGGAATACCACTAATTCAATACATGCAGGCATATCCACACCAAATTACATTGGCATTTGTTTATAATATGTTATTTTGCGTGTTACGCTGTGATTTGATAATTTTACCAAGAATATTTAATGTATTCTTTAATTTGTTAATTATTTTGGCATTATATAAAATAACAAAACAACTATCAAAAGATTACAAAATGAATAATACGCGAATGTTTATATTAATTCTAACATTCTTTACAATACCAATGCTTGCAACATTTATGTATGGGGATATTCCAGCGCTTGCGTTAAGTTTATTTTCTGTATATTTTATGATGAAATTTACAGATACGAAGCAGGTTAGATATGGAGTTTTTGCTTCAATTCTTACAATGATAGCATATTTGATGAGAATGAATACTCTAATATTCGTAATTGCAACAGTAATTTATTTGGTATTAAATATATTCAAAGACTTTAAAGAAAAAGAAGTAAAAGAAAAATTGATAAATGTTGCTATAATCGCAATGTTTTTAGTATTAACATTTGTACCATCATCACTTGTAAAAACATATTATTTTAGTAAATACAATCTAGAAAAAGGCAAAACATATCCAAGCATTAGTTATATTTTAATGGCTATGGAAGAGGGACCTAGAGCAAATGGATGGTATAATGAATCAATTGCAGAACCTGCATTAAGAAGCTTGAAAACAGGTGAGAATATTTCTGATGAATACAAAGAAAAAATAAAGGATAGATTAGAATATTTTGCAAAACACCCTGCTTATACAGTAGATTTTTACAGACAAAAGCTTACGACTACTTGGGCAGAAAGTACGTATTCTGCAATATTCAACAATGGAATAACAGAAGAGAGTAATCTAAGCTGGATAAAGAGTCCTTTAACATTCTATCAGAAAGCTTGGATAATACTAACTTTTACATTGGCGATAATAGTACTAATTCAAAATAGAAAAAATTTAACAATAGAACTAATATTCTTGGTAACAATATTCTTAGGAGGATTTTGTTTCCATATATTATGGGAGGCAAAATCGAGGTACATAATTCCTTATATAGTAGCATTAATACCGGTTGCAAGTGTTATGTTAAACATTAAACCTTGGAAAATAAAGAAGCTGAATTCTTGACATACAACGATTGTATGATAAAATATTAAAGGAAAATTTATAAATTGGAAGTGCAAAATGAATCAAAAGAAACAATTATTAGTTAACACTATAATAATAGCAATAGGCAAGCTAAGCACACAAGTTGTGTCTTTCTTGCTTTTGCCTCTATATACATCAAAATTAAGCCCAGCAGAGTATGGAACATATGACTTTTTGGTAACTTTATCAACATTTTTGTTGCCAATAATAACATTGCTTATGGAAGAGTCTATGTTTAGATTCTTAATCGATGCCGATGACTTAAAGAGTAAAAAAAGAGTTATAACGGCTACAATTGCGTACACACTAGTTGGAACTTTTATATTTACAGCCATTGCTGGAATTATAATGGGTGTAATGCATTATGAATATGCATTTGTATTTATATTGTTTATAATTTCAAATATTTTACTGGGATTGAGCAATGCATTGGCTAGAGGAACTGGAAAGATAAAATTATATTCTTTCTCAAACTTTATATTGGGAGCCTCTACAATTGTACTAAACATAATATTCATAGTAAGCCTAAAGCTTGGTGTCAGTGGACTTTTATGGGCAAATACAGTTGCAAACAGTGCAACAGCAATAATAATCTTGTTAAAATTACATTTACCACAGTTCGTAAGTAGAAAAGATTTTTACAAGTCTACTTTAAGAGAAATGCTTAGATATTCAGTACCACTTGTACCAAACAATTTATCTTGGATAATCATAAGCTTATCAGATAGACTCATGCTTACAGCAATGAGTGGTACAGAAGCAAACGGAATTTATTCTATTGCAAATAAATTTCCAAATATAATTTATACATGTTATGGATTTTTTTCTACTGCATGGAAAGAATCGGCTGCAAAAATATTAAAAGATGATAACAAGGTAAAATATTATAACAGTATTTACAAAGATATAAAATTCTTTTTAAAGGCAATCGTATTAGGACTAATTGCAATAATGCCATTTGTATTTTCTTTGTTTGTGGACGCAAGCTATAATGATGCATACAAATACATTCCAATACTTGTAATATCAATTTATTACACAAATATGTCAAACTTTTATGGTGGAATATTTACAGCATATAAAAATACTAAGATAATGGGATCAACAACAGTTGCGGCAGCAATTATCAACATAGTAATAAACATAATATTCATACCAAAATTCGGAATATATGCAGCATCATTTTCAACATTAATTTCAAATTTGATTGTGTTTGTATACAGAAGATATAAATTAAAAGAGTATATAGTTTTAAAAGAAAAATTCAATTATGTGTTTTGGATATTGCTAGTAGCAACACTAATAACATATTACAAAAACAATATAATTGTAAATATAATAATGTTTATAATAGTGCTTGCGTACTGTATATTTACAAATATGAGCTTCTTAAAGAAAATAGCAGAACCAGTAATAAATAAATTAAAAAAATAGGAATATATCTATAGTAGAGGTGAGTTATAATGAACAATGAAAAAATAACAGAAACATATGATGTATTAAAAACTTTTATACCAAAAGAAGATATTTACTTAAATGAACCAATGAGTAAGCATACTACTTTTAAAATAGGCGGAAATGCAGATATATTCGTTAAATTAAAGAATGTAGAACAAATTGAGAAAACAATCGAAACAACACGAAAAATAGGAGTGCCATTAAAATTTATAGGAAATGGTAGCAATATTTTAGTAAAAGACGAAGGAATTAGAGGAGTTGTGGCGAAGATATGTACTAGTACATATGATTTTATAGATGAAACTACATTAAGACTTGACAGTGGATTGTTAAATGCAAAAGTCGCAAGAATTCTATTAGACCATAGTCTTGCTGGTTTTGAATTTGCATCAGGCATTCCAGGAACTCTTGGAGGAGCTGTGAAGATGAATGCTGGTGCTTATGGTAGTGAGATGAAGAACATAGTTGTAAGTACAAGATATATAGATTTAGACAGTGACAAGATTGAAATAAAAGAAATTAACAATGCAGAGCATGAATTTAGTTATAGACACAGTATTTTCTCAAATAAAAATGCTATAATAATAGATACAACTCTAAGACTTCAAACAGGAAATAAAGACGAGATTGAAGAAAAGCTATGCAATAATCTTGATAATAGAAGAGAAAAACAGCCAATAGATAAGCCAAGTGCAGGAAGTACATTCAAAAGAGGAGAAGATTTTATAACAGCCCAATTAATTGACGAGTGTGGATTAAAAGGTTATACTGTTGGTGGAGCACAGGTGTCGGAAAAACATGCAGGTTTTGTGGTAAACATCGGAAATGCAACTGCAAAAGACGTTATAGAACTTACAGAATACGTAAAGAAAAAAGTGTATGAGAAATTTAACAAGAAAATAGAATTGGAAATAGAAATTGTATAATTGAAATTGCCTTTTATAAAAGTTAATGATATGGTTTAAATAAATTTTATTATTAGCAGAAAATATGATGGAAGTAATATAGATTAGATATGTATTAATACAAATTTACATAATATAATTTTAATGCATTATGTTAGGCAAAGTTTGAAAGGAATGAAATAAAAAATGAACGGATTTTTTAAGTGGTTTAAATCAGGAGCCAAAATAAAAAGATGGATTTTTCTAATGTTAATAGGAATAGTACTCGTATGTTATGGAATTGCAAAGGTGCTTGTAACAGATGAAATGGGATTTAGGGAGCTTGCAAAAATAATTTTTGTGTTTGTTTTAGGATTTACATTCACAATAATTAGTATAATATGTATTCAAAGAAGAACATTAGAGATATTAGTAGAGGAATCTGATACAAGAGATTTAGAAGATAAAAGTAAAGTTAAATCTTTAATATTCAATAGAAAAATATACAATCAAGGACCAAAAGTTGTTGTAATTGGTGGTGGCGCTGGACTTAACACAGTACTTAGAGGCTTGAAAAATTACACAGACAATATAACAGCAATTGTTACAGTTTCAGATTATGGAGAGCAAAGAAGCAAATCAAAACAAGACTTAGGAACTCTTCCATTAGATGATGTAAAGGGTAGCTATGTGGCACTTGCTGCAAATGAAAATGAAATGAATTGCTTAATGAATTTAACCTTTAAAAATCCAAAATTAGAAGGATTAAAATTTGGAGATATATATTTAACAGCAATGAAAGAGGCTGTTGGAGACTTTTCGGCATCAGTAGAAGAAAGCTCAAAAATACTTAATATGACAGGAAAAGTTCTTCCAGTAACACTTGATCAAATTAAGATATGTGCAGAATTAGAAGATGGAACTGTGGTGGAATGTAAAGATAAAATTCCAGAAATGGTTAGCCAAAAAATAAGTAAGATAAATAGAATATTTATTTCGCCAACCAACACAAGAGTTGCTCCAGGTGTTATAGAAGCCATTGAAGAGGCTGATGCAATAGTACTTGGACCGGGAAGTTTATACACAAATGTAATTCCAAACTTATTGGTACCGGGAGTATCAAAAGCAATAAGAGAGTCTAGTTCATTCAAAGTATATGTAAGTAACATAATGACGGAGTATGGTCAAACTGATAGTTATACTCTATATGACCACATAAAGGCTATAATAGACCATGCTGGAAAAGGCATAATAGATTATTGTATTTATGATACTGGAGAGATTGTGCCAGAGTATATAAGGCAGTACAATAAAGGAGGAGAAGAACTTGTTGAACAAGATGTTTCGAAAGTAAAAGAAGCAGGAATTAAGTTAATTCAAAGAAATATGTCTACAATCGAAAATGGAAGAATTAGACATAATTCTGATGCGATAGCAACAAGTATTATCCAACTAATTTGTGATGATATGAAATTTAGAGATATGCAGAATGATACAAGAGTTATTCTACTAGATTCAAAAATAAAAGACACAAAGAAGAAAATGAAAAACAATCAAGCAAAGAGTAAAAAGAAGAAAAACAAAAAACGTTCAGGAAATAGTAAATTCTTTGAAAAATATAATGATAGAATTCAGGCAATACAAGATAGTGAGAGCAACAGAGAAAAGAGAATAAAAGAAATAGAAAAAACTGGTAAGAAAAATAAAGAAAATGAAAAAAACAGTAAAAACATAGAAATACAGAAGAGTGAAATAAGACAAAAGAAAGAAAATAATAGACAGTCAAGTAAAATTGATGTAAATAGAAAGCTTGAAGAGGGTAGAATGTTAGAGTCTAGAATGGAAGAAACTCTAAGAAGAATGAAGGAAGTAAACAAGAATAAATAAAAAGAGGTAAACGATAGATGAAATACAGTGAAATTGATGAAGAAGTAAAGAAATCTCTAAAAAGAGACTGGATAATTACGAATGGAATAGGTGGATTTTGTAGCCAAAGTGCACTGGGATGTAACACTAGAAAATATCATGGATTATTGGTTGCACCACTCACCCCACCAGCAAGAAGATTTTTAATATTATCAAAATTAGATGAAAGCATTGAAACAAATGGAACTAAATATAATTTGTTTACAAATATGGCAAATGGAGAAATATCTGAAGGATATAAATATTTAGTAGATTTCAAAAAAGAATATATACCAATATTTACATATAAAGTTGAAAATATAATAATCAAGAAGTTTATTTGTATGGATTATGGTAAAAATACAGTAGTTGTATATTATCAAATAAAAAATCAAAATGCAGAAGCTAAATTAACTTTAGCGCCAGTAGTAAATTTTAGAGACTTTCACTCTATAAATAAAGATCATCAATTTAATGTAGAACAATCACATTCTGGAAATAAAGTTAGAATTGTACTAGATAAAAATTCGGAAACACCAATTTACATGAATTGTTCTGATGGCAGATATTTTAAACATATAGATGATACATTCAGAAATATGTATTATTTAAGAGAAGAAGAAAGAGGCTTTGAAGCGGAGGAAAATCACTACGTTCCGGGGGTATATTCGATAAATCTGGAACCAAATGAAGAAAAAGAGATAACTTTTGTATGCTCATTAGAAGAAAACATAGAGGAAATAGATGGAATAAAAGTTATTAACAAGGAATTACTAAGAATGACCGGAATTATTTATGATACTGGTATAATTCAAAATAGTAAAATGAATGACAAGAAACTTGATATGTTAAAAGCTTTGATATTAGCAACAGATAATTTTATAGTAAATAGACCATCATTTGGATTACATACAGTAATTGCAGGATATCCATGGTTTCTAGACTGGGGAAGAGATTCATTAATTTCATTTGAAGGCTTGCTGTTATTAACAAAAAGATATGAGTTCGCAAAAGAAGTTTTATTAACAAATATAAGAGACATAAAATATGGACTAGTTCCAAATGGATATTCAGGTTATGATAATAGACCATTATATAATAGTGCTGATAGCTCATTATTATTGGTAGAACAGGTGTACAAATACTTAAAATATACGAATGATAATGAATTTATAAAAGATGAAATATATCCTAGTCTGGTAAAAATAATGGATGCGTATTCAGATAGAATAGATGTTGACGGAGATAACATTTATTTAGATAAAGAGGATAATTTGCTGTCTGCTGGAACAGAAAATACTCAAATTACTTGGATGGATGTAAAAATAGATAACCATGCAATAACTCCTAGAAATGGCAAAACGGTTGAACTTAATGCTTTATGGTATAATGCATTAAAAATAATGGCTAGACTTGCAGAAAAATATGAGAACAAGCAATTGTGTAGAAAATATCTAGAAATGGCTGAAAAGACTAAAAAATCATTTGATGAAAAGTTCTATAATGAAGAAAAACATTGCTTATATGATGTGTTAGGAGACAGCAAAGTACGCCCAAATCAATTATTTGCATTAAGTTTATCACATCCGATTGTTGATAATGCAGAGATTGCAGAACAGGTTTTAAATACAGTTGAGAATAAATTATTAAATAAATATGGACTAAAAACATTAAGCTCAGATGAAGACGGTTATGTTGATGTATATGAAGGTTCTGCATATAGGAGAGATTCAAGCTATCATCAGGGAATTACTTGGCCATGGTTATTAGGATTATATTATGATGCATTAAAAAATACTATGATAATAGAAAAGAATAGAACCAAAAGGCAAGAATTAGAAGAAAAAATAACGAAGCTTGTATATACAACAAAGGAAACTTTCAAAGCAGAAATGTTTGAAAGGTCAAGTATTGGCACGATAAGTGAAATATATGATTCAACAGAACCATATGAAGAAAGAGGAGCATTTGCACAAGCTTGGAGCGTGGCAGAAATATTTAGAATAGTTTTAAATAAGAGATAATGTGAAAATGCAAGGTAAATAAAGCGGATTACCACGAATTGTTGAAGAATGTTTTAAAAATAGAAGATATAAAATACAAAATTAACATATATGCAATAATATACTAAACGGAAAAATGATATAAAAATATAGGTAGGAGGCTAATTGTGGATATCACAGCATTAGAAAATGAATTGAAAGCTGGAAAACTAAATAACATATATTTACTATATGGAGAAGAGCGTTTTTTACTAGATAACAACGTAAAAAAAATAAAAAAATTATTTGGTGAAACAGTAAATGGAATAAATTATATTCAAATTGACAACACTAATGTTTCAGAAATAATTGCAGACATAGAAACGCCTGCGTTTGGATATCCACAAAAGCTTATTGTTGCAAAAGATACAGGATTATTCCAAAAGCCTAAAAGAGGAAAAAGCGCTACAACTGAAGAAAAAACATCAAAAAAAGATGACAATAAATTTGAGAATAAGCTAGCAACATACATAGAAGAAAATGTTGATATGATAGATGATTCTGTAATATTATTGTTTATTGAAAATGACGCAGATAAAAACAATCTATATAAAACAATTGATAGGTTGGGCTGTGTATGTAATTTTGAAAAACAGAAACCTGCGGAATTAGTAAAAAGGCTAAAATCAATTTGCAATATGTATAAGGTAAACGTAGATGCTGTTACATTAAATTATTTAATAGAAAATTGTGGAACATCGTTACAGGACTTAATAAATGAAATTCGTAAACAAATAGAATATGTTGGAGCTGGTGGAACGATAACAAAGCAAAACATAGATTTATTAGGAATAAAGCAATTTGAAAGTATAATATTCGATTTAACAGATAGTCTAGGAAAGAAAAATATATCAGAAGCATTACAAGTATTAAAAAATTTATTGTATGCTAAAGAACCAATACAAAAAATATTTATCACATTATATGGGCACTTCAAAAAATTGTATATCACGAAAATAGCAATAAACGAAAAACTAAACATTGCAGAAAGCCTAAACTTAAAACCAAATCAAACATTCTTGGTAAACAAATATACGATGCAATCAAAATATTTTAAAGAAGCAGAATTAAGAAAATTGTTACAAGAATTTATAGATTTGGACTATAAATCGAAGAGTGGTGCGATAGATTTAAATGTTGGATTAGAAGCGGTGTTGTGTAGATACTGCTCATAAAAAATGGTATAAACATATGTGAAAATTATATAAGGAAAAATGAAAATAATAAAATAGATTAAAATATCCTTCGAACAACTACGATGGATATTTTTTATATAAAAATATTTAGTAATTAAATTTTATTATTTTGCCAAAAAGCTTTTACTTTTACTTAAATATGTAATATAATTAGAACATAAATAAAATTAAGGAGGAAGCTTATGAGTAGCAAATCTGAGAAAAAACATGATAAATCTACTAAAAACAGAAATAGTAAAGAAACGGAGAAAAATAAAAAAGATATAAAAAACGATGAACAAAATAAAAAAACAAGGAAGAAAGGATTTTGGAAAAGACACAGAAAATTAGCTATTTTTATAAAATTAATATTTGTACTAATTATACTTGCTTGTATTGTTGGAGCTGGAGCAATTGTTGCATTATTTAGCAATGATGACTGGGCTATGTCAAAAGATGATCTTACATTAAAAATTATTGATACAATAATTTATGACAAAGATGGTAATGAAATTGCAAATGTGTCTGGTGATGAAAAAAGAAGAATTGTATCTTTAAGTGAGATTCCAGAAAATTTGCAAAACGCTTATATTGCAATAGAGGATAAGAGATTTTATGAGCATAAAGGTGTAGATTTAAAAAGAACAGTTGGTGCAACTGTAACATATATTATACATAGAGGTCATTCTTCTTATGGTGGAAGTACAATAACGCAACAATTAATAAAGAACTTGAAAAATGATAAGGGAGATTCAGGATTAGCTGGAATCGAGAGAAAAGTAAGAGAAATATCTAGAGCATATAAAGTTGAAAAAATGCTTTCTAAGAGCCAAATATTAGAACTATATTTAAATACAATATATGTTGGAGGAGAGGGAAACTTACATGGTGTTGAACTTGCTTCTAGATACTACTTTAATAAATCTGTTGGTGACTTAGATTTAGCAGAATGTGCATTTATAGCAGGAATAAACCATGCACCAAATAGTTATAATCCATTTAAAGAATCTACTGATAATAGTGAATTGATAAAAAAGAGAACAACTACAGTTCTTTCTGAAATGAAAGATCAAGGAAAAATATCAGAAGAAGAATATAATACAGCAAAAGCAGAAGTTGATGAAGGTTTACATTTTGAAAAAGGTAGCACTTCAACAAACTCTTCGATGTCATATTTGGCAAGAGCGGCATTAAATCAAGTAATAAATCAATATGCCGAGAAAAATGATGTGTCTACAGATATAGCACAAACAATGATCGAAGGTGGAGGATATAAAATTTATACGACACAGGATTCCACAATTCAATCAGAAATGGAAGATATATATAGAAATAGTGATGAGCACATTTTTGTGGGAGTTGCTACAGATAAAGAGGGTAATAAATTAAATGACCATACTCAATCTGCAATGGTTGTAATAGACCACAAAACAGGAAGAGTTGTAGGCTGTATGGGAGGATTAGGTGATGATGTTGATGCAAATGGACAAAATAGAGCAACACAATCAACAAGACAACCAGGTTCAGCAATAAAACCATTAGCTGCAATAGCACCAGCGCTAGAGTCTGGAATAATTACAGCAGCTACTGTATATGATGAATCAAGAACTACTTTTTCTGGTGGATATACTCCAAACCCACATAGGGGATATAGTTTAGTAACAGTTAGACAAGGTATAGGATTTTCTGCAAATACAATGAGTGTTAAGATTATGGCAGAAGTTGGACCAAGTAATTCAATTGCATTTTTGAAAAAGTTTGGAATATCAACATTAGTTACTGCAAGCGAAAATTCAGAAAAAAATGATGAAAACTTATCATTGGTACTTGGTGGAGCAACGAATGGTATTACACCTCTAGAAATGGCAGGTGCGTATGCAACAATAGCAAATGATGGAGTATATATTACTCCAACATTCTACACAAGAGTTGAAGATAAAGATGGAAATACTGTTATGGAACCTACACAAGAAACAAGAAGAGTTTTATCAGAAGGTAATGCCTACATATTAAAATCTATTTTAACAGGTCCTATAATTGGAAGTGATCCAACGGCTCCATACTGTAAAATATCTAGGCAAGATGTTGGAGGAAAAACTGGAACTACAACAAATAATTATGATAGATGGTTCTGTGGATTTACAAATTATTATACAGCTGCTACATGGTATGGATTTGATCAACCAGAAAATTTGTATCCTGCAAAAGCAAATGGTACTAACAGAGCAGCAAGACTTTGGGTGGCTGTTATGAAAAAAGTACACAGTGATTTACCAAGTTCAAAATTTGAAAAGCCAAGTAATATAGTAACAGCTAAAATATGTAAAGCTTCTGGAAAAGTAGCAACAGATGCATGTACAGATACATATACAGAATACTTTGTAAAAGGAACTATTCCTGAATATTGTGAGGGACATGAAAAATTAACAATTTGTAAAGAAACAGGAAAAATTGCAACAGAATTCTGCCCTGAGACAGAAGAAAAAACATATGCGAAGAAGCCAGAAAAGGAAGATACAAACTTATGGAAAACAAGTGATAATGGACAATATGATATTCCAACAGAAACTTGTGATGTACATACTAAGAAACAAATAAAAATTCCCAGTGTGGTTGGAAAAACTAAGGAAAAAGCTTTGAAAACATTGAAAGATTTAGGATTAACAGTTACTGTTGAAACTAAAGAATCTGAAAAAGCAGATGGAACAGTATTAGCACAGAGTAAGGCTGAAGGAACGACAGCAACAGCAGGAGATAGTATTACAATTACGGTAAGTAAGAAAAAGAAAGATGATACACAAACACCAACTCCACCAAAAGGAAATAATGAAGCTGTAAATGATGTAGTGGTTGATCCCGACGCACCAGCTGCTAATAACGAAGTTAAAGAGTAATTAGTAGACGGAAAAGGAGTAAATATGAAATTAACTTTTTATAATACTTTAACAAGAAAAAAAGAAGAATTTCATTCAATAGATGAAAATAGAGTAAGAATGTATAGTTGTGGACCTACGGTCTACAGCTATGCACATATTGGAAATTTTAGAACTTACATATTTATGGATACATTAAGAAGAGTTTTAAAATATAATGGTTATGAACTAAAACATGTAATGAACATAACTGATGTTGGACATTTGGAATCTGATGCCGATGAAGGCGAAGATAAAATGGAAAAGGCTGCTAGAAAAGAGAAAAAAGACCCATATGAGATTGCAAATTTTTATACAAAAATATTTTTAAAAGACATGGAAAAGCTTAACATAGATAAACCAGAAATTATTACAAAGGCAACAGAGAATATCTCTCAAATGATAGATTATGTTAAAGAGATAATAAAGAATGGATATGCTTATGAGACTAGCAAGGGAATATACTTTGATATATCAAAATTAGATAAATATCCAGTATTATCAAATAGAAAACTAGATGACCAGATAGCTGGAGCAAGAGTTGATGTTGACCCAGAAAAAAAGAATCCATACGATTTTGCTTTATGGATTAAAGCACCAGAAAATCATATAATGAAATGGGAGAGCCCATGGGGATTATCATATCCAGGTTGGCATTTAGAGTGCTCTACTATGGGAAGAAGATTTTTAGGAGAAGAATTTGATATTCATACTGGTGGAGTTGACCATATTCCAACACATCATGAAAACGAAATTGCCCAATCTAAAGGTGCAACAGGAAAAATACCGGCACATGTATGGATGCATTGCGAGTATCTGCAAGTAGATGGTGGGAAAATGTCAAAGAGCTTAGGAAATACTTATACAATTTCCCAATTACAAGAAAAAGGCATTTCACCACTTGCTTTCAAATTATTCTGCTTTACGGCTCATTATAGAAATAAATTAAATTTTACATTCGAAGGTGCATATGGAGCCCAAAAGGCCCTTGAAAGACTATATGATAGTTATATAAAAAATGCAAATGGTGTTGATGATGTTGATGAAGATATTATAAAAGAATATGAAGAAAGATTTTTAGCATATATTAATGATGACATGAATATGCCAGGCGCAATGAGTGTTGTATGGGAAATTGCTAGAAATGAAAAAAAATCAATAAAATTTGCAGATTTGCTATTGAAATTTGATAAGGTTCTTGGACTGGACATGAAAAATGCTGAAAATTATTTATTAGAATTCAAACATGAAGAGAGCGAAGAATTACCAGAAGAAATAAAAGCGTTAGTTGAAGAAAGGAAACAAGCAAGAACAGAAAAAAACTGGGCAAAATCTGATGAAATAAGAGATAGGATAATTAGTCTAGGGTACAGCATAAAAGATACTAAAGATGGAATAATAGTAAAAAAGGAAAATTAAGGATAAATTGCAAAGGAGAATTTAGAAATGTCAAACATAGAAAAAAATGAAAACAAGAAAGTAAAAGGGAATGGATTTTTTAAAGATGTACTGAAAAGTATTAAAGACTTCGATAAATATGAAGACTTTGGACTCGAAGGAGTAGGAAAAACATCTGGATATTTAATAAAATTGGTCGCAATTTTTACTATAATAATAACATGTATGACAGTATATAAATTCTCCAATTCTGTTAAAGAAGCTATAAATTATTTTGATGCAAAAGTCACAGATTTATCATATGCAGATGGCATTTTAACAGTAAATAATAATGAAAAATTTGAGGTTGCTAGTGATAAATACATAACTGGGAAAATAATTGTAGATACAGAAAATTTATCAGATGAAAAAATTGAAGAGTATAAAAACCAAATAAAAAATCAAAATAATGGGTTAGTTTTATTAAAAGATAAAATGCTATTAAAAAATGAAATGCTTTCAGCTATCTCTGAAACATCATATACTGATTTCTTTAATAAATATAATATAACATCATTAGACAAGCAGAAAATAATTGACTATGTAAATAATAATTCATTACAAATATATACATCTGTATTTGTAACAATGTTTATATATATGTTTGTTGTATATCTTGCAAGCATATTGGTAGATGCATTAGTTTTAGGTTTCTTAGCTTACTTAATAGCAAGAATATTCAGAATGAAAATTAAATACAGTGCTTCATTTAGCATGAGTGTACATGCCCTTACTTTATCAATAATATTAAATATGGTTTACATTATAATAAATGGATTTACTGGTTGGACGGTAAAATACTTCCAATTTATGTATACTGCAATTTCATATATTTATATAGTGACAGCAATTTTAATGATTAAAACTGATTATATGAAAAGACAAGCAGAAGTTGAAAAAATAAAAAGTGTTCAGGAACAAGTAAAAGAAAAAATAAAACAAAAAGAGCAGGAAAAGGAAGACGAAAAAGCTGAGACTAAAAACAAACGTGAAAGAGAAAGACAAAAAGAAAAAGAGAAAAAGCAAGAAGAACAAGAAAATCCAGAAATTGGAGATAAACCAGAAGGAAGCAATGTATAAGAATTGGTTTGGAGGTTATAAAATTGAAAGACAATAAAAATAAAGAAAACACAAAAAACAGAAATAATAAAAAAGATAAAGATAGAAATAAGAAAGTATTGCTATGGATAATAATAGTAGCGTTGTCATTGGTTATATTTGGAACTGTTGTATACACAGTGATAAAAGAGAGAAAAGATGAGGATGTTATTCCAGAAGACCAAATTTCATACACAGATTTAATAAAGCAAATAAATGATGGCAACGTTGAAAAAATAAAAATGACTGTTGGGAGCACTACAATAAAAGTAAACTTAAAAGAACAAGAAGAGCCTAAAACAGCTATAGTTCCAAGCACACAAGCTTTTATTGAATTAGTTCAAGAAAAGGTACAAGATGGAAATGAAATAACATTAATACAAGAAAAGCCAAGTGTATTTTTATCTATTGCAGATAAGGCATTTTCAATATTGCCAACAATTTTAATGCTAGTATTATTTGTATTATTAATACAAATGCAAGGTCTTGGAGATAAAGGAAAAGTATATGAAGCAGATGAAGATAATGTAAAAAAAACATTTGATGATGTTGCGGGCCTTGATGAAGAAAAGCAAGAAATGATAGAAATTGTAAATTTCTTAAAAAATCCAGACGAATTCTATAAAATGGGAGCAAAAATTCCAAAGGGAGTTCTACTGTGTGGACAACCAGGAACGGGTAAAACTCTTATAGCAAAAGCAATAGCTGGAGAGGCAGATGTTCCATTTATTTCTATGAGTGGTTCTGAATTCACAGAAATGTTTGCAGGACTTGGAGCATCAAGGGTTAGAAAACTATTTGATAAAGCTAAGAAAATGGCCCCAGCAATAATATTTATAGATGAGATTGATGCTATAGGTTCAAAGAGGTCTGATGGAAGCACAGCAGCTGATAATGATAATAATCAAACACTAAATCAATTATTGGTTGAAATGGACGGATTCGATTCTGAACATACTGTAATATTATTAGCAGCAACAAATAGACCAGACATGCTAGATCAAGCATTGCTAAGACCAGGAAGATTTGACAGACAAATAACTATAGGTCTTCCTGATATGAAAGGAAGAGAAGCAATATTAAAAATTCATGCTAAAGATAAAAAGTTAGCTGATGATGTAGACTTAAAAAATATAGCTGGTGATACAGCTGGATTTACTGGTGCTGAGCTAGAAAATATATTAAATGAAGCAGCAATAATTGCAACAATAAATAAAGAAAAGGCAATAACAAATAAAGATATAGATGATGCTTTAAAGAAGGTTACTGTTGGTGTAGAAAAACATAGTAGAATAATGTCTGACAAAGATAAAAGGCTAACTGCATATCACGAAGCAGGACATGCAATAGTAAGTAGGTTCTTAGAGACTCAAAAGGATATAAAAGAAGTATCAATAATTCCTAGAGGAGTTGCTGGAGGATATACAATGTATAAGACAAATGAAGACAAGTATTATGTATCTAAAACAGAGATGCTAGAAAAATTAATAGCACTTCTTGGAGGAAGAGCATCTGAAAAATTAATACTAAACGATGTATCAACAGGTGCAAGTAATGACTTCGAAGTAGCAACAGACATAGCAAAGAAAATGGTAACAATATACGGAATGAGTGATAAAATAGGGCCACTTAGTATAAACCTAGAAAAAGAACCATACCAGATGCAAATATTTGGAGAATCAATAGAAAACGAAATAGGAAAAGAAGTAAAACGTCTAATAGATGAAGCATATGCAAAGGCTCAAGCAATACTAATAGAACATATAGATAAACTACATGAACTAGCAGCAGTGTTAATTGAAAAAGAAGTAATATCAGAAGAAGAATTTGAAAAAATATTTGAAAAATAGCAAGTAAAATAAAAAGAACTATAAATGTGATATCAAACAAAATATGAAGAATGCAGCTCTAACGATTAAACAGAGCTGTATTCTTCATATTTAATTATAAGAAAGTGTTTCCAGATTTTATAGTTGTTTCTACGCTTACATTGAATGTACTATTTTGAAAATTATCTAGCCAATTATAATCTTGCCAGTCTTTTATTGTTGGAAAATATTTTACAGCGTATTTTCCAAATCCATCTATATCGCAATTGTATTCTTTAGCAGTTTTATATAAGTAATCATTTAAAGCTTTTTTTAAATATTGATTACAAGATTCTTCTATAAGCTGTATGTTTTCCTTCGAATAGTAGCTGGAATTTCCGTAGGATGATTTTTGAGTGGCAGATTCTATTTTTGCATTAATTTTTACAGCAGATGAAATAAATGGAGTGCCATTTACCAAAGAAACGCTGTTTTTTGTATTATGAGCAAGTTTTATGCTTAAATTAATGCTTTCAGAATCTCCAATAGGATTAGGTATGCTAATTGTACAAGATTTTAATTTATTAGAAACCATCATATGCAAAATTGATTCTTCGGCATTTAATTCTCCAACCAATATATCGTTTTTAAAAACTGCAAGCCCGATATTTTCAATGTTATCTGCTGGAGATATAGGTAAACTTGATGAAGAGCCAAGAGTAGCAACTGGATTCTTAAAGGAATCTACACAGTCAGAAAAGAAATTTATAAGTGTTACGTTTTGCGTATAAGATGTATATTCATTTGAAGCAAGAGTAATTTCGTAAAATCTTGATGGTAAATCTTCAAGCTCTGGTGAGGCTATATTTAAAAAATCTTCAGAGGGTATTTTACTTATTATTATATTGGCATGAGGACTGGTTCGTGGGCTACTTAATAATGTATACATATACTCAGAAACTCCTTTCTGAGCGAGTTTTTCTGATATTACAATGGCTTTACAATGAGATAAATCTAAACGCCTACTTATATAGCTGTTTAAAAGACTTATTCCAGTTTCTATAGACGCACATTCTACGCTATTTACAATTTTTTCATATGCTGTGCCAGATGAACCATTTGAACCATTAGATGGTTTGGCAAGCTGAACAGATAGTTTTAATGTATTAGAATTTCCTATATCAAGACCTAAAGCAAGAACGTAGGCTAATTTATCTATATTACGTGTGCTATATGGTGCAGATAATGAGAAAAATACAATAAATAATGATAGAAAAATAATTAAAACTTTTTTTATATTAATCCAAATTCTCATTGGTATTGGTTCCTTTCTTTAATTTTAAATTAGCAATCATAAGAATAATTGGAAATACTATAAAAGTTAATGGTGTTCCAATATATTTAGATATAAAATCATTTATTGCAAGTGTTTGCATAATACTGTTTGGAATAAGTGCAATTATCAAACTAATTATACAAATAGGAATTATAAAAGGTGTTGAGTTTTTTACATTAGTAACTTTTTGACAGACTAATGATGAAGTCATTAATCCAATGCTAAAGTAACTCATAAATGATAAAATCCAAGTAAATACAAATAAAGATTCAGGGTGTTGAAAGTATTTACCAAATTCGTTATTTGATAATAGTGAATAAAGTGGTGAAATACGGTCTATGTCTGTGCTAAAAGAAAAAGCTAAAAGCATACTAGCAGTTGCAAGTATTACAATAAAAATGGAGATTAATGTTGCAATTAAGGTCGATTTTTTAAAATCTTTTTTGTTTTCGAGTAGTGGTGGTACTAAAAATAAAATAGAAAAACCATTAAATATAAAAATATTTGAAATACCAGTGAAAAAAGTATTAGAAACCCCATGACCTAAAATTGGAAAAATACGCTGAATTGTCATATTGGGAACTACGGCTGCAAAAGCGGTTAATAAGCTTATTACCATAATTACACATAAAATAACATTAGTTCTAGCAATACTTTTTATTCCTTGCATATTGGCAATAACACCCACTACTAAAAAGAAAAGTAGCAAATAAATAATTGGAGCATCTCCGTAATAAATAATGTGAATTGTTTCTATAAAATACCTAAGCAATAAAGAGGATGTAACAATTATATATAGGGCAAAAATTGAACCAACTAGCCATTTAAGAAATTTTCCTCCAATAGCTTCACAAATATCAATTATATCTGAATTTGGAAATTTTTTAAATAAACGTATTATAACAACAATTAAAAACAAAGTGATTATACTGACAAATATAACATTTAAGATTGATGATGAACCGCAAAACAACAATATAGATTGTAGACTATTCATAGATATTCTGTTAATTGTAAGTATTAATATTAATGCGATAGATTCAATTAAATTAATTTTTGAAAACTTCATAAATTATGCGAAAAATCGCTATCCTCCTTTTTGTTTAGAATATGAAACTTTTAATTATATATTATAAAGAATCAATGTTGTGGGTATTTCCATCTCATGCTTATTTTATCTTGAGATTTTGGCCTTTTGGTTTTTAACTCCTTAGAACGTTTTTCTCTGCGATAGGCAGGAGATAGCACTATTCCATTACCAAATTCATCTGTTTTAAATATATTTTTACCTAAATAGCTTACTCCAAAAGAATGCATATTATTTAATACTAGTAGATGAACACATAGTCCTGCTGCAAGCCCAAGAAACCCTGCCATAGCACCTAGTAAAATATAGATAAATCTCATTATTCTAAAATGAAAGCTTAACGAGAAATCTGGAATTGAGAATGAGCAAATGGCTGTAAAAGATACAATTATAATTAAAATAGGACTCACAATTCCGGCATCTACTGCTGCTTGACCTAGTATAAGAGCTCCAACAATTCCAATAGTTTGCCCGACAGGAGATGGAACACGTATACTGGCTTCACGAATTAGTTCAAATGATAATTCCATTATTAGAATTTCAAAAAGTATTGGAAATGGAACAGTTTCTCTAGCTGATATTATAGAGTAAAGAAGTTCTGTTGGAACCAATTCTTGATGAAAGCTTGTAATAGCCATATACATACTAGGTAGCAATAATGCAAATGCAAGTGCTATAATTCTAAGAGCCCTAACAAAATTAGAATATTGATATTTTAAATTATAATCTTCGGAAGAAGCTAGAAAATCTGAAAATATGGCAGGTACAATAAGCACATATGGGCTTCCGTTTACAATAATTGCAATTCTACCCTCAAATAGTAGATTTGAAGTTCTATCTGGTCTTTCTGTAGCAATTATTTGCGGAAGGCTAGTATTATCATTATCTTGAATTAATTGCTCTAATTGCCCAGAAGATGTTAAGTAATCTATTGCTAAATTATTTAAACGATAACGCACCTCTGAAATTAAATCTGTATTTGCAATATTTTTTAAATAACATATAGAACAAGGAGTTTTGCTCAACTTGCCAATATTTACAGATTCTATTATAAGATTTTCGTTATTTACATATCTTCTTAAAAGAGAGGTATTTGTACGTAAATTTTCTGTAAAGCCAACCTGAGCTCCTCTAATTACCATTTCATTGTGCGGTGTTGTAAGACTACGCCTTTCGTATCCTTTAACTTCTACATCAAATGCAATATCAAGAGTATCTATAAAAAGAGCACAGTCTCCAGCATTTATAGCTTTCACAATATCGTCAAACTTAGTAAATTCTTTAACATTATTTTGAGGAAGTAAACAATTAGAAATGTACTCCACAATATTAAATTTTTTTACTTTTCTTACTGTTATGTTATTTGTTTTTACTTCGGATAATACTCTATTCTGATTGCCTTCGAAAGAATTTGCGGTGTTTTTTAACATTAAAGGCTTCAAAATAAAGTTATTCATAACATCTTGGTCAGTCATTCCGTCAATATAAACAAGAAAAGCGCTATATTGTTTGTTTCGTGCAGTAAGCGTAAATTCTCTAATTATAATGTCGGAATTAATCATCTCATTAAAACGAACTCTTATATATTCTAGGTTAACATCTAAAGATGGAAAAATTTTATCATTACTAGTGTCTGTTAGAGACTCATTATTTAAATTTAATGCCTCAGAATTTTTGCTAAAAGTTGTAGAAGCATTAGTAACTAATGGATTAGTCTGTTCGCCAAGCGAGAAATTATAATCATTAGGGTTATCTTCATAAAAAATATCATGAAAATAATTTTTTATTGAACTAAATACGGAACTCAAAATACAATCCTCCAAAAAATAATTTAATATAGTTTTTACTAAAAATATAAAAATATGTAAAAATTAATTTTCTTTTTATGCATAACTTTTTAAAAGACTAATATACATTAAATAAAGTTATTGTACAAACACATAACACATTTGAAATATACATTAGATGTATAAGGAGGTATAAAATTAATGAAAGACAATAGGTTATATCAAGACATAGCAAAAAGGACAGATGGCGATATTTATGTTGGTGTTGTTGGACCTGTAAGAACTGGTAAATCGACTTTCATAAAAAGATTTATGGATTTGCTAGTAATTCCAAACATAGACAATGAGTATAAAAAAGAGCGTGCACAAGATGAGTTGCCTCAAAGTGCCGGTGGCAGAACAATTATGACTACAGAGCCAAAGTTTATTCCAAATGAAGCGGTACGGAATTACTGTTGGTGATAATATAAAGCTGAACGTAAGACTGGTTGATTGTGTTGGATATTTGGTTAATAATGCTATTGGATATTTGGAAGATGATATGCCAAGAATGGTAAAAACACCATGGTCAACAGAGGAAATTCCATTTGAACAAGCAGCTGAGATTGGAACTAAAAAGGTAATTCAAGAACATTCTACAATTGGAATATTGGTTACAACTGATGGAAGTGTGACTGGAATAGAAAGAGAAGATTACATAGAACCAGAGGAACGTGTTGTAAAGGAATTAAAAGAACTAAATAAACCTTTTGTAATAGTATTAAATTCGGTAGAACCAGATTCTGAATATACACAAACATTAGCTCAAAAACTTCAAGAAAAATACGATACACAGGTAATTCCAACAGATTGTGAAAATTTAACTGTAGATAAAATTGATGAAATATTTGGCAAAGTATTATATGAATTTCCAATAGAGCGAGTAAACATCAGTTTCCCAAGATGGGTTGATGGACTACCAGAAACACATTGGCTAAAAGAAGAATTATATGACGAAATCAAAGATGCGTTTAAAGACATAAAAATTCTAAAACAGATAGACAACCGAATAACCAAATTGCAGAATACTGAGGTAATATCAACAAGTATAATAAACGAAATACAGCTAGGAACAGGAAGCATAAACATAACCATCAACTTATTAGATGACTTATTCTATAAGGTATTAACCGAAATTTCTGGAGTTCCAATAACAAACGAAGGTGAACTATTCTCTAGCATGATATCATTTGCAAATGTAAAGAAGGAATATGACAAAGTATCTACAGCATTGCAAGAAGTAAACACAAAAGGTTATGGAATAGTAAGCCCATCAATAGACGAATTAATATTAGAAGAGCCTGAAATGGTAAAACAAGGCACACGCTATGGAGTAAAACTAAGAGCAAAAGCACCATCAATACACATGATAAGAGCAGACATAGAAACAGAAGTATCTCCAATAGTAGGAAGCGAAAAACAATCACAGGAACTGGTAGAATCGTTACTTTCAGAATTCGAAAACGATCCAAAGAAAATATGGGAATCAAATATATTTGGCAAGAGCCTGCACGAGCTAGTAAACGAAGGCTTGCAAACAAAACTAATGAAAATGCCAGAAGATGCACAAGAAAAATTACAAGAAACATTAGAAAGAATAATAAACGAGGGAAGCGGAGGACTAATCTGCATAATATTATAAGAAAAACTGTACAATTTGGGGACGGAGAAAAAAATGTACATGAATATAAAAACAAATTACAAAATAAAGAGGCAGAAGTAATTCTGTCTTTTTAAATTTTGTAGCAAAATACAATTTAGAGACGGAGAAAAAAATGTACATAGGTGTTCAAAAACGATACAGCTAATTAACAAGTGAAAAAGCTTTGCCCGGTTATTATTTATATTGCCATTTTTTCCAAACCCGTTAGTTGTTGCTATTGTTGAAAGATTAGAACCTAAAGCTGAAAAAAAGTTCCCTAAAGTATCTATTTCATCATTACTAAGATTGTTAGAAATTGCAACAGAAAGAAGCCCAGCAAGAGCTACAAGTTCACAGCCAGAAAGGGTAGATAAAAAAGAAGAAAATTCACGACAATCCATACAAATCACCATTATATTTATATGAAGAAATTAAGAAATAATTACAAATTTATATCATACTACGTGTAATACATGTGGCAAACGTTTTTTGGAGTTTTACATATTCATTAAAAATATTCAATATACTTTGAAAAAGAAGAAAAAATGTATGTCATAAGAAGTAGATGTCTGATTAACAGATAGAAAATAGTATCATTAATCTACTTACTTAATGATACTATTTCATGCTTTTATTATATCAAAAGATTAAATAAAAGCAATAGTTTTGTTAAATTTTTTTAGATTTTATTTGTACATAAATAATTTTAAGTTACATTAATATTTCAAGTAAATATACATAAAAACACTATTGTGAAACTATCATTAAGTAAGTAGATTAATGATAACACGAAAGGAAAAAATATGAAAAGTACAAAGGAAAATAAAGGAATTACAATTATTGCATTAATTATAACAATAGTAGTTTTATTGATACTCGCAGGAGTAACCATTGATTTAGTTGTTGGAAATGACAATTTGTTTGATAAGGCAAGGAGTACACAAAAGATACAAACGGTAGCGGGAATAAAAGAAGCGCTAGAGCTTGAAAAGGTGGATATACAAGTTGAGAGTAAGACAGTTGATTTGGATAATTATTTGGAGCAGATAAGTACAGGGAAAAAGAATTATGATTTAAGTTCTAAAGAAAAAATAGATAAAAAAAATGCCGAAATAATAATAAATGATGAACATAAATTTTTAGTAAAAGATAAAGAAAATGGAGATGTAGAAATAATATATGAAGGAATAGCAAAAGCGAGTGATTTAACAATATCTCCGAAAAATGGAACATATACGTATCCAAATAGTGGAACATTTGAAGTAACAAATAATACATCAGGAGGAGAATTAACCGTAAGTTCAGATGCTCCAAACATAGCAACAGCAAGTATTAAAGGAAACACAATAACAGTACAACCGGGAACAACAGCAGGAAAAGCAAATATAATAGTAAGAAGTGCAGCAAGTGGAGAATACGCAGAAAATAAAGCAATACATTTAGCAACAGTAGAAAATGGAACAATAGAATTAGAAGCAATTCCATATGAGGGAGTATATGATGGACAAGCACATAATGCATTTACGAGTATAAGTATAAACCCAAGCGATGCAAAATTAGAATACTCATTAGATGGAAACGAATATAA
Source organism: Clostridium sp. CAG:245 (assembly GCA_000435175.1). Classification (GTDB taxonomy): domain Bacteria; phylum Bacillota; class Clostridia; order TANB77; family CAG-508; genus CAG-245. Next base: position 52,437 of record FR880046.1, read on the forward strand.
TGAAAAAATGCCAACAATAACAAATACATCAGAATTTACAGTAACAGTAAAGGCAAATAAAGAAGGCTATAAGACACAAATAACAACAGAAACAATAAGAGTAAATAAGGAAGAAGGAAAATTAACATTATCATCAACAGATGGAACATATACATATCCAACAAGTGGAACGTTTACAGTAAGCGGAAATACAGGAGCATTAAGTGTTAGTTCTAATAACGATAATATAGCAATAGTAAGTATAAATGGAAATACAGTAACAGTAAAGCCGGGAACGACAGCCGGAAAAGCAACAATTACGGTAACGAGTGCAGAAGCAAACAATTATAAAGAAAAGACAGCAACTCATGAAGCAACAGTACAAAATGGAACAATAACAATAAATGCAACACCTTACACAGGTACGTACGATGGAAAAGCACACAATGCATTTACGAGCGTAACAACTGATCCAAGTGATGCAACAATAGAATATTCAATTGATGGAGGAAGTTATTCATCGACAATACCAACAATAACGAATACTTCATCATTTACAGTAACAATAAAAGCAAGCAAAGCAGGGTACAAGACACAAACGAAAACAGAAACAGTAAAAGTAAATAAGGCAGAAGGAAAATTAACATTGTCAGCGACGAGTGGAACAATAACATATCCAAGTAACGCAACTTTTACAGTAAGTGGAAATACAGGAACATTAAGTGTTTCTTCAAATAATAACAATATAGCAACAGCAAGTGTAAGTGGAAATACTGTAACAGTAAAATCGGGAACAACCGTGGGAAAGGCAACAATAACAGTAACAAGTGCAGAAGCAAGCAATTATACAGCAAAATCAGCAACATATACTGCAACAGTAAATAATGGAACAATAAGCTTAAGTGCAACACCATATAATGGAACATATGATGGAAAAGCACATAATGCATTAACAAATGTAAGTGCAAATCCAAGTGATGCAAAATTAGAATATTCAATAAATGGAGGCACATATAGCACAACAATGCCAACAATAACAAACACTTCATCATTCACTGTAACAGTAAGAGCAAGCAAGGCAGGATACAAAACACAGACAACAACACAAACAACAAGAGTAAATAAAGCAACAGGAAGCATATCATTATCATCATATAGCGGAACAATAACATATCCGAACACTGGAACGTTTTCTATAAGTGGAAATACTGGAACTCTAAGCGTGTCATCATCTAATACTAATGTGGCGACAGTAAGTTTAAATGGAACAACAGTAATAATAACTCCTAAAAAAACAGAAGGAACAACTACTATAACAGTAAAGAGCGCTGCAACATCGAATTACAATGAAAAAACAGTAACGTATACTGCAACAGTTAAACTTCAAACATTTACACTTGATTCAGGAATAGGATATTATGCTGATATTGACGATAATGGTAGCGTAGATGGCATAATATTTGGGGATAGAAAAAAAGGCGCAAGTGGTTCTTGGGGAAACAGAGATGGAAATTATAGTATTTCAACTAAAACGGGACTTAAGGAATATTATATAAGTCAAACAAATTATAAAGGTGCTTTCGGAACAAAAAATGTACTGTCCGCTAAAAGTTCTGGAAATGCAAGATTTTATGTAATGGCTTTATCAGATGCAAGTAGTAGTGGTTGGGCGTGGACAGAAGCACAAAAATTTAATGGGAATGGTTGGTCAGTTCCTTCAAGAAATGAATGGGCTGCTTTTGCAGGATTGTTAGGGATAACTTCATCTAATTATCAAAGTTATGGCTTGCAAAATCGTTACTGGGGATCATATATTAATGATGATTATTCTTGGGCATGTTTATTTTATAGTGGAAGAGTTGATAGCGTATATTTTAGTGATAGTGTGCATGTTAGACTGTCTACAATGTTTTAAAAAAATTTAGAGAAATTAGTAACAATTATGCAAAATAGAAATAAAACTTCTCATGATTGAACAGAAAAGTCATGGGAAGTTTTTTATAATAATATAAGTCGAGAAAAATAATACAAGGGTATATGAGAGCAATGATTTGCAAATAAAAATCAGAAATTGATTTTGTAGAATTTTGTCATTTGAATACTCGGTCATAGCTCTTGTATAATTTTGTTTTTTATGGTATTCTATCAATGGAAATAGGGAGTGGGAGTTAGCAAAAAACAAAGGAGAAAATCCCTAGAAAGGAGACATTCGTACAATTATACGAGTAAAATAAAATGAATAGAAAAAAATATGAGATTTATGAATCGAAGGAATATAACAACATTAGAGAGGTTCTTGATAATGCTTTTACAAATTACCCTGATAATGTTGCATTCAAATTAAAAGAAACAAATGGCAAGCAGGTTACTTATAAAGAAATAAAGTACAAAGATTTTCAAAATGATATAAATGCTCTTGGAACAGCTTTAATTAATTTAGGACTAAAAGACAAAAGAGTTGCTATAATTAGCAAAAATAGATATGAGTGGATTCTATCATATGTTTCGGTTTTAAATGGCACAGGAATTGCAGTTCCACTAGATAAAGGATTGCCAGAAGAGGAGACAGAGTCATCTTTGCAAAGAAGTTATGCCGAGGCTATAATTTTTGCAAATGACTATATGGATACAATGAAAAAATTTAAGTCTTCTGGAGCAACAGATGTTACAAAATTTATTTGTATGGATCAGATTAGTGATGAAGAAAAAGAAGCTGGTTTCTTGTATTTAGGAGATTTAATAGAAGAAGGAAAGAAACTAGTTGAGAATGGCAATAGAGATTTTATAGATGCAAAAATTGATGATAACAAGATGAGTATTATTTTATTTACATCAGGAACAACTTCTAAGTCGAAAGCTGTAATGCTATCTCACAGAAATATAGCATCAAATATTTCTGCCATGAATAGAGTTGAACATTTTTTGAGTACTGATGTTAATATGGCTTTTTTGCCATTTCACCATACTTTTGGTAGCACTGGAATTTTAATTTTTTTAAACCATGGTTGCACAAATGTATTTTGTGATGGAATTAGACATATACAAGCAAATATGAAGGAATATAAAGTAAGCATTTTTGTTTGTGTTCCACTTTTAATTGAGTCAATGTACAAGAAAATTGACAAAGAGATAAAAAAACAAGGAAAAGATAAATTAATAAAATTTGTGACTCCGATTAGTAATTTTTTATTGAAGTTCGGTATAGACATTAGAAGAAAAGTGTTCAAGAGTGTAATAGATAATTTAGGAGGAGCATTAAGAGCAATTATAAGTGGAGCTTCTGGATTAGATCCAAAGGTTGCAAAGGCTTTTAATGACTTTGGTATATTAACAATTCAAGGATACGGATTAACAGAAACTTCACCAGTTTTAGCTGCTGAAAACGAAAATTGCATAAGGTATGGTTCAATTGGTTTTCCTATGCCAGGGGTTACTCTAAAAGTTGATAATCAAAATGAACAAGGAATAGGAGAGCTTATTGCAAAAGGACCAAATGTTATGCTTGGATATTACGAGAATGAAGAAGCAACAAATGAAGCCATAAAAGATGGATGGTTTCATACAGGGGACCTTGCAAAACAAGATAAAGATGGATATTTCTTTATAACAGGTAGAAAAAAGAATGTTATAGTATTGAAAAATGGAAAGAACATATATCCAGAGGAACTAGAAACACTAGTAGGAAAACTTCCATATGTGGATGAATGTATGGTTTTTGGCTATCCAAAAGATGATGATTTGGTGATTTCTGTAAAGATTGTATATAACAAAGACTATGTAAAAGATAATTTTGCAGGATTTACTCAAGAACAATTAAAAGAAAAAATATGGGAAGATATTAAAGAAATAAATAGCGGACTTACAAACTACAAGCATATGAAAAAATTAATAATAACAGATGAGCCAATGATTAAAACATCAACAGCCAAGATAAAAAGACACGAAGAAATGAGTAAAATTTTAGCTGAGGAGGGTGCAATTAAATAGAAGTCTATTTAATTGAAATATTATATGAAAAGAACAAAACTTTCGGAAAGAATTTTGCCAACATATACTAAAGGTGAGGAAATATTTAATATGACCTCACATATTGTTGGTGGTGCATTTGGAATTATTGCAACGGTTCTATGCGTGGTGTTTGCAGCAATTCATCATAATGTGTATGGTGTCGTATCTGGAGCTATCTATGGAGCTTCGATGATAATTTTATATACGATGTCTAGCATATATCATGGATTACATAGAAACAATGCAAAAAAAGTATTTCAAGTACTAGACCATTGTACAATATTTTTACTAATTGCAGGGTCATATACACCATTTGCCTTATGCACATTTAGAGAATACAATACAGCCTTAGGTTGGTCATTGTTTGGAATAATATGGGGAGTTGCGATTCTCGGAATTGTATTAAACGCTATAGATTTAAAAAAATATAAAATATTTTCGATGATTTGCTATTTAGCAATGGGCTGGTGCATAATAATAAAACTTCCATTATTGGTGCAATTAGTAGGCATTCCGGGGACGGTTCTATTAGTGTCGGGCGGAATAGCTTATACAATAGGTGCAGTTCTATATGGAGTAGGAAAAAAACAAAAATATATACATTCAATATTTCATTTATTTATAGTACTAGCGAGTGTATTGCAATTTTTATCAATATTGTTATATGTAATGTAAGCATTTATACAAACCAAATTCATTTTTTTAAACCTCGGCACATCGCTCTTGGTAGGAACCCCTTAGGACTTCTCAAAAGGCGAGTTTGACCTTGTTTATCAAAATGAAATTTGGTTTGATAACGTTTATAGAAAAAATAATATGAAAGGGAAAGTGCATGATAGAGATAGTAAAAGAATTAAAAGAAGCAAATTGTGTAACTCATGGAGGTAAGTTCCATTCTGATGAAATTTTTGCAACGGTTATATTATCTAAAATATTAACTAACATAAAGTTAATTAGAGTAAATGAAGTAACAGACTCAATGAGAGAAAGTATTGCTAACAAATTAGTATATGATATTGGTGGCGGTGAGTTTGACCATCACCAAGCAGGTGGAAATGGACAAAGAGATAATGGAGTAAAATATGCATCTTGTGGATTAATATGGAAAAGTTATGGAAAAAAATATTTAGAAAAATGTAATGTAAAAAAAGAACATATAGAAGAATTATGTTTACAAATTGATAAAGATTTAATACAATACATAGATGCTAATGATAATGGACAGTCTACCAAGATTGATACAGACTATAAACTTGTCGAATTAGCGAGTGTAATTTCTGCTTTTAATCCATGCTGGAACGAAACAGTAGATACCGATGAATGCTTCATGCAGGCTTATGAAATTGTAAAAAAATATTTTGAACGTTTTATTGCACGAGAAATTGCTAAAAATGAAGCAAAAGAATTAGTTGAAAATGCTATAGAAAATTCAAAAGAAGGAATAATGATACTTGAACAATTTATGCCATGGGAAGAAGCGGTTTTAACATCAACAAATCCAAAGGCTGAGAAAATAAATTTTGTAGTATTTCCTTCTAATAGAGGGGGATTTTGTGTACATACAGTGCCAAAAGAACTTGGAAGTTTCGAAAATAGAAAAAGTTTACCTAAAGAATGGGCAGGACTAAGAGATGAAAAGCTACAAGAAGTTTCAAAGATAAAAACAGCAAAATTTTGCCATAATGCATGTTTTATTTGTACAGCAGAAACAAGAGAAGATGCCATAAAGATGGCTGAGATAGCACAAAGAGCTTGACGAGAGATCTTTAAGATTTGCACAATTAAAAAAACTCTTATTGAGTGAAAAGAGTATAATGTAATTGTTATCCACCAGTAGAATCTTAATAAGGTTCTGCTGGTGGATTTTTTATTGCATGTAGCAAAATGCAGAATTTTGTCGAACGATTTTACTTGATTTTTGTATTATTAAATAATATAATCATCATATTAAATAAATTATTTCAAAAACATTTGTATTTTATAAATTTATTCAAAAATTCGCTATAGCGAAAGTTGTTAATTCTTATACAAACCCAATGAATTATATATTGACCTATAGGTAAACTCTATTGTATAATAAGGAGGAAGATAGATGGAAGAAGAAAAAATGTATGTTCCCTCAGGATTAAAAACAAAAGATGGTAAAGATATTATGTGCTATACTGGAGCTTTCTATTTAAAGAACAAAGAAAAAATAGAAAGAATGGTAAAAAAAGGCGAAGAAATATTAAGAGATGAGAATAAATTCTCTGAAAAACAACAAAAAGACAATAAGAATATAGTAAAAGAAGAAAATGAAAAGTATAAGACAAATGCTCAAATAAATAAAAAACATGACAAGTTATTTAAAGAAATACTGTCAGACAAGAAAGAAGCAGTTAATTTTATAAATCACTATTTAAATTTAAATCTACTAGAAGATGATATTGAAAAATATGAAAAAGAGTTTAGAACTGAAGAATTATATAATATAGAGGCTGATGTTGTATACAAAATAAAGAATAAAAATGTGTTTATACTAATAGAACATCAATCAAGTGTAGATTTAAAGATGTCATATAGGATATTGTCTTACAAAAATGCGATTGTAGATTCTGCAATAGACAGAAAAAGATTAAGAGAGAAAAGTTATAAAATTCCAAAAGTAATAGCGATGGTATTATATACTGGGAAAAGACAATGGCATAAATTATCCATAAAAGACATCGAAGAGCAAATAGAAGGATATGAAGAAAATGCAGGAGAATATAACCTGATAGATGCAAATGAATTTAGCAGAGAAAAACTACTTGAAGATAATCTGATAACTTCTAAAGCTATGCTGATTGAAAAATCACAAAATAAAGAGGAATTATATAAAAATATAGAAGATGTAATAAATAATCAGAAGAAAAACGGAAATTTTGACAATTGGCAGTTGGAAAAATTAGTTCAATATGAACTTGCAGAAACAGAAGATAAAGAAATAATCAGTAAATTTATAGAAAAAATAAAAAATATAGGGAGGAATGATGAAATTATGACTAATGCTTCAAGAATAATTAATAGAGAAATAAGAAAGAGCAAAAAAGAAGGAATTGAAATTGGTTGGAATCAGGGAATTATAAGAGGAAAAGAAGAGGGAAAAATAGAGGGAAAGGTTGAAGGTAAAGCAGAAGGTAAAGCTGAAGGAATTGCTTTGGTGGCAAAGAGACTTAAAGGAAAAATGCATATAAAAGATATAAGCCAAATAACAGGGCTTAGTGAGAAAGAAATTAAACAATTGTAAGAAAAATTATGAACATTAATGTGAAACTTTACATAAAACAATAGACATCCCTCAAATTCTATGGTAAAATATAACAGTAGAAGAAATGGAGGGAATATGAATTTATTCGATAAAATACCGAAAAACTTTTTTTCAATACTAGTATCAAAAAATAAAAATTTATATATAGATGCTTTATTTGTATTAAGAGATGCTTTTAAGCAGGAAATGAGTATATCAAAAGAAAATATAATCTCAAGGCTGATAAATAGTTTAGAAGATGAGATTAATCAAGAAGATTTTTCTGAAGATGAAAATGTGAGTGATTTAAAAGACAACAATATTACAGGTAAAGCATATTTTTTATTGAGAAAATTAGAATGGGCTGGTTGGATTGAAAGAGAAATGCAGAGAGACTCATTCGAGGAATTTATAATTTTACCAGATTATTCAATAAAGTTTATTAATTTATTGTATTCATTTACAGAAGAAAAGCAGGTCGAATATAACTCATATGTATTTGCTACATACACGGCTTTAAAGTTTGCAAGTACAGAGAAAAATGAAACATATAATGCGGTTATAACAGCTTATAATAATACAATTCAATTAATAGATGAACTAAAATCTGTATATAACAGTCTTGGAAGATTTCACAGAAAAATGTGTAATCAAGATGATGTTAATAATATAATAAGCCAACATTTTTTCGAGTATAAAGAATATAGTGATGAGATGATTTTTCCTAGATTTACTAGAGATTCTGTTCCGAGGTATAGGCTTCCAATTATAGAGTTATTAACGGAAATTTTAGCAGATGAAGAAAGACTACAGAATGCTATAAATGTGGCCTACAGTAGTAAGAGATACAAGACTAAAGAAGATGCTGAAAATGACATATTAAATAAAATTAGAATAATTTCTGAAATATATGAGAATATTGGAACAACGATGAATGAGATTGAAACAAAAAATAATGACTATGTAAGAGCATCTGTTAAGAGAATACAATATTTACTGACTAATGATAAAGAATTGAAAGGTAAGTTAGTAAATATATTGAAAAATTCAAAAAATGAACAAGTAATTGACAAAATGATAGACCAATTACAGTTATCAAGACAAGAATATTTGTCTAACGATTCTGTTTATATAAGAACGAAAAATATTAAAAAACAAGGAAAATCGATGCCAGTAAAACAATCTAAACCGATAGATTCAAGAGCACTTTATGATTTTGCTAAGAGCTTGGAAAATATGTATAGTAATAAAACAATAAATGAGTTTATGGAGAAAAACTTTAAGAATAAACCATTTATTAGCTCAAGTGAAATTGAGTTAAATACAACAGAGGACTTAATTTTATTAATACTATCAACAATAAAGGCAGATAAATCAAGCAAGAGTTTTTATTACATAGAAGATAGTGATGAAACAATAAATAATAATGGATACTTAATTCCAAATATTAAGTTTATAAGGAGAAGTTAAATGTTCGAAGAAAAATATAATAATTTAACTGGAGCAGAAAAAGAAAATTTTAAAAGAATTACGAGTTTATTACTTAATAGAACTTTTATGGTAAATAGATTTTATGATAAAAATCAAGGCACTTTTAGGTCTAATAGTGATTACAGGTTTATTGATAGAAACATAGATTTATTTAGAGAATACCTTGAAATAGCTGGTTATAGGCTATTGAAAGACAGCAATTATGAAGTTATTTATATAGAAAACGAGTATGAATATAATAAAAAGAGATTAGATAAAAATACAACAATATTCTTATATGGATTAAGACTGAAATTTGATGAGGATAGAGAAAGTGTAAAGTTAAATACTGATACCATTGTTAGTGTATCTGACATTATAAAAACTTTGATAGACGTTGGTGCATTTAATAAAAAGCCTTCGGATATGGATATAAAGACGGCACTATCTAATCTAGCAAAATTTAATATTATTCAAAAAGTTGATGGAAAATTTGAAGATCCAGAAACAAAAATAATAATCTTTCCATCAATATTATTTGCTGTAACAAACGAAAAAATTACAGCTTTGAGCCAAACAATATCAATTTTAGAAGAAAATGTAGAAGATGACGAAAATGAAGAAGAGGAGGACTCTGAGGAATAATGAAGAAACTAGAAAGAATGTTATTGATAAATTGGCATTATATAAGTAAGGAAATGATTGAATTTTCAAATATTAATTTCTTGACTGGTAAAAACGGCTCTGGAAAGTCTACGATTATAGATGCTTTGCAACTTTTGCTATTGGGAGATACTAGAGGAAATTTCTTTAATAAGGCTGCAAATGATAGAACCGAAAGAACTCTTGAAGGCTATTTGAGAGGCGAAATTGGTGATGATGGGGATACGGGTTACAAGTATTTAAGAAGTGGAAAATTTTCTAGTTATATTGTTTGCGAATTTTATGATACGGTTACAAGAAAAAATTTCTGCATTGGAGTCGTATTTGACGTTTACAATGAGAGTGGCTTTGAACATAAATTTTTTATGTTTAATGGAAGTATTCCGGAAAATGAATTTATAGGAGAGAATAATATTCCGTTTTCATTTGCAGAATTGAAGAGCTTCTTGACTAGAAAATATGGTAATAAAAATTTAGAAATATGTACAAGTAATACTCAATACCAAGTGGCAGTAAGAGGAAAGCTCGGAGGATTAAATCAGAAGTTTTTTAATCTGTTTAAGAAGGCTGTAACTTTTACACCAATAAATGATATTGAAAAATTTATAGTAGAATATGTGTGTGATGTAAAAAATCAAATTGATATAACTTCTATGCAGGAAAACATAAGACAATATAATAGTTTATTAAAACAAGTAGATGTAATGAATACTCAGAAAAATCAACTTCAAGAAATTGAAAATACATATAATGGCTATCTTGACGAATGTATGAAACAAAGAGAAGCACAATATTTAATATGGAGAGCCGAAAAACAGCAATTAATTGATGAATATGAAAATCTACAAAAGCAAGTCCAAGATGATAAAGATGGCAAAGTAAGCTTAGAGGAAACAACGACACAACTTGAAAAAACAAAGGGCGAGATTGAAAAAGAAATATCAGATTTAACAGTAACAAGAGCAAATTCTGATATTAAAATAAAGAGTGATAAGATTACTGCCAAAATACAAGAAATAGATAGTAAGCTTAATAACATTAGTGAAAAGGCAAGCAAAAACATTGCAACTCTAAGAAATTATACATTAAGATGGAATGCAAGCATTTCTAAACTAGAAAGTGCAAAAGACAAAGTAAATTATCAAAATATAAATAATACTAGAGATTTAATAAAGTACATAGATAGTATAAATGAAAATATTTTTAATGAATTAGACATAAATGCAATAACAGAAACGAGAAACAATATATCAGATTTAATAAATTGGGGAACGAGTACTTATTTTGATAAAAAGTATGAAATAGACAATAAGAAACAGACTAGAGAAGTTCTAATTCAAGATATAGAAAAATTAAAGAATGGAATTAATCCATATGATTCACAATTTATAAATTTTAAAGCTATGTTGGAGGCAAGACTAAAAGAAAAGTTTTGTAAAGACATAGAGGTATCAATTTTAGCAGATTTATTAGAAATAAAAGATGCAAGATGGCAGAATGCAATCGAAGGTTACTTAAATACGCAGAAAAAATATTTAATAATAGACCCACAATATTTTGAAGAAGCTTCAAAAATATATAGAGAACTTGCACGAGAAAACGAAAAAATACATTCATTTGGTATAGTTGATATTGAAAAAATTAGAAAAGACAATGCATCAAATGCACTTGAAAATAGTCTTGCAACAGAAGTAATTACTGAAAATGAATTGGCAAGAACATATGTTGATTACCTATTAGGAAGAGTAATTAAATGTGAAACAATAGAAGAGTTAAGAAGCCATAAACAAGCTATAACATCAGATTGCATGTTGTACCAAGGATATGTGCTTAGAAAAATAGATCCTAAATTCTATAAATATCCGGTTATAGGTAAGAAAGCATTAGAACAACAAAAACAAATAAAAGAAAATGAGCTTGCTAAATTGGAAGATGATATAAATAATTTTGAAACTGTTATAAATGCAGTGGATAGTATTAGAAAAATGGCTAACTTTGGAGAAGAATTTTTACCAGGCTTAGAAGAAGACATTATCGAAGCAAAGAAAAAATCTGAATATGATGAAGAAAAACAGAAATTACAACAAGAATTAGACAGTATGGATTTATTCTGGTTAAATACAATTTCTGAAAAGATAAAAGAAAAAGAAGTAGAAAAAACAAAAATAGAACAGCAAATAAAGGATAATAGTTTAAAATTAGGAATACTAAGTGAAGCAATAAAGAATATAGAGGAAGAAAGGCTTCCTAGAATAAGCTTATCAATAGAAGAAAAGACTAACAAAATTAATGACTTTTATGATGTTGAATGGCAACAAAATGTTGGTGAACAGAAGTATGATATACAATCATTAAAGAAAACTGCAGAGAGAATAGCAGAGTCATATTCTAATATCATAAAAGGAATAATAAAAAGAAAAGACCAATTGCATGCAGAACTTATAGACAAGAGAAGTGATTTTAATACGAAATACCAATATGCATATAACATTCAAGATGCAAGCAATGAGGAATTTTCTAAACACTTGAAAAAATTAGAAGAAGTGGTATTACCAGAATATACAGAAAAAATAAAAGATTCAAGACAGAAAGCATATGAGCAATTTAGAATAGAATTTTTAGACAAGCTAAAATCTAACATTGATGAGGTAAAGAAACAAATAAAAGAACTAAACAGTGCACTGGGAGAACACAGATTTGGAACAGATTCATACAGCTTCAAAGTATCTCCAAAGCAAGAGTATAAAAGATTTTATGATATGCTTCAAGACGACTTATTACTAGGAGACTGGGCTATAGGACAGGAACAGTTTAACCAGAAATATTCTCAAGAGATAAAAGAATTATTTGAAAAAATAACTACAACAGATGTGAATAATAATTCGATTTCAAGTGAGGAGTATGAGAAAAACATCAAAGAATATACCGATTATAGAACATATTTGAACTTTGATTTAATAGTAAAAGATAAACTTGGAAACGAGCAACGTTTATCTAAGACATTATTGAAAAAGTCTGGTGGAGAAACGCAGACACCATTCTATATATCAATATTGGCATCATTTGCACAATTATATAGAACTAAGAGTAATGATAATACCATAAGATTAATTGTATTTGATGAGGCGTTCAGCAAAATGGATAGCGAGAGAATAGAAGAAAGTATTAAGCTCTTAAAGAAGATACAATTTCAAGCAATATTTGCTGCACCACCAGAAAAATTGCAAGATATTCAAGCACTAGTTGATTCAACATTACTAGTATTAAATCCGGAAGAACATGAGATTGTTGTGAAGAAGTATACTAATAAGGAAGAATAATTATTTTCCAATGCAATTTGAAGAGAAGGAATATAGAATGGATTTTGAGAAGATTATTTTAAATACATTGTTAGATAAATACGAGGCTAGCAAGGCTTTATATGAAACTTCTAATAGAAGAATCATATTAAAAATGAAGAATCTAACTGGTTATAATATTGAAAATTATGATAGAAAACAGATAATTCATGATGTGATATTTGAGTTAAAAAAAGAAGGCATAATAGATTTTTCTTGGCAAAAATACGAGAAGCGGAAACATAATAGAAGAAATTTGGTTAAATAAAGAAAATGTGGAATGGGCATATGAAAAGGCTAATAGAACAAATGTAAAAGAAAATATTGAGCTATTATTGAAAATACTAGAAGAAGCGGAATTTAATCAAGAGTGGATAAATGAGTACAAACAAAACATGATAAATTATTTGAAAGAAAAGCATAAAACAAATAATTTGTTTCCTGTTCAATTTGCACAAGATATTTTGCTGGTGTTAAAACAGATTGATAACAAAGAAGAAAATTTAAAACGTGTATTAAGTATAAAATGCTTTGGAGATTCTAAATATTTTGAGAGAAATATAGAACACATTCTAATAAGAATTATTAAAACATATTTGCTTGAAAAGGCAGAAGAATATAGTAATGATGATATCTTATTAGAAGTAGGAATATCAAAATATCCCGAAATCTTTGAATTTTGTGGAGACATGGAATATTACATAGACGATGAAAAAATAGAGTACAAAAAAGAAACTATGGGAAGCTATTTGAATAGTTATAATGTAGAAAAAATGACAAATTTGACAATTAAGAATGCAAGAAAAATATTATTCATAGAAAATAAAGCTAACTATATAGATTATATTCAAAACAAGCAAGAAAGTGATGAATTTGTAATATATCATGGTGGAATGTATAGTCCACTAAAAGGTAAATTCTTTAAAAAAATATATGAAGCCTGCGAAAACCAAGAATTTTATCATTGGAGTGACATAGATATTGGTGGATTTAGAATATTTACGAGACTTAAAAAAATTATACCAGAACTACAAGAATATAAAATGGATACAGAAGCATTTTTAGCTAAAAAAGAATATTGGAAAGAAATGAATCAAGACTATAGAAAAAGGCTACAACAATTAAGAGGATCGGCAGAGTATGAGACTTTTTATGAAGTGATTGACGCAATGTTAGAGAACAATAGCAAATTAGAACAAGAAGCATTTATATTATAAATTAGGTAAAGGTCAAGCCTCATAAATAGGTAACTATTAAATACATTTGATAAAATGGAAAAATATTACAATATTTCAAACCGAAGCATTGACAAAATGAATAAAAATGATATATAATGAATATACTAAAGAAGCAATTGAAAGATTGCTGATAGGAGTTCATAAAGAACGATTTGAAATTAGGTAAAGTTCAAGCCTCATAAATGAACTGTAATGAAATTAGGTAATGCTTAAGCCTTATAAATAAGCAGTGATAAAATAGGGAGTATATAAGTGGTAACACATGTACTCTCTTATTTTGTGCAGAAAAGAGGTTAGATGAAAGAATTATTTAAAATTTTAATAAAATACTACCCAAATGGCAAAATTTGTGGTAAAATAAAAAATGTAATTTTTACGAGAAATAAATAATGGCTAAAAGCCAATAAGAAGGAGGAGTTAAAATGTCAGGTCATAGCAAATGGCATAATATTCAAGCTAAAAAAGGTAAAGCTGATGCAGCAAGAGGTAAAGTATTCACAAAATTAGGAAGAGAATTATTAATAGCAGTAAAGCAAGGTGGACCTGACCCGGCTGGAAACTCTAAATTAAAAGATGTAATTGCAAAATGTAAGGCAGCAAACATGCCAAACGATACAATAAACAATGCAATTAAGAAAGCATCTGGAGCTGGAAACGCAGAAAACTATGAAGAAGTTATATATGAAGGATATGGACCAAACGGTGTTGCTGTTATAGTAGAAGCAAGTACAGATAACAGAAATAGAACAGCAGCAGATGTAAGACACGTATTTGATAGAGCCGGTGGAAACTTAGGAACAACAGGTTGTGTTTCTTACATGTTCAATAAAAAAGGTGTAATGGTTGTAGATAAAGCAGAATGCAAACAATCAGAAGATGATTTAATGATGATTGCATTAGATGCAGGGGCAGAAGATTTTGAGGCTGATGAAGAATGTTACACAATTACAACAACACCTGAAGACTTTTCAAGTGTAAGAGAAACTCTAGAAGGCCAAGGAATAGAATTCTTAGAAGCAGAGGTTCAAATGGTTCCAACAACATATGTTGCATTAGATGAAAAAGCTCAAGAAAGAATGGATAAATTATTAGAAAATCTTGATGAATTAGATGATGTTATGAACGTTTACCACAATAGTGAAAATAATTAATTATAAATAGAATCATACAGCAAAATGTATGGTTCTATTTTTTTATGTGAAGCATATAATAATTATTAACAAAGGAGAAAGGAAATAATCAATTAAATAGATTAATAAATTGATTATACAAAAAATATAATGAAAGAAGAGTTTCTAAAATATTTTCCTCAACATATACAAGCAATATTGAATGAAGAAGATTTAAATTCGAATGAAGAAATTCGTATAAGAAATAATTTGCCCTTAATTTTAAGATTTGGACAAGCCCAGAAAATACTAAATTACATTATAAATACAGAAGATATTAATTATATATTTCAAAAAATATGCGAAAATTCCGTATACTCATATCAAAAACAAATTGCAAATGGCTACATAACAATAAAAGGCGGACATCGTGTTGGAATAGTTGGAACAGCAGTGTTAGATGCAAATGGACAAGTTGCTAATTTTAATTATATTTCTAGTTTAAATTTTAGAATAAGCAGGGAAATAAAAGGTTGTTCAAACTGTATGATAAATGAAATAATAAAAAACAATAATAGCATCTATAATACGTTATTGATCTCTCCACCAGGAATGCGGCAAGACGACATTGTTGCGTGATATAACACGAAATATTAGTAATGGAATATCAGATAAAATACAGGGCTTGAATGTGGTTGTAATAGATGAGAGAGGAGAAATTTCATCAATTTATAGAGGAATAATGCAAAATGATTTAGGAATTAGGACTGATGTGATAAATGATATTCCAAAATCTATTGGAATGAAAATTGCTATTCGTTCTATGGCACCACAAGTGTTAATAGCAGATGAAATCGGAAGTGTGCAAGATAGTGAAGTAATAAAGTACGCCGTGTGCTGTGGTGTAAAAGGAATTTTTACGGCTCATGGAAATAGTATTGAAGATGTGATGAAAAATCCAGAGTTGAAGGAATTGATACAAGAAAAAATATTTGAAAAAGTAATAGTTATAAAAGCAAGAAATGATTCGAATTATGAATTTGAAACAACAAATTTATAAAAAATAGTTCTAAAATAAAAATATCAGAATATATATTATAAAGAAGCTTAAATAGGAGACAAGCTATGATTTTTATAAAATATATTCTGATATTTTTTGTGTTTTTAGCATTTACATACATAGGAAACACATATTCAAAGAAATATGTAAATAGGGTACAAGAATTAGAAAAAATGCAGAATTTGTTAAACATATTTAAATCAAAAATTAAATTTACAGGACTAACCATTCAGGAAATTTTTAACCAGATTTATGATGACAACAAAGATGTGGTTGGAGACATATTTAAAAGAGCAAGCCTTAATATGGAGAATATGAGTGCAAAAGATGGTTGGAAAAAAGCTATAGAAGAATCACAAGACAAACTAAGCCTTAATAAAGAAGATTTTACTGCCATAGAAACTCTGGGAAAGATGCTAGGAAACACAGATGTGGAAGGACAAGTAAGCCAAATTGAATTAACAGAAAAATTAATAGAAGACCAGATTGAAAATGCAAAAATTGAGAAACAAAAGAATACAAAATTATATAAGACACTAGGAGTAACTGTGGGGCTTACTGCTGTTATATTACTGTTATGAAAAGGCATAAGGTTGAAAAATAATTACAATTTTGGCTACGTCAAATATCGTTTCAAACGCGGTTACATACACCACGTATGCGCCCTTACCTTTGAAATTCATTTTCCTTGCCAAAATTTAATTCTTTTCCAACCAAACTTGTGCAAGTAAGAAAGGAACGGATGAATAATGGATATAAATTTATTATTTAAAATTGCTGCTATTGGAATTTTGGTTGCTGTATTGTATCAGGTTTTAGTAAGAGCAGGAAGAGAGGACCAGGCAATGATGACAACTCTTGCAGGCCTCATTATTGTTCTTACAATGGTAATTAAAGAAATTAGTACTCTGTTTGATACAGTAAGGACAATTTTTAATTTGTAAGGAAAGTGATACATATGGATATTGTTAAAATAATTGGCATTGGTCTAATAGCGGTTATAATAATTGTAATTTTAAAACAGTATAGGCCGGAATTTGCAATGTATGCCTCGCTAATAGCTGGAATATTAATATTTGCAATGATTGCTACTAAGCTTTCTGGAATTATTGAAGTGCTTAAAAGCTTATCAAGCAAAACAGCAATAAACAATGAGTTTCTAGTTTTACTTATTAAAATTACCGGGATAGCTATTTTAACGGAATTCACAGTGAGTATCTGCAAAGATGCCGGTGAATCTGCAATTGCAAGTAAGGTTGACCTAGGTGGTAAAGTAATAATAATGTCTATGTCTGTTCCGATAATGTCGAGTTTGCTGGAAGTTATTCTAAACATTCTACCATAGTGGAGGAAAAATGGAAAACAAAAGATTAATAAAAATAATTGTAATATTGCTAATATATTTTTGCTATTTGAGCTTTTGCTATAAAGTAAATGCTGAAGACGACATAACGAGTGAACTCTTGAAAAGCCAGTCGAGTACATTAGGAATATCCAGTTTTATTGAAGAGGCTAACAAATACAAGAGTGAGGATTTTGATATTGATGTAAATGAGCTTATAACATCTGCTATAAAAGGAAATGTGGATAATCAGACAATAGGCAAAAAAATTCTAGCACAGCTGTTTAGTGGAGCAAGAGAAGCAATCAGTACAATTCGGAAGCATTATGGTAATTATAATAATATCTAGCGTGCTTCGAAGCATAACAGATGGCCTCGAAAATAAGAGTGTTTCGCAAATTACATATTACATAACATATATTTTAATCGTAACAATCGTAATGAAAAATTTTTCAGATATAATCAACATGGTAAAAACATCGATTGACAATTTAGTAGCATTTACAAATTGTTTAATTCCATTATTAATAACACTTATGATAACTACAGGAAATATTGCATCTGCTGGAATGCTACAGCCAATCATTTTATGGATAATATCTTTTATAGGCAATTTTATAAATGTTGTGCTTGTACCAGCAAGCCTAATATCTGTAGCGTTAAGTGTAATTTCAAATGTATCTGATAGAGTCCCAATAGACAAGCTTTCGAAATACATAAATACAACAGTTGTCTGGATATTAGGAATTGTTCTTACCATATTTGTGGGAGTTTCTTCGCTCGAAGGAAGTATAACAAATGGAGTTGATGCACTTACAGTAAAAACCACAAAAGCGGCAGTTTCAAATTTTATTCCGATTGTTGGAAAGATACTCCGGAGATGCAGTGGATACGGTTATGAGTTGTAGCAATATTTTAAAAAATGCAGTTGGGATTGTTGGTGTAATTATAATTTTGAGTATTTGCATAATACCGATAATAAAATTGACAACTTTAATGGCAGTTTATTACTTGGGTTCTGCTTTATGCCAGCCTATTGCAGATGATAAGATTGTAAAATTATTAGGTCAGATAGGAGGAACATTTAAGCTATTATTAGCCATAATGTGTAGTATTTCTGTAATGCTTATTATCGGAGTGACATTAGTAATAAAAATATCGAACAGTGGAGTGATGATGCAATGATTGAATTTCTTAGTAGTTGGGCACAAGGGATAATTGTTGCTGTAATAATTGCAACATTAATTGAAATGATTTTGCCAAATAGCAGTAGTAAAAAATATGTGAAAGTTGTAATTGGAATGTACATATTGTTTACAATAGTATCTCCAATAATAAAAAAATTGGGTGGCAAAGATATTAATTTAAACACAATAAATATAGAAAAATATGAACAACAGATTTCAAAAAGTGACAACACAATATCACGCAAGTTTGAAGATAATAATACTAGAAGTATTAAAGACATATATGTATCAAATCTAAAAGCCGATATATCTGCTAAATTAAAAGAAAAAGGTTATGAAATTGATACATCAGATATTCAGATAAAAGATGACGAAAATTATACAATAGAAAAAATCACATTAAAGCTGATTAAAATGGAGCAAAAACAGGGAAAAAACAATGAAATAGTAATAAATACTGTAGAAATTGGAAATACAATAAGTCAAAAAGATAGCAAAACATTAAGTGATGATGACAAACAAGAAGTAAAAGATTACATAAGCGAAACTTATGACATAGATAAAAAGAACATTAATATTTCTTAAAGGAGGAGTGCACTTTTAGTGCCAATAAAGAAAGATGTTTAAGGAAAAACTTCAGAAAATTAAAGAAAAAAATAGTGAAGAAAATGGCAATAGCAAAAAGAAAATGGAAAATTTAGTTGTACTCATAATTATAATGATAGTAACAATTGTAGCAATTAACTATATTTGGAGCGGAGATAAGAAAAAAGACAATGTAACAACAGATACAAATAAAAAACTTGCCACAACAGAAAATGAAACACAGACGACAGCAACTGAAGAGACTGGAATGGAACAGAAATTGGAGAATATACTATCAAATATAAAGGGAGTTGGTAAAACAAAAGTATTAATTACATATTCACAAACTAGCCAGATTATACCGATGTATGATGAAGATTCCAGCACTAGTACGACGGAAGAAACTGATTCCGGAGGAGGCACAAGAACTGTGAATGAAAGTACTACGAAGAAAGATGTAATATACGAAGACAAGAACGGAACGAAAACACCAATAACTCAAAGCGTGATAAATCCTAAAATAGAAGGTGCAATAATTACTGCGCAAGGAGCAAATGATGCAAACATAAAAACAAGTATAGTGCAGGCGGTAGAAGCGGTTACTGGACTAGCTACATATAAAATACAAGTCTTTGAGATGAAAGACTAAAAACTATTGCAAATTAGAAAAATCAAATTTTGAGAAGAATAAATTATATTTTGGGTGATTGTGTAATATTAATTATTATAATGTTAAAAAAATTTTGTGTTAATATTAATTTGACTATATTATGATAAAAGGAGATTGTGAATATGAAACAGATTTTAAAGAAAAATCAAATTATAATTTCTGTCATAGCAATAATGTTGATTGCTGCAGGTTACATGAACTACACGAGCAACGAGAAACAAGCATTAGAAACAGCAGTATTAACAGACTCTGAAAAATATGCGGGAATTGGAGATGCAACACTCGTGAGTGCCAATGTTGCTGATAATAATGATTTGGTTAATAATGATGAAACGCAAAATACTGATAATGAAAATAATGATACGTCTAAGAACGAGGATAAAAAAGATGAAATAAAATCAAATGAACAAAATACAGAAACTACAGAAAACGCCGTTCAAAATGAAATAAATACATCTACAACTGTAACGGAAAATAGCGGAAATCAATATTTTGCAGAGCTTAGATTAGAAAGAGATAAAATGTATTCGCAAATGTTAGAAAGCTATCAAAAAATATTGAGCAATAGTCAAATATCAGAAACTCAAAAGGAAATTTCAGAAAATGAAATAAAGAAAATAAATGATACACGAAATGCAATAATGATAGCAGAAAACTTAATAAAAAACAAAGGATTTCAAGATTTAATAATATTTATAAATGGGGATAGTATAAGCATAATCGTGAAAGCTAAAGAACTTAAAGAAGAGCAAATAGCTCAAATACAAAATATAATATCAAGAGAATTGAAAGGAGAGATAGAAAACATACATATTAGCAATAAGGAATGAAAAGTATTAAAAATGTCGATGTAATATATAATAAATATAACCCACTTGCCATATTTCTTTGGCAGGTGGGTTGATGGTTCAAATGTTTACAATCACGAAATTACTGCTCAGATTTTCGACGGGAATAGCAATTTTACAGTTGCTGTTGTAGATAATGTTACCGTTGCCATCAGGGGACGGCATGAATTTTCCAAACATATAGATTTTCCCAATTGCTTGAGGTAAATTGGAAAAGTCCAACCTAATAATGTTAAAAAAGCTAATAGTGTTTAATTGGGCATAAATATCGTCGATGCTTTCGCCCAAAGCTTCATATAAAATAAATGTTCTTTGGGGACATAATAATGCGTGAGACGACACTTCGTCAGACAGTTCTTTTACTGAAAATTTTAATTCAGTATTTGAAACAGTCCGCCTAGAAAATGCGATTAAAAATCGTTTCATGATAACCATCCTTTCTAATGATAACTGATAATTAAATCAAGCTAATTTATTATATCATTAATTTACATAATTTACAATAATTGCAATATACTTTCTTGTATAAAAAATTAATGACTAGTACAAAAAAAGGCATTTTGCCTTGACATATCTACTATTAAGTGGTAGTATTAATGGCAAAATGCGCTAATTTTTTAGCTATGTAAGAGGTATAAATTATGATTGAAAGTATGGAAAAAATGGTAGCACTTTGCAAGAATAGAGGATATATATATCCAGGTTCTGAAATTTACGGAGGTCTTGCAAATACATGGGATTATGGCCCTTTAGGTGTAGAATTAAAAAATAATGTTAAAGCTGCATGGAGAAAGAAGTTTATTCAAGAGAACAAATATAATGTTGGGCTTGATGCAGCAATATTTATGAACCCAGAAACTTGGGTTGCAACAGGACATGTTGCAGGCTTCAGTGACCCATTAATTGACTGTAAAGAATGCAAAACAAGACATAGAGCAGATAAGTTAATTGAAGAATGGGCTCATGAAAATGGAAAAGATTTAGTTGCAGACGGTTGGACTGATGAACAACTAGTAAATTACATAAATGAAAACAAAATTCCTTGCCCAGATTGTGGAAAAACAAACTTTACTAATATAAGAAAATTCAATTTAATGTTTAAAACATTTCAAGGAGTTACAGAAGATTCAACAGCTCAAATTTATTTAAGACCAGAAACAGCACAAGGTATATTTGTAAACTTCAAAAATGTAATGAGAACGACAAGAAGAAAGCTTCCAATGGGAATTGGCCAAATTGGTAAAGCTTTTAGAAACGAAATTACACCTGGAAACTTTACATTTAGAACACGTGAATTTGAACAGATGGAACTTGAATTTTTCTGCAAACCTGGAACAGATTTAGATTGGTTTAAGTTCTGGAAAGATTACTGCAAGAAATTCTTATTAGATTTAGGAATGGAAGAAGAAAATATCAGACTACGTGACCACAGTCCAGAAGAGCTTGTTTTCTACAGCAAAGCTACAACAGATATAGAATTTGCATTCCCATTCGGATGGGGAGAATTATGGGGAATTGCTGATAGAACTGATTATGATTTATCAAGACACATGGAACACTCAAAACAAGATTTATCATATCAAGATCCAGAGACAAACGAAAAATACATTCCATATGTTATAGAACCATCTCTAGGATGTGACAGAGTTGCTTTAGCATTCTTATGTAACGCATATGAAGAACAAGACTTAGGTGAAGGAGATTCAAGAGTTGTATTACACTTACACCCAGCTCTTGCTCCATATAAAGTAGCTGTACTTCCTTTATCAAAAAAATTATCGGAAAAAGCACAAGAGGTATATGAAAATTTATCAAAGAAATTTATGTGTGATTATGATGAGGCTGGAAGCATTGGAAAGAGATATAGAAGAGAAGATGAAATTGGTACACCATATTGTGTAACAATAGACTTCGATACATTAGAAGACAACAAAGTAACAATTAGAGATAGAGATACAATGGAACAAGTAAGAATTGATATATCTGAAATAGAAAACTGGTTACAACAAAAAATAGAATTTTAAAAATGTAATTAAAATATAGCAATAAAAGTACTAATTCATAGAAAATTTGAAACATGCTTTGTAAAATGGAATTAAGAGTATAACAAAGTAATGAAGTAATATTTTAAAGTATGAACTAGTACTTTTTAAGTTTCATATTATTACAAAATATTACATATTATTACAAATTAATAATTTTAGCAAAAACACTTGATAAATATCCTAATTACATATATAGTATTCATCAGCAAAAATATAAATATGATTTACATAAATGGAGGAGTAACAGTAATGGGAATTATTAATGTTTATACAGGACCAATGAAATGCGGCAAAAGTCAGAAGATATTTAATGAATTAAAGAGACAATTAATTGCAGGAAAGAACATTAAGGTATTTAAACCATTATTAGACAATAGAGCAGGAGATGCAGTAATATCAACAAGAGCAGGCAATTCAATAAATGCTATAAATATTCAGAGCATAAATGAGCTTGAAAAATATGATGCAGATTCATATTTTATTGATGAATTTCAATTTTTAAAAGGAGATATTCAAACAATAGATAAAATGGCTGCAGAAGGAAAAAAATTTTATATAGCTGGATTAAATTTAACATCAGAAAAGAAAACATTTGGTAAAATGGGAGATTTAATGTGTATTGCTGATAATATTGAGATGATGACTTCTATATGTGAAATTTGTAAGAGCGAAGAAGCTATATTTACATATTATAAAGGACAAAAAGACACAGACATTATGGTTGGAGACGCAGAATATATACCTGTTTGTAGAGAATGCTATAATAAACTGATGAAACATATGCCATTTGAAATCGCCCAATAGGGACGCCCCTTTTTGGGCGAGTAAAATAAAAAACAATTTTAATTTTACAAAAATTTCGATACGTAGCTCTTGTTCGGATTTCATCTGGATTTTTCAAAAAACAAACTTGAACTTATTTCTAAAAATTAGATTTTTTTATATAATTGTGTGACCAATTTAAAAATTTACCGTTTATATATATGGAGGATGTAATGGAAGATAAAAATAAGAAAAGAAGTAATTATATTAGCTGGGACGAATATTTTATGGCAATAGCCAAATTATCTGCGATGAGAAGTAAGGACCCATCAACTCAAGTTGGTGCATGCATTGTTGGTGCAGATAATAGAATTTTATCAATTGGATATAATGGAACTCCAAACGGTTTTAATGATGACGAGTTTCCTTGGAATAGAGAAGGCGACAATTTGAATACAAAATATCCATATGTATGCCATGCAGAAATGAATGCAATATTAAATTATAGAGGAAGTAGAAAAGACTTAGAAGGTGCTAAAATTTATGTGGATTTATTTCCATGTAACGAATGTGCAAAAATGATAATTCAATCTGGAATTAAAGAAGTAATATATTTATCTGATAAATATGCAAATTCCGAAAATAACATAGCATCTAGAAAATTGTTAGATACTTGTAAAGTAACCTATAAAAAAATGCATATAGATGATGAAATGAAGAATATTGAAATTAAGCTATAATAATTAAAAATAGCCTCCGACATATTAAAAAACACCATAATAAAACTGGAAAACATTGCTATTAAATGAAAAGTATGATATAATTGCAAAAGCAAAATATAACGTGAAGGAGCTGTATTAATAGAATATGGAAGAAAAGGCACAATTTGGAATTGGATTTGTGTCAGGCAGACCGAATGTTTGCGCTGTTATAAACAACACATATAAGCATTTATTAAATCAAACTAAAAAGTTTGATAGAGAGGTTGAGTTAACGATATTCATATTGTATGATTTAAGTTACCAAAAAGAATCTAGAGAAGAAGATTTTTATAAAATATTACCAGAGGTACATAAAGATATAAAAATTGTTCATATTACTCCCCAATTAATAGAGGAGCAAAAATCAGGATTAGTTAAAGAGAAAATAATAACTATGGACGAAGCCAATTTATTCTTCGGCTATGGCTATGCAAAAGCAAGGAATACACTGCTATATAATGCGGTAATTAATGGAATTGATTATTTTTTATACTGGGATGATGACGAATACCCAGTAGCATGTATTAAGAATAATACGAACGAAAACATTAAATGGAAGGCACAAAATAATATATTAGGGCATTTGGAGAACATAGAAAATGCTGATATTACTTTCGGACATAGATGCGGATATAATTCGCCACTTCCATATATGGAATTAAAAAATCCATTTCATGAGCGTAGAATAAAGTCTTTTATAGAGGCTGTAAAAAATGAATTTATGACGTGGAAAGATGTTAAAGAATATTTGTCAAAAAATGATGGAATTGCCTATGCTGATGAAGAATTAATGAAAAAGAAAACTGTGAGTGAAATACAAATCCAAGGAACGCATAAACGTATATTGGGATCTCCATTGTGCCTAAACTTGAAACATTTAGAAAAAATTCCGGCATTTTATAATCCGGAAGGGGCAAGAGGAGAAGATGCATTCTTTTCTTTGTTATTGAATGAAAACAAAGTGGTAAGTGTACCGGTTTATCATTTTCATGACCCATTTATAAAATTTAATAATGTTTTAGAAGGAAAGTATCCAAGGAAAATAGATAAAACAAAATCTAACGATAAAAGCGTTGAACAGAGATTTTATAAGGTGGCTAGAGGCTGGATTAAATACAGACCTTTATATTTGTATGCAACTAATAGAGAAAATTATGAAAAAGAAATAAAGAAAACAGTAAAAAATTTAAAGAGAGGCATTCCAGCAATGAATAAAATGTTTAAAGATAAAGACTTTAACATTTTATTGGAAGACCTAGAAAAATATAATTCAAATGTAAAACAAGATTATGAAGATTTTCAACATGTACAAGTTGTTTGGAAAAAGTTGAAAAAAACAATTACTGAAAATAATAAAAAACTTGTAATCGCCCAATAGGGACGCCCCTTTTTGGGCGAAAAGAGGAGAGAATATGGGAGAGAAGGCTTATTTTACGACTTTATCAACAGAAAATTATTTACCAGGAGTTATTGCACTAAATCAAGCATTAAAAAATGTGCATTCTAAATATCCATTATATGCATTACTTAGCAACGAGATTTCTGAAGAGATAGAAGAAAAATTAAATAAAAAAGGTATAAAAACTATAAGAAGAGAAAAAGTTGACTTGCCTCAAGAAATAATAGATAGAAACAGGTCAAGGGCAAAGAATAGATGGAATTACACTTTTGATAAACTAAATATTTTTGAACTAACAGATTTCGAAAAAATTGTATTTATAGATAGTGACATTTATGTAAGACAAAACATAGATTGTTTATTTGATAAACCACATATGTCAGCCGTAATAGATAAACATTATGGTCCAAATTTAACGTGCAGATGCTTGGAGCTTACATCTGGGGTTATTGTAGTAGAACCTAGAAAAGGACAAATTGAAAAATTTAAAGAAATAATAAAAACAATAATAGACAAACGAGATGCAATAGGGGATCAAGATATATTGCAGGAATATGACCATGAGTGGAAAAATAAACCTGAGTTACATCTAAAAAATAAATATAATATATTCTTTCCATATCTAGAGTACTATGTAAACTTTCAAGAATATTCGATGGATGACTTAGCTGTAATTCACTTTATATATCCATGGAAACCTTGGATGCTTGATAAAGAAAACAGAGTTAACGAATATGTTGAATACATAGATGGATTTACGAAAGAATGCTATGAAGAAGAAAAAGCTCCAGAATACATAGATTGCTTATATGGAGATCGTAGACACGCTAAAAAGATTGTAGAAGAATATTGCAAACTAATTGAAGAGTAAATTATTAAAAATACAACAATTAGACACCTATTTATACTAAAAAAATAGTGCAAAAGATAAAATGCAACTGAAAGTTTACAAAAAGATAATGAAAATTGGTGGTGCAACTTTATTTATTTGCTCTATAATTTAGGTGGAGGTGAGAAAAATGAGATTTAGTGAAAAATTACCAAAACTAAGAAAAAACAATAATTTATCGCAGGAACAACTTGCAGAACAATTAGGCGTATCTAGACAAGCAGTTTCAAAATGGGAGGCTGGCAATTCCTATCCAGATATGGAAAAAATGCTACAAATGTGCCAAATATTAAATTGCCACTTGGAAGATTTAATGGATGATGGTTCAATAGGAAATACTTCAATAGAAGGTTCGAAAAACAAGATTGATTTAAATGTATGCATGCAAGACTTTTTAAATTTTATAACAAAACTATATAATATGTTTGTTAGCATGAGGTTTAAAGAAAAAATCAAATTTATATTTGAAATGGTATTTATAATTCTAATTTTGTTGCTATCTGGGTTATTAATTATGAAACTTTTAGAATACATAATTTATGGAATTCTTCCATTACCTATATTATGGAAAATATTAAGCAAAGTAATTACGCTTATATTGATTGCAGTTGGAGGAGTAATTTTTATTCATTTACTAAAAATTAGGTATCTAGATTATTATGTAACAATAGAGGATCAAAATATTACGAAGAAGAGTATTGAAGAACCTATTGAAAAAACAGAAAATAGACACTACGAAGAAAAGTCAAAAGAAAAAATAATTATTAGAGATCCAAAACATTCTGGTCCGGCTTTTCTAAAAGTAATTGAAAAAATCATAGTAATAATGATAAAACTATTTATGATTTTCATTGCAATTCCAGTGGTAATAGGATTCGTAATTGATGTTGGTTGCACAGTGGTTTCATTGTACCATATTATATATGGAAATATATTCGCGGGAATTGCATTTGTTGGAATTGGTATAGCTTTAATTCTTTATAGCTTTATGGAATTAGCATTTAATTTTGTTGTAGACAAAGAACAACATTTTAAGAAAATATTTATAATTGCAATAATAGGCTTGATAACTTGCGGGGTAGGAGCAGGAATAGCAATAGGGTCATACCTAAATTTCGAACATGGTTCAACAGATCAATATAATGAATATAAAACATTATCACAAGAAATTCCAATGTCTGATAATTTATGGATAACAAAAAACTATGAGCATGAATATATTATAGACAATTCAATAGGTACAGTAAACATTGAAGTAAAATATTTGAATGGAATAGAGCCTAAATTAGAAATAGAAAACAGAAAAAATTCTAATGACGAAAACTATCAGTATTGTCTTGTAACATATGACACAAATAGATATATGTTGTATAAAAATATATTACAGGATATAAAAAACAAAAAACTTATTGACTATGAGAATCTAAATTCTATTAAATTAAAGATAACAGTATCACAAGAAAACTATGAAAAATTACAACAAAATTATGAAAAATACTGTAAACAATATTAAAACTAAATAAAAAATAACAGGAGTGTGCTTTTGAAAAGAAGTGCACTTAAATTATAAAAAATAAAAGAACAAAAGTTTGCAAAACTATTGAAAAGACACTATAAATGTGCTATAATAACAGTGCAAAAATTTTATTAAAGGATGATTTTAATGAATGATAATATTATTATAAAAGGCGCAAAAGAACACAATTTAAAGAATATAGATTTAACAATTCCAAGAAATAAATTGGTAGTTGTTACAGGACTTTCGGGTTCTGGAAAATCTTCACTTGCCTTTGATACTTTGTATGCAGAAGGACAAAGAAGATATGTAGAGAGTTTGTCTAGTTATGCAAGGCAATTCTTAGGTATGATGGAGAAACCTGAGGTTGAGTCTATTGAAGGACTTTCACCTGCTATTTCTATTGACCAAAAGACTACATCTAAGAACCCACGCTCTACAGTTGGAACGGTTACGGAGATTTATGATTATTTGCGTTTATTATATGCAAGAATTGGAGTGCCATATTGTCCAAACTGTGGTAAGAAAATTGAAAAGCAGACTATTGACCAGATTGTTGATAATATTCTGGAACTTGAAGAAGGAACAAGACTTCAAGTTTTAGCTCCTGTTGTACGTGGAAGAAAGGGAGAATTTACAAAACAGTTAGAAGATTATCAAAAAGCAGGTTTTATTAGAGTAAGAATAGATAGTCAAATGTATGAGCTTGGAGAAGATGAAATTACTCTTGATAAAAAGAAGAAACATAATGTTGATGTTGTGGTAGACAGGTTAATTATTAAAGAAGGTATTCGTGCAAGATTAACTGAATCTGTTGAAACAGCAATGAAATACGCAAACAACCTAGTTACAATAGATGTACCGGGACAAGAAGAAAAAATCTATTCTCAAAATTACGCATGTACGGATTGTGGTATTAGTTTTGAAGAGTTAACACCAAGAATGTTCTCTTTTAACAATCCATTTGGAGCCTGCCCAGAGTGTACTGGTATTGGCTATTTAATGAGAATTGATGAGGATTTAATAATTCCAGATAAAGATAAGACACTATATGATGGTGTAAAAGCTTTCGGAGCTAGCACCATGAAAAAAGGCGATACTATGGCTAAGATGTACTTTGAGAGTATTGCAAAACATTATGGAGTTAAAATTAAAGATGTTCCAATTAAAAAATTACCAAAGGATTTCTTAAATAAAATTCTATATGGTACAGGAGATGAAGTAATTGATTTTGAATATACATCTGCTGCCGGAACAAGAAAATTTTCTACTCCATTTGAGGGCGTAATTCCAACCCTTGAAAGACGTCATAATGAAACAAAATCTAATGGTATGAGAAGTTTTTACGAGATGTACATGAGTGAGTCTCCCTGTCTTGCTTGCCATGGGGCTCGTTTAAGAAAAGAAAGTTTATCTGTAAAAATTGGAAATTTAAACATAAAAGAACTTACAGATATGTCAATAGATAAAATAAAAGAATATATAAATAACATAGAGCTTACACCAACCCAGGCAATGATTGCAGAACAGATCTTACAAGAGTTAAATAAACGTTTACAATTTTTAATAGATGTTGGACTTGATTATTTAACACTCTCGAGACCAGCTGGTTCTTTATCTGGTGGTGAAGCACAACGTATTAGGCTTGCAACCCAAATCGGTGCTGGTCTTACAGGGGTTCTATATATTCTTGATGAACCAAGCATTGGACTTCATCAAAGAGATAATGACAAGCTAATTGCTACATTGAAGAAATTAAGAGATTTAGGAAATTCTGTTATAGTTGTAGAACATGATGAAGATACGATGTATGCTGCTGACCAGATTATAGATATTGGACCAGGAGCCGGAGTACATGGTGGAAATGTAATGGCACAAGGAACTGCAGAAGAGATAAAAAATACACCAGGTTCTATAACAGGTGATTATTTGAGTGGAAGAAAACAAATAGTAGTTCCAAAGAAAAGAAGAAAGTCTAATGGAAAATCTATAGAAGTAGTTGGGGCAACAGAACACAACCTAAAAAATATTACAGCAAAATTTCCATTAGGACAATTTATATGTGTAACAGGTGTTTCTGGTTCAGGAAAATCAACACTCGTAAACGAAATTTTATATAAGACGATTGCAAGAGACTTAAATGGTTCTAATGAAAAGCCAGGAAAATGCAAGCAAGTAAAAGGCCTTCATAATATAGACAAGATAGTAAACATAGACCAATCACCAATAGGAAGAACTCCTCGTTCAAATCCAGCAACATATACTGGTGTGTTTGATATGATAAGAGATTTATTTGCAGGCACAAACGAAGCAAAAATGAGAGGATATGACAAGGGAAGATTTAGCTTCAATGTTCCAGGTGGAAGATGCGAAGCTTGCTCTGGAGATGGAGTCTTAAAAATAGAAATGCATTTCTTATCAGATATATATGTTCCTTGTGAAGTTTGCAAAGGAAAACGTTATAACAAAGAGACATTGGAAGTAAAATATAAAGGAAAATCAATATCAGATGTTCTAGACATGACTGTTGAAGAAGCATTAGAATTCTTCGATAAAATACCAAGAATAAAATCAAAAATTCAAACATTGTATGATGTTGGTTTAGGTTATATCAAATTAGGACAACCTTCAACAACACTATCTGGTGGCGAGGCTCAACGTGTAAAATTGGCAACAGAACTTTCTAAGAAAGCAACAGGAAAAACCTTATACATCTTAGATGAACCAACCACAGGACTACATATTGCAGATGTTCATAGATTAGTAGATATTTTACAAAGACTTGTAGATACAGGAAATACAATAATTGTAATAGAACATAATCTAGACTTAATAAAAACTTGCGACCACATAATAGATTTAGGACCGGAAGGCGGAGATAAAGGTGGACAAGTAATAGCAGTAGGAACACCAGAACATATTGTAAAAAATGAAGATAGTTATACAGGAAAATTCTTAAAAAAATATCTTAATTAATACAAAGCAAATCCCCATTGGTTTTAAAACCGCAGGGGATTTACTTTCTTTGCGGATACTTACCGCAGAGTTTTGAGCAAATTAAAAATGTAACAACTTATACTTATGAAAGAGATTTCTCCAATGTGGGAACAATCTCATCTGTGGAGTTTACCACGGTATACAGTTTGGCGTCTTTTTCATCTGCAAAGCCTTCATCATAAACTCGTGCAAGAACGTGTAAAACGTCATTAAAGTAACCTTGCTCGTTGATGATAATGATGGGGCTGTTGTGTTCACCACAACGTTTTGCCTCTATGCTTGAAAAAAGCTCGTCAATTGTTCCGATGCCACCAGGCAGAAAAATATGCATGGAAGTATTCTTGAAAATCCAATCCTTGCGCTCACTAACAGTGTTAAAGTCAAACAAATTGCTGTAGAAAAGCTCTTCGGCATCGTTAATGTATGCCTGAGGAATAGCCACGATTATGTTGGCTTTATTAAGTAACATACATTTGTACATAAGCCCCATAAGGCCTCTTGCACAACCGCCAAATACGAGAGTGTGCTTATGCGCAGTTATGAATTTTGTAACTTCAAGTGTTGCCGTGCAATAGCGGCTCCACTTAACGTTATCAGTTACATCACGAGACGAACATCCAACAAAAATATTCATCATATGCTCCTTTCAATTATACATGTGTATAAAACGAACTAACTAATTTTACCACAGAATCTTCGAAAGGTCAACATAATAAAAAATAGCAAAATTACTCTATTGACAGATTAGAACAAAATACATATAATTACTGTATAAATAAATTAGGAACAAGGTGAAAAAATGGAAAATAATATAATAGAGAATAATATAACAATAGGAATAGAAGGACTAGTTGGAGCTGGCAAAACATCAATTTGTAGGGAATTATTAGACAAAATACCTAATAGTATAATATTACATGGTGGCAATTTATATAGAGGAATTGTATTTGCATTAATGTCTTCAGGAGCTGACATGAATAAGATTATGCATGGAACAGATAAACCAATTGATATAAAGCAAATGATGGATATATTAAAAGTAGAATTGAAAATAGAAAATAGAGAAAGTGTTGTTTATGTTGATGGAAAAGAAATAAATGAAGAAAGTTTACAATCAGACACAACATCAATGGCAGTTTCTAAAATTGCAAAAGATGCTGATAACACAAAATTCTACATATTTGGAAGAAAATTAATAGATGCATATAAAAAGCAATATAATCTAATAATATCAGGTAGAGACTTAATGAAAATTTATCCTGAGCTAGATTATCATTTCTTCGTAACAGCAGATATAGATACAAGAGTAGATAGAAAAATGCATCAATATGAAAATGAAACAATAACAAGAGAAGAATTGAAAAAACATATTGAAGAAAGAGATATGTTGCAGGAGCAAGCCGGCTTCTACAAGAGATACAGCAAAACAATTGATGTTGATGTAACAGAATGCAAGAATGCAGAAGAATCGGCTATGAAAATATTAGAAAAGATTGCTCAATAAAATATTTCGCCCCCAAAGGGGCGTCCCTAATGGGCAAAAAACTAAAAAGGAGTTTAAGTATGGATTTTGTAAATGAAAAGTTAGAAGAATTTAATAAATTCTTAGATGGTAAAAAGGTTGCTATAATCGGCATGGGTGTTAGCAATGTGCCTTTGCTTGATTATTTTTATGATAAAAATGCGAAAGTTACAGTATTTGACAAGAGAAATTTATCAGATGAAATTATGGAAAAAATAAATAAATATAGATATGAAGTTGAAATAGGAGAAGATAATCTATCTAGATTACATGGATTTGATGTTATTTTCAGATCTCCTAGTGCATTACCAACAATACCAGAGTTTGTAGAAGAAGTTGAAAGAGGTGCATTATTAACGTCTGAAATTGAAATGGTATTAAAGCTTGCACCATGTAAGGTAATAGGCGTAACTGGCACAGAGGGAAAAACTACTACTACATCAATTATATATGAAATATTAAAGCAAACAGGACGTAATTGCTTTTTAGGAGGAAACATTGGAAAGCCTATATTTACTAAAGTAAAAGATATGAGACCAGACGATATAATTGTGCTTGAATTAAGTAGTTTTCAATTAATGGGAATGGAAGTTAGCCCAGATATTGCAGTTGTAACAAATATGTTTCCAGACCACTTGAATGTACATAAATCATATGAGGAATATCAAGAAGCAAAGAAAAATATTCTCTTACATCAAGATAAAAACGGAATAGCAATCCTAAATAAGGATAATGATATTACTAGAAACTTTGCAAAAGATGTAGTCGGAAAAGCTGTATTCTTTAGTAGTACAAAGCAATTAAAAGATGGATATGTGTATGACAGAGCTGACCAGATGATAAAACATTGTGTAGATGGAAAATGCATAGAGTTATTGAAAAAAGATGAAATAAAATTAAGAGGAATTCATAATTACGAAAATATTTGTGCTGCACTTGCAGCAACAGAAACAGTCGCTACTAAAGAACAACAATTAAATGCAATAAAGAATTTTAATGGGGTTGAACACCGATTAGAGTTTGTAAGAGAACTAAATGGAGTAAGATATTACAACGATTCTATTGGAACTAGCCCAGCAAGTACAATTGCGGGATTGAATGCTTTTGATGAAAATATTGTATTGCTAGCAGGTGGATCAGACAAAGGATTAGATTACAAAGAAATTGGAGAAAAAATAGCACAAAAAGTAGGAACATTAATATTGACTGGCCCAACATCTGAAAAAATTGAAAATGCAACAGTCATAGCATTAGGAGAAATGCAAGACAAGAAAATAGACATTATACATTGTACAAATCTTGAAGAAGCCGTTAAAATGGCAAAACAAAAAGCAGTAACAGGAGATGTAGTGTTATTATCGCCGGCAAGTGCAAGCTTTGATGCCTTCAAAAATTTTGAAGAACGTGGAAAAAAATTCAAACAGTATGTAAATGAACTAAATTAACAAAACAAAAACCTTCTCATATAATACAGTATATGAGGAGGTTTTAATAATGCAAGAACATTATTAAAATATATCTTCCAGAATAGTTCGAGGGAGGATACAAATATGTTAAATACTGATGAGTATATGAAAACTATAATTGGAGATACATATACAAGAAGTGAGATAAACATAAAAGAGCCAACTTTACAGACGGTAGATTTATATCCAGAGTCATACTTAAAAATTAATCCGATAGTTATAAATAAATGCAAAAAAATTACACAAAAACCAACAAAAACTTTAATTAATCAAATTACAGATGAAATTCTTGAAGAATTAAATGAAAAAAATACCAAAGATGACATAAAAAGGGCGTTTATTCAAACTTTAGTATTAAATCAACTTTAAAAGAAAATTTTGCCAAATCAGCAAAATTCAAACTGTATATTCAATTTTCAAATGTGCATAATAATATTGTAAATTTTTTTGAAAGGTGGATATATAAATGAAAGTTAAAGATTGTATGTGTAATCATGTTAATTTTGTAAAACCAAACACATCTGTACAGGACTGTGCTAAAATGATGTGCGAATGCCATATTGGTTGTACTCCAGTATGCGATGATTCAAACAGATTAGTAGGAATTGTAACAGATAGAGACATTCTTTTAAGAGCAGTTGCCTGTGATAAAGATACTTGCAAGACCCAAGTTAGCGAGATAATGACAACACAGCCATGCTCATGTACTCCAAACAGCGAAATTACAGAGGCTGAAAGATTAATGTCTGAAAAACAAATTAGAAGAATACCTGTAACACAAAACAACAAAGTTATCGGAATTTTAACATTAGGAGATTTAGCCGCAAATCAATCAGTAGACCAAAAAGAATTGTGTGATACAATAGAATGTATTTGTGGAACAGACGAGCGTAATGCAGAGTAACAAAAAATATAGATAAATAACATTAAAGCAAAAATACATCTTATTTTGAAAAACAAGGTCAAGCTCGCCTTTTACCAAGAGCGCCGTACCGAAGTTAAAAAAATAAGATGTATTTCTGCCTTTAAAAGATTAAAATAATTTTATAGTAACGTATACTTTTTGAAAATTACCATAAAATAGTAATATATTATTTATTAGGAGCTATTATGGTAATTGATATGAATTATTGGACAAAGGTTTTTAGAAAGTTAGTTTTATTGATATTAAGCTTTATAACTATTTATCTAAGTTTCAAACTAGCTTGCTTTTATATGCCTTTTTTAATTGCATTTGTAATATCTCTTTTGCTAGAGCCTGCTATAAGATTTTTTATGAGAAAATGTAAATTTAGACGAAAAACAAGTGCAATTATTGTGATAGTATTTGTACTAGGAATAATTATTGGATTATTAACTTGGGGGATTGCAACACTTGTTTCGGAAGGCTCAAATTTATTAGATAATTTGGGAACGTATTTTACAAATGCGAGCCAGATGATACAAAAATTTATTGGCAGTGAAAACTTAAAAAAGTTGAACATTCCAGAAAATGTTGTTACGGCTATTGAAAGGTCTGCAACAGAACTCCTAAATACAGCAGTATTATGGCTAAATTCATTCTTAAAAGGTGTACTAGAATGGATCACGTCGATTCCAACTATTGGAGTGTATTTGGCTGTAACATTTTTATCACTGTACTTTATTTGTACAGATAAAGTATACATGATAGACCAACTTGAACACCATTTACCCGAAATGTGGGTAAAGAAAATTTACAAACATCTGAAAGAAATAATGGAAGTGTTAGGTAGGTATCTAAAAGCTGAGGCAATATTAGTATTGGTGTCATTCATAATTTCGTTAATTGGACTCTATATATTCAAACTAACTGGAATGAAAGTTTCATATCCATTACTATATGCACTGGGGATTGGATTTGTAGACGCGCTCCCAATATTCGGGTCGGGTAGCGTAATGGTCCCATGGGCAATAATCACAGCATGTAATGGAGACATAAGACTTGCAATAAGTATATTTGTGCTATGGATAATAATGTCTGTTGTAAGACAATTTATAGAACCAAGAATTGTAGGCAATCACATTGGAATTCACCCGATATTTACATTAATTGCGATGTATACTGGCTTTAAAGTATCTGGAGTAATCGGTTTGTTTATTGGTCCAATAGCTTTAATAATTCTAAAAAACATATTCAGTAATTTACTTGACAAAGGAGTTGTAAAATCTATATTTTCAAGAGATTATTCATAAAAGCAATAAATCTTTCATAGTATGTACCATAAGAAGAACAATTCTTATGGGAGGATTGAAAGATGTATGTTCGCAATTTTAAGCTAAATGGTAAGATGATATTTAAAATAGTATTTGTTATTTTAACAATTTTAATATTTATAATGTTTGCAATAGGAGTAATAAATATAATTAATTCAAATGAAAGAATAACATCAAAGAGTGAAGGAGTTCCACAAAGTGAAATAAATACCATATCTGCAGCCAATTATACAAATGTATTAAAAACAGTTCATGATAATATGAACCAGTATATTGGTAAAAAAATTAAATTTGTAGGATTTGTGTACAGATTATATGATTTTTCGAATGATCAATTTGTACTTGCAAGGCAAATGATTGTTTCTCCAGATTTGCAGGCAGTTGTGGTAGGATTTTTGTGTCACTTGAATGGGGCAGAAAAATACAAAGATGGATGTTGGGTAGAAATTGAAGGAACAATAACAAAAGGAGAATACCATGGAGAGATTCCGGTTATAGAAATAGAAAAAATAAAAGAGACAAAGACGCCAAATGATGAGTATGTATATCCGCCAGACGAGAGTTATGTACCAACATCTGCGACTTTATAAAGATGAATAAAAACAGAGCCTTAAAGTACGCTCTGTTTTATTATATATTTTAATAATTTATTACGATTTTACTTGCTAAATGCCACATTTAGTTATATAATAACCACGTAAACTATAACAAAGTTAAAAAATGGCAAAATGTAATCTATTTTGCCTTGTATTACATAAATTTGAAAGGATGAATTATTCATGGGATTATTTAAAACATACAGTGAAAAAGAAGTAAAAAGAGTAAGGCCTATTGTTGAAAAAATAAACAGTTTAGAGCCAGCTATGAAGGAATTATCTGATAGCGAGCTAGTTGCAAAAACTCCATACTTTAAGGAACAATTGAAGAACGGAAAAACATTAGATGATATTTTACCAGAAGCATTTGCAGTTGTAAGAGAAGCATCTAGAAGAGTTTTAGGAATGCGTCATTTCGATGTACAATTAATTGGTGGTATTATACTTCACCAAGGAAGAATTGCAGAAATGAAAACAGGTGAAGGAAAAACACTTGTTGCAACACTTCCAGTTTATCTAAATGCACTTACAGGAGAAGGCGTTCACGTTATAACTGTAAACGATTACCTAGCAAAAAGAGATAGCGAGTGGATGGGAAATCTTTACAGATTCTTAGGACTTTCTGTTGGACTTGTTATTGCTGGAATGAATCCAAAGCAAAAACAAGAAGCATATGCATGTGATGTTACATATGGTACAAACAACGAGTTTGGTTTCGATTACTTAAGAGATAACATGGTTATATACAAGAACCAATTAGTTCAAAGAAAATTAAAATATGCAATCGTCGACGAAATCGATAGTATTTTAATTGATGAGGCTCGTACGCCACTTATAATTTCTGGTAGAGGAGCACAATCTTCTAACTTATATCAAAAAGCTGACCATTTTGTAAAAAAATTACAAGCTAAAGTTATAATTGAAGAAGATGACAAAGATTATGAGCAAGAAGAAGATAACGAAAAATACGATTATATAGTAGATTTAAAGGCCAAATCTGCAACTCTTACCCAGCAAGGTATAAAGAAGGCTGAACAAGAATTTGGACTAGAAAACTTCAATGATTTAGAAAATTCAGAATTAGTTCATGATGTAAATCAAGCTTTACATGCAAATGGAATAATGAAGAAAGATAAAGATTACATTGTAAAAGATGGACAAGTTCTAATTGTAGACGAGTTTACAGGAAGAATTATGTATGGAAGAAGATACAATGACGGATTACATCAAGCAATTGAAGCAAAAGAGCATGTTAAGATAAACGATGAATCTAAAACACTTGCCACAATTACATTCCAAAACTACTTTAGAATGTATGAAAAATTATCTGGTATGACAGGTACTGCAATGACAGAAGAAGCAGAATTCCAAGAAATATACAAATTGGACGTTGTTGAAATTCCAACAAATAAGCCAATGATTAGAAAAGACAATTCAGACATAATATATAAAAATGAAGATGCCAAATTTAGAGCTGTTATAGCAGACATCAAAAAAGCTCATGAAAAAGGACAACCAGTTTTAATTGGTACAGTATCTATTGATAAATCTGAAAAATTAAGTAAATTACTTGATAAAGAAGGAATTCCTCATGAAGTATTAAATGCTAAATACCACGAGAAAGAGGCTCAAATTATAGCACAAGCTGGTAAATTTGGAGCTGTTACAATAGCAACAAACATGGCAGGACGTGGTACAGATATTATGCTTGGTGGAAATAGCGAATATCTTGCAAAACAAGAAATGAGAAAGCTAAAATACACTGATGAAGAAATTGAAGATGCTGCAGCGCATAACGAGACAGATGACAAGGCAATACTTTCTGCAAGAGAAAAATTCAATGAATTAGAGAAAAAATTCGATAACGAAATAAAAGAAGAAAAAGAAAAAGTTATTGAAGCAGGCGGTTTAAAGATAATTGGTACACAAAGACACGAATCAAGAAGAATTGATAACCAGCTTCGTGGACGTAGTGGACGTCAAGGTGACCCAGGAGAATCTAGATTCTACATTGGATTAGACGATGACTTAATGAAAATCTTCGGTGGCGACATTGTAACAAAAGTTTACAATACTTTAGGCGCAGACGAAGATATGCCAATAGAAAGCAGATTAATTTCAAAGGCTGTTGAAAATGCCCAAAAGAAAGTTGAAGGAAGGAACTTCAGTATAAGAAAGAACGTTCTACAATATGACGATGTAATGAATGTTCAAAGAACAGTAATTTATGAGCAAAGAAGAGATGTTTTAGACGGCATGAACTTAAAAGAAAGCATACTAAAAATGATGGATTCTGTTGTTGAATTAATAGTAGATTCTCACATAGTAGACGGAGAAGAAGTAAACAAAGAATCAATCGCTCAAGACATAGAAACAAACTTAGGAATAAGCGATGTAGCTGCATTAAAGACAGAAAAATTCGACAGAAATGCTTTAGTAGACGAATTAATAGCAAAAGTACACGAAATATATGCTTCAAAAGAGACAGAATTTGGTGAGGAAAATTTAAGAGAACTTGAAAGAGTTGTAATGCTTAAAATAGTTGACCAAAAATGGATGGATCATATAGACAACATGGACGAATTAAAGAAAGGTATTGGACTTCGTGGATATGGACAACAAGACCCAGTTGTACAATACAGACTTGAAGGAACAGAAATGTTTGACGATATGATAGAAGACATAAGAATGGACGTTGTAAAAATATTGCTAAACATTCGTAAAAAAGAAGGCCCAATAGAAAGAACAGAAACAACAAAAGTAACAGGAGCAAGCCTTGAAGATACAGCAATCAACTTAGTTGATGGAAATATATCAGAAAAAGAAGGCGGAATGAACAAAACAGTTGTAAACGAAGGACCAAAAGTTGGAAGAAATGACCCATGCCCTTGCCGGTTCGGGAAAAAAATATAAGAATTGCTGTGGAAAAAATCAATAATATTAACGCTTTCAAAAGTTGTGAAAAATACTTAAAACAAAAATTAATGTAGTTAATTTTATCTAAAAGGAAGGAAACCAGAGGTTGTTAACCTCTGGTTTTGGCATATGCCATCTGTTTATTTTTATAGTAAAAAGACATTAAAAATGATTGACAGATGTTATAGAAAATGATAAAATAATTATGTTGACTTCAAAAAACGTTTATGAAAAATAATATGTACCATAAATGAAAGGAGCATTTTATGCCAAAGAATTTTAGACAGGAACAAATTAAAGGGGTAATACAAAATAGCAATAGCTTTGCTATTTTAACCCACGAACGGCCGGATGGCGATGCTATATCTAGTGCGCTAGCTATGTATTGGTATATCAAATCTAACTTATCTGATGTGGAGATTGATATTATTATTCCTGAATATCCTAAAA
This sequence comes from Clostridium sp. CAG:245, assembly GCA_000435175.1. Taxonomy (GTDB): domain Bacteria; phylum Bacillota; class Clostridia; order TANB77; family CAG-508; genus CAG-245. Next base: position 92,756 of record FR880046.1, read on the forward strand.
AGTTTTACTTTTTACCTGGCTTTGACAATATTAAAACAGAACCTAGTAAAGAACAATATGATATGTTAATTATTGTCGATGTATCAGAGCCGCACAGGATTAATGGGTACGATGTAGTTGCAAAATATTGCTCAAAAACAATTTGCTTTGATCACCATGAAGATTTTGGCTTGGAAGGGTGTAATGCAGGTATTCTTAACCCAGCTGCACCTTCAACAACAGCAATTTTGTTCGATCTATTTGGTAATGTCTGTACAGAATTTCTTGAATGCATATTGACAGGTATTCTTTCTGATACGCAGAATTTAACATTTAATACAAACGATGTGACAGTTTGTACTGTTAGAGCAATAGAAAAATTGGGTGTAGATGTAAAAAAATTTAAAAAATTAGTTTCAATGAAAGACCCAAGGACAGTTGAACTTACCAAATTGGCTTTAAGAAGAATAACAGAATCAAAGTTTTCTAATCGGCACAATGTAATTTTTTCTTATATAAATCAGTATGATTTATTAAAAGAAGAACAGTCACTTGCTATTGTGGACTATAAACAAATTATAAAGGATATTCTTGAAAAAATGAAAACAGATGTCCTTGTCTTAGCTATTGAGAACAACCGGAATGAATGGAAGATTTCTATAAGATCTAGGATTCCAGAATTAGACTTGAATGCACTCTGTAAACGATTAGTGGAAAGCGATAATTCTTGTTTCTTAAAGGGAGGCGGACATAGCTATTCTGCGGGAATGACTGCAATGGGAAAATACGAAGACATTATTAGTAAGATTAACGCTAATCTTGCGGAAAAGCTGGCATAAAATGCTAATCCTCAAAGGTTATTAACCTTTGGGGATTTTTATAGTTATCCATATTTCAAAGAAAAACTCACCCTTTGCAGGATGAGAAAAGAATACATTCTTTTTTATAAGCTTTTACTTAGAAGGCCTGCAGCTCTCAACGCAAGCACAGATATCTGCCTGAGTCATGTGTTTGAAATTGCCAGTAGCAATTTCCATGTTTATGCAAGCAGCATTGTACTTTGCTTCTTCTTCAGAAGGTTTCTGAATGGTAGCTTCGGGCTGGTTCTTTTTGAAAAAACTCATATTGTCCTCCTTGGAGAATAACTCTCCATCAGATGTGTAAATTGCGAACTTATATATTATATCACTTTTAATGTTAGTTGTAAATAATTTTAAATTGCTATTTTTAGCTAAAAAGCTTACAAATCGAGAAAAATGTGATATAATTACACAAGCTTAAAATATAGCATTTAGCTATGTTATGAATTTCGTGATTTCTGCATAGAAAGGAGAAAATGCTATGAGTTTATTATTAGCTTTAGGCATTGTAGCAATTCTTATTCTTAGTGGATTCTTATGGGGAAGCATTGAAGTAAAGAGGTATAAAAGAGACTATAAGTTTGAGTCAAAAGATTTTATAAACAGATTTGAAAACAGTGCTTGGTCTTTGAGATGGCATGATGATGACTAATTAGTTCAATTAAATCACGAATTTTTTGGAAAAGCTAATTTTCTAAGGTTGCTAGACGAGAATCTTTTGGTCTAGCAACACTATTAAATAAAGGAAGTACTATGAAAAAGATATATAAAGAACCAAATAAATCAGAAACAGAAACAACAATAAATGTATTATATAGTGAGAATATTCTTTCTATATGTACTAATAAGGTAGATTTACAGAAAAAATTAAATAAGCTATTAGGAGAACCAGCAAAAGAACATAAAATAAAAAGAAGTATTGCTGGAAGTACTTGGAATATATCACTAGATGATAAAACAAAAATTCAGAAGGTTATTTTAAAAGCTAATATATATGATATGTAAAGATCTAAAGGCAATTATAAATGAAAAAATTTGCCTTTAAATTTTCATATAAAAACGCAAACAAATGTTTACAATGCAAATAATATGTGTTATACTATTTGCACGAGGTGATTTTCTGTGGAAAGGATATATGCTGCAATAGACTTAAAATCTTTTTTTGCATCTGTAGAATGTAGAAAAAGAAATCTAGATCCACTCACAACAAATTTGGTGGTGGCGGATAATACAAGAACTGAAAAGACAATATGCTTAGCTATTTCGCCAAGTTTAAAGGCATATGGATTGCCTGGTAGAGCAAGGCTTTTTGAAGTTGTGCAAAAAGTAAAAAATATAAATAATGATAGAAAAAGGTGGGCTTTTCAAAATATTTTTACGGGAAAATCTTATGACGATATAGAATTAAAGCAAAATAAAAAACTAGAATTAGACTACATAATTGCACCTCCACATATGGCTTCATATATGGAGTACAGTGCCAAAATTTATAACATATATTTAAAGTATGTTTCTCCAGAGGACATATTTCCATATTCGATAGATGAAATATTTTGCGATTTAACGAGTTATCTAAATACGTATAAGCTTACTCCTAGGGAGCTTGTTACTAAAATAATACATGATGTATACGAAACTACTGGGATTACTGCAACTGCTGGAATAGGGACTAATCTCTTCTTGTGTAAGGTTGCCATGGATGTTATGGCAAAACACGTTGACCCTGATAAATATGGAGTTAGAATTGCAGAATTAGATGAGAAGAGCTTTAGAGAAAAGTTATGGAATCATAGACCAATTACAGATTTTTGGAGAGTAGGTAAAGGCTATGCAAAAAGATTAGAAAAATACAGAATGTTTACAATGGGAGACGTAGCAAGATGCTCAGTAGACAATGAAGAATTATTATATAAATTATTTGGTGTAAATGCCGAATTATTAATTGACCATAGTTGGGGTTGGGAATGTGCTACTATAAAGAGTATTAAAGAATGTAAGCCAGCAAATAGAAGCTTGTGTTCTGGACAGGTGCTTCACTGTCCGTACAATTATGAGCAGTCTAGGCTCATAATCAAGGAGATGGCAAATGAAATTGTCTTAGACATGGTGCAGAAACATTTTGTTACAGACATATTGGTTCTTACGGTAGAGTATGATGTGGAAAATTTAAAAAATGCAGAATTCAGTAAGAATTATAATGGAGAGATAAAAGAAGATAGATATGGAAGAGAAGTTCCGAAACCAGCACATGGAACATTTAGACTAGATAAAAAAACATTTTCTACGAGAATAATTAGTGAAGGGTTTGTTCATTTGTATGATGAAATAATAAATAGAAATTTGTTAATAAGAAAGATATATTTGACTGTTGGAAATTTGACGGATGAAAAAGAATTAAAACAGGAAAATCAATATGAACAGGTAAATTTATTTACTAATTATGGAAAGTTAGCAGAGAAAGAAAAAGAGGAAAAAGTAAAATTAGAAAAAGAGAAAAAAATTCAAAATACTATTATAGATTTAAAAAATAGATTCGGTAAAAATGCAATAATAAAAGGAATGGATTTAGAAGAAGACGCTACAACAATACAGAGAAATGGGCAAATTGGAGGCCACCAAGAGTAAAATGAAAATATTTTATAGAGCGGAGGTATGGAACTATGAGGATTGAACATAAATACGATGACATAATAAAATTGGAGCACCATGTTTCAAAAATACATCCACGAATGAGTCTAGAGGCCAGGTCTGCACAGTTTGCTCCATTTTCTGCTGTAACAGGCTATGAAGATGAAGTAAGTGAAGTAGCTAGAGTAACTGAAAATCAAATAGAAGTAACAGATGAAATACGAAATGATATAAATAAAAAACTAAGTTATATTAAACAAAATCCCAGACAACAAGTATCAATAACTTTTTTTGTGAAAGACACAAAAAAGCAAGGTGGAAAATACGAAACAATAACAGGATTAGTAAAAAAGATTGATGATATAAAAAACATTATCATATTGAATGATAGTAAAGTAATAAGAATGGAAGATATAACAGAAATTATATTATAAAGCTTTAAAATTGGATTTTAATATGGTATAAACAATATATTAGAAATATGTTATAAGAGGTACAGTATGTCGGAAATTACGAAAAGAGCATTAGCTACATCTTTAAAGAAGTTGCTGTCTCAAAAAGAATTAACAAAAATATCTATTAAGGATATAACAGATGATTGTGGAATACAGAGGCAAACTTTTTATTATCATTTTGCAGATGTATATGATTTGATAGAGTGGATATATACTAATGAGGTTATTAAACCAATTATTCACGATAAAGATACATATGAAAAGTGGAAGGAAGGATTTCTTAGTATTTTTAATTATGTGCAAGATAATAAGGATTTTGTGAGAAATACATATAACTCAATAAGTAGAAAATATGTAAACAAATTTATATATGAACATACTGATAAATTATTGAAAAATGTAATCGATGAAGAAGCGGAAAAAGAAAGCATAAAGGTACAAGACGAAGATAAGACTTTTATAGCTACATTTTATAGATATTCATTTGTAGGAATAATTCAGAATTGGATAGAAGAAGGCATGAAGGAAAGTCCAAAAGAAATAATAGAAAAGTTAAGTAAAATTTTAGATGGAAGTTTTAAAAAAGCTTTGTATAATTTAAGCAATGATAGGTAAAATATTTACTGATTGTTTAATAAATTTTTGACAATTATATAAATTTGTAAAATTTTTTGACATTATGAAAAAACTGGTTATTGAAAATTATAAATTTTTATTTTTATAATAAATTTATTAAAACTAAGGAGGTAAAATTTATGTATTATAGTAGTGGAAATTACGAAGCTTTTGCAAGACCTGTTAAACCAGAGGGTGTTGATGATAAATCAGCATATATTATAGGCTCTGGACTCGGAGCTCTTGCTGCAGCTTGTTTTCTAGTTCGTGATGGACAGATGAAAGGCGAAAAAGTTCATATTCTTGAAAAGGACTCAATTCCAGGAGGCGCATGTGATGGATATAAGTATGACAATTTAGGATATGTTATGCGTGGCGGGAGAGAGATGGATAACCATTTTGAATGCATGTGGGACTTATTCCGTTCAATTCCATCAATAGAAACAGAAGGTGTAAGTGTTTTAGACGAATATTATTGGCTTAATAAAAAGGATCCAAATTATTCTTTAATGAGAGCCACTATAAATAGAGGTGAAGATGCACATACAGATAAGAAATTTGGTTTGTCTGATAAAGGTGCAATGGAAATATTAAAATTGTTCTTTACTCCAAATGAAGAACTATACGATAAAAAGATTACTGATTTTTTTGATGATGAAGTGTTAAATTCAAATTTCTGGTTATATTGGCGTACCATGTTTGCCTTTGAAAATTGGCACAGTGCATTGGAAATGAAGTTATATATACAAAGATATATACATCATATTGGCGGATTGCCAGATTTTACAGCATTAAGATTTACAAAATATAATCAATATGAATCTATGATATTGCCAATGATTAAGTATTTGGAAGGATTCGGAGTTCAATTCCATTACAACACAAAAGTTGAAAATGTTGAGTTCGACATCCAAGAATATAAGAAAGTGGCAAAAAGAATAATATATACTACAGATGGAAATCAAAATTCTATAGATTTAACGGAAAACGATCTAGTATTTATTACGAATGGTGGATGTGTAGAAAATGCAAGACTTGGAAGTCAAAATACACCAGCTCCATTTGACTCAGAAATAAAACCAGGCGGTGGCTGGGATATGTGGAGAAAAATAGCAGAGCAATGTGATGAATTTGGTCACCCAGATAAATTCTGCTCCGACCCAGAACAAACAAACTGGATGAGTGCAACAGTAACTACTTTAGATGGAAGAATTCCACCTTATGTAGAAAAAATATGTAAGAGAGATCCATTTAGCGGAAAGGTTGTAACTGGAGGAATAGTAACCTGTAAAGATTCTAACTGGTTATTAAGCTGGACATTTAACCGTCAACCACAATTTAGAAGTCAGCCAAAAGACCAATTAGTTGGCTGGATTTATGGATTATTTACAGATAAACCAGGAAACTTTGTTAAAAAGCCAATGAGAGAATGTACAGGAAAAGAAATTTGTATGGAATGGCTATACCATATTGGAGTTCCAGAAAATCAAATAGAAGATATGGCAGAAAAAAGTGCAAATACAATTCCATGCATGATGCCATATATAACAGCATTCTTTATGCCAAGAAAAGATGGAGATAGACCGCTTGTTGTACCAAATGGAAGTGTAAATTTTGCATTCTTAGGACAATTTGCAGAAACCAAAAGAGATACAATATTTACAACAGAATATTCTATACGTACAGCAATGGAAGCCGTTTACACTTTGTTAAATGTAGATAGAGGCGTGCCAGAAGTATGGGGCAGTGTGTATGATATAAGAGATTTGTTGAATGCAACTGTAAAGCTAAGAGATGGCAAGAAAGCAACAGATATGGATATGAATTTACCACAAAGAATGGCAGTGAAAGAACTTCTAAAAAAGATAGAAGGAACAGATATAGAACTTATTTTGAAACAATATAATGTAATATAAAGATTAAAATGCTAATATGTCAGATAAAAAATTTTGACATATTAGCATTTTGCTGTGATTTTAAATTGACATTTTATGTAAAATATAGTAAAATGAATAATTGTAAAAATGCTGTATAGATATATCATAGTCAAATTGACGATGGTAATAAAAGTGTACGGCAGATGCTATACTAACAAAAGAGAGGTTAGGAGTATGAAATTGAAGTTGTTTTTGTCAGATTATCAATATCGGCAGATGTTAATGAAAGACTTGACGATGAAAATTACAGGGTTACCAATTGTGAAACAGGTTTATCATCATTATCGGGTGAACCAGTTTAAGAAGGAAAACAAAAACTTGGACGGTTGGGAGTGCTATGTTAAACTTCTTCAGATTGAAGAGGATAACAGACGTTTTTTGTTTAACGTAGCTCTTCTGAGGCTGAAAGAATGCCTGCAGGATGAAAAGACCACACATGAAAAACTCGAGGATCAGAAAAAATTGGTCCTGTCTTACTCGCTTATCCAAGAAGAAAGGTTTAATAGCCTCAAAACATGGATCGAGACGGTAGAAATTGGAGAGAAAGATCTCTCTATGTTAGACAATGCCATGAATGGCTTGCTAAAGTAAAATAGCCATTCGAAGATAATCCTCTGCAACAGACGAAGAAAAAATTATGTCTGGTGCAGGGGATTTTTTATAAAAGGAAACAATAGGTGATAAGAAGTTATAAAATTAGAAAAATCTATTTACTTTATATGCTTGGATATGTTAAAGTATAAGTAGAGTAAAAAATAAAAGAAAGGAATTTTAAAATTATGAAAAAACAAACAATTATCGCAATAGTTATTGCAGTAATCGTAGTTCTTGCAATTACAATAGGAGTAGTTGTAGAAAATAGTAAAAAAACAAAAGGAGAAAGTAGTACAATAGAGACAGCTTCTCAAATGAAGGCAATGTTTAAATCTATCTATAATAAATTAGGAGATGAATTGCCAGATTTAGAAACAGCTAAAATTGATGTAAGTGATGCCTTAGCTGTAAAAGATTATACAGGTTTGCAATCAAACGAAAATGTAGAAACACTTGTTGTATCTGAACCATCAATGTCTTCACAAGCATATTCAGCAGTTGCAGTAAAAGTAAAATCGGGTGCTAATGTAGAAAAGATGAAACAAGAAATGCTAGACAATATCGACATGGCAAAATGGATTTGTGTTTCAGCTAGTAACTTATATATAACAAACAGCGGAAATACAATATTTATGGTAATGTCAGACGAAGACTGGGCAAAACCAGTATATGAAGCATTTAAAGAATATGTAAATAATAATATAGGAAAAGAATTAGAAAAGGTATCTGATGAGGAAGATATAGAACTACCACCAGAAATGCCAGCAGTAATGTAAAAATTTCGCCCAATAGGGACGCCCCTTTTTGGGCGGAATTTTTTTAAAAAAATAATTAACAAGTTTTCGCCCCCAAAAGGAGCGTCCCTATTGGGCGAAAGGAGGAAACATGCTTTTTACAAGTATTAGCTTTTTATATTATTTTTTACCAATTGTATTGATTGCGTATTTTATTGTGCCAAAGAAGGCGAAAAATTTCGTGTTATTTATTGCTTCTATGGCATTTTATTTTTATGGTGAACCAAAATATATTTTCTTGATGTTAGCAGAAATTTTTATTGCTTATATAGGAGCCATTTTAATAGCTAAATACAAAAAGAAAAGCATTTTGACAGTCACTCTTGCAATTCATATAGGATTGTTAGTATTTTTTAAATACACAGATTTTTTAATTGCAAATATTAATAATATTTTTAACGCAAAACTTAACTTATTACAGCTAGCATTGCCAATAGGAATATCATTTTATACTTTTCAAATTATCAGTTATGAGATTGACGTGTTTAGAGGAAATGTTAAGGTTCAAAGAAATTTCTTAAATTTAGCAACATATGTAGCTTTATTTCCACAGCTAATTGCAGGGCCAATTGTAAGATATGAAACGATTGAGGATGAGCTTTCTAACAGAAAACATAGCTTTGAAAATTTTGCCTATGGAGCTAGAAGATTTGTTATAGGACTTGCAAAAAAAGTACTTATCGCAAATATGCTAGGTGAATTTTGTAACAAATTTTCAGCAACTGATGAAAAGAGTGTAGTGCTATATTGGCTATTTGCAATCTCGTACATGCTACAAATATACTTTGATTTTTCGGCTTATTCGGATATGGCAATAGGACTGGGAAGAATATTTGGTTTCCACTTCTTAGAAAACTTCAACTACCCATACATATCAAAGAGCATAACAGAATTCTGGAGAAGATGGCATATTTCGCTAGGTTCGTGGTTTAGAGATTATGTTTATATTCCTCTAGGAGGAAGTAGAAAAGGAAAATTAATACTTGTGAGAAATCTTATTATAGTTTGGCTTCTTACTGGTATTTGGCATGGAGCAAGTTGGAACTTTGTAATATGGGGATTAATGTTTGGAATATTATTAATAATAGAAAAATTATGGCTTGGCAAATACATAGAAAAACTTCCAAATATTTTCAAGAGATTATATGTAATTTTTATTGTAATGATAAGTTTTATAATATTTAATGCGGGCACAATGAAGGAAGCATTTACTAATATTTCAGGATTATTTGGTGCAAATTCTACTTGTATAATAAACGATTACACAATATATTATCTAAGAAGTTACTTAATTACAATAATAATAGCGATAATCGGAGCAACACCAATTCTAAAAAATACAATCGGAGCATTGAAAACAAAACCAGTAATGAATAAGATTATTAATATATTAGAACCAATAACTATAGTAATAATTTTGCTAATTGTAACAGCGTACTTAGTTGATAATTCGTATAATCCATTTCTTTATTTTAGATTTTAAGAAAGGAAACAATAAAAATGAGTGATAATGTAAAAAACGCAGTTATTACGATAATATTTGTGAGCGTCTTAGTTATAACTATGATTGTAAATATTGCTAAAAAAGACGGTACTATATCGATTTCGGAAAGAAGAAAGTTAGAACAGTTTCCAAGTTTTTCTATATATAAGTTATTCAATGGGAAATTTTTCGAAAAATTTGATAAATATACAACAGACCAGTTTACCTACAGAGACAATTTGAGAAAATTAAAGGTAGAAACCGAATTAAATATTTTCAAAAAGAAAGATTATAATAATTTATATGAATACAATGGATATATCATAAATCAAGAATATCCGCTAAATGAGAAATCTATTGAAAATCTTTCAAACAAGGTAAAACAAATAGCAAACCAGTATTTGACAGAGAATAACAATGTGTATTTCACTATAGTTCCAGATAAAAATTATTTTGTGGATAAGGACAATTTAAAGTTAGATTATAACAAAATGGAAGATATGTTAAAAGCAGATTTAACGTTTGCTGAATACATAAAAATAAATGATTTGCTAGAATTATCAGACTATTATAAGACAGATACACACTGGAAACAAGAAAATATATTAAAAATCGCAGAAAAAATTGCAAATCAGATGAATGCAAATATATCAAAAGATTATGAAACTATAAGAATTACTGATTTTAAAGGCGTATATAGTGGTCAACTTCCAATTAGCAGTGAAAACGACGAAATAAAAGTACTAACCAATGACACATTAAAAAGATGCAAGGTATATAATTATGAAACAAAAGAGTATTCTGGTATTTACAATTTAAATAAAATAAATAGTTTAGATAAATATGATGTATATCTATCAGGAGCAACGCCAATGCTAACAATAGAGAATCCAGATTATAATGGTACTAAAGAACTAATAGTATTTAGGGACTCTTATGGTAGCAGTTTAATTCCATTATTGGTTACAGGATATAGCAAAGTAACAGTGGTCGATACAAGATATATATCACCAAAGTTGCTAAATCAATATATAGAATTTAAAGACCAAGATGTGTTATTTATGTACAGTACATTAATAATAAATAATAGCACAACACTAAAATAAGCATAGTCTGATATTAAAAAGGAGATATTATGATAGAAATAGTATTTAAATTGGATGAGAACAAGGCGATTGCATATGACTCCGAGAACAAGGTTGGCGAATGTGATTTTGAGAAAATAGATGATATTTGGAATATAACACATACAGAAGTTGATAGTGATTATCAAGGACAAGGTATAGCTAGAAAGTTAGTAGAAAATGTTATAGAAAATTCTCAAAAATATAATAAAAAGATAACAGCAACATGTTCATATGCAAGAAAAATAATTGAGAAAGAATAATTTTTAATAATTAGAAAATACTTGCATATAATAAAAATGTATATTATAATATATAAAGAATATGGTGTTGGTAATAAGGCAATACCAAAGGAGAAAAAATTCTCAAAAAAAGTTGGTGAATCCAGCCATAAAATTGGAACTTAAAAAAGGAAGGTTAGAGTGTAAAGCTCTAATCTTTTTTTTACAAATTTTAGAAAAATACTTGCAAACATATGTACGTATGTGATATAATGCAGAAAATGTATAAGGAGCTGGTTGGTATGATTAAAAATTTACAAATTATAAGAGTGAATACAAATTATTGCGATTATTTAAGAAAATTTGATTCAAGAGTAGCCTACAATATGAATGAAAAAGAGATTAGACCTTTTGTAGGAATATTATTCAAGATAGAAGATTGCGAATATTTTGCACCACTATCTAGTCCAAAGTCGAAACACAAGAAAATGAAAAATACCATTGATTTTCTAAAGATAAAAAACGGTGAACTTGGAGCTGTGAATTTTAATAACATGATTCCTGTAAAAAGTGATTATTACTCTATTATTGATTTAAATCAATCAACTTTAACTCTAAATGAAGCAAAATACCAGAAACTATTAAAAGAACAATTAGCTTGGTTAAACGCAAATTATATTCAAGTAAAAGATAAATCATATAAATTATATACTTTATATAACAAAGGAAAACTGCCAGAAACCATGAGAGAAAGATGTTGTAATTTTAAGCTACTAGAAGAAAAATGTTTAAAATATACTATTATAGATAGGAGTTTACATGGATAATAAAAAAAGATGCAAGTGGTGCAATATGAAGAATTCACTATATATAAAATATCATGATGAGGAATGGTGCAAACCGAACTTTGATGAGAAATATTTATATGAGATGCTTATATTAGAGTCTTTTCAAGCTGGACTTTCTTGGGAGTGTGTACTAAATAAAAGACAAGCCTTTGAGATGGCTTATGATAACTTTAACATAGAAAAAGTATGCCAATATGATGATGAAAAAGTCATAGAACTGCAACAAAATAAAAAGATAATTAGAAATAAATTAAAGATAAAAGCAAGCATAAACAATTCTAAAATATTTAAGAATATACAAAAAGAATTTGGCTCGTTCAATAACTATTTAAAGACTTTCACAGATGGCAAAACATACTATGAAATAGATAAGACAACATCTCCAATTTCTGATGCTATCTCAAAAAACCTACAAAAAAGAGGAATGAAATTTGTAGGTTCAACAATAATATATTCATATTTACAGGCAATAGGAGTGATTATATCTCATGATAAAGATTGTTTTCTTTTCGCCCAATAGGGACGCCCCTTTTTGGTCGATTAGTTTTTTATATATTGAAAAATATTTAAATATTTGATAGTATGGGAAAAGAAAGAATATTATTTAGCAAGGAGATCAAAGTGGAAAGAATAGATAAGATAATAGCTTCTCAAACTAACTATTCAAGAAAAGACGTTAAAAAGCTTATATCTCAGAAGAAAGTAAGAGTAAATGACGAGATTGTAAAAAGACCAGAACAAAAGTTTGATGAGCAACAAGATACAATATATATAGATGAAAATAAATTAGATATGAAGAAACACATATACCTAGTACTCAACAAGCCACAGGGATACATATCAGCAACAGAAGATAGAACAGCAAAGACGGTATTAGATTTAGTACCAGAGCAATATATGAGAAAAGGATTATTCCCGGCGGGAAGACTAGACAAAGATACTACTGGAATGATGATTATAACAGACGATGGCGAGTTTGCACACAACATACTAGCTCCAAGAAAACACATAGAAAAAACATATAGAGTACAAATAGATATAGACATAACAGAAGAGATGAGAGAAAAATTCAAACAAGGAATCGTTCTAAAAGACCACGTGTGCTGCCCAGCGACAATTATAGTAGAAGATAAAAATACGGCTTTAATAACAATAACAGAAGGAAAATATCATCAAATAAAAAGAATGTTTGGATGCTTTGGAGCAAAAGTAGTAAAATTGCACAGAATATCAATGGGAGGCTTACAACTACCAAGTGACTTAGAAGAAGGACAGTGCAGAGAGCTAACTAAAGAAGAATTAGAAAAAGTATGCATAAGAGACAAGTAAGGAGAATAGAATGAATATATTAAAACCACAAAAGATGTTGTTTGATAATTTAAGAACTATTGAGAATTTACAAAGTGAATTAATAGAAAATGATGAATTAGAAAATGTTAAGATAAAAGATTATTCAACAAGTAATCTAGAAGTTTTTGATGCTACTTGCAATAAGGCAATATTTAATAATGTTTCTATAATAAATAGCAGGCTTGAAAAAACATCTTTTACAGATGTAGAGTTTAGCAATTGCAATTTTTCGAATACGACGTTTGACAATTGTAGCTTTATAAGATGTGAGTTTAATAATTGCAAGCTAACTGGATGTAATTTTATAGAAAATGTTTTATTTGATATTGGATTTATAGATTCGAATATGGGGTATGCTAATATATCAATGAGCAACTTAAGGGGATTATTCTTTAATAATACATCGATAAGAAGCGGAAGTTTGCAGGAAAATAAAGTTAAAAATATAAACTTTAAAGAAGCGGACCTAACAGGTACACAATTTTTTAAAACAAGTTTAAATGGAATAGATTTATCAAATAGTAATATAGATCAAATTGCAGTTTCACTTGAAGATATAAGAGGTGCAAAAATAAACCAAATGCAAGCAATAGATTTAATGTATTTATTAGGAGTAAAGGTTGTGGAATAATAGATGTATAATTGCATGAAAAGAATTAAATATTTTCGACTAACATTTTCTTCGGTGAAAATTTTTAAGAAAAAAATCTGAAAAAAAAATTAAAAATTTTGATTGACTTTTTTTCTTTCTAAGTGATATAATAGGCAAGCTGACAAAAAAGAGAGTAAGGGTTGTGAGAAGAATTTAGTGTTTTCTCCAACCTGATATTTATGTCTTTTTATCAAAAAAGAGGAGGAATAAACTAAAAAATGGAACAAGAAAATATACTTGGAAAAGAAAAAATAGGAAAGCTAATATTAAAGTTTTCTATTCCTTGCATTGTTTCAATGTTGGTAAACTCATTATATAATATAGTTGACCAAATATTTATTGGACAAGGAGTAGGAACATTAGGAAACGGTGCTACAAACGTAGTATTCCCATTAGTAATGATAGGATTGGCATTTTCTCTAATGTTTGGAGATGGTGCATCAGCATATTTAAGTTTAAAACTTGGAGAAAAGAAGAAAAAAGAAGCAGAAAAAGGAATTGGCAATGGAATATTATTATCTGCAATTGTATCAATAATTTTCTGCGTAATTACATTAATTTTTTTACCACAACTTTTAACACTATTTGGATGTACTGATAAGCTAAGAGACTTAGCAATGACTTATGGAAGAATTATAGCAATTGGTTTTCCTTTTTCGATGATTGGAACAACTTTGAACTCAATTATTAGGGCAGATGGAAATCCTAAATATGCTATGACAAGCATGGTTACTGGTGCAATTTTAAATACAATATTAGATCCAATATTTATATTTGTATTTCACAAAGGAGTTGCTGGAGCAGCTATTGCAACTGTAATAAGCCAGGTGCTTACATTTATATTGAATGTTGCATATATCAAGAAATTTAAATCTATACAATTGTCAAAAGATAGCTTTAAATTAAAAGCTGAGGTATGTAAAAAGGTTTCAATGCTTGGTGTAAGCAGTTTTATTACTCAAATGAGTATTGTGTGCGTTATGGCAGCTGAGAATAATTTACTTGGAAAATATGGAGCTCAAAGCGATTATGGAGCCGAGACTCCAATTACTGTTCTTGGTATTGTAATGAAGATAAATCAGATATTAAACAGCATAATAATCGGTATTGCTGCAGGAAGTCAACCTATAATTGGATATAACTATGGTGCTAAGAAATATGACAGAGTAAGGAAAACGTTAAAGATTGTTTTAGGGTCAAGCTTGGTAATAAGCACAATAGCATTCATATTGTTCCAAACAATACCAGATAAATTAATCTTAATATTTGGTAATGGTGATGCAAAATACATGGAATTCGCATGTTTAGCATTTAGAACGTATTTATTACTTTGCATTTGCAATGGTGTTCAAATTCCATCAGGAATATTCTTTCAGGCAATCGGAAAAAGCACAAAGAGTGCTATATTATCACTTTCAAGACAAATTGTTATATTGATTCCTGCTATGATAATATTAAGTGGAATCTATGGAATAATGGGTGTATTAAGTGCTGGACCGGTAGCTGATGGATTAGCATTTGTATTGGCTGTTATACTTCTAGTAAAAGAAACAAGAAACATGAAGAATGATGGAGTAGAAACAGAAAAAGCAGAAAGAAAAGAAATACCAGAAACTGCAGTAGCTAACAACGGAATTGTAATCACAATTGCAAGAGAATACGGCTCTGGTGGAAGATATATCGGAAAATTGGTAGCAGAGAAACTAGGAATTAAACTATATGACAAGAATATAATAGAAAAAATGTCAGAAGAAACAGGCTTATCAAAAGAATATATAAAAGACAACGAACAAAAAAGAACTGTTTTTGATAGTTTCAATAATGGCTATTATGCTGGTCTGAATAACTCTGACGAACTATTTATACAAGAATCAAACTTAATAAAAGATTTAGCTGATAAAGAATCTTGCGTAATAGTTGGAAGATGTGCAGACTTCATATTAAAAGACAAAAAGAATGTTTTGAAAATATTTGTAAGTAGTAGCATGGAAAATAAAATAAAAAGAGCAACTGAATTTTATCATATGGATAAAGAAAAAGCAGAAAAAGAAATTGCAAGAATAAACAAATTAAGATCAAACCACTACGAATACTACACGGAAAGAGGATGGGAGACGCCATCAAATTATGACATTTGCGTAAATAGCGACTCTATTGGAATAAATAATGTTGTAGACTTAATATGCAGTATAGTAGAAAAAAGTAAAGAGTTAGTAATTAAATAAAACTATAAAGAGCGGAGCAGAAGTGCTTGAATGGAACTCATTATTTTATAAAACGGTAGTGCGGGTGTAACAATACTCGCACTACCGTTTTAGTTATGGTTCAAAATCGATAAGTAATAACTTTTTTAAACAAGCTCCGTAATGACAATATTCAATTCTATGTTCACGCGAATAGTATATAGCAAGATGCATATATTCCTTAGTAATAGGTGCAAAGCCAAAGATTGATGTGTCTTGGCTTTCCTCCTTATAATATCCACACCAATGCATAAAATCTTCATTATAAGCATATACAGAACCGCCGAGGGCATTGGTAAGAGGTAAATCCTTAACAATTTCCTTCGATACAAATATTTGTGTATTAGGTCTACTTGTTAATGTCTTTTCAATTATTGAAAAAGTTTCGCGTGGATTCTCCCGAGTTACAAAAGCCTGCTTTACAATCATAATTGAGCCACCTTTCTGACTAAAAAACTTTTGCCGTCGAAGACGACTACATCATTTATAATTATAGCATAAAAGTATAAGACGTTCAACTCTGTAACATAACATCTAATGATATTATATACATATGAAAAGTGTTAAGGTTATATTAAAGTAAAAAATTTCATTTTAGTATAGACAAATATTTGTTCTTATTATAAAATAGATGCAATAGTTCAAAAATAAAAATAATTAATATTTTATAGATAACAACGAATATACTAAGAACTAAATTTTATATAAAGGACGTGTTCTTATGGACGAAAAAAGAAATGAAATTATTTTATTTGAAAACCAAGGAGTAAAATTAGAGGTAAACCTAAAAGATGAAACAGTATGGCTTAATAGGCAACAACTATCAGAATTGTTTGAAAGAGATATAAAAACTATTGGAAAGCATATTAATAATGCTTTGAAAGAAGAACTAAAAGATGACAATTCAGTTGTCGCAAAATTTGCGACAACTGCTAAAGATGGAAAAAAATATAGTGTAGAATACTATAATCTTGATGTAATTACATCGGTTGGATATCGTGTTAAATCATCGCAAGGCGTAGCATTTAGAAAGTGGGCAAATAAGATATTAAAAGATTATATGTTAAAAGGCTATGCAATAAATCAAAAGAGATTAGATTATTTAGAGAAAACTGTAAAGCTAATAGATATTGCTAATCGTATTGATGAAAGACTTGAGGGTAACGATGCGAAAGAAATATTAAAGGTAATTGCAGGATACACAAAAGCATTAGATTTATTGGATGATTATGACCATAAGACATTAAAGAAAATTCAAGGAAACTTAGATACACGAAAAATTGAATATCAAGAATGTATAAGTATAATTAACAAATTGAGATTTAATGAGGAAAGTTCACTCTTTGCAGTTGAAAGAAATAAGGGACTAGAATCTATTATCGGGAATATTTATCAAAGTTTCGGACGGACAAGATATTTATAAAAGTATTGAAGAAAAAGGAGCTAATTTCTTATATTTAATAGTAAAAAATCATGTATTTGCAGATGGAAATAAAAGAATCGCAGCAACACTGTTTATATATTTTTTGAATTTTTATGGAATATTATATAAAAATAATAAACAGGTAATTGACAATAATACATTAACAGCACTTACTTTATTAATTGCTGAATCAAATCCAAAGGAAAAAGATGTAATTATCGATTTAGTAATGAATTTTTTAAATAATGACTGAAAAACAGTATGCTAAAAAATGAGTGAGCTGATTATAAATACCAAAAACAGCTCTTCCACTTACGTGGGAGAGCTGTTAAACTTTACGAACCAGGGGAAATGTCTAATTTTGAAAATAAATGTTTAAAATGTAAGTTTTTGGATAACATATTGTGGGTGATTAGTATGTTTAAGCCAAAGGCTTTATATTGTGAAAATAATATTGAAAATTATGCGCTTGGAAGAGAGTTATTAGAAAAATATGCTGATGTTCCAAGAGTAATGATTGACAATCATAATAATATTGAAGAAATGAGAAAAAAGCAAAATAAGGATTTTGCAGATATGAAGCAAAATCTGATAATAGGAGTTAGAAAAACACATAAATTTGTTCCAAATCATAAGACATCAGATTTTCTAGTTCCATATACATCTTCTGGTTGCACAGCAATGTGTATGTATTGTTATCTTGTATGTAATTACAATAAGTGTGCATATTTGAGACTGTTTGTAAATAGAGAAGAAATGTTAGATAAAATTATAAGAACTGCTCAAAATTCAGAGAAAGATTTAACTTTTGAAATTGGAAGTAACAGCGATTTAATTTTAGAAAATACAATTACAAATAATTTAGTATGGACGATTGAAAATTTTGCTAATACTTCAAAGGGGCATTTAACTTTTCCTACTAAGTTTGACATGGTAGATGACATTTTGCCTTTAAAACATAATGGAAAAGTTACTATTAGAGTGAGTGTAAACCCAGAAGAAATTATTAACAAAGTTGAATTCGGTACATCGAGATTAAGAAATAGGGTTCAAGCTATAAATAAATTAGCAGATGCCGGCTATCCTATCGGAATATTGATAGCACCTGTAATATTAGTAGAAAATTGGAAAGAGCTATATTCGAATTTAATAAAATATTTATATGAAAATTTAAATGAAAAAGCTAAGAAGCAGGCATTCTTCGAAATTATTTTTATGACGTACAGCTTTGTTCACAAGGCAATAAATACAGAAGCATTTCCAAATGCAATAGATTTATATAGCCCAGAATTAATGAGAGGACGTGGCAGGGGAAAATATATGTATAAAGACTATATACGCGAAGAAGGAGAAAAATTCTTACGAGAAGAAATGCATAAATATTTTCCGCATAATCAGATTGAATATGTGGTATAACGTCCAATAGGGACACCCCTTTTCGCCCATTGGGGACGCCCCTTTTTGGACGAAAAAATAATGCACAGGTACGTTTTTTTCTTCGTCTCTAAATTGTGCGTTTCTAAATTACAAAAACACTTGACATAAATATATTTAATTTGTATAATAATTTTTGTAATATATATTATCAAGAGTGGACGAAAGAATCGGCTTTTCGACTCCGCAGCAACCTATTGAGTTAGGTGCTAATACCGACAAAGTTACGGAATGGACTTTGAATGATGATTTCTAAGAATCGTTAAACTTTGTACCTACGTTAGTACAAGTTTTTTTAGCTTTTATAGAAAGATTGAAAAATATTTTAATTAGATTGAATTGTTGAAGAAGACGTTTTAGATAAAAAGCATGTCTAATTGAGTGATGGTTTTCGCATAAAAAGGGGCGTCTCTAATTGGCGGTTTTGAAGGAGGCAAGTATGAAAAGATTATTTACATCAGAGAGTGTTACAGAAGGACATCCAGATAAGCTATGTGATTATATATCAGATAATATTCTGGATAGTTATTTGGCAAAAGATAAGAATGCAAGAGTCGCTTGCGAGACTGTTGCGGGTAAAGGTGAAATTTTTATAACAGGAGAAATTACATCGACTGCAAATGTTGATATAGAGCAGGTTGTAAGAGATACGATAAAAGAAGTTGGATATGCTGATAGTGAGTATGATATTGATTACAGAACTTGCAAAATATACATAAATTTATCTAAGCAATCTCCAGATATTGCACTAGGAGTTGATAAATCACTTGAAGACAAAGAAGGTAAAGATATTGAGTCTGAAGGAGCTGGTGACCAAGGGTTAATGTTTGGTTATGCTTGTGATGAAACAGAGGAGTTGATGCCTCTTCCAATTTCACTTGCACACAAACTTTCTAAGAGATTGACAGAAGTTAGAAAAGAAAAAATAATAGATTATTTAAGACCAGATGGCAAGACGCAAGTTACAGTTGAATATGATGGAGACAAGCCTGTAAGAGTAGATACTATTGTAATATCTGCACAACATTTGCCTGATGTTGATATGAATGTTCTAAAAAAAGACATAATTGAAAAAGTTATAAAGCCAATAGTTCCAGCCAATTTATTAGATGAAAATACAAAATATTTTATTAATCCAACAGGAAGATTTGTAATAGGTGGACCTCTTGGAGACAGTGGACTTACAGGAAGAAAAATAATAGTTGATACTTATGGAGGAGCAGCAAGACATGGTGGAGGAGCCTTTTCTGGAAAGGACCCAACAAAAGTTGACCGTTCGGCTTCTTATATGGCAAGACATATTGCGAAAAATATTGTTGCAAATGGTTATGCAAAAAAGTGCGAAATTCAAATTGCATATAGTATTGGCGTTGCAAAACCAGTGTCTATATATGTAAATACTTATGGAACTAATACGATTCCAGAAGAAGAGATTGTAGAAAAAATAGATAAGACTTTTGATTTAACACCAAGAGGCATAATAAATTATCTAGATTTACAAAGACCAATTTATAGACAAACAACAAATTACGGTCATTTTGGAAAAAAAGACCTACCTTGGGAGAAAATTATAAATTTTTAGGAGTTATAAATAAAATATAGGCTAAAAAGGCTGTTATATAATCCATTTTTATGATATAATAGATGAAGTTACCATTTTATAAATAGACCACTAAGGAGGTTGAAAAATGGGCAAAATTGTCGTTGGACGGTGGGATTGTTCCTACTGTGGCACAAAAGGCATACGTGGTAGTGAAAGAGAATGCCCTAATTGCGGCAGACCAAGAGGTGAAGATGTAAAATTTTATGTTGATGATCCGAAGGACTATGTTCCAGAAGACGAGGCAACCAAAATTAGCAAAGAACCTGATTGGATGTGCGAATTTTGTGGCAGCTACAATTCGGCAAAACTCACTAAGTGTATGTCGTGTGGAGCAGAAAGAGGCAAAAGCAAAGATTATTTTCAAGTACAGGAGGCAAACAGAGAAAAAGAATCTGGAAAAGCAGAAACTACAGAAAATGATTTTGAACAGAACCACGAAAAAGAAGAAAAGTATCAGCACTTCGAAAGCCAGCAAGAAGATTATTCACAGCATGATTTTAGTTCTTACAATTTAGCAAATATTTTTTTAAACAAAAAAGTTATTGCTATTGTTTTAGCTGTTTTGCTTTCTATTATTGGAGTAATATTCTTATTTACGCCAAAAGAAGTAAACATGCAAATCACAGATTTTTCTTGGAGTAGGAGCATTAGTATCGAACAAAACAGAACTTTTCATGAAAGTGATTGGAGCGTTCCAGCTGGAGGCAGAGTTACGTCTCAACAAATGGAATTCCACCATTATCAATCTGTTTTGGACCATTACGAAACCCGGACCAGAGAAGTTGCAAGAGAGAGACTATCACATTACGAATATAGTACTAGAAAGTATAAATTTAAGTGTGTAAAATCAAAA